>JANOBZ010000020.1:0-51940 GCA_031411895.1 Acidobacteriota bacterium | reverse complement strand
TATTTAACGTCAGTATTGGATAAGAAAGGAACGCCGTCATCCTGACGGCACACGTCGCTGAAAGCGGCGTCAAACGTCGCGATTGACAGGAATCTTGAATATAAATGAACCGTTTGAGCGTTTTTCAAACGCTGTGCCGTCAGGATGACGGCGTTCCGCCTTATCCAATACTCACGTTATTTAAGTTTAACGACAAAATTTCTTAAAATCCGCAATGGTAATTCGAGCCTTCGAAAGTCTTCTCCCATTTGCCGTTAGCGCGTTTATATGCAAAAAATCCGGCACCTTCAAAGCCCTGAACGTACGTAAAAATTTCGCCCGTGCCGTCGTTGTCGTAATCAAACGTATCGAGCAGTAATTCGTGATAAAAGCCGCCGGTATCGAGCGCCTTGATTTCTCCGCTCATCACTTCTTCCTGTTTGATGAGTTTGTATTCGCTGATGCCGATCTCATATTTTCCGCTCGAATTTTTCTCGGCGATAAAAAATAACAAACCGCGTTCCTTATCGCCCGTATTGACCCAGAATGAGCCGACCAATTCCGCTTTTTTATCGTTGTTCACGTCGAGCGCGGTCAGATTGTGATAATTCATCGTTTTCAAAACAGCTGCCGAAACCTTCTGGTTTGTAAATTCGGCTCGCACGAGCGCGTCAATTTCCGTGCGTTCCGTCCAGGTCGGCTTGCGGCGCAGTCCCGAAACCGCCTTTTTCGTCGCCGCCGCATCGGTCGCGAGTCCCATCACAAAACCGCCGAACTTTGTTTTCGTCGAAGTCACGGAAATTTGCGCCAAATTCTTCGCGCAATCCGAGTTCGGTTCCGAACTGACGACCGTTGCCGTTCCGGCATTAGCGCCGCCGAAAATCAGGCGATAAACCGATTTTGGCTTGTAATATGTTTTGTTAAATAGATTTATATCCTTTGCATCGGCGTCGCCGCCGACCGGCGCGGTTAGTTTTCCTTTTTCGATATAAGCGATCGGCTCGAACGTTTTCCCGTCGTTCAGCACCGCGAAAATGATCGGCTTTCGCCCGCGCTGGGCAAAAACCGGTGCCGCAATTGATAAAAGCGCGAGCAAACACAACGAAACTTTAATCGAATTATTTTTTCTCATATTGTTTGATTCAATTCTGGCGAACAAAAAACAACGCATTTCGCGCTGGTGCAACTATAAATCAATTCACCGGAAAGTTTACAGCGCATCGCGCGAAATGCGTTTATTTTCTTAAACTCCGCACAAAAATTTAGCTAGATTTTCTGCGCGATCGATTTGCCCTGCATAAACTGCAAAAGATATTCGCGACCGCCGGCTTTCGAATCCGTACCCGACATATTAAAGCCGCCGAACGGGTGAACGCCGACCAAAGCGCCGGTGCATTTGCGGTTCAGATAAAGATTTCCGACATGAAAATCGCGGCGCGCGCGGTCGAGATTCGCCTGCGTCGTCGAATAAACCGCGCCCGTCAAACCGTAATCCGTACCGTTCGCGATTTCCAACGCGTGATCGTAATCTTTCGCTTTGATAACCGCGAGAACCGGTGCGAAAATTTCCTGTTGTTCGATAGTCGAGCCTTCTTTGACGTCGCCGATAATCGTCGGTTCGATGTAAAAACCGTTCGTGCTGTCGGCATTTCCGCCGGTCAAAACCTTTCCGCCTTCGTCAATTCCCTTTTGAATCATCGAAGCCGCGTTATTAAAAGATTTTTCGTTAATTACAGCCGTCATCTGCGTTTCGCCTTCGGTCGGCAAACCGACTTTGATCTGATTCGTCAGCGCGACGATTTTTTCTAAAAGCGCGTCGTGAACTTTTTCATCAACAATTAGACGCGAGCAAGCCGAGCATTTCTGTCCCTGAAAACCGAACGCCGCCTGCACGACACCGGTCGCGGCGGAATCGAGATCGGCGTCGTCGCAAACGATAATCGCGTCTTTGCCGCCCATTTCAGCAACGACGCGCTTCATCCATTTCTGTCCGGGACGAGTTTTCGCGGCTTCCTCGTAGATATGCAGCCCGACGGTTTTCGAGCCGGTGAACGAAATAAAACGCACTTTCGGCGACGCGACGAGATGTTCACCGACCGCGATTCCCGAACCCGGAACAAAATTGAGGACGCCCGCCGGAAGCCCGACTTCTTCGAGAACTTCCATAAATTTATAGCAAATGGTCGGCGCGTCGGGCGAAGGTTTCAAAACGGTAGTGTTGCCGCAGACGACCGCCGCCATCGTCATTCCCGCCATAATCGCGAGCGGAAAATTCCACGGCGGAATGATCGCGCCGACGCCGAGCGGAATATATTCGAACGAATTATTTTCCTGAAAAGGCGACGGCGTGACCGGCTGATGACCAGCCCAATTAAGCATTTCGCGCCCGTAAAATTCAAGAAAATCAATCGCTTCCGCCGTGTCGCCGTCGGCTTCCGCCCAAGTTTTGCCGGTTTCGAAAATCATCCATGCCGAATAATAATGCTTGCGGTCGCGGATGATCGCCGCGGCTTTGAAAAGATACTCGGCGCGCTCGGCGGGCGAAACCCGGCTCCAGAGCTTAAACGCATCGGTTGCCGCGTCAATCGCTTTTTCGGTCAGATTTTCCGCATCCGCGTCGGCGTCCGAAAAAATACCGACAACTTGCGATTTTTCCGACGGGTTGATGCTTTCGAACTTTTTATCCGTCGAAATCCGTTCGCCGTTGATAATCAACGGGTATTCGCGCCCGAGTTCCGAACGCACCTGCTCGATCGCCGCGCGCATTTCCGCCGCGTTTTCTTCAACGCTAAAATCCACAAACGGTTCGTTTCTAAATTCGTCTAAACTTTTTTGTGTCTGCATAATCTTTAAATTCCCTAAAAATTTATATTTTACTTAACATCATACCAAGCATCGACCAATTTTCCGACTTCGGATTCCGAAATTTCAGGATAGTTTTCGAGCCATTTTTCGATCTTTTCCCTTTGCTCAGCGAGCGGTGAACGGTATTTCTCCCAAGCCGTTATAAAGCCTTGGAAAGATTCAGGGCTGCCGCCACCACCGAACGCCAGTTTATTTTCCTCGATCAAAGCGATGAATCCGTCGTAAAAGTTGTCGAAAACTGCCTCGCTCAAATTCGGTTTAAATTTGACATCAAGGCGAAATCCTAATTCCTGAAATTCACCGCGCCGGAATTTTTTTCTCAGACGCCTTTTTAGTTTTGATTTTTTCATTCTTTCGAAAAATTCAGTAAGTAATGCCGTAAAAAGCCGCAAAAGCGTTGTTGGCGCGTCCCGTATTTCCCCAGTTGTAGCCGACCTGAAAAAACTGTCTTTTCGCGAACGAATAGCTCAAACCGGCGCTCGAATAACCGAAGCGATTTTTGCCCGTGTACCAATCGGCGGTAAAAGTAAGTTTGCCGACAAGCGGTTGTTCGATTCCGATGATCGCGCCGTTTTTTGTGCCGAAATCGCGTTCCGCGCCGAAAACCGTGTAATATCCGCCGGTCACGCGCGTTTCCTTTGTTTTCTTAAAAACTTTGCTCGCGTTCGAATAAAACATGCCGAATGTGCGGCGTCCGGCGGAGCGATTCAGAGGAACGAACATTTGCGCGCCGGATGATACGGCAAAGCCCCACTTTTCTCTCGAAAAGACTTTATATTTTGTATTGAACTGTAATTCCTTCGGCGATGTTTTGCCGTTCCGCGTGTAGAAAAAATTGACACCGACTTCTAATTTTCGCCGTACGCCGTAAACCGTCCGGTAGCCGAAAGTTTGAAAGCCGCCGCGATCCCATTTATCGAAATGAGCGATAAAATCGCCCTCGACATACAAACGATCTTCGCCCATCACATCGGTCGAAGGAATATTAAAAATCGTTGACTGCCCCGAAACCGAAAAAACCGCTGCCATAATCAGCCAACTCAAAAACGCGCACCGAACCAAAACGGACCTTTTTTCCGACATAATATTTTCTCCTGTTTGAAGTTTTTCGTCTCGCGTTTCCGGAAGGTAACAAGGCAAGTTTTTATCCGAAACACGCGAACAGAATTTCGATCAAGGCACTCTTTTTTGTTTTGTGAAAATATCCTACACAAAAAAGTTCCAAGTTCCAAGTTTCAAGTTTCAGGTTGTGTAATTTTAACCTGAAACTTGAAACAAATTAGTCCCATTTGCCGGTTTTTCGCAGTCTTTTGATTTTGCGTTTCGCGAGTTCGCGTTTGAGAATGCTCATGCGGTCGAGAAAAACGATGCCGTCGCAGTGATCGGTTTCATGCAGAACGCAGCGCGCCGACAAATCCGTGCAGTCTAATTCCCGTTCTTTGCCGAAAACGTCGCGGTAACGCACGACGGTGCGGATTTCGCGGCGGACGGTCGTGTAAATTCCGGGAAACGATAAACAGCCTTCGTCGCCGACCTGTTCGCCTTCCTGAAGGATGATTTCGGGATTTATGAGCGCGATTTTGTTCGATTCTTTTTCTTCGGTCGGGCAATCCATCACGAACAGTCGTTTCGAAACGCCGACCTGCGGAGCGGCGAGCCCGACGCCCTGCGCGTCGTACATCGTTTCGAACATATCTTCAACCAACTGGCGCAAGTCTTCGTTAAATTCGTCTTCGCCGACCGGCTTTCCGATCGTGAGTAAAACCGGCTCGGGATAGTGGACTATTTTGAGCAATGACATATTTTACATTCTATAAATTATCGATTAAAAGGCAAAACTTAGATGAAAAAATGCCTGAATCGTTTACCAAATCTTATCCAGACGGCTTTTTTTTTCCGCGCTTCAAAAACTCCGGTTTGCTGATATTTGACGATGTCAAAATCCAGGCGGCAAACGACCAAGCGTTTTTCAAATGCGAAAAACTCGTGTTTCGCGCGCTCATATTTCGCGGCGTTTTTCGCCGGTTCGGAAATATTTTGAGTTTGGAGAAAACGGCAGAATTCGAGTGCGTCTTCGAGATGTTTTTTAACGGTTTGCGGATTAAAATTTTGCGAAAATTCGCGAAAAACGCCAGTAAAATCGTCGCCGAGCGCGCGGCGCGTCAGTGGCAAAAACTTTTCGACTTCGCGCAGACGCTTCCAGAAAAGCGATTCGGCGAAAAACTCGAGTTCTTCGGGCATGACGGCGGCGATTTCCTCGATTTCCGCGCGGCTTAAATCGTTTTCCGCGCCGATTCTTAAAGGTTCAGATAAAAAAGCGCGGCGAAATTCCGCGTCGGTGTAAAGTTTTGCGAGAAGATTTTGCCGGTTTTCAAGGCTCATTCGAATTTTCGCGTTTTGTTTTCGACCAAAAGCAGTTCGCTCGAATTTTCCGTCACGGTCGGCACCGGCACGAACGGCTTTTCTTCGATAAGTTTTTTGGTTTCTTTTGATTCAAATTCACGATTTTGAAAATCATTCGGCGGTATTTCGTCGGCGGCAAGTCTTTTTGTTTCTTCTTTTTGCAGATAATTTGTCACCCAGACGCCGATTTGAAAAATGATGTAAGTTGCGATCGAAAATTTCAGATACAGTTTGGTTTTATCGGTATCAATCAAAAATACGGCAATAAATCCGAGAATAAAGCCGATCAAAAGAATTTCTGAAATTCGATTCGAAAGCCGCCTGATTTTGTCCGATTTTTTCAGCTTGTACGCTCTTTCGCCAAAGGAAAGCTGCGATTTTAAGGATTCTGCCGTGTCCGTTAAACTTAAACCGCAGTAGCGGCAAAAGTTCTGATTTTTACTATTTTCGCTTCCGCAGTTTGGACAATACATTTTACTTAAACTCCTTTGTTTTATTTTCGACCAGTAATAGCTCGGTCGAGTTTTCGACGACGCTTCCGACGGGTTCGAAAGGTTTTTCTTCCAAAAGTTTGCCGGTAGTTTTCGGCGCATCCAGCTCGAGTTGTTCGCGCGCGCCGAGTTTTTTCTTTTTCTCCTTTAAATTTTCATTGGCGAAAACATAAATCAACGTCAAAGTCGCAAAAACTATGAAAGCGGCGAGCAAAATTCCGACTAAAGGATTTTTGCCCGACCAGACCATTTTGTCAAAAATCGAATAGAGCAGCGCGCCGATTCCGAGCAGACAAATCAAACCGAAACCGTTCCAGGCGAAACTGCCGAAATTTTCCAACGCCTTTTCGCGCCGCAAAATATCCGCTCGTTCGGCTGTCGGAATTTGCGTCAGCAGCGATTTTGCGGTTTCTTCGAGATTAAAACCGCAAGTGCGACAGAAATTTTGTTCGGTTGTGCCGTTCGCTCCGCAATTTGGACAATACATATTTCGATTTCGGATTTTTGATTTCGAACTTCGGATTTTTCACAAAACCATAAAATTTCATACGGCGGAAAGTTTTTTTTGGTTTGCGGTTTTCATCAAGTTTCGCGCCGTTTCAAGTTCGTCGAGGATTTCGGCGAACGGCGGAAAATTTTCGTCGCGTTCGAGAATCGCGCCTTTTATCGGACAGCGCCGCGCAACCTCTCCAAAAACATTCCAGATTTCAGTTTCGGTTTTGTTCGCGTGCGCGTCGATCAAACGCTTGCCGTGCCGGTGCGAGCCGACAAAATGAAGCTGCACGACGCGCTCTAATGGAATTTCGTCGAGAAATTTGCGCCAGTCGAAACCGAAATTCTGCGAATTGATATAAAGGTTCGTGACGTCCAAAAGCAAGCCGCAATCGGTTTCTTCTAAAATCGTGCGGATAAATTCGCTTTCCGACATTTCGGACGACGGAAAACGCACGAGATATGTAATGTTTTCGAGAATCAAAGGCGTTTTGATGCGCTTTTTGACCTTTGTAATGTTACGAACAAAAACCTTCAAGGCTTCGCGCGTGTAAGGTACGGGCGCGAGATGCCCGATTTTCACGCCGCCCGATTTCGTAAAACAAAGATGATCTGAAAACCATTCCGGCTCGACAAATTCAACGAGTTCGGCGACCTTTTCGAGATATTCCTCGTCAATTCCTTCGGCGCTTCCGAGTGAAAGTTCGAGCGAATGCGGAATCAGCGGAAAATGATCTTTGAGAAGTTTTAATTCTTCGATTTTTGTTTGCCGCGCGTCGAGATAATGATCGGCGGTAATTTCGAGAAAATCGATTTTATCGCGATTGAGAAAAACATCAGCCCGGAAACGCTCGCGAAAACCGAGACCAACCAACGGATTGCGGATTGCGGATTGCGGATTGCGGATTTTTTCCATAAATTTACCGTGGTATGAGATGCACCCAGAGATGCCAGCCGATCGATTTTTCGAACGGCAATTTGGTGACCGGCAGCGGCGGCGCGTGCATAAATCGTTTATAACTTCGCGTAATCTGAAAATCGGGGAAATCCTGTTCGACCGCGCGTAGATCGTAAACTTTCGAATACGGATTAAGCGCGCCGTCGGTGTTGCGGTGAATAAAATTCTCCATTTTCAGATAATTCCACAAGCCTTTTTGTTTGGCGTTTTTAATGTGCTGACCGACCAGCCCGTTCGAATCGGGTTTCGCCAGATATGCGGCAATCAAACCGAAACGCCTGACAAGCGCGATCGAAAATCGGTAATTGAGCGAATTTTTCGCGTAAAGCATCACGATCAGCTCGCCGTCCGGTTTCAGGATTCGGCGAATTTCCTTTTGCGCCGTTTTGATTTCGGGAATGTGATGCAGAACGCCGTGGCTGAAAACGATGTCGAAACTCCGGTCGGCAAAAGGCATTTCGACCGCGCTGCCGTTCGTGATTCCGCCGAATTTCAGCTTTCGCAAAGCTAATCTGACCTTTACGCGCTTTGTTGATTCGTGCGTCAGATCAAGCCCGAACCAATCGGCTCCGAGACGGATAATCTGCTCGGCGTCGGCGCCCTGACCGAGCCCGATTTCGAGCGTTTTTTTGCCCTCGAAATTAATGTTTTTCAAGCATTCGAGAATATGCGGCTCTTTCGCGTAGCGAAATTTATCGTAATTTACAAAAAACTTCTCGTAATCGGTTTCGTAATTTTCCGCGCCGCCGACAAAATCCTCGCCGCACGGGTGTTTCTGCCAAAAATCCTGAATTTCGCTCTCGTTCATTAGCTCTTAATTTAACGCAAAGACATTTCGAATGCGGAATGCGGATTTCGGATTTCGGATTGAGCTTCAAAAGAGACGAATCCGCAATCCGCAATCACCAATCCCAAATCGAAATGCGTTAAAAATTCTTATGAACAACCGCCGCCGCCGCAACCGCCGCCGCACGAACTGCCGCCGCCGTCGCTTGAACTACAGCTCGAACTCGAACTGGACGAACTGCCGCACGCCGAACCGCACCCGCCGCCGCTCGATGCCGAAGCAGCCTGCGAGCGCTGAAACGCCTGATTGTAGTTGTCGTAAACCGTTCCCGCAAGAATTGCCGAACCGAAAACCCCGACCGACAAAAGCAGCGGATCAACTCCGGCAAAAGTCGTCTGCGCCGCCGCAGTTGGATTAAACTGCCGGTTTGCGGCTTGCGAAGAATATTTGAGACTGTCGAACGCGGTTTGCAGTCTTTCGAGATAAGCCTTGCCGAGTTTCGTAACGCGCGGAATTTTGGCGACCGCGCGAGCGATCAGCAAACCGGCGATGAGAAAGATAATCAGAAAAGCAATATTGTAATAACCGTGCAGCACCGAGGCGAGCAATTTGTAACCACCGAGCGTGGTTATCAACATATAAACCGACCATTTTACGGGTCTAAAAACCGTCCGATCGTCTTCGCTCGTGAGCATTTGCTGCTGTTCGAGCCGCCCTTGATAGGAATCGCCGTAAACTTTGAGCTGTTCGACGAGCCCGTAAGAGCCGAAAACCTCTTTCGGCTCCCGTTCAGCGCCGAGCCAGCCTAAAGTTAGCTGTTCGATCGGATTGAGGCTTCGAAAATCGTTTTGATTGTTTGTTTTTTTGATGACCGCCGGAGTTACCGCACTGTCAATTACGATAAAGTCCTTTTTGAGAAGGCTGAAAATCACCGACCGCGCGACTTCGTTCGTGCCGCCGCGCAGGTATGCGATTTCATAAGGATCAATATTGGTGGGAATTGCGGGAAGCGGTAAATTGTCCGTTTTGTCGAATTGCAATTTGACGATTGCCAGTATGATCACGGCAAAGAAAATGACGAAGCCGAAAAATATCAAAAAATACGGTCCGTACATTGTTGCCAGCGAATTATCAATCAAAATTTCCATACGAAATTTCCTCCTCGTTCGCTATTATAAACGAATTTCGCCGCTTCGAAGTTTATTTTGTAACAAACATTTAAGGTGAAAAAGTGAAAAGGCTGAAAGTTAAAATGTTTGGTCGAATTTCGTGAACCGGCCTTTTCACCTTTTCCACTTTTTCACTTTCATTTTTTCACTTTCCCTTTCACTTTTCCACTTTTAATTGCGGATAAAAACCTGGGTGATGTATGTTCGACCGTCGCGCGTTTGGGCAACGCCGATGCCGGTTTCGTTAAACTCCCGGTCGAGAATATTGCGGCGATGCTCCGATGAATTCATCCAGCCGCGTACGGCGACCGAATCGAAGCGATCGTAACCATTGCAGAAAAACAAATTTTCGCCGATCTTGCTCCAGCCGATGATGTTCGATTGGCGGGCGCGCTCAACGACGGATTTGCCGCTGCGGTCGAAATGGCTGAAAAACGATTCACGCGCCATCTGCCGCGAAAAAGCGCGCGCCATTGCCGCCAGCGCATTATCCCAGTATAGATCGCCCAGACCTTTTTTGCGGCGCTCGTTATTGACCAGATAATGAATCTGCAATTCGTCGCTCGATAAATTTCCCCGCGTTTGCTGCTCCGACGTCGAGCCGGACGTGACTCTGCCAGTCGCGCTTTTACTAATTCTTATGCGCTGCGCCCGAACCGAGACCGCCGTCAATAAAAAGACACAAAGAACCGCACAAAGAGCGATTCTTGAAAATACGTATTTCCAAGTCATTTTTTTAAATTTTCACTTCTAAATTAGGGGCTCGGGGGATTTGATTCCGGGGAAAGTTCTGCGCTTCGATGATAACATAAAACTCGGGTTTTCGCGAAAATTTTATTTCGGTTCGGCGATTTTCATGCTCTCGCTTTCTGACCAATCGCAGAGCGTTTTTATATCGGCGTCAGATAATTTCGCGTTCCAGTGAATCCACAGATAAGTCGGCAAAGGCATTAATTTTGCCGTCGTTTCTTCGCAGATTTCCGACAATTTGCGGCGCTGGCGTTTCGGTTCGTACGTTTTCCAGACCGAAAAATTCAGCTCGCGCCGACCTTCGGCGATATGATCGGCGAGAAACCACGCGGACGGCTGAATTTTTGAATACCACGGATATTTCGTTTCGTGCGAATGACAATCCATACACGAACGCGTGAGAATCGCCTGCACGTTTTCGGGAACCGTGATTGCAGCTTGCAGCGTTTCGGCTTGGTTGACGGGCGGATTCGTAAAATCCGGACGGAAAAACTGGATCGCGACAAAACCCAAAACAATCAGAATCGCCAGGATTTTTAGAGTTTTTTTCATAAATTTTATTTCCCGTCCGCCGCGCGAATTGCCAAATTATTGTAAATCGTTAAACTAATCCTGCAAAATGTCAGAAATTTTATCGCTTAATTTCGAACAATACTCCGCCGAACCAAATGGAACAAGCCGAATCGGAAACATCGGCGAAGATTTAGCCGCGCGTTTTTTAATTAGACGCGGACTTCGATTAGTTTGTTCCAATTTTAAGGTTCCGATCGGCAGAAACCGGCGCGGCGTCGCTGTCACGGGCGAGATTGATCTGATCGCGCTCGACGAAGAATCATTATGTTTTATCGAGGTCAAAACGCGTTCGTCGGACGAATTTGCCGCGCCGCTCGCGGCGGTTGATCTGCGAAAACAAAGGCAGATCACCAGAACCGCGCGAATTTACCGCAAAATCTTTGCACTCCAAAACTTAAAATTCCGCTACGATGTCGTGAGCATCGTTTTGAACAAAGAAAAATCGCCGAAAATCGAACATTTCAAAAACTACTGGACGGAAGAAAAATTTCGCAAAAAGAATTGGAACGAAGAAATTTGGTAATTGCTCCGCAAAAAATTGTATTTTTTTTATCTTACAAATAAGTTTTAATTTCAAATTCTAACAAAGGAGCGAAAAATGGCAGAAATTTATTGGGCAGTTCGAGATCTGGACGGTGTGCCCTGGGGAAATCATCATTTTATTTTGATTATTTTGGGCGAAAAGGAACATATGGGTCGGACGCAGATTCAAACGGAGGGCACACAGCGATTCGTCACGCTCGCCGGACACGAACAGGGCGGAAATCTCGTTTTGATCGCCAATCAAAAAGCCGATGTCGATTCGGTAAAAGAGATTATTAACCCGAGTTTAATAACGGGCTGGTCGGATTTCGACCTTGAAAAACACTCGATTTCGCCTCCGACCGGCGGTACTTTGAGTTTCGCGTGGAAAATCGAATTGCTTGCCTATAAATACGAATCCAATACGCAAGCTACGCCGGTCGAATACGGATTATGGAATTTTAACTGCGCGACATGGATAAACACGCTGCTGACGGTTGCCGGGGTTCCTCAATCCGAACGCAGCACCGCCGGTGAATTCAGCGGGATAGATTGGGGCGAAGAAGACGGTTTGGACGAAAATTTGTTTAAGTAAAAAAGTATTTTTTGTAAATTAAAAGTTAATTTTCCACACTTGATTAATATTATCTCAATCGAAAAAGGAATCCGCTTCGGAATAAAACCGAAGCGGATTCTTCTTTTTTATGAAAATTTATTCCTCGTCCTGACGCAATTTCTCTAAAACGGAAAAATCCTCGAGCGTCGTCACATCGCCCGCAACTTTTCCGCCCGATGCGAGTTCGCGTAAGAGTCGGCGCATAATTTTGCCGCTGCGCGTTTTCGGCAGCGTATCGGTAAAGCGGATGTCGTCGGGTTTGGCGAGCGAACCGATTTCTTTTGCAACGTGTGCGCGAAGTTCATTTTTCAAAGCATCGCTCCCCTTGTGCGAGCCTTCGAGCGTAACGAACGCCGAGATTGCCTGCCCTTTGATGTCATCCGGTCGCCCGACGACGGCGGCTTCGGCAACGGCTTCGTGCGAAACGAGCGCCGATTCTATTTCAGCCGTGCCGAGCCGGTGTCCGCTGACATTTATCACGTCGTCAACTCTGCCCATGATCCAGTAATAGCCGCGTTCGTCGCGCCGCGCGCCATCGCCCGCGAAATAGACGTTCGGAATTTCCGACCAGTAAGTTTTTTTATACCGTTCGTCGTCGCCCCAGATCGTTCTGAGCATCGAGGGAAACGGATGCTTGATGACCAGATAGCCGCCTTCGTTGTCGCCGACGGGTTTTCCCGCCTTTGTCACGACGTCAACAATGATTCCGGGCAAAGGTCGCGTCGCCGTGCCGGGAACGGTCGGCGTCGCGCCGGGTAACGGTGAAATCATGATCGCGCCGGTTTCCGTCTGCCACCAGGTATCGATAATCGGGCATTTCGCTTTGCCGATAACCTCGTGATACCACATCCACGCTTCGGGATTGATCGGCTCGCCGACCGTTCCTAAAAGCCTTAGGCTCGATAAATCATGGCGTAAAGGAAACTGCTCGCCCCATTTGATAAACGCTCTGATCGCCGTCGGCGCGGTGTAAAAAATCGTTACTTTGTGGCGATCAATAATTCGCCAGAAACGGTCGGGTTCGGGATGATTCGGCGCGCCTTCATACATAAAAACCGTCGCCCCGTTCGCGAGCGGTCCGTATGTCACATAGCTGTGTCCCGTAATCCAGCCGATGTCCGCCGTGCACCAGTAAACGTCTTCGTCCTTGAGATCGAAAACGATTTTCGCGGTGTATGCAACCTGCGTCATGTAGCCGCCGGTCGTGTGCAGAATTCCCTTCGGTTTGCCGGTCGTGCCCGATGTGTAAAGAATAAAAAGCGGGTGTTCGGCGTCGAGCTCGGCGGGTTCGCATTCGTCGCTCACGGCTTCCATCATTTCGTGCCACCAATGGTCGCGTCCCGGTTTCATCTTTAATTCGGAATTGGTGCGTTTGAAAACCACGACGCCGCGAACCGTCGGACACTGCACGACGGCATTGTCAACGACTTCTTTAAGCTTGATCTCGCTGCCGCGACGATAGCCGCCGTCCGCCGTGACGATCATTTTGCATTCGCCGTCGTTGACGCGGTCACGAATCGCGTCTGCCGAAAATCCGCCGAAAATAACCGTGTGCGTCGCGCCGATCCGCGCGCAGGCGAGCATCGCGATCGCAAGTTCCGGCACGAGCGGCATATAAAGCGCCACGCGGTCGCCTTTTTTAACGCCGAGTTTTTTTAAGACATTCGCAAATTTGCAGACCTGACGGTAAAGCTGCAAGTAAGTCAAAGTGCGGATTTCGCCGGGTTCGCCTTCCCAGATGATCGCCGCCTTGTTTTTGCGCCATGTCGTTAAATGCCGGTCGAGACAATTATACGAAGCATTTATTTTGCCGCCGACAAACCATTTCGCGTGCGGCTCGTTCCATTCCAGAACCGTGTCCCATTTTTTGAACCAATCGAGATTTTCCGCTTGCGAAGCCCAGAATGCTTCGGGATTTTCGGCGGCTTCAGCATAAAGCTTTTCGTATTCTTCAAAACTTTTGACATGCGCGTTTGCCGCAAAATCGGTCGGCGGCGGAAAAATTCGCGTTTCCTTCAATGTTGATTCGATATTGGTTTGAGCTGTTTCTGACATATTGTTTTCAATTAAGTCGTTGAATTTATACCGATAATCTTACAATAAACCGATGAAATTCACATTGCCGAAAATCGCTTCAAATCCAAAATCCAAAATCTAAAATCCAAAATCAAAGCGGTCTGTCGTTCGGCGCGGTTTCATTGAATTCGTCCCACATTCGCATGTGATTTGTTTCCCTGAGCATAAATGAACCGATGATAAAAGTTATTCCCGCGACGATCATCGGATAAATCAATCCGGCATAAATATTTCCGGTATAAGCACAGGCGAAAAGCCCGATAGTCGGCAATAATCCGCCGAAAACTCCGTTGCCGATATGATACGGCAGAGACATCGAAGTATACCTGATCTTCGCCGGAAACGCTTCGACCAGATAAGCCGCGATCGGCGCATAAACCATCGTCACAAAAACCATCTGAACAAAAACGAGCACAACGAGCATCGGCACGTTCGGCACGGCGGCAGGCGCAGGCTGTCCATCAACCGTAACCGGCGTCAATTTCGGTTCGCCCGTAATTTTATCGGGAACCGATTGAATATGGTCGACATTATTGCCCGCAAAATACTGCATTCCGTGATAAATCGGCAGGTAAAAAATGACCGCTAAAAGACAGCCCGCCATCATAATTTTTTTGCGTCCGATGCGGTCTGAAAGCCAGCCGAAAAAGATAAACAGCGGGATTGAGAGCAGAATCGCGAAAACGATGATGTAATTTGCCGTTGTTTCGGGAATTTTGAGCACCGTTTTCATATAAAACAGCGCGTAAAATTGTCCCGTGTACCAGACAACGCCTTGTCCGGCAGTTGCGCCAAACAGCGAAATTAAAACGCGGCGGCGGTTTTCGGGGTTCATAAAAGCATCAACAATCGGTTTTGCCGAAGCCATTCCCGTTGCCTTGATGTGTTGAAAAACCGGCGATTCTTTCATTCGCAGACGAATATAAAGCGACGCGAGAACGAGCAGAATTGAGATCAAAAAAGGAATTCGCCAGCCCGCCAAAAAGCTGTCGGCTTCAAACGCCTGTTTGCTCATCGAATTCTGCAAGATAAGCATCACCGCCAACGAAAGGAGCAGCCCGAAGGAAGCCGTAATTTGAATAAAACTCGTGTAAAATCCGCGTTTTTCGTCCGGGACGTGTTCGGCAACGTAAACCGTCGCGCCCCCATATTCGCCGCCGAGCGCCAAACCCTGCAAAATACGTATAACGATCAGAAGAATCGGTGCCGCCCAACCGATCTGGCTATAAGTTGGAAGAAAACCGACTGCTGCGGTCGAAAAACCCATAATCAAAAGCGTCACGAGAAAGGCGTATTTTCTGCCGACCAGATCGCCGATCCGACCGAAAAACAACGCGCCGAACGGACGGACGATAAAGCCGACCGCAAAGGTCAGCAGATACATAATCAGCGAAAACGTTTCACCTGTTTCCGGCGGATAAAAAAGCGGCGCGATAATCGTCGCGAGACTACCGAAAATGTAAAAGTCGTACCATTCGATGACCGTTCCCGCGCTCGATGCGCCGATAACCTGCCAAATTTGCCCTTTTGTCATTTCCGCGCTCACCGGAATTTTTGATGTAGTTTGATTCGTCGCTTCTGATTCTGTCATGGAGTTCTAACTTGAAAATTTTTAAGATTTTATTCTGAGATTCTTCAAAAGTGAGAGATTTTGGATTTCAGTTTTTGAATTTTTGTGCTTTTTTAGCTTTAACTTTATTTATCCGAAAGGTCAAATCAAACACAAATCAAAGCTAATCTTTCTTTTCAAAAGATTAGCTTTGATTTGTTTAATTAATCCACGTTGCCAGTTAATGAGATTAAGAAATCATGCCCGCGAAAAACATGAAAGAACGCGAAATACTTAAATAATTCACAAAATTCATTTTATTTTTCGCGTCCTTTAGCGTATTTCGCGGGCAAAAAAAACAAAACTTTTTTTTAACTGGCAACTTGGATTAATCAGAATAGCGGGCGGGAGCGAACATCTTTCTAAAAGATGACCTGTCGGCTGACAGATGCTCACTACCGTTCGCTGTACGGATTCAAACTAAACCGCAACCGCAATTTGATCTTCGGAAACGACTATTTCGTCAAATTGCTCCTCTTCGGTCGAGCCTTTGAGCGCCGAAACCGACGACAATCCGCCCGTGATAACCTGCGTTACCGCGTCGAAATAGCCCGTTCCGACGAACGATTGATGCTTCGTCGCGCGGTAGCCGTCGATTTCCGAGGCGAATTCCTGTTCCTGTAATTTGGAATAAGCGGTCATTCCCGTCTCTTTGTAGCCGCGCGCCAGCTCGAACATCGCATAATTAACCGAATGGAAGCCAGCCAGAGTAATAAATTGAAATTTGTAGCCCATCGCGCCGAGCTCCGTCTGAAATTTTGCAATCGTTTCATCATCGAGTTTTTTCTTCCAGTTAAAAGAAGGAGAACAATTATAAGCGAGCATTTTTCCGGGGAATTTTGCGTGAATCGCTTCGGCAAACTGGCGCGCTTCGTCCAAATCCGGCGTCGAAGTCTCGCACCAGATCAGATCGGCGTACGGCGCGTAGGCGAGCCCGCGCGAAATTGCCTGTTCGATACCGTTTTTGACGGTAAAAAATCCTTCGACGGTGCGCTCGCCGGTCGTAAAAGTTCGGTCGTTTTCGTCAACATCGGAAGTTAAAAGATTCGCCGCGTTGGCATCGGTTCGCGCGAGCAAAACCGTCGGCGTTCCGCAAACGTCAGCTGCGAGCCGCGCCGCGACGAGCTTTTGAATCGCTTCCTGCGTCGGCACGAGAACTTTGCCGCCGAGATGCCCGCATTTTTTCGCAGAAGAAAGCTGATCTTCGAAATGCACGCCCGACGCCCCGGCTTCGATCATCGCTTTCATCAATTCGAACGCGTTCAGGTTTCCGCCGAATCCGGCTTCGGCATCGGCGACGATCGGCGCGTACCAGTAAATTCCATTTTTTCCTTCGGCGGTGTATATTTCATCTGTGCGCCGAAAGGCGTTATTCAAGCGGCGGACGAGTTCGGGAACACTGTTCGCGGGATAAAGGCTCTGGTCAGGATACACTTGTCCCGCAACGTTCGCGTCCGCCGCGACTTGCCAGCCGCTGCAATAAATCGCCGGCAGTCCGGCTTGCACCTGCTGAATCGCCTGTCCGCCCGTCAACGCGCCGAGCGCATTAACGTAATCGGTCGTCTTCATCAAATTCCAAAGCCGTTCCGCGCCGATTTTCGCCAAAGTATGCTCGATATTCACCGAACCGCGCAGCCGCAAAACGTCTTCCGCCGTGTACGGTCGCTCGATTCCTTCCCAACGCGGATTTTCCGCCCAATCTTTCTCAATCAGTCTTATTTGTTCATCTTTCGTCATAGTTTTTCCTCTTTTATAAAGTCAGTACCATCTGCGTAAGCGGATGGTCAATTCGATGGTTAACCCATTCACCCGCCCGCTCACGCAGTCGGTACTGACTTGTTTTCCTCCTAATTAATCCAAAATCCAAAATCTAAAATCCAAAATCAAATTGGGTCATGCTGCCCTTTCGTCATCATTTCTTCGCTAATTATTCGTGATCGTTGATATTTTTCGCGCTCCGTTTCCGAAACATCGAGCGGCAATTCGTCCAAAATCTTCGTCAGTTCTTCATCGAAAAGTTTGGTTATAAATTCAGGCGTGTGCTTGATTTCGCTTCCCGATGAGTCGCTGATTTTTATCGTGTCGCAGTGTTTTGTTCGCTGCGTTATCATCAAACGATAAATTCGGTCGGTCGCAAGGTCTTCCATAAAACCATCGAGCAAAGACGCGCCTTTGCCGCTCAAAACTCCGTGACGGTAACGAATGACAACCCGAATCGCCGCCCGTGTTCCTTCCAAAGTTTTCTTACCTAAACTAGCGGGAATCGGTCGCAAATCAGGAAAACTAACCGCGTTTTCACGCCGGACAAAATTTTGATTCGGCACGGGAAACTGCGCGACGGCGATCTCGTTCTGGTCCGGATGACCCGTCCACGCGCCGTCCATTCCGACGCTCGCTTCGTTGTTTTTGTCTGCTTTTAACACTTCTAAAGCCTTTTCGTTTAACGCTTTATCAGCGCGATTCGGAAACAGAGCGGTCATTCCGCCGATTGCCAACGCACCGCGTTTGTGGCAAATTTCGACCATCAATTCACGCAGGTTTTGAAAGAATGCAGCGTCCGACGGAATCGTATTTCGATCAGGCAAAACCCAATTTTTATCGTTCAAATTGAAATGAATCAAACTCGCCATATAATCCCAACGACCGAGATTTAAACCCAAAATATGTTCGCGCAGGTTATATAAAAATTCTTCCATCTGAAACGCCAGCGGATGCGCTTCGACGAGCGCGAAACATTTGATAAAACCTCGCTCCCAGCCTTTTGCGCGCTCGACCGCCTGAAACAAATCGCGCCAGAAAAGCGCTTCTTCCGCCGATTCAGATTTCGGAATATAAAACGTGAGCGGGTGTTTTAGCTCGTCTGCTTCGATCGCAAAAGCGATTTTCGCGACATCGAACGCGGACGCCGAAACCAGTTCGTTCGGCAAAACGTGTCCCTGATTCAGATGAAGCCCGCGCACGCGAATCATCAAAACCGTCGCGTTTTCCTTGATCGAAACTTCGGTTTCGCGTTTCTTGTCGTAATATTTCAAACGCCCGCGCAAAGCCTTTAACGAATTTTCGTAGCCGCTTTCGAGATTTTCCCAAAGGTTTGCCATCGAATCTTCGAGATCGATCATCACTCCGGGCGCGCCCGAGTTCAGCATTTTGACCACGAGTTCGGCATCATCCGCCGGTCCGGTCATCTGATTGCGCTGATCCATGCACCAATCGGGCAATTCGATTTTCCAATCAGCACGTGTCGCCTCGCTCCGCGGCAAATACTGCGGCAAAATTCCGCGATGCGCATTTTCTAAAACTTCCCGTCTTTGCTGAGCTAAAACCTGCTGGCGCTTTGTAAATTCCGCGTGCAGCGGCAAAAAGAACGCGGCAAAATCTTCGGGCATTTGATAACCCGACGGCGCGTGATTGATGCGCTCGTCAAAGCCGAATTCGGTCGTCATATTCATAAATTAATCCTCCAACGTGTTCAGTATTTTGAACTTGAGTTCTTCTTTACGAACTCATTATAATTGATTATCAAGTTTTGAAAATAATAAACTTTACTTTGTTCGTAATTTTGAACAATTTTTCACAATACCGAACTGAACTTGAAAATTTAAGTGATAGTTTGCTAGACTTTTTTCGTTGAAACTTCAATAAAACAAGACGCTTTTAGAAAATGATAGAAAGTAAAAACACGGTCGAGCGAACGCTTTCGATTCTCGAAACGGTCGCGCACAGTTCGAGCGGTCTGACGAATTCCGACATCAGCCGCCGCTTAAAACTTCCGAAAAGCTCGGCGAGTTATATTTTGCGAATTTTGGAAAATCGCGGTTATCTGACGCGCGAAACGAATTCGGGCAAATATCGTCTCGGCTTGAAATTGATGGGTTTGACGCGCGAATCGGCGACGCACACGGACATTCGCGAAGTCGCCAAACCGATCATGGAAAGTTTCGTCAAACGCACGAATCTTGCGACGCATCTCGCTGTTCTCGACAACGGGCGCGCGGTCTATGTCGAAAAGGTCGAAAATGCGAACAGTTTTATCAAGATGGACATCTGGGTCGGGCATCGCCTGCCGGTTCATTCGACCGCGATCGGCAAAGTTTTGCTCTCGCAAACGCCTGAAACCGACGTTACGGCGATTCTCGAACTGCGCGGAATGGAGAAAAAAACCGCTAAAACCATTAATAATGCGAAGCGTTTTTTGAAGGAACTCGAAAAAGTGCGAACCTTCGGATTTGCGGTTGATAATGAGGAAAATGCGCCGGGAGTGCGGTGTGTCGCGTCGCCGATTTTCGACGCGCAGGGCAAGATCGTCGCCGCGATCGGAACTTCGGACACGATCATCCGGCTCGACGAAGCGCATCTTCCGAAAGTTGTCGAATCAATCAAAAAAGCGGCGGCGCAGATTTCGAATCTGATCGGTTACGACGAAAAGTTATAGAGATTTTTAATCAAGCGAGCTTGGCTGATTTCGCTTATTGATGGTCGTATGTTCAGCCATGATCATCGTTTCGCCGCAATCTTTCGAAAGATGAATGTCGTCATCCTCTTTTTTGCTTTGCACGGGCAGCAAAAATACGACACCGAATGCGAATGCCGACAAAATCGCGCCGACCCAGAAGACGCGGTGAATCGAACCAGCCATCGCTTCCTGCAAAACTTCGAGCGTCGCGGGCGAAATCTGCGATTTTGCCGCCGGATCAACGAGCGCGTTCGGATTTTCGGCAAAGGTTTGCGCCTGTTCGACCGTCAAATTCGTGTTTCCGATCTCGGCGGCGGCGTTTAGCTGTGAGGCGAGTCCGGCGGTCAAAAATGCGCCCATGATCGCCACGCCGAACGCGCCGCCGATCGCTCGCGTAAATTGACTCAATGAAGTCGCGATGCCTAATTTAGAACGCTCGACCGCCTGCTGAACGGCGATCAAAAGCGTGAGCATGGTCAAGCCGAGTCCCGCACCGATCAGAACCAAATCAAAATAAAGCCAGAAACGCGGCGTGTCTCTTTGAAACATCGCGAGAAAAACGAAACCGATCGTCAAAACTGCGAAACCGATAATCGTAATCGTCCGGTAGCCGGTTTTGAGCAGTAAGCGCCCGCCGATGACCGACATCGAAACCCACGCGAGCATCAAAGGCGTGAGCAGCGAACCGGCTTCGGTTGCGGTCGCGCCGAGCGCGCCCTGCGCAAAAAGCGGGATAAAGGAAATCGCGCCGAACATCGCGACGCCGCCCAGAAATCCGGCTGTCACGGAAACCGAAACCGTCCGGTTTTTAAAGAGATCGAACGGAATTATCGGGTCGGACGCGCGTTTTTCGACGATAAAAAATATTATCAATAAAACGATCGCGCCACCGATGAGCAGAATATTTTCGAGCGTTAAAAGCGCCGCGAGTGTCGCGCTTTCGACAAGTGCGAGCATTAAAAGGCTGATCGCGATCATCAAAAGCGCCGCGCCCGCGTAATCAATCTTCGGCTTTTCGGTAAGTTTCGGCTCTTTTAACGCGAGCCCGATGATAATCGCCGCGATAATACCGACCGGCAGATTAATAAAGAAAACCCAGCGCCACGAAATCTGGTCGGTGATAAATCCGCCGACGACCGGACCGACGACGCTCGAAAGTCCCCACACGCCGCTGAAATAAGCCTGCATTTTGGCGCGTTCTTCGAGCGTGAAAATATCGCCGATGATCGTCATTCCAAGCGGCACGAGCGCGCCCGCGCCTAATCCCTGAATCGCGCGAAAAACTATCAGCTGCGTCATCGAGGTCGAAAGACCGGAAAGCAAAGTGCCGAGCAAAAAGACGGCAATTCCGAGTTGATAAAGCAGCCTTCGTCCGTATAAATCCGATAGTTTTCCCCAAACCGGGACCGTTACGGTCGAAGTGACGAGATACGCCGAGAAAACCCAGCTGTAATGATTTAGCCCGCCGAGGCTTGAGATGACGGTCGGCATCGCCGTGCCGACGACCGTCGCTTCGAGCGCGGCGATGAACATTCCGGTCATCACGCCGATCGTGACCGCCCAGCGGCGGCGTGAAGTCATTTCCAGAAGCGGCTTACTGCTTGTCGTATTTATCGTATTTGAAGTTCCTTCCACCTTGTTCTTTCCCTTAAATTTTTCTGTTTACATTTTAAGTTTTCCGAAAGGTGATTGAAAAGATCGAGATTCAGTTTCCGAATTTTTCGCGGTCTTTTTCACCGAGCACGGCGATTTTGCGCATCAGAAAATCGCCGATTTCCTTATGCGTTCTGAGGCGGTCGCTTTTTTCGTAGAATTCCGATAGATCAACCGGCTCGCCGAACCAGATGCGCACTTTTTAGCCGCCCGTCCAGTTGCCCAAGACCTGTTTCGGCAAATCGTTTCCGAGACCGGCGATAAATACCGGCACGACCTGCGGCTTGGCTTTAATGATAACGGCACCGACGCCGGGTTGGGCGGGCAGAAAATCGTACGGGTTTTCGTTTAAGTTGCGCTTTCCTTCAGGGTGAAAGCCGATCACGGTTCCGTAGCCGACCGATGCGAGCCGAACGAGCTCGCGCAGGCTGAACTTATCGAATTCACGCTTTTCGGCTTCCTTTGCCTCGCGAAAAAATGGCGGATACATTGAAAACCAGCCCATCACAAGATTGACGAACCAGCCTGCCGGACTCGTGTAAAAAAACTTGGCGCGCACCGGAAAATAGAGATTCATCGGGCGTTTTGTCTGCCGGAAAAGGACTGATGAAACCGTGTACATATCAAAAAACGAACGGTGATTGGCAACCAGCAAAAGCGGCTTTTCCGGCGTCGAATTCTCGACGTTTTCGATCCCGAAAACGTTCATCAGATTGTATGTACAGATTTTTATCCAGAGCGAACCGACGTGTCGCTGGCAAAATGTCCAGAAGTTTTTCCACGCGCCCTGATTCATTCGGCGAGTCAATTTAAAGCCGATTTTTTCGGTCGTGTCCAAGACCGCAAGTTCCTCTTCGGTCGGCTCGGGCGGCGGCAAGGGTTCGGCTATCTGCGAGTCTTCTTTTTTGGTTAAAGTGTTTTGCGACATACAAGAAAAGAATCAGTTTAGCATTTACGCCGACCCGTAAAAAATCAAAAAAAATGGATTTTATTCAAACCATTGATTTACTTATACTTCTTTTTAGTGCATTATTGTCTCCTATCTTTCAATATCTCGGGATTGGAAAATAATTAATCACGCTGATAATCAAGCAATGTTGTCAGCCAAAATCTTTCTTCCCGATACTATTCAAAATAAGTTATTTAAACAATTTAAGGAGTCTAAGCAGTGAAAACATTTGTTTTGCATACGGTAAAAGTGTTTCGAATTTCGTTGTTTGTAATTCTGGCAGCCATTCTACTTCAAGTTGCCAATGTTTCGGCGCAAAAAGTCGATCAGGAAGAAAGCCTCATCTGGCAGCCCGTCGCGGAAGAAGGGATTTCCGCTCGCGGCACGCGTCACCTCTTTCCTGAAAAATATAGAGTTTTTCAGCTCAACCAAACCGAGTTATCTGGAGTTTTAGACCGGGCGCCGCTCGAATATTCGGGCGATGCCAAAGCAGAACCGGTTATTCTGACCATTCCGAAACCTGATGGAAAGCTGGTCAGATTTCGTCTCGAAGAATCGCCGATCATGGCGCCGCACATCGCCGCACTGTTTCCTAACTGGAAAACTTATCAGGGTTTCGGCATTGACGAACCGCAAACGACCGCGCGTTTCGATTGGACCGATACCGGTTTTCACGGTTATGTTCTGGCAACGGAAGGTTCGTTTACCATCGACCCGTATCAAACCGATGATCTGGAAAATTACCTCGTTTTCTACAAACACGAATTCGGTACGCCGACCAGAAGTTTTCACTGCCGATTGGACGAGCTTTTGAGCGGCGAGAAAAACGTTCTCGATTCGTTTGTTCCCGAAGCCGAAGCGGTCTTGCCGGAATTTACGCACGGTTCGACGGTTCGTAACTACCGAATGGCAATCGCGACGACGCAGGAATACACGAACTTTTTCCGTCAAGCCGGCGACACCGACGCGCAGGCGCAAACGCGCGCCCTGAGCCGTGTCGTAACAAGTCTTAACCGCATTGACGCCGTTTATCGGAAAGAGCTTTCGATCAGCTTTACGCTTGTTTCGGGCACGAATTTAACTTACGTCACGAATCCCGAACTACCCGCCGATTATGCGAACACCGGTTCATCCGCCGATTTGACTGCTAATCAAACCAACGTCACGGCGGTTATCGGTTCGGCAAACTACGATATTTCGCATCTTTTCGAAACGACCGACAGCGGCGTGGCGTCGCTCGGCGTGGTCTGCAACAACGCTTCCAAAGCGCGCGGGCTTTCCGGTCAACCGAATCCGGTCGGCGACCCGTTCGACGTCGATTACGTCGCCCACGAAATGGGACACCAGTTCGCGGCGAATCATACTTTTAACTCGGTAAACAACTGTAACTCGGCACCGGCGATCGCTCGCCGCGAACCGGGCAGCGCGGTAACGATTATGGGTTATGCCGGAATCTGCTCCAGCACCTCGAACGTTCAGCGCAACTCGATCGATACGTTTCACGTTTACAACCTGACGGAAATCATTCCGTTCGTCACGACCGGCGCCGGTTCGACCTGCGGCACGACGAGCGGCACGAATGCGCCGCCGGCGATTACGCCTTTAGCGAATTATACGATTCCGTTCAACACGCCGTTTTCGCTGACCGCCGCCGCGACCGACGCTGACAGCGACCCGATCACCTACAACTGGGAACAGAACGACCCGAGCGCTTCGGCTTCCAGTTATCCGGCGACAACCGACGACGATGACGTCAGTCTGGTCTTTCGTCCGGGTTTTCGTTCGTATCTTCCGACCGTCGGCGCGACCCGAACATTTCCGAGTTTGACGTACATCTTAAACAACTCGAACGAAGCGCCGGTGACCTTTACCGGAACTTCTTCAACCGGTTCGATCTGCGGCGCAACCTGTATCACGGGCGAAGATTTACCGTCAGCCGCGCGCACGATGAACTTCAGCGTCACGGTTCGCGACGGGAAAGGCGGAATCAGCGATGCCGCAACGGTTTTGACGGTCGTCAACACCACGACGCCGTTCAGAGTGACAACGCAGAATTCGTCGCCGGTAACCTGGAACGGCGGTCAATCGCGCGCCATTACATGGGACGTGAGCGGCACGACGGCTAACGGCATCAACACCGCGAACGTTAAAATTTCGCTTTCGACCGACGGCGGACAAACCTTCCCGACCGTTCTCGCGGCTTCGACCGCAAACGACGGCTCGGAAAATATTACCGTTCCGGTAATTAACACGACACAGGCTCGCATTAAGGTCGAAGCGCTCGGAAATATCTTCTTCGATATTAACGACACGAACTTTACGATCACCGCCACTGCGGCGACCAGCGGAACGATCGCCGGTTTTATCACGAACAGCCGAGGCATCGGAATTTCGAGAATTATCGTCACGTTATCGGGCGGCGGACTTCCGCAGCCGATTCGTGTTCAAACCAACAGCTTCGGATATTATCAATTCCCGAACGTTTCGTTTGGACAAACCTATACGATCACGCCGGCAACGAAGAAATATGTTTTCGCGCCGGTAAGCATCGTGAGAAGTCATACATCGGACGCATCGGACGTTAGTTTCATCGGTTCACCCGACTAATAAACGGCGAAATAAAATCTATTTTGCTTTTACAAAAAAAGCGGAAGAAGGAAACTTCTTCCGCTTTTTCTTTTGATCGTAAGCCTACGAATCAACTTTTTTAAACTTTAAAGTAATTTTTTCTTCATACAGACGCTGTTTTCCATTCCCGCGTACTGCCCGTAGTTCGGAATCAATTCGTAACCCGATTTTTGGTAAAGCCGAATCGCTTCAGGTTGTTTTTTGCCGGTTTCCAGTACGGCGAACTTAAAATCAAGCTCGCCCGCCCAAATTTCCAATTCGCGCAGAATCTCGATGGCGACGCCCTTTCCGCGATTTTCCGGACGCACGAACATCCGCTTGATCTCGACGCTTTCGTCGTCGAATTCCTTAAACGCCCCGCAGCCGACCGCTTTTTCGTCACTGTATACAACGACCACGTTTTTGATCAAATCGATTTTGTTAAATTGCGCATAAAAGCCGTGTTCCGCGCCGTCGCGAACGCTCAAATCCGCGTCGAGCAGACGGACAAGCTCGCGAAAGTCTTCATTTGACGAATCGGTTCTGATTATTTTTAACATTATATTTCCACGACGATCGGCGGCTGCGTCGGCGCATAAGATTCGTCGCAAACCGACGCGTTGACAAATTTAACTCCGAATTCGGTATGCTGCCCGTAGCCGCAGTGGATATGTCCGAAAACGTGCAGTTTTAGCTTGCCGGATCTAGAGATTTGCTCGATTTTCTTGCGCAGTTCCTCGCATCCGGTGTTTTCAGTCCAGTATTTTTTCGCCACTTCGTCTAAAATGCCGTGCGGCGGTCCGTGCGTGATTAAAACGTCGGCGTCGTCCGGAATCATCTGCCATTTTTCCGCTATTTCCCTGCCCCGATTGAGATTAAAAGCCCAATCGAAAAAGCGCGGCTGCCACGGGCTTCCATAAATTTTCAAGCCTTCGATCTCGATAAACGAATCCTCTAAATATTTGATGTTGGAATCAGCCGTTAAAAGCCGCGCGAAACGATTGTCGTGCTCATAAAGCCAATCGTGATTGCCCGCGACGAATATCTTTTGACGGTGCGGCAATGCGGAAAACCATGATAAAAACTCTTCGACCTCCGGCTGTGTTCCGCGAATCGTCGCGTCGCCCGCGTGAATCAGAATATCGCCGTCGGGAACCTGAATTTCCGCGTTGCAGTTATGCGTGTCGCTGATACAAACAATTTTCATGACCTTCGAAAAATTACTTGAAACGTTCACAGATATTTGCCACTCTAAAGAAGCTATGGCGGATAAACCTTCACAAGACCAGATTCCGGGCACGAATCGAATCGAAGCTTTCAGCGACGGCATTTTCGCGATCGTCATCACGCTGCTCGTTTTTCAGCTCCAAACACCGGAAATTAACGACAAAGCAAACTGGTCGGAACTATTCTACGCGCTTTACAACTTATTGCCCAAATTTGCGGGCTATGTCATCAGCTTTTTCTTTGTCGCTGTTTTCTGGGTTTCGCATCACCAGTTTTTCAACACGCTCGTGTTCTCAAAACGCGGACTGCTCTGGCTCAATAATCTTTTTCTATTTTTCGTTACGTTTATCCCGTTTCCGACCGCCGTGCTCGGCGCGTATCATAAAAATCTGACGGCGGTCGTATTTTTCGGCTTGACGTTTTTTGCCGCCAGCCTGACTTACGCGCTTTTGCGCTGGTACGGTTGGGAAGACAACATAACTTCGGATAGATTCGACACCGAATCTCTCAAAAGAGCGATGCGCCGGAGTTTTCTTTTACCGGCGCTTTATTTAGCCGGAATCGGCTTCGCTTTTTTAAGTTTGCCGGTCGCGACGCTGATCTATTTTTTAACCCCGATTTTGTTAATTCGTCCGATCAAACTCAAAACCGAATCGCCCCAAAAAGAAGATTTGGAAGCGTAGGGAAAGAAATATTCTTATCCGATTGCATTAGGATTTATAAATCCGCGAAACGAAATTGCCATTCATAAATTCGTCGGGATTGAGCTGGCTTTGTAGCACGACGCCTTTGTATTTGCCCGTCAAAAGCATCATCGCCGATTGGCAGAGCGGGGCGGCGGTCGTCGTTTGAATCGCCCGCAGGCTTTTGCCGTTAATTTCCAAAGGTTCGGCAAAAAATGCTTTTTCGATCATCCGACGCCTACCGTTCGCCGCGAAACCGTCCACCGATGCGTGAACCAAAACCAGATCGTCTTCGACCGACGGAACGGCGTCGAGCATCACTTTTTGCAGGCGATCGGGCAAATTTTCGTCCTTCGTCAATTTTTTGATCTGGCGCTCGACCCATTCGTAATGCCCGACGTAGCGAAGAGTTTTATAATCGAGATTTCGCGCTTTTCCGGCGAAATAATCCGGCAGATCAGCCGCGCCGCCCGAAGTTAAATCGGCTTCGTAAGTGCGCGCGCCGATGACGATCGTTTCGCGCGCCGACAGCGCCGGTCGTTCGGTGATTTTATAATCGCGTAAAACACGCGAATCTTTGACGTATTCGGTCGCGACGCCGATCGGCGACCACGTGAAACCGTAAAAATGCGGTTCGTGCGCGTGTGCCGTTAATGCGCCGACCTTCATCCCGATCTTTTCCACTTTTTCATTCTGGTGTTTTTCGACGAATTGCCCGTAAAGCGACATCGCGAGAACATTAATAAATCCCGGCGCGAGTCCGGTTTGCAGGACAAAACCCGTTTCTGCCGTTCGGGCGAGCGCGATAATTTCATCGGTTTCGGCGAC
Organism: Acidobacteriota bacterium; assembly: GCA_031411895.1. Taxonomy (GTDB): domain Bacteria; phylum Acidobacteriota; class Blastocatellia; order Pyrinomonadales; family Pyrinomonadaceae; genus JAFDVJ01. The sequence continues at coordinate 24,250 of JANOBZ010000020.1, read as the reverse complement.
ATATTCGGTCAGATTCGCGTAGTGCATTTTGAAATCCACCGCAAACCGCGCCATTTTCGGCGCAAGCCCTCCGGGTGAACAATCGAGCAAAACGTCCGACTGCTCGAACGCCGTTTTCATCGCATCGCTGACGCCGTCGCCCGTCATCAAAACCGTTTCGACCTTCGTTGTTTTTCCGGAATTCAGCGAAACGAAATCTTTCGCTCTCGCTAAGCTGTCTTCGCTCACGTCGCCGAGATAGATCTCGGTTTCAAATTCAGACCATTCACGCAAAAGAAGCGCGGCGGCTTCTCCGATACCGCCCGCGCCGGCGATAAAAATTTTCTTTGTCATTTTCAGGTTTTATTCGGTTGGTTTATTTTCGTTCGTTTCTTGAGATTCTTCGATGTCGTCGGCAGTTTCGTAGCGCACCTCACCCGCGTTTTCGGCGAGCATTCCCTCGGCTTGCGAAACCGGATCAGCCGTCAGGATGCCGCCGAGTTTTTCCAGCTCGCCCATGATAATCTGTCCGACCGATTCGATTTTTTCAACCGTCGTGTTTTCTTCCGTTTCTTTTATATCTTCCGTCATACCAAAAGTTTACAACGAAAAAGCCGACTTTGCGAAATCGGCAAAACCGGCTTTTTCTTATAGTTTTATAATTAACGCTTTTCGAGAATCATCGTTAAAAGGCGCGGAATTTGTTGTTTATCGTCGTCGTCAAACCATTCGCGCAGCTCCGCGACCGCGAAATTATTATTTCTCGCCGCCGCGAAAAATTCCGAAACGTGATGAACGAAGCATTCGAGTTCGAAAACGCCCGCGCCGGTTTCAAACCGCGCCTTGCTGCCCTGATACTGCTTAAACGGATGCAGCTCGCCGAAATAAAACCGCCCGCCCGCGCGTAAAACTCTGTGCGCTTCCGAAAAAACAAAATTAATATCTTCGATATGTTCGAGCGCCAGCGAACAAGTTACAAAATCGAACGAATTATCCGGCAAATTCCACTTTTCGCGTAAATCCAAATGGCGAAATTCGACCGTTTCGCTGCTGATTTTCTTTCGTGCGATCGCGAGCATTTCTTCGGAAAAATCCGCGCCGATCAAATTTTTGGCGAGTGTTTGCAGAAATTCGGTATTTTTTCCCGTTCCGCAGCCGATTTCGAGAATTTCGAGATTTTCGCCCGCAATGATTTCACGCAAAGCGCGGGCTTCGAGATCACGCGTTTTGTTTTCGACCGTGTCGTAACTTTCCGACCACGCATTATAGGCTTGCTGGACATTCATATTTTGACAATTATTTATTCGATTAAATAATTAAACCATACCGAATCTTCATCGGCTTTTCCACCGCTTGATTCATATAATTTGCGCGCCGCCGAATTGTCTTTTTCGGTTCCGACGAAAATTTCGACGATTCGTTTTTCAAGACAGATTTGCTTAAGTTTTTCGATTAGTGCTTTGCCGATTCCCTGCCGCCGGTAAGCTTCGGCGACTTCGATTTCATACAAAAACATTTCGGTCGTCGGGCGTTTGAACATTTTCATTTCATACGCCGTCAGACCGCCGATCAATCGCCCGCCCGCAAGCGCGACGATGACGTGAAAGTCGTCACGCGCAAGCATCAAAGCCGTATAGTCATCGTCGGCAAACGTAAAATTCTCATCATCGCTCCGGTCGTCGCCAAACATTAAGATAAGCGCCTGCGCCGTCGCAATTTCATGGTTTCCAATTTTTTTTATTTCAAAATCGGCGGACATAATTTAATTAAAAAGCGTTTCCGTATATTGTAATAGAAAATTGCGAATTCGCGGCATATTACTTATTCGGCTTCCAAAACCGGTTTGAATTTGTCCCAATTGGCATAAGCCAGAAAGATATTCGCGAGCACCATAAAAATCGGGACCGGCAGACCTTCGGGCATGACGAAGATATGATAGAGCAGAATATTTATCGTGATCGGCGCGATGACGACCGTTGCAAGCGGCACGAAATAGCCGGAAACGAACGCCAAACCGCAAAACAATTCGGTAACTTTGATGAGCGTCATCAGATAACCCGAAGCATTCACGCCGTCCATAAAAATCTTTGCTCGGGCGGGCAAATCCGGCGGCGGCGGCGCGAGATTAAAAAGCACCGCGATTGACGCGGCAAGTAAAAGAAGTCCAAGCAAAACGCGGACGATGATAACGGCAATTTTCATAATTTCAGTTTTTATCAAGTAGTTTTACGATTTTGAGAGCGGCGATTCGAGTCGCCGCTCTCGAAGATCGGAGCAAATTATTTCGGCATTTTGCCGTGATCCATAAACAACATATTCCAGCGATGCCCGTCCGGATCGGCGAATGCAAAGCCATACATCCAGCCCTGAATTTCCGCCGGTTCGCTGAAAATCGTGCCGCCCGCGTCGAAAACATTCCGCGCCATTTCGTCAACTTCTTCGCGACTTTCGGCGTCGAACGAAATCATAACTTCCGCGCCTTTCGCCGGATCCGAAACATCGCTTTTCGTAAACCCCCTGAAAGTTTCTTCGGCGACAAACATCACCGCCATTCCTTTTTGACCAACGGTAAAACCCGACATTTCCGGGTTCGAATACCGGTCGTTCGACGTAAAACCTATTTTCTCGAAAAATTCTTTTGTCTTGTTAATGTCTTTGACGGGAAGATTTAACCAAATTTCTTTAATCATATTTGTCTCTTTTATTTTTCTGTATAAGCGCGAAACGCGCGAAAAGATACGAAAATCTTATTTAGATTTTTAAGCGTCTTTTCGCGCGTTTCCCGGTTTGCTAATTTCGGTTAAACCTCAACCAGTGCTTTGAAACCGCCGTACGCCATTCGTTTGTAATCGAATACGCCATTGCACGATTCCACGGCTTCCTTGAGTCGCGGGTCTGCCATCACGGCGGCATTGATCTTATCCCGATCTTCGCGCGATTCGTAAACGATCCACGCTAAAATTACGGTTTCGTCGTCGCCCGCGCCGGCGATTTTCTTAAACGAAAGCATATCTTCGGTTTCCAGATCGTCGCCGACCGCCTCGATATATTCCAAAGCGCCGTGTTCCTTCCAGATCGCGCCCGCTTTTTCAGCTAGTTCACAATATTTTTCGATATTTTCCTTTGCCACCGGCAGCACAAATCCGTCTACGTATTTACCCATTTTCTTTTCCTCCCTAAACTGTTTATTTTGAATTATTTCCGTCGAAATTGACCATCCAGCGCGTGCCGAATTTATCCTGCAAAGCGCCGAAATACGCGCCCCAGAACGCGTCCGAGAGCGGCATTTCGATTTTGCCGCCGTGTGCCAGACCGTTAAAAATTCGATCGGCTTCGTCGCGGCTCGCAGGGCTGATAGCGATCGAATAATTGTTTCCTTCGATCAGATTCTGTCCCATCGATTCGAGCGCGTCGGTTCCCATCAGAACGCCGCCGTTCACGCCGATCGGCAGCGCGATGTGCATGATCTTTTCCATTTCGGTTTCGGCAACCGGCATTTCGTCGCATCCGGGCGCTTCGCCGAAGCGCATCAGCGCCGCGAATTCGCCGCCGAACACCGTTTTGTAGAAATTGAACGCTTCTTCAGTATTGCCTCTAAAGTTTAAATATGGATTAATTGCAGTCATTTTTCTCTCCTTTTTTTATTATTAAATTTGTTTCATTGATGAAACATGATACTATCGTATCATCAAAAAGCCAACGGCGTGAGGTGTAATTCCGCCAATCTTAGTGGTTGATTGCGACAATCTTTTAAAGTAATTTTAATTTATGAAACACGTTTCGATTCTCGTTCCAGAACGTGCGGTTTTAGCGGCGATTGACGATCCGCGCCACGTTTTTTCGCAGGTCAATTCTTTTTTTCTGAGCAGCGGAAAGCCACCGGTTTTCGACATCGAGTTCATCGGTTTACAGAAAGAAGTGCGGCTTCATAACAGCGCGTTTTCGGTTCATGCCGATCTTTTGCTCGATGAAGTTAAAAAAACGGATCTGATTTTCGTGCCCGCTTTTTACGGCAACACGCGCGAGTTTCTGGAAACCAATAAACCGTTTATTTCGTGGATCAAAAAGCAGTATAAAACCGGCGCGGAAGTCGTCAGTCTCTGCGTCGGCGCATTTATGCTTGCCGAAACCGGCTTGCTCGACGGCAGAAAATGTTCGACACACTGGCGCGCGGCGGATGAATTTCGCGAAATGTTTCCATCGGTTGACCTTGTCGCCGACAAAATTATCACCGAAGAAGACGGCATCTATACGAGCGGCGGCGCGACGAGCTACTGGAATCTGCTTTTATACCTCGTCGAAAAATTTACCGACCGCGAAACGGCGATCCTGACCTCGAAAATTTTCGCCATCGACATCAAGCGCGACAGCCAGACGCAGTTTATGATCTTCAAAGGTCAGCGCGCGCACGGCGACGAAGACGTCGAAAAAGCCCAAAAGTTTATCGAGAACAATTTTCAGGAGAAATTCACGGTCGAAGAGCTTTCGAGCGAATGCGCCATCTCGCGCCGGAGTCTCGAACGCCGTTTTAAAAAAGCGACGAGCAACACGGTTTCGGAATACATCCAGCGCGTCAAGATCGAAGCCGCCAAAAAGAGCTTCGAAACGAGCCGCAAAAACATCTCCGAAGTAATGTTCGACGTCGGTTACACCGACACCAAAGCCTTTCGCGGCATCTTCAAAAAAATCACCGGAATGACGCCGTTCGATTACCGCAGCAGATACAACAAAAATAATGGTTAATTGTTAATTGTTAATTGTTAAATTGAATATTTCTTTAACTATCGACTGCCCTTTTGATGAAGCGAGAGGCGTTTCGCTATTTTAGGCAAACGATGACGATGAGAATTAAGGCGATCGTCGAAGAGACGGCGCGGATGTGGTTGAGAATTGTCCAGCGGCGCTCGAAGTTTACTCTTTGGCGGGCGGTTTCTTCGTCTGTCGCGGTATTTAAATCGAAGCTTTCAATTGTGTTATTGAGCGGAACGTTGCCGGCGATCGTGACGCCGAAGTTGCCGATCAGATAAATCACGGTTGCTGAGAGTAAGAGCGCAAATTTTGCCGATTCGCCGTAAAATAAAATAGTGGAACTTATTAAAAAAAGCGGTGCGCCGAAAAATGCTGCGAAAAAGACCGGATTTTGAATCGCACGGTTCGTCGCCTGCATCGCCGAGACGAATTCCCTGTCCGTAAGCCGCGCAAATCCCAACATTACCGAACACGACCACGCATAAAAAAGCCCCGCCATCAGCCCTGTTAAGGTCGCCGTAATTAACAGAATTATTTCGTTAACCGTCACTTTTAATGTTTAATCCTTAAAGAAATCGTCGGGCAGATGCTCGCCGTAAGTTCGATAGTAAAGCTGTTTTTTAAATTCTTTTTCGGATAAATCTTTTGGCAGAGACGCGATGACCGTTTTGCGTCCGGCGGTGAACATAGCTGAAGCGAATCGAGCACGTTCCTGCGGCGTTTTTTTCATCCACAGCTCGTTTTGCATTTCTTCGATTTCACGTGTCGTGTCGGTCATCATAATTTTTCTCGAGCAATGCGAAAGAATCGTGCAGTAATTCTTCAATACCCAAATTTTTAGCCCAGTATTCGACGTACTCTTTGTCAAAACCATTACGAATTATGCTTGCGACATCGAGCAGTTGGCGTTCGGATTTAGTATTTTTTGCCCAATTTAACTTAGATAAAATCAAGTCTTCCTTACTGATTATCCAAATCTCAAACTCGCCCGCGTAATTTACCTTCAATCGGCGCGAAAAAGCATTATTTTCAAATTCTGTATCTTTGAGAACGACACAATCAATCTTCAAAATCGTTTGATTATTCAAAAGATTAAACATTCCCTTTTGTCGCGCTGCCTGTTTAGCACGGTTTGTCGGAATGTAGTAATCATCTTCAAATTCTGCAATTAGCTGTTCGATATTATCGGGCGAGATTTTAAGAACAATATCAATATCAACCGTCGCGCGCGGAATTGCGTAATGCACCAGCGCCATCGAACCGACCAGCATATATTCGATGCCGATTTTGTCCAGACGTTTGGTAAAATCGCCTAAAACATCATTTTGTTCCTGCGGCTGAATCATAGTTAAAATCTGTTTGTAAAAATCAAATTCGAAATTACCCGGCAATCTGCGCGTCCGCGAAATTGCCGTTCTCATCTATCCGGACATTGATAACGTGCCCCAGAAACAAGTCGTCGTCATCATAATAAATGTCGGCACACTGATCTTCTTCGATGACTATTCTCCGCGGTCTGATTCTTTGGCAAAATTCACTTAAAGCGAGTTCCCCTTCCTCGTCACGCCAACTCTCGTTATAAATTTTCAATAATTTATCGGCGGCAAAGACCCTTGCCATCAGCTCGTTTTGAAGAATATTCTGAAAGGTCTGGCGATATCTTTCAATATTTTCTAGAACCTGCTGTGCTCGATTACCCGAAAGATTAACGGCAACGGTCTGACTCGGATACGATTCGACCTCGCATCTCCAATCCCCGTATTTCTCTTCGTACACCAATTCACCAAAAATCGGATCCTGAAATTTGTTTTCCATAATTAATTTACTCGATATTAAAATACTTCGCGTCCGGGTGATGAATGATGATCGCCGAGGTTGACTGCTCGGGGTTGAGTTGAAATTCGTCGGACAATTCGACATCGATGCGCTCGGGTTGGAGCAGCTCGAAGAGTTTTGTCTGGTCTTCGAGATTCGGACACGCCGGATAGCCGAAGCTGTAGCGCGAGCCTTGATAGCCCTGATGGAAAAGTTTGTTCAAATCTTTTGCATCCGATTCGGCGAATCCGAGTTCTTCGCGGATTCGTTTATGCCACATTTCGGCTAAGGCTTCCGCCGATTCGACCGAAAGCCCGTGAAACAAAAGGTAATCGCGGTAATTGTCGGATTTAAACAATTCGTGAGCGTGTTCCGAAGCCTTCCTGCCCATCGTCACAAGATGAAACGCGACCGTGTCTATTTTGCCCGAATCTTTGGCGGCGAAATAATCGGCGAGACAAAAGTTTTTGCCGCCGCGCTGCTCGATCGGCTGGCGCGGAAACGTGAAACGCAGCCGCTCCGTCGTTTCGTCTTCCTGATAAATTATCAGATCATTGCCTTCGGATTGACACGGAAAATATCCGTATACGAGCTTTGCTTCGAGCAGTTTGTCGCGGATCGCTTCGGCTTTCAGCGCTTTAAATTTCGGGTAAACCTCGGTTTCGAGAATCGCGGCGTATTCTTCTTTGGTTTTCCGACCCTGTTTATACTGCCACTGACCTTTGAAAAGCGCGGTTTCGTTAATAAATTCGAAAACCTTATTCAAATCGCGAATTTCGACTACTTTCGAGCCGTAAAACGGCGCTTTCGGAATTTCTACCGCGGGCAAAACGTCGGATTTTGCGGTATGCGTCGTATCGCCGGTCTGCCGCGTCGAAACACGCGCCGCGATTTGACCGAGCTTAGCGTCTTCGCCAACCAAATCCTCGGCGTCCGTCACGGTTTCGATTGCGTCGTCTAACTCGTCAGCTAACGCAGACGATACTGACTTGCCGTTACCGACGGTGGCGGATTTGGTTTTAACTTCAGCCTTTATCCTTCCGCCTTCATCCTTCTGCGTCAGCTCGTCCATCGCGTGAAGTCCGTCGAAAGCATCGCGCGCGTAAAATAATCTGCCGTCGTAGAGCGGGATCAAATCGTTGTCAACATACCGGCGATTGAGCGCCGCGCCGCCTAAAATGACCGGCACATTGATGCCGCGCTCGTTCATTAATTGTAGATTATCGCGCATCACGAGCGTTGATTTTACGAGCAAGCCGCTCATTCCGATCGCGTCGGCTTTGGTTTCTTCGTACGATTTCAAAATGTCGTCGATCGTCTGCTTGATGCCGATATTATGAACTCGGTAGCCGTTATTCGTGAGAATAATGTCGACCAGATTTTTGCCGATATCGTGAACGTCGCCCTTGACGGTCGCGAGCACCATCACGCCTTTCGACGATTCGCCCTCGACCTTTTCCATAAAGGGTTCGAGGAATTTGACGGCGGTTTTCATCACTTCCGCCGATTGGAGAACGAACGGCAGCTGCATCTGTCCCGACCCGAAAAGGTCGCCGACCGTTTTCATGCCGTCGAGCAGAATGGTATTGATAATTTCGAGCGCCGGGTAATTTTCGAGCGCTTTTTTCAGGTTTTCTTCGAGCCCGATTTTTTCGCCGTCAATAATATGGTGTTTGAGTTTTTCTTCGGTCGAGAGATTCGAGGTGTCAACCTTCATCGACTTCGCCGTTTTCCCCTCGAACATCGTCGTAAATTCTCCGAGCGGATCGTACGTGCAGATGTCGCCTTCGAATTTGCGCTTGTCGTAGATCAATTCGAGCGCGACGTCGATTTCGTGCTCGTTAAAGCGATTGAGCGGCAGAATTTTCGAGGCGTTGACGATCGCCGAATTCATTCCGGCTTCGACCGCTTCGTGCAGAAAAACCGAATTCAGAACAACGCGCGCCGCCGGATTTAATCCGAACGAAATATTCGAAACGCCGAGGATTATATTCGCGGCGGGCATTTCTTCGTGAATCTGGCGAATCGCTTTGATCGTTTCCGAAGCATTCGCGCGGTCTTCCTCGATGCCGGTCGAAATCGGCAGCGCGAGCGGGTCAAAGAAAATGTCGTGCGCCGCGATGCCGAATTCCGTCGCTTGTTTGAACGCGCGGCGGGCGATTCTTAATTTATCGACGGCGGTGCGCGCCATTCCTTCTTCGTCGATCAAACCGACGACTACGCCAGCGCCATATTCTTTGGCAAGCTCCAAAAGCTTCAAATAACGCGGCTCGCCGTCCTCGTAATTCGTCGAATTCAGGATGCATTTTCCGCCCGCGAGCTTTAATCCCGCTTCCATTTTTTCCCACTCGGTCGAATCGAGCATCAGAGGGATTTTGACGTTCGTCACCAATTTCGTAACCAGCTCGTGCATATCGGCAACGCCGTCGCGACCGACAAAATCGACGTTGACGTCTAAAATATGCGCGCCTTCACGTTCCTGTTCCTTGGCAAGCTTGATCAAACCGTCCCAATCATCCGCCTCAAGCAGATCGCGCATTTTCTTCGAACCCGAAGCGTTGACGCGTTCGCCGACGATCAGAAAAGAATTGTCCTGCGTGTAGGGCTGCGAAAAATAAATCGAAGAAGCCCCCGGTATGAAATTGATATCGCGCTGTTTCGGCGAAACATTCTGCATTTTTTCGACAACCGCGCGTAGATGTTCGAACGAAGTTCCGCAGCAGCCGCCGACGACGTTCGCGCCGAAATCTTTTGCGAAATGTTCGACTTTCCGCGAAAAATCTTCTACCGTTTCGGTGTAAAACTGTTGTCCGTCGCGCACTTCGGGCATTCCCGCGTTCGGCAGAACCGACACCGGAAACGGCGAATTTTCGCACAGATATTTGACGTTTTCGGTCATCTGATCGGGACCGGTTCCGCAGTTCATCCCGATAATATCGATCGGATACGGTTCGAGCGCGGTCAGCGCCGCCGAGATTTCCGTGCCGTTGAGCATCGTGCCGAACGTTTCGATCGTGACCTGCGCAATCACGGGAAGTTTAACTTTTTGCCGCTCGAAAAACTCGAAAATCGAGCGCAGCGCGGCTTTCGTCTGGAGAATATCCTGACAGGTTTCGACGATGAACATATCGACGCCGCCGTCAAAAAGCCCGCGCACTTGTTCGTCGTAAGATTTTTTCAGATTGTCATACGAAATATGCCCGAGCGTCGGCAGTTTCGTTCCCGGTCCGATCGAACCGGCGACGAAACGCGGAAAGTTCGAGGTCGCATAATCATTCGCCAGACGCTTTGCCAATTCCGCCGCTTTTTTATTGACGTCGTAGGCTTTATCGGCGATCCCGAATTCCTGGAGCACGACTTCGCCGCCGCCGAAACTGTTGGTTTCGATCACGTCCACGCCCGCGTCGAGAAAACCGACGTGAACCTGTGCAATGGCGTCAGGTTTGGTATAAAGCAGATTTTCCGAGCAATTCTCGAAATTCGCGCCGCCCCAATCTTCGATCGAAAGACTCTGCGACTGCAAATTGCTGCCCATCGCGCCGTCGAAAACGACGATTTTTTCTTTTAATAAATCTAAAAAATTCATTTTTGGTTTTTGGCTTTTGGTTTTCGGTTTTGGCAAAAGCCAAAGACCGAGCGCCAAAAACCGGTTTTTCAAAATAAAAACTCCGCGCTCAACAAGCACAGAGTTTTCGTAAAAATCTATTCAATTGAAACTCTTAGCTGTTTAGCGATTTTTTTCGTGGTCGCAAGTCGCTGTAACTCACCACGTTTTCAAAGTAAAAGTTTATCGAGTAAAGAGTTGAGAGTCAAATAAAACGTATCGGTAGCCCGAGTGTCAACGAGGGCTTGCAGATTTTAAACCCTTCCTGACGGTCGGGCTACCGATACGTTTTTTATTTCTGTTCGATCGCTTTTTTGAACTGCGCTTCGAGCAAATTTACAAAATTGAGAAGATTATTCTGCCCTTTGAATTTCTCTTTCGCCAGATCGAAGGCTTCCTGACCGCGCGGGTCGGCGAGCCGGACGATTCCCTGAAAACCGCTGAAAATTCCCTGAAAATCGTTGTTTGCGAGCGACTTTTTGAAACTTTCGATGAGCAATGGATAAATTCGCGCATCGCCCTTGCCGCTTCCCGCAAGCACGTTCAATGCCGCCGTGCGAACGTTTGCCGGGTAGGATTTATCAACGAATTTGAAACCCAATTCGACCGCGCGTTTATCGCCGAGAGCCGCGAGACCATTCAATCCGGCAAGACGAAGGCGGTTTTTCCACGAAGGCATTTCCGTTAATTTTTCGAGCGAATCATACGCCGCCGCGTCGTTCGTCTGCGCCAGAGCGACTGCCGCCGCGTCAATCACGCCGTAGCTCTGATCGGTCAGCGCCGCCATATAACTCGGCTTATACTTGGCGTCTTTCGTTAATCCGAGCGCCGTCAACGCCGCCGCCCGAACCTGCGAATTTGCGTCGCCGCGCGTTTTTTCAAGCGCCGAGAGCGCCGCTTGACTGAACTTCGCGGCTTCATTCGGTTTATTCGTCATCGCCTGCTGCTGAATCAATATCTGAATCGCATCGCGCCGGATCGCCCAAAAAGTATCGTTGGTCGCGGCACTGCTTAAGGCGTCGTCGAAAATATCGGCGTCAATCTTAAAGCCGTTTCCTTTCAAATTCTCCTTCCAGATCGCGTTTAACTGATTCATCGCCCAGACGCGACCGAGAACGTCTTTGTCATTTTTCAATTGATAAACAAGCTCGGCGGGCGATTTTTCAAACTTTATTTCCTTGATGAGCGTGCCTTCGTAATCGAAATTTACGAGCTGCGGTTTGACGGGCGCGTCAAAGGTGAAAACGTTTTCGGCTTGCGGTTTGAGCCAGACCTGCTCGATGCGGTTGTCAATTTCGACATCAACGCGCGCCTCGAAAAATTCGGCTTGCGGGTATTCGTTGAACGGGTCGATTTTCTGCGTCTGTTTAACGTTCAGGGTTAATTTTTTCGCCGCCGCGTCGTAATTCTGCGTAACTTCAAAAATCGGATGTCCCATTTTGTAAAGCCACTGGTCGAAAAACCAGTCCATCGATTGTCCGGTCGCTTCTTCGATCGCGATGCGCAATTGTTCCGTCTGAACGGGCTGATTGGCGTGTTTCGTCAGATAACGATTGATGCCCTTGAAAAACATTTCGTCGCCGAGATGTTTTCTGAGCATATGCAGAACCGCGCCGCCGCGCGGGTATGCGTAAGAATCAAACAGCGAATCGGCGTTCGGATAATATTTCGTCACGATCGGACGGCGGCTTCCCTGCGCCCACGCTTGAAGATACTGCTGTTGATTGCTCCGAACATCGGAATAAAGAAAATAATCGCGCCCTTTCGAGTTTTCGTCCCAGAGCGCCTGCATATAAGTCGCAAACGATTCGTTGAGCCAGATTTCCGACCATTCGCGGCAGGTTACGTAATCGCCGAACCATTGATGCGCCAATTCGTGCGACTGGAGCGATTCGCTGTCCGTATCGAGCAATGTTCGCCGGTCGTGAATCATCGAAGGCGTCATCGTCGTCGCCGAAATGTTTTCCATTCCGCCGCCGAAGCCCTCCGCCATCGTCTGCGCGTATTTCACATACGGATATTTGACGCCGGTTTTTTCCGAGAAAAACTTGACCATTTCGGGCAGTTTTTCGACCGAAACCGCGCCTTCCTTGGCTTCGTTCGGAAAAAGATACGTCACGACCGGAATACCCAGATAATTACCCTTTACTTCCGCGTATTCGCCGACAACGATCGAGGTCAGATAATTGGCATACGGCGTGTCCATTTTCCAGTGAAAAGTTTCCGTGCCGTCTTTATTATCCTTGCGGCTGACGAGCTTTCCGTTCGAAACGACGAACATCGGTTTTTCGACCGTCGCGGTCAATTCCGAGGTGCGAAAATCGTTCGGTGAATCATATGACGGAAACCAGAAGCGGTTGTAATCCGTTTCGCCCTGCGACCAGATTTGCCGCCGCCGGTTCGGATTGTCGGCGTCGGGCTTGATAAATTTCAAACCGCCGCCCGCGCCGAAGCCGAGCGTGTTCGAAACGACGACGCCTTTCGTGCGGTAATCAACCGTCAAAATAATGGCTTCGCCGATTCTGTAGACACGGTCGAGCGTGACCGCCAGATTCGAGTTTGCTTCCGTGTACACGAATTTCAAATCCCTGCCGTTCAGTTTGACGGAATTAATCGTCATCGCGCCGGCGTCGAGATTAACGGTTTGAAAATTCGGCATCATCGGCGCAAGCGTGAGAGTCGCCGTTCCGAAAGTCTGCTCTTTTTCCCAGTCGAATTTGAGATTCAGCGCAACGTGCCGCAGATCGAAGTCGCGGCTGCGGACATAATGCACGGGCGGCAGCTTTTTGACTTCCTGTTTCGGTTCGTCCAAAAGACTGAACTCATTCATCGGACGCGCCGCCGAAATACTCGAAACCCCGAGCAGAACAAGCATCGAAAAAGCCGCGATTTTACGCGCCAAAGGTTTTATTATCATAATTTCCTCAAAAATTGTTGTATATTATTCCGCAAAAACTAACAGCAGAGATGCAAAAAATTATTTACGGTGAAACATCTACTTTGTTTCACTTTTTAGATCGGCGGTTGGCATAAAAAAAAGGAGACGAGCCAATAAATCCTGCCCCGTCTCCTCAAATTCTTAATTTCGAATTTTTAATTTTTATTCCTAACGATTGGTCATATATTTGAACGCCATCGAAGCAATATCGTCGGTGATGCTGCCGTCGCCGTCTTTGTCGAGCATTCCCGACAAAAATCCGCCCTGCGGCGACTGCTGAATCTGCTGCTGCTGCTGTCCGAGCATATCGGTCAGACCGCCCGCGTCGAGATTGTTCTGCTGTTTCTGTTTTCCAAGATAACCCATCACGATCGGCGCGAGAATCATCAAAATCTGCGCGACCTGTCCCATACCCAAACCGCTCTGATTGCTGATCTGCTGCGTCACCTGTCCCTGATTTCCGCCTAAGATATGACCGAGAATGCCGCCCGCATTGAGCTGCGGCGAAGCCGCTTGCTGCTGCTGACCGCCGCCGAGAATTGCGCTCGCCAGACCGCCGAGACCGCCCATGCTGTCGAGAATTCCGCCGTCGTGCTGTTCGAGCGCATTATTCAAACTCTCCGCGCCCTGCGGCGTCTGCGCGTTGTTTGCCAGACCGTTAATGAGCGCCGGCAAAGCCATCTGAATCGCGCTGTTGACCAGATTAGGCTGCGCGCCGACGGTGTTGCTGATCTGGTCAACCGCTTCCGAACCCTGCTGCTGTCCTAATAAATCCTGTAACGAAAACATAATTTTTTCTCCCTGATTTTTGGTTTAGTCTTTTGCTGATATTAGCAGATTAATTTTGATTTGTCCTTTATAAATTGGCTATTCTAAAACAGCACAACCCGATGTTAATAAATTATTATTTTTTTCGATCAACATTTATAAAAATCGCTCTTTTTCTTTTTTTAATTGCCGGAATTTCAGCTTCCTTTTCATGCAGCAAGATTCCCGAAGAAAAACCGTCGCCGCCGATTTCGAAAGTCGCGACGCTTTACGGCGCGGCTGAAAAGATCGGCGAACCATTCGGTATCGCCGTCAAGGCTGACGAAATTTACGTTTCGGACGGCGAAAGCGGCAGAATCTACAAAATCTCGAAAAGCGGCGTCGCGACTGTTCTGACCGACAAATTAGACACGCCTTCACAAATCGCCTTCGACAAAAACGGCGACTTGATCGTCGCCGATTCGGGCACTCATACGATCAAAAAAATCAAACCGGCAGGCGAAATCGAAACGGTCGCGGGCGTTACGAATCAAGCCGGATTTGCCGACGGCGGAGCGAATTCCGCGCTTTTTAACGCGCCGATCGGCGTCGCGATTTATGAAGATAAAATTTTTGTCGCCGACACGTATAACGATAAAATCCGCGTCATCGAAAACGGCGCGGTTTCAACTTTGGCGGGAAGCACGCAGGGTTTTGCGGACGGCAGCGGCGGGCAGGCAAAATTCGATACGCCGACCGGTTTGGCAATTTTGCAGGACGGAACTTTGCTCGTCGCCGACACGAATAATCGCCGTCTGCGCATCGTTTCGGGCGGAAATGTTTCGACGCTTTCAGGAAACGGCACATACGATTTTGAGGACGGCAATTTGGCAGAGGCGCGGCTCGCTCAACCAACCGCCGTTACGGTCGCAAAATCCGGCGCGATTTATTTTACTGACGGCAACGCGGTTCGCGTGATCGAAAACCGTGTCTTTCCGGTAGTTAAGACCATCTCCAACGAACGGCGCGGCTTTGCCGACGACAGTCCGCAAAACGCGCGGTTTAATCGTCCGAGCGGGCTCGCATTTGACGAAAAAGGCAGTCTTTTCGTCGCCGACTCGGAAAATCAATCGGTGCGCGTTTTCACGGGCGACGCGATCGGAAAAACATTAACGGCGGAAGAAATCGAAAATTCGCGCGTCAAACCCGAAGAATTTCGCGAAATTTCCGAAGCGCGCTGGAGCTATAATCCGCCCGACGCGCGGCGCGAGATTGCCGGAACTCTCGGCGAAGTTCGCGGCGAAGTCGTCGAAGGAAACGATTCGGTCTGGTTTCACAACGGTTTGGACATTGTCGGCGGCTACGGCGAAACGGCGCGCATCATCCGCGATGAGAAAATACTTCGACCCGTGGCGGCGGAAAATTTCGCAACGTTGCGCGAACTCGTTCGTTTCCCGACGCTCGGTTACATTCACCTGCGTCTCGGACGCGATAAGGACGATAAGTTTTTCGAGGACAGGCGTTTTATTTTTTCACGAAACGAAGCCGGAAAACCCGTCGGCGTACGGATTCCGCGCGGTGCGAAATTCAAGGCTGGCGAAGCGATCGGAACTTTGAACGCGATGAACCACGTTCACCTGATCGCGGGCAGAAGCGGCGCGGAAATGAACGCGCTCGACGCACTTATTTTACCGGGAGCGACCGACCGAATCGCGCCGGTGATCGAAAATATTTCGCTTTTTAACGAAAACTGGCAGCCTTTTGAAACCCAATCGAGCGCGGCGCGTATTACAATCAGCGGAAAAACGCGCATTGTGGCGAAGGCTTACGACCGGATGGACGGAAACGCCGAACGCCGTCGGTTGGGCGTTTTTCAAGTTGGTTACCAAATTCTAAAAGACGACAAAACGCCTGTTACCAACCAGCAATGGACGATTCGTTTTGACCGTCTGCCCGAACCGGAATCCGTGCGGCTCGTCTATGCGCCGGAGAGCAAATCGGGCGCGACCGGAGAAACCATTTTTAATTACATTGCGACCAACAAGGTGCACGGCAACGTTGCCAACGAAGATTTTTTCGACGCCGCACAGCTTGCAAACGGCACATACTTGATACGCGTATTCGCCGCCGATTATTTCGGAAACACCGCATCAAAGGATTTAGAGTTTTTAGTTAACAAATAACACTACATGGATTTTGGATTTTAGATTTTGGATTTTGGATTTGCCGCCGCGTTTATAAACGTCCGCTTTATCCGTAAGGTTTTCGCTAATGAACAATTTTAAATAGAAATAAATTTGTTCAGGCATGAAACCAATCCAAAATCTAAAATCCAAAATCAAATTGAGGTATAAATGAAGAAATTTTTCGCACTTGTTTCGTTTATTTCATTATCGACGACCGTTTTAAATTTTAATATTCAGGCGGAAACGCCGAAACCGAAACCGCCCGGCGCGATTCGCCTGACGCCGCCCGCGCCGCGTATTTCCGACACTGAACGCCAAAGTGAATTAGCGTCGCGCCGCGGACGGGTTTTCGCCGAAATGCAGGACAATTCGGTGATGATTCTGATGAGCGCGACGCCGAAGGTTTACACCAACGACGTTGATTTTCTGTATCGTCAGGAAAACAATCTCTATTATTTAACAAATCTCAAACAAAATAACGCGACGCTCGTGCTCGCGAAAATCGGCGGCGCGACGCAGGAATTTTTGTTTATCCCGAAACGCAATCCGCAGTTTGAAACGTGGAACGGTCGGATGTATTCGAACGAGGACGCGACCCGAATTTCGGGCGTTCAAAACATTCTCGACGCCGCTGAACTCGTTGACCGCGTCGACCCGAAAGATAAACGGGAAATCAAAGGATTTATGACGCTTCTTAGAGAAAAACAAGCGTTTACCGCACAAACGGGCGGCTTTTCGTTTACCCCGTCGGCGGAAAATCTTTATCTTATAACGCCCGAACATGAATTTGACACGCGCGACACGCGCGAATACCAGCGTGAATGGGAGATGGCGCAAAATTGGTCGAAGGTTTCGTTTGATAAAACCACGCGCGCCGCCGTTTACGAAAAAACCGGCGCGTATCAAATCGTCAGCGCAACGCCGATTTTCGAAAAATTGCGTTCGATCAAATCGCCGTATGAAATCCGCACGATGCAGCATGCGATCGATATTTCGACCGAAGCGCATATGCGCGCGATGGCGACCGTCAAACAGGTCAAGTGGGAATACGAAACGCAAGCCGAGATCGAATACGTTTTCAAACGCCGCAACGCCGATTATTGGGGTTATCCGTCAATCGTCGGCTGCGGTCCGAACGCGACGACGCTGCATTACGTCGAATCTCAGGGGGAGATTAAACCCGGCAGTCTTTTCCTGATCGACGTCGGCGCGGAATACGACCATGTGACCGCCGATATTACGCGAACTTTTCCGGTCAACGGCAAATTTACAAAAGAACAGGCGGAAATTTACCAGATCGTCTATGACGCTCAGGAATCCGCCGCCGCGACGATGAAACCCGGCGGCAAATTCTCGGACCCGAATATTGCCTCGCGCAAGACGGTCGAAGAAGGCTTGGTCAAATTAGGCTTGATTACGGCGGTCGGCGCAACCGTTCCCGGCACCGACCGCCAGGTTCCCGACGGCAAAGGCGGAATGCGAACGATTCCCGGTCTGCCGCAGTCTTTTCTCTGGTATATGCACGGTCTCGGTCACTGGCTCGGCATGAACGTGCACGATGTCGGCGGCGGCGGCAACACGATTTTCAAACCCGGAATGATTATGACCAACGAACCCGGAATCTATGTCCGCGAAGACGCGCTCGATTATTTCGATCTGTCGAAACCCGAAGTCAAGGCGTTTGTTGACAAGATTCGTCCGGCGCACGAAAAATACAAAAACACCGGCGTCCGCATCGAAGACGATATGCTGATCACCGAAAACGGCGTCGAATGGATGAGCAAAGCCCTGCCGCGCAAATTGGAAGACATCGAGTATTTCATGGCAAAAGCCTCGAACCGAACCAAGATCGGCGCGCTCGAAAACCAAAACAACCCGACGCTCGCGGTTTATAACGCCGGCGCTAACTTACTTGAAACCGGCTTAAACACCGAAGAATTTCTCAACCCGACGCACCGCCACACCGGCAAAACCATCCGCTACGGCTGGACATTCGCCGGAAAAAACGCGGCTTACTCGGGATTAAGTCACACAGGCGAATAGTAAACCTGGTTTTCTATAAAAACCTTAAATAAAAGAGCGGTCAATGAGCCGCTTTTTTATTTTTTTGATACTTTTATTTTCCGGTTCCCGCATTGAAATATGCGGGTAACCGTCGAATTCTGCTGGCAATTTCGATGTTCGGAACACAGTTGTTTCTTAATTCAGCGAAGGGAGTAATTCTGATGGCGGGATTGAACGTCGGCATTCAGGCGCTTGTCCGAATCAGCAGATGCCTTGGCGTTAACGGCTATGCGATTTTTAACATTTTGCGGGCTTCCGAAAAAATATATTTTTTTTCAAAAAAGTATTGTAATTTAAAAAAATCGTGATATAAAGTTTTTATTAAACATATTGGAGTTATCTTCACCTATGGGTATCTCTTGACCGGTATGAGAGACGGTCGAGAGCCGAAAGTCTCGATTCGTCTGGGAAACAAATCGAGACTTTCACCTTTTTAAACTAATAGCGAAAAACTAAAAGTGAAAAGCGCCGGACTGAATTAAATCAATCCGGCACTTTTCACTTTTAGTTTTTAGTTTTTCACTAATTTTAGGTTTGCATCGAGGCGAGAAATTCGGCGTTGGCTTTTGTCTTCGACAATCTTTCCAGCACGACTTCCATCTGCTCGACGGGCGACAGCGGATTCAAGACGCGGCGCATCACCCAGATGCGGTTGAGGTCTTCTTTGTTGATAAGCAGTTCCTCTTTACGCGTACCCGAACGCTGCAGGTCAATCGCCGGGAAGAGGCGTTTGTCTGAAAGTCTGCGGTCGAGATGAATTTCCGAGTTGCCGGTTCCCTTGAATTCTTCAAAGATAACGTCGTCCATTCTGGAACCCGTATCGATCAAAGCGGTCGCGATGATCGTCAGGCTTCCGCCTTCTTCGATGTTGCGCGCCGCGCCGAAAAATCGTTTCGGGCGCTGGAGCGCGTTCGAATCAATACCGCCCGACAGGATTTTGCCCGACGGCGGGACGACCGCGTTGTGCGCGCGGGCGAGACGGGTGATCGAGTCAAGCAGAATCACGACGTCGCGTTTGTGTTCGACGAGGCGTTTCGCTTTTTCGATGACCATATCCGCAACCTGCACGTGGCGCGTCGGCGGTTCGTCGAAGGTCGAAGAAATAACTTCGCCTTTGACCGAACGCTGCATGTCGGTAACTTCTTCCGGTCGTTCATCGATCAACAGCACGATCAGCGTCACTTCCGGGTGATTCTCCGTGATCGAGTTCGCGATCGTCTGAAGAAGCATCGTTTTACCGGTTCTCGGCGGCGCGACGATCAGTGCGCGCTGTCCTTTACCGATCGGCGTGACGAGATCGATGACGCGCGCCGAAATGTTGTCGGTCGTCACTTCCATCCGCAGCTGTTCGTCCGGGTAAAGCGGCGTCAGGTTGTCGAAAAATACTTTCTCGCGCGATTGTTCGGGCGCTTCGAAGTTGATCGCTTCGACCTTGATGAGCGCAAAATAACGCTCGCCTTCTTTCGGCGGGCGAATCTGCCCGGAAATCGTGTCGCCGGTGCGCAAATCGAATTTGCGAATCTGCGACGGGCTGACGTAAATATCGTCAGGACCGGGCAGGTAGTTATATTCCGGAGCACGCAGAAAGCCGAAGCCGTCCGGCAGGGTTTCGAGAACGCCTTCCGAGAAAATCAAACCGCTCTTTTCGGTCTGCGCCGCGAGAACTTTAAAGATCAGTTCCTGTTTACGCATCCCCGACGCGCCTTCGACGCCCATTTCCTTAGCAATATGCGTCAATTCGGATATTGACATATCCTTTAAGCCGCTCAGATCGAGCGTCGCCGTCTGCGGCGGTCCCGAATTGCGCTGCGGTTGTGCGGGCGCGGCTTCCGCTTTCGGAGCTTCGGTTTTCGGCGCTTCCGCATTCGGAGCTTCCGCATTCGGCGCTTCCGCCGCCGGTGGCGCTGCTGTCGCTTCCGTTTGCGCGATGGTTTCAGTTGTTGTTTCGGTGTTTTCTACCGGGGTGCCGTTAGAGCCGTTTTCTTCCGGTTTACTCTTTTTGGTGACCTTCGGTTTAGTTGTTTTCGTTGCCATGTCTATCTTCCGTTTGTTCTTATTTTGTTGGGATACGCGTGTTTTTTATTTCCGACTTTTTCAAGTCTTAAAAGGCTTAAAAGCCTTTTTGCCCATTTGGAAATAATAAACTCGGGTTGAAAATTTTTATGGAAAGTTCCGTTGTAGTGCTATGAATTAAGCCCGCAAGCTTTCACAAAAACCCTTGAGTTTTTCGGAATGTTTAATTATTACAAACTTTAGCCGAAAAAATCAACTTTCAAATGCATTTTTTCACAAAGATTTTTCAATTTCGCGCCAGACCGCTTCTCTGCCCTTTCCCGTCTCCGAGGAATACGCGATGATCTGTCTTTCGGGCAGTGCCGCCTCGATTTCACCCATTGCTTTGATCAATTGATTATTCGACATCTTATCAGCTTTCGTCGCCACGACCAAGGTATTTTTCTGGTGATATTCAAGCCATTCGTTGAGTGCGCGATCGAGCTCGGTCGGTTTGTGCCGTGCGTCGACGAGCTGTATAAAAAGCCTCAGTTCGCGGCGTTTGAGTAAATATTCTTCCGCCATCCTGCCCCAATCCTGGCGCATCGTCTTCGAGACTTTGGCGTAACCGTAACCCGGCAGATCGACAAAATAAAACTTTCCGTTTATCAAAAAGAAATTGATGCTTTGTGTCCTTCCCGGCGTATTCGATGTTCGCGCCAAGCCTTTGCGTTGCAGCAAAGAATTGATGAGCGATGATTTCCCGACGTTCGAGCGTCCGAGAAAAGCGATTTCCGGCAATCCGTCCGTCGTCCAATGCTCCTCGGCAAACGCGCTTTTGATAAATTCGGTCGAGGTAATCTTCATAAACTGTTGATAATTTATTCATAGCAGTTTATCGGCGCTAACACAAATTCCGCTTTATTTTCGTAAATCACGGAATCCCGAACGCAAAATCTCTGCCGAATCCCACACGCAAATTTATTCAAACGTCTTTTCACCTTAGCAGTTAAACACAATTCCCGAATGTCTGCTGACTAACACAGCGGCGATATTTTTTATTGACAAACTCGCGCGTTCGTTGCATTATAGCGACATTCATAAAACAAGGGGACGTTTTCTTTCAGAAATAATTCTTTTAAGAGTCGTTCGAATCGAATATTAAACAAAGCCCTGAATTTCTACAGAAAGTTCTTGTCTTCATTGTTAATGAAACCGCCGAGTATGAACGAACAGGCTCGATCAACCGAATGAGGAAAAAAATGCAAAATAAGTTTGCCGCAACTGCTTCGGTTCCCGACCGCGACCGGCTTTTAACTTTAGCCAATCAACTTTCGACATTTCTGTCGTTCTTGATAAATCCAATCTAAAACTATGGCAGAAAGATGTAAAAAAATCGGTTTATTTTTAAAAAATGAAAATGCATGTGAGGTTTTGCTGCATTTTTTGATCGGACTAATCGTTGTCGGTATTTTAGTTTCAGCCAAATTGTATATTGAAAAGCTTCCGATAGGACATCGTGTTGAATTACTGACTTATGAATTTTTGAATTCTCAGATTCCGGCATTCTCACCTGAGGTTGAAATGCCCGTTGTTGTGCTTGATATTAGTCAAATTCCCGGCGGGAAAAGCGGTAATGTTACTTCCAGAGAAACTTTGAAAATATTAATAAATGAACTTATCAAACAAAAAGCCCGCGCGATCGCCATAGATATTGATTTTTCACCCAATGATAAAGGCTGGATTGACAAAAAAGATCCGCAATTTTTTGAATTCTGTCTTGAACAACGGCAACAGGGAACACCGATTTTTCTCGGAGTTTATCGAACCGCTCTTCAAAAACCGGAAAACTGGCTGGGTTCGGCTGAGTTTAAGGATTTAGCCGCAAACATTGCTATTAACACCAGCGACACCAGCCGAATGCTGGCGTGGGTTCAAAACAACGAGGAACAAAAGCTTTTTTCCTTAAGTTCGAGTCTAGTAAATGCTGCTAAAGTTTCGCCCAAAACTCCCCCGTCCTTTATTAAATTCGCGCTCGAAGAACCTGACCACACTGAAATAATTGACACGAAAGGAGAAGTTAAATCTGCGGGTTTATTGACCAATTACAGTAAACTCGAAGCTATTCACAGTCAATCTCTATCAGCTATTTCACCGGATTCTATCAGAGATTTGGGAAGTAGATTTCAAAATAAATTGGTAATAATCGGTGACGGGAAATTTGGGGAGGCGACGGATACTTTTATAATTCCGGGGAGAAATGAACCGGTGCCGGGAGTATATTTACATGCAAGTGCGGTTTATACACAAACGATCGAACCGTTTTACGAACTCAAACACAGCAGCAAAATTATCATAGATTTATCTCTCGGACTGATTATTTTGTTTATTATTACGGTAATTCGTTGGCGAAATACCGATAAGTCCGTGGATTTGGAAAAAAAACAAAAACGTTTTATTTGGATTGCGATAATCTCTACCTTTGTTATCGGAATTATCGCGGTCAGAGTATTAAGCGTTTTATGGCTTGATTTCTTTCTGGTTATCTTTGCTTTATTTTTACATCCGACGGTAGAAAACGGAATCGGGAAACTTATCAAAGCTCGACATTGAAAAGGCCGAATTGATCTTGAGGTGATTTATGAAACTATTGCTTGCTTTACTTATTATATTTTCAACCAATTATGTTATTTTTTGCCAAAAAAATGTTGAAGTAAAAGCCTATATCAATAAGCAAAACGGCGACGGCTTTTTTCGCCAAAGTAAAAACGGGCAGGAAACTCCGCTTACCGGAAAGAAGAAAGTTGGAACTAAATTATATCCGGATGAGGAAATCCGCTGCGGGAAGAACTGCACGATTGAGCTTCTGATGTGTACGAAAAGTAAAGAATCCGTAACCGAAGCGGATGGCTGGTATCGTATTCCGAATATCGTTTGCAGCGAAGAATTTATTCCCGGTTACAAAAAAACATTTCGACCGGGCGGAAGACTGTCAAATTTTAATTTGAATGTGATCGAAGAGGATTTCGCTAAGATTTTTCCGACAAGAAAGCAATCACTTTCTAATGTTGTAAATCTTAATATGATGGATAATCAAACAAATTCCGGATTTACCTTTAATGAGTTTTTTGAATTAATACCGCCCGGTTCGATCCTTGCGCCAAAATATTCTTATAAATGGCGTTTTAGATATCCATATCAGGGCGCATTGATAATCCCTCAATTTTTTACTTTTGAAATAGCAAAATCAAATTTCATAACTGAAAATTTAAAGCTTCATCTTTTTATCACAATTGCCGCCTATGAAAATAATAATTCTATAAAAATTTATAAAGAATGGAAGAAAGAGCTGTTTTTGCAAAATGATTTATTAGTTAATGCAAAGGGAGAAAATTTTAATCCGCATGAAACGCAATCGTTTTTAGATGAAGCAAGAGAGTATTATGGAAAACTTCCGGCTCGTATGTTCTGCACCGTTACCGTTGCCGAAGTAGACCCGTCAACCAATCTCGACACAAAACCGAATACCTTCGGTTTTGAGTTTAATGTCATGACGGCTGCGGATGAGAAAATAATCCTAAAACAACTGGAGTTATCAACAAAGGCAACCGGATTTGCGCATTATATCGGAAGAGCGGAAATCTTTGAAAGTCTCGGGTTAATCAAACTCGCAATTAACGAATATTCTAAAGGTTTGAAGGATTTTCCCGAAAACGAATATATTTCCGATAAGGTTTCGATCCTGCAAGGAGTTACTTTTTATTAAATGAACAAAAGGCGGCAAAGAACGGATTCGCCCGATAATTAATCGGATAATACGCCGCAGACCGCATTCCGAAATCACTAAAATCGCCCCCTCAATCCAGCTGAACTTTAAAGTGAAGGGCATTTGATACGTATTACAAGTCTTTTAGCAAATGGAACAAAAAAAGATGAGCGTTGGCTAAACACATCTTTTATGCTCAAATCAATTTCAAAATAGTATTTATAATGTCGAAGGAACGGTTCGCCCTTTCTAAAATGACTTCTTAAAAATAACGTGAGTATTGGATAAGGCGGAACGCCGTCATCTTGACGGCACAGCGTTTGAAAAACGCTCAAACGGTTCATTTATTTTCAAGATTCCTGTCAATCGCGACGTTTGACGCCGCTTTCAGCGACGTGTGCCGTCAGGAT
>JANOBZ010000019.1:0-48631 GCA_031411895.1 Acidobacteriota bacterium | reverse complement strand
AAGTACCAAACGATACGCCAGAATTTCATACAGTTTTTTCTTCACTTTATGATTATGTTAATGATGCCCGTAATTCTGTAATGCACGAGGGAGCGTTTGCCCGTCATTTAACCCAACACGGGATTGAAATTTCAATAATTTTGGAGGATGCATTGATGGATGAAGTACAAGAAAAACGAATAAAAGATTTTATGATTAGAAATCCTGTTACCGCTTCGCCTTGGCAACCAATAAGTTTTATAAGACAAAATATGCTCGCTAATTCTTTTTCCTACCTTCCTGTTTATCACGAAGGAAATTGGCAGCTTATTTCCGATTTAACAATTACAAAATACCTTTTGGGATTTGAACGGGGTGAAAAGAGGAAACGATTATCAAGGAAGTTAGGTGATGCCTTGGAATTAGGGCAAATAGAATTACTTTTGACCAAAACTCTAAACGCCGAAATCTCAATAAGACATTTAATTGAAAATGATTGGAACGGATTGCCTATTTGTGTAGTTTCAGAAACTTCGAAAGAATTCGTTGGAATTTTAACTCCATTCGACTTGCTTTAATAATAACAAATCAAATTCGAAAATTATGACAGACAAAGAAGTTGCGCAATTGCTTGTGTTAGCTATTGAAGTTATAAAGGCTAAGGATAAATGGCTGCTTGAAAAGAATATTAACGAACCTAGTATATCTCATAAACTTGCTGAAACCTTACAGATGTTTTTTCCAGATTATAACGTTGATTGTGAATATGATGGCAACATTGAGTCCGATATCGGAAAAAAGAAAATATTTGTAATTAAACGTGAAATTGTTGAAGCCAAAATCAAATTAAACAAAGGCGAAGAAGAAACTGCAATTGATGACATATTAATCAGGGAGGTGCTTCCAGATATCATAATTCATAAACGCGGCACTAATGAAAAAAACCTTTGTATTATTGAGGTAAAGAAATCTAAAAGTGCGTTGATTGATTGCATTTATGATGAGATTAAGCTCCAGTCATATACAACGAATTATAATAACAATGAGTTGAACTATCAGATAGGAGCCTTCTTAGAATTCGAAACAGGAAAGCAAAACCCAAGACATAGATTGCATTTTTATAAAAATGGACGACCACACATATTTGATTAGCATACGGTTACTAAGAGCCTTAAAAAGGCATATAAGCTACACCAAATTACTTACTTCATAAAACTGATTTTTCAAGAATTATCAATAACCAATCCTAACGAAATTAGCCGAAACTTTGCTGTCGAAAAAGAGACCTCATATTTATTTTTTAGTTCAGACAGAAAGTTGTTAACTAAACTTTGATTTACTTTTTGGGAATCAAGATAAAGATAAGGTTTATAAATATTTTGTTTTATGAAATAATTCGCAACATCTTGAAGTAAAGGTTTTGTAGGAAGTAACAAATAACTCGCAAAAATATTTGCTTGAATTTCCATATTTTTATTTAATTCACTCGGTAACTCATCGCCCAAGGATAAAGACTTTTCCGTATCAGTATTTTCATCTAAATAATTTTTTAGAATTTCGTAATGAAATAGCAAATGTCCTATTTCGTGAGCGAGTGTAAAACGCCAACGGTAAACATTATCCTGCAATTCTTTGGATATATATATTTCCAAGGGGTTAAACGACAATTTCCCAAGAATTTTATTTTTTTTGTGAAAATCCAAATTTTCGTCAAAGATAAATCTAACTCCAAAAATATCTTTAATAGTTTTACAGAGAGTATAAATATCCAATTTGTCACCAACGTAAATTTTATCAATATTGAGTTGGTTGATTCTGTTTTCAATTTCTTCCTTTGTTTTGTATGGAATACGAATATGGCTTCGTGATGGTATATATTTGTCTATAATTTTCAGATTAATTAACCAATCAGAAAGAGATTCAAAGGTTTTATTATTTACATAGGCAAAGAAATTTTTATCGCTATTATCAGTTGATAAATACGAATCAATCGTGTCTATTTCATATTCATTAAATACTCTGTCTTTTCGGTGATTTACCCAATCAAGTGTATTTTTGCTAATTATACGAGCTAATCCAATGCCTTTGTTTTTTGCGAATTTTACTCCACCTGACTGAAATGATGATGGAGAAATCATAATACCCTTAATATTGTGTTCTCCTATTTGGCGTAGTTTTGAGTCAAATTCTTCAACATCATCAACAGGTATTTTTTCGTCATAATTTTTACACTCTATTATAGTTAACAAACTGTAATTTTCAGTATCTTCTAAATACGTTTCAATTGAAATATCAAAGATAATTTCCTTCTCTCTATCCTTTGAGTAATACCCTTTTTTCCTAAAAATTTTACTTCTTTTTCCGCTGACAAAAAATTCTTCGTTATCTAACAAATCCTTTAATATGTCATAAACTTTTTCTTCAAATTTATTTCCTTTTAATGTTGTATCGAGTGCTTTCATAATTAACGTGAAAAAAGAAAATTATTCTGAATAAACATCACATAAAATTATTCTATTATTCTTTGCTTATTAAAACTATAATATTATTTATACGCGAGGTTTAAGTTTATGAACAGTAAAAATAAAGCTTCTGGCGACAATGGTTTTGCTATTAAAATTAAGTCGCTTCGAGAAAAAAAAGGATGGAAACAGGATAAATTAGCTACTGCGGCAAGAATTAGTCAGTCAGAAATTTCTAAAATTGAGAACGGAACAATTAGGGTGAGTGAAGATACTATTGAGGCTCTTGCTGATGCTTTAGAAGTTACTACCGAAATTTTAATCAGAAATACCAGTTATGCATCTGGATTGGGTATTCATCCCTTAACCAACTCTGGAATTGCACATCAAACCCAACCAATAGTTTCTTATTTCGCAAGTGCTTTAACAGGTTTGAATCCAGAACAAATAAAAGAAGTTATCGAATTGGATGAAAAAGTAAATACAATTTGCAATAACTATTTCAATTACTCGGTAGCTTTGTATAGACCAAGACTTAAAACATCCCCAACCGACAATCC
The DNA here is from genome assembly GCA_031411895.1 of Acidobacteriota bacterium. GTDB lineage: Bacteria > Acidobacteriota > Blastocatellia > Pyrinomonadales > Pyrinomonadaceae > JAFDVJ01. The sequence goes on along the minus strand of JANOBZ010000019.1, from coordinate 45,630 downwards.
CGAAGTTTCCTCTCGTGAAGTTTACGACATTGACCAAGAGCGTGTTGCATCATCAGATTTAATATTTCTTGCAGCGATTTTCCCAAGTCTTGGGGCAGGTATGGAATTGCAAATTGCTTTACAATCTTGCACGTCGATAATTCTAATTAAGAAAAAAACTCAGCCCCTTTCTCGAATGGTATTGGGTTGTCCTGCAATCATTAAAATCGTTGAGTATGACAGTTTAATTGAACTTGACACAAAACTCATTGAAGCGATGAATAATCTTTTACCTGATATTTCCGAATTGCGGTTAAATCACCCGCAAAAAGAATCAAGTTTTGAACTTGGTAATCGAATAAAGCAATTAAGACTACAAAGAAACTATAAAGAAGAACAATTAGCTAGATTAATCGGAGTTGATGTAAGTTTCATTAATTCTTTGGAAAATAAATCTGAGCATATTGTTAATCCCTCACTTGAGATAATTAGGCGAATTGCAAAAGTTTTTATGACCTCAGAGGCTTATTTAATTTCGGGTCAGCACGTAGATTCAACATTCGTTGACCATTACGATGCTCTACGAGTCTATGCAAAAGAAGTCAATATGTCCTTTATTGAGGTCGATGAAATTTGGTCTAATCACACACACATTTATAAAAATGAACTGTCGATGGTCGGGGTAAAAAATAGGGCAGAGGTTGGAACTGAAAAATATTGGAAAGGAATCCATCAAGAGCTTAAGGAGAAAGAAAAAGGTGGAAGATTATTCTAAAAAAAACAAGAAATTCAACTTTACTAGCCCAATTGCTCTTGGATTGTTGGAGTCCACTCCGTTTGCGAAAAATCCAATTGAGGCGGTGCTTTTCCACGCAGAAATGCTGCTTATGGAATCAGGGTTAACAGAACCACCTTTCTCACCTACGGTCTATGCTCCGCTTAGAAGTGTGAAAGAGGTTTTGTTAAAAGATATAAAAGTAGACGGTCGCCTTATCCCTTACGAGAAAGGATTTATCATTGAATTAAGAAAAGACCGTCCATTAGAGCGAATAAATTTTACATTTGCTCACGAACTTGCTCATACTTTTTTTTATGAATCTGTGCCGTCAGTAAAATACCGAACAGAGGTTTCTGCACATCAAGATGAAGATGAAGAACGTCTTTGTAATATTGCCGCATCAGAACTCTTAATGCCGACATCAATTTTTTCAAAAATCGTGAAAGATTTTCTTCCATCTCCACTATCTTTGCAAAAAATAGCTCAAATCTTTGAGACTTCTTTAAGTGCCACAATTGTAAAATTACTTAGTCTCAAGCTTTGGGACGCAAGTTTCGTTCTTTGGAAATCAAAAAATGGAGAATTAAAACCTGAGTGGATAGCGCGTCCAAATCTTAGTTTGTCGTATTATCCCAAATTTGAGTTAGTAAACTTCAAAACTACAAGTATCTATAGTACTTTGCTGACAGGCGAGCCAACATCAAATGCTGAGTGGTGGGAATTAAATGGCGGGTATAAATCAAGCCATTTTCAATCTATTCGACTCAACTCAAAAACAGTTCTTTCTTGTTTTACAAATAATTCAAATAGTAAATCTAATAGTGGTACAAGAAGTGAAATAATTTCTCCAATCTTACCGTTAAAATTTGATTGTAAGTGTGAAGGAACAGGTTGGTATTCTATAAAACAGGATGGAAGGAGCGTTGCTATCCGTTGTCGCGCATCAGAGCATAAAAGCCCAATTATTAATTATCAAAGAATCACTTCTTGAATAAATATTTCATAATTTTCAACCAATATAATTAAGCTATTATTGATTTTTCTTTACGGATAAAATGTTAAGTAGTTGTAAAAAACGACTTCTTAAATTTATTTAATGAGGAAAATTATGGAATATTTGAGTAACATTTTGAGTCATTTTGAGATAATTGAAACATTTATAATCAAAGTTACAATTTTAGTTAGTGCTGTTATATTTTGTTTGGGTTATATTTGGAATCATATCAAAGAGCTTATTGCGAAAAATACCGATAATAAAAAATAATTTTATTTTTTATTATTTGACCAAAATCTTTGGTATGTAAAAAAGGTAAAAATCCAATTTCACTAAGTATTGGTTTTATTGGATAAATCTAGTTCAATACTATCCCTAACTATTGCATCAACCGTAACGTTTATTAAATCCGCATAGGAAATAAGAGTAAAGAGGCTCGGCTCTTTAGTCCCAAGCTCGAAGCCGCTGATTAAGCTTCTATTCGACTTTTCGGCAAGCCCCAAAGCCCGAAGCATTTCATCTTGAGAAAATCCCAAATGAACGCGAATCTGCTTTAATTTTTTCGCTAAATTGGCAGGTCTTGGACGCGCAGCTTTAGCCATAAGATTTTCTCCTTATGGCAAAGTATTTGGCTATTTTTTGTTGGTTTTTCGACCTGTATAGGTCTATAATTGTCTTATAAGATTTTTTCGCCGTTTGTTTTAGGTTGTCACCTGAAACGGCTCGCATCCTTGCCTAGATTTTGCTTTTCCCAATGGGCATAGATGAAATTAAAAATAAAGTTAAACTGTCAGACTCTAAAATACAAACTCAGAGAGAAATAAGCGTGGAATTTATAACGGCAAAGTGCCCGAACTGTGGCGGCGACCTTCGGCTACCTGACGATAAAAAACAGGTCAAATGTATGTATTGCAATTTCGATATTATCGTGCACGATGCGGTCAACGCGGCGCAGGTCAATGTTGAAAATTTGCTCAGGCTTGGCACTTCCGCGCAAGAAGTTCAGAACTATCAGGAAGCCTACGATTATTTTACTAAAGCTCTTGAATATGATGCCGACAATTATCTTGCACAATTCGGCAAAGGATTCTGCGCGGCAAAGCTATCAACGCCAGAAAAGTTCCGATTCGATGAATTGAAAACAGGAATTGTAAATGGTGTTAATAATGCGCCAGAAGATAAAAAGGAAGAGCTAAAAGCAAAAGCCGTTAAAGAACTAATTGCAGTCAGTGAAAAAAATGAACGAAGTAAAATTTTAACGAACAAGCAAAAATATGAGGTTTTTGAGATTCTTAGCGTCTTTGAGCCAACTAACGAAAATTTGCTTGAAAATATAATTCATAAACTCACTTTCGATAAAATTGAAAGAGAAAAATATCTGAATAAATTAGAAGTGGTTGCTCCTGAGCGAACTAAATCACTGAGAAATTCTATTCAAACGGTAGATTCTCAATGGCGTGAAGAAAATATAAAAAATAAGAAACAGGAGCGTTTTCAAAGAAAAATCAAAAAGTCTTTCGGAAAAATCGGTGATATATTGGTCATAGTTTTACCCATAATCATTACTCTAGGAGTAATCTTCTTTTGTGCCATTTTTTGTCGGACTGGCAGATAATTATTACTTTTTTTATATTTTTGCCTTCGTTTGTATAATGGCAGAAGTTTTCTGAACTAAAAAAATGACCCGCACACACGAAAAACCCCTTGTAATTCAGGCTTTAGGCTAAGAATTTTATAGGCGTTTGTATAAATGCCCACTAAATTTATCTATTATTCCTTCTACAACAGGCTTTTTTTTATTTTCATTTTTTCTCCGAGTGCAATGAGCCGTCCGAATCACTATAAAAACACGACTACCCCCGTGTAAAATCAAAGGGGGTTAGTTTTTCAGTCTGTCGGGTTCCTAATACCTAATTCCATTTTGGAGTGGTTAGAGAGGCTTGAGAGGCTAAAGAAAACCTATACAGTATAGATTTTTATTCTTTCTTTTTCTTCGCCCAATGTGCGCGATATTGCCGTAAACTATACTTTCTATTCGTCCACGAATAAATATCAATAATTTCGTCCTCAAGTTTCATTGATGCAATTCCTGAAAATAGACAATTCAAAGCTTCGTTTGAAGATTGGGCTTTTTTATTATCAAAGTAGTATTCCCCAACTCGTCCTAAGAAATCGTTCAAATACAGTTCTTCAAGAACATCAATTATTGTCTCTTCGGAATAATCGTCCTCAAACCAAGTGAGAAAGTCAGCTAAATCAAAAAGGAGGAAATCAAAATGTTCTGTTGCGGAATTAACATCCCTAGCAACATAATTAAGAATTTCATTGTGCTCTTTTGCCAAACTCTCATCTTCGCCCTTTGTTCGCTCGTTGCTCATCCAATCCCACCATTTTTGATGCCATTGTCGAATAGTTGCCTTGTTACAATTTGCCTTGTAATGCTCGACAAATTTTTCAGTTACCCAAGCAGGAGAATTTTCTGGAAAATGTAACATCGCTCGGTATTTCGCATCCCAAGTCGGCGTGAAATTATCAGGAAGTATAATTTTTCCTTCTAGCTGTATTTCTTCGTCCTGTGAAATTTGAGACTCAATATTGTCTTCTGACACATTAAAAACTTCTTTATTTTTAGAGATAGAGTTTCCAAGCGAAGCTTGCTCTCTATCTGAAATAGTTTCTGTTGTGGTATTTGATGTAGTATCTGTAGATTCGAGACTTGAATTGTCCTGCTCCATAATTCCATTTTCTTCATCTCTGGAAACCAACTTTGTTGAATCCGACAATTGAGAATCTTTATTTCCAGGAGTTTGAGTTTTTAACTCTCGTAGAAATTGAATTGCTTCATTTACCTTTTTGTCATTACGAAAATAATGTGTCAGACGATTTACTTTATTATTATAAGAGCAATAAAATTTCCCTTTGAACACGTCGCCTTTTACCTTAGCTTCGTCATATAATTTTTTAGAATTATAGCTAATGCCAATCTGGGCAAAGGCACTCGTAAACTCGGCATTGCTTATACCAAGCTCTTCAGTCCAACTGTCACCATCTTTATACCGATATTGTTCCGTTTCGGGACGTGCCTTATATTTATAAAACCCATTTCCCGAAATAGAAAACCAGTATTCAATCTGAGCCATTAACAAACAAGCATTCACGCTCTTTATTCCATCTAACTCTTTTAACTCTTTGATATACTGAATCTTGTTTTGAGCGGCTTCAAATAGCTCCACTTTAACTTTAGTTTTTTGCTTGTTATTTTCTTTATTCGGTTTACGCTTCATCGGAAATAACCTCCTTAAAGAAGTTAATTTCTTTATCTTTGTTCTGTCTTTTCGTCACTTTAGATACACTTCTCCATAATTTGAAGACACAATAATACTTATGCCTTTCAGACTTTACTTAATATTCAATTATTTACTTGGTTTGCAGTGTGAAAATGATTTTATAATGAATCGTTTTTCATATTCTGGTTGTGCATTACGAAATTTTCACAATTATTTTGTTCATCCAATTGATAAAATTGTCCAAATTTATCCACTGATATAATCGTTCAAATTTATACTTCGTATTATTTTTTTTCCGAATTATTTGATTATCCATCTCAAGCAAGAAATTCAATTTAATCGTTATAATATCGGGATTAGGATTTTGTTTAGAATGTGAAGCCGCACATCCAACCGCACATTCCTTTGACAAAGTCTTAAAGAATATTTTTTTATTTTTCTCTTGCCATTCATTTTCAAAATAATCTAGACGACATCTAATTCTATTTTTATAATTTTTACTCTTTTTAACATTTTCCCTTTTCATCTGAAGATAGTTAGAGTAAAAAGTGTAAGTTAATTCTTCCATAGTCGTTTCAAAACAAACTTTTCCCTTTGAAACTTTCACTAGCAGTAAAATCGTTTCCACCTGAGTCTGCTGTAATCCTGCACTTTTCATATAAGCAGATATTTTTTTCATTTTTTCTGACGTAAGTTTAATTATTCTTTCGTCACCCTTATTACAGTTTTTTTCTTCTAATTTCTTCATAATTTCCTTTATCTTTTCTTAATTTCAGGCGCACTTCGCCCTTATTCGGCTTTCTTCCTTTCCGAGTCCTAATTTCCTTAATTTTTATTGTTTAGTTCGAGAGGTTTACGCCGCTTTTTTGAGATGTCGGTTTTCGTAAGCCTTTAGCTGTTCGAGAGTATAACGAACTGTTTTGTCATTAAAGACCAAGTGTTCAATGTCGCCGCGCTTTCTTATCTCTCTCATCGTATATACCGACCAGCCAAAGTAATCGGCGGCTTCTTTTTCGGTGTAGAGAATATCTGATAATTCTTTATTCTTCATAAATTCATAACTCCTTTGAAATTTGCCCGTAACTGCCGAATTTGATATAATTGAAAACAGTTAAAGGCAGTAAAATGCTTGAGTCGAGCAGACACAAAAAGACTGCTTGACGAACTTAAAATCGAGGACGATTACCTGAATACTTTTCGACGGTTAACAGGTTTTCGTCCTTTTTCTATTTCCTTCTATTATACACTAACAAATGCTCGCTGTCAAGGTTTTGTCGAAGCTCAATTGCTGATAGTAAAGGGTTTAGCTTGACAATTGTGCAAAAATGCATAGGTGTATTTAATTGTATTAAAAGAGCTTATCTACTCGAAAATTCCGCTTCATTTTCAAAACTTTTGCTGTTAAATTTCCCATCGCATTATGATATTACTCGAACATAGAAAAAAAGCAATAGGGTTGCTCGTAAGCTATGCAAATAATGGGTTTAGCCATTATCTATTTTGATGCAAACACGGCTAATCACTGTAAATAAAGGCTTTGAAAAAAAGAAAAGCCCATATCTTCGGAAAGACACGGGCTTAAATTTCGCAGTTTAGGAATCGCTTTGTGTTTGTTGTTGAAAAGATTCAAGAATTTCGCTTGCCTCATATAAAGTTTCGTCATTAGCGGAAAGATAGCGGTAGGTCGTTTGCGGCTGTTGGTGTCCGAGAATCCGCCCAACCATCTGAATAGGCATTTTACCTTTAACCAATCGTGTAGCTGTCGAATGGCGAAGGCTATGAGTTACAAGTCCGTCAATCCCGCCTGTTTTTATTCCTGCAATTTTACACGCAGTTTGAAACGATTTCCGAAAGACTGTGAAGGGAAATACTCTACCCGATAAATCCTTGCTCGAATTTTCCCAAAGCAATGAAAGTTCGTCGTAAAGTCGGCTTGTCATAGCAACTTGTCGAGTTTTGAGCGTCTTTGTCGTTTCGCCAATAATCGTGATAATGCGCGATTCAAAATTCACATTCTGCCAAGTCAACTTTAACATTTCGCCTCGTCTTGCTCCTGTATCTAAAAGGGCAATCACGATAGGACGAATATGTGCGCGGCAAGGTTCTTCACAAGCAATAAGCAGTCTTTGTTCTTCGTCAAAGGTCAATATTTTTTCACGAATATTTTCCGCTGAGGGAATAATGAGCGGTTCGCCTGAACTAAATGGATTCTTTTTTATCCAACTTTCGGCAAGGGCGATATTAAAAATTCGGCGCAAAATTCCAAGTTCACGGTTCATTGTGCCGTCTGTTCGGGGTTGTTTCATATGAGTTGGAAGGTTCATTCTCATACGCCGATAACTGACTAAATCGCCATAGGTAATGAATCGAAGTTTCTTATGTCCGAAAAAAGCCCGAAAGTGTGGCAAGACGCTTTTTGCCCGTCCTACATCTCTCAGACCGCTGATTCTGCGTCCGTTAGCGTATTCTGCTTGTTTACAGAAATGAGCTTCATAATAATCAATTACATCATTGAAAATGAGATTGGCAATATCAAAGGCTTGCTCTCCCTCATTTTCTAATTCGTTCAAGATTGCGCGTAGAATCTTTTTTGCCTCAGATTCGGTTGCCGCAGTTCGTTTAACATTTCGTCGTTTGCCGTTAGCATCTGTAAAAGTTACTCGCGCAAACCATTTATCATTACTTTCAAAAACATATCCATTTCTTTGTTTTGCCATTTTGTCCTTCCTTTTTGGACACGCTGATGGACACATTGAAAATTGAAATGTGATATTCTCGACTTTACAAACTCTCTGAAGTCTGTAAAATTAAGCGTTTGATGTTTGAAGATGCCCTTTCACGGCGGCGACACGGGTTCAAATCCCGTACCGACTACCATCTTTTTTCGGAAAAACTGCATCTATCAATTAAACCGATTCGCTTTCATCAGAGGCGAATTTTTTATTTTATAGAGAAGAAATGCTGAAAAAGTTATTATTTACAATCGTTTTCGCGATGTTCGCAGTCGCCGCTTCCAACGCTCAGACGACTTCGAATACCGATACGGTGCTCGTTCTGCCGTTTGAAAACACTTCGCAGCGCGCCGAATTTAACTGGGTCGGCGAAAGTTTTGCCGATGCCTTGTCGGATTTGCTCAAGGTTCCGAGCCTCAACGTCGTTTCGAACGACGAGCGCAAAATCATTCAACAGCGCCTGCGTGTTCCGCTGACCAACCTGCCTTCTCTGGCAACTTCTTTAAAAATGGCGCGTGAAGGAAAAGCGACGCTTTTGATCGCCGGAAAATACAATATCGTGCCGGCGCAGGGCGAAACGGCGGCGATCGTCTCAGTTACGGCGAAGATTATTCGCGTCAACGAAGGCAGATTTTTGAGCGAGGAATTTCCCGACGGCAGACGAATTACGCGCGATATTTATCTGAACGACGCGCTCGCGAATTTGCAGACCGTTCAGGGGCAAGTCGCTTATCAGATTCTCTATCAGCGCGACAAGGCTTTGCCGTTTGCGCAGAATCAATTTGTCGAAGCCGCGAATAAAGTTCCGGCGCGCGCATTTGAAGCTTATATCAAAGGTTTGCTTTCTTCGGAAACCGATTCGCAGACGCGCGAAAATTATTTGAAAAACGCGATGCGTATTTACGCCGACGAAAAATCGGGCGCAATTTACGCCGCCGCCGCGCTCGAACTCGGACATCTTTATCTGAACCAGCGCAAATTTCCGGAAGCGATCGATTATTTTTCGCGCATCGCGCAGGAATCGCCGATCTATCCGGAAGCTGCGTTTTATACCGGCTTGATTCACTGGCAGCAGAATAATTACGAACAGGCGCTCGCGGTTTTGCGCCCGCTCGCGGAAGATTTGAAGCTGACCAGCGTTTACAACACGATCGGCGCGATTGCCGTTCAGGCGTCGCGCGCCGAGAAGAAAAACAAAGGAAATTCCGCCAAACTTTTGACCGAAGGCATCGAATATCTGAAAAAAGCTCTGGATTCTGCGCCGGACGATGCGAACGTGCGCTTTAATTACGGTCTCGCGCTGTTTCAGAACTTGCAGTATGCGGAAGCCGCGACGGAGCTGCGTCCGGTGCTCGCAGGCAGCCCGAAAGACGGCGAAAGCTATTTTCTGCTGGCAAAGGCGCTCGAACTCTTAAAAGACGCGTCAGCAGTAGATTTTGACAATCAGGCGCGGAGATTTTTGACCGAAGGCGACCGTTACGCGAAGTTTCAGACCGAGTGGACGCGCGCGCGCACCACGGATGCGGTGGCTTTACGAATCATTCAGCCGCCGCGCAGGGATTTTGTCGGCGTGATTTTATTGAAGAATCAAACCCGCACCGTGCAGGCGGAAGTTAACGAAACCGAAAAACTTCTGATTCAGGCGCGCGCATTTTACAAAGACGGGCGCGACGACGATGCGATGGCGGTTTTGCGCCGTGTGCTCGTCAGCGAGCCGATGAGCGCCGAAAGCTATTATCTTTTGGGAATGATTCACCTGCGGCGCGGCGATAAAGAGCAAGCCGTGAGCAGCTTGAAAACGGCGCTCTTCTGGGATAATCGCCTGATCAACGCGGAAATCGCGCTCGTTAAAATTTATCTCGAAAAGAACGATTGTTTACAGGCAAAGAACCGGCTCGATTCCGCGCTCGCTATTCTCGGTCAGCTTGAAAGAGATTCGACTTCGGCTGCGCAAATCGAAGAGAAAAAGTCGGAAGTCGCGGGCTTGCAGAGACTCGTCGAGAGATGTTCTACCAAATAGTGTAACTTTTGATTTTTGATTTGTGATTTTGGATTTCGGATTTTCATGATTTCCGAAAAGAGATAATTGCTTAAAACACCGTATTTATTAGGCTGTAAAGCAAAATCCCAAATCCCAAATCCCAAATCCTTTTGGCACGCTACGTGCAATGGTGAAAAGCGGCTAGCTTGATGAAGTTAATCAAGACCCCGCCGCCAACACTTCTCCGAGCGCGGTTTGCCACTGCACTCGACCACCTTCCGAGCGTTCCTTCAGTTGTCCTTCCGATTATGAGTCCGGTTAGAAATAACCGGGCTCTCCTGCTTTTAAAGCTTATATTTATTGGATAATATTAAAAACGCCGGTTTAATTGGCTTTGGTAATACCTTTTTGATTTGTTTCCCAAACAAAGACTTCAATTTGACTGAACAACCGGCGGTTTTGGTAACCGAATGACAAAAATCGTCATTTTTGATTGACAAAATTTGTGCGCCCGTTCAGGTTGACCGTTCAAACTGATTGAAGGCGTTTCAAATTGAACGAAATTGACGGATTTTGCTCACAAGCGGCAAATTTTTTTGCTAAACTGTTGGCAGATGACTAAATTTCTGCGCCTCAGAAAGAATCTGCTTTCACCTTTAAGCGCTGTTCTGGCATTTATTTCAGCCGTGCTTTTGATTTTGGCTTTTCCGGATTTCGATCTCTGGTTTCTGGCGTGGTTTGCGCTCGTGCCGCTTTTTTTCGCCATCGGACGCGAGAAAGATTCCGCTCTTAAATCTTTTTTGACGGGCTGGGTGTTCGGCGTCACGTTCTTTTTCGGAACTTGTTGGTGGCTGACCTTTGCGCCGATCACTTATGCCGGTCTGCCCGCGCCGCTAATTTACTTTTTTATGTTCTGCGTCGCCTCGGTCGTGGGCATTTTTCCCGGGATTTTTGGTGCATTGTGTTCAGTTTTACTTAAACGCTTCGGAACATACGCGATTTTTTCAGCGCCTTTTCTATGGACTTTCACGGAATTCTTGAGAATGTGGCTGACCGGCAATAATTGGAACGCGATCGGCTATTCGCAGGCTTTTCGGGCGGAAGTAATTCAACCGGCTTCGATCGGCGGCGTTTATTTGATTAGTTTTTTAATCGTTTTATTAAACGCGTTTATCGCCTTTAAGCTTTATAAAATTTTACTTGCCGAAAAAGACGAAGCAAGAATGAAGCGCCGGGATTGGGTTATTCTGGCTTCGGTTTTATTTTTTATCGTTTTACTTTTTTCGGTCGCGAAACTTCCGGGTTCGGCTAAAGGAGATTTAAGCCTGGTCGTTGCCGTTCAGCCGAACGTGCCGATGAGCGGCATCACACTTGAAAAATATCAGCAGCTGCTCGAACGTCATATTCAGCTCGCTGAAGCCGCGATCAAAGAAGCCGATGAGATACGCAGCGACCCGAAATGGACTGACGGCGGGAAACATAATATTTCCGTGACGGTTGTCTTTCCGGAATCGCCGATGATTTTCCAATACGGGCGCGACGAGGAATTACAAGCTTTTCTGCGCGATTTCGCTGTCCGCAACAACGCTTCGGTGTTATTTAATTCGGCTGAATCGAACGGTAATAAAAGAATCCTGAATTCAGCCGTAATGATTAGCGAAAAAGGCGAAAAAACGGCGCAGTACGACAAAATTCACCTCGTGCCGTTTGGCGAATACATTCCTTTTCCCGAACCTTTCGCGAGCCAAATGCCCGCGTTTGTCGGCAATTTCGATTTCGGCAATGAATACGATCTATTAGCGTTCGGGAATGCGAAAGGCGGCGTGATGATTTGTTTCGAATCGCATTTCGGCAGTCTGTCGCGCGAATACGCGCGGCGCGGCGCTGACGTTCTTGTCGAAATGACGAACGACGGGTATCTCGGAAAGACGCCGATTCTGCGCCAGCATCTTGCCAATTCGGTTTTTCGCGCCGTCGAAACGAATCGCCCGCTCGTGCGCGTGACAAATGTCGGCATCACGGCATATATCACCGAGCGCGGCGAAGTTCGCGAGGCGGCAGACGTTTACACGGAAGCGACGCGCGTCTGGACGATTTCAAAATCCGACGGCGCGCAAACTTTTTATGTAAAATACGGCGATTGGTTCGCGTGGTTTTGTTCAATTGTCAGTTTGGCATTATTAGTTTTTAGTTTTGTTTCAACGCAAAGACGCGAAGGCGCGAAGGCGCCAAAATAAAATTTTACTAAAATTCCTTTGCGCCCTTGCGTCTTTGCGTCTTTGCGTTAAAAATTAAGCAGATGGAATTATCAGATTTACAAACAAAATACGAAGAAATAAAAGTTAAAGTTGAACAACTTGGGAGGTTTCTTTGACGCGCCTCGCAAACGGGCGGCGCTTGAAAAGTTAGAACGAGAGATTTCCGCTTCCGGTTTCTGGAACGATTCCGAAGCGGCGCAGAAAATTGTCCAGCAGCGCAGCCGCATCGAAAAGGAGCTCGAACAACATGAAAATTTTGAATCGTCAGTTTCGGATGCCGAAGTCTTGATCGAATTTGCCGCCTCGGATGAAAGCTCTTTGAATGAGCTCGCATCGCTCGTGGGTCGTCTGGAGAAAGAGGTTGCGATTGCCGAAACGCAAAGCCTTTTGTCGGGCGAAACCGACGCGAACAATGCGATCTGCTCGATTCAATCGGGCGCGGGCGGCACCGACGCGCAGGATTGGGCGCAGATGCTTTTAAGAATGTATCTCAGATGGGCTGAACGTAAAGGCTTCAAGGTCGAGATTCTCGACGAACAACAGGGAAGCGAAGCGGGCATCAAATCGGCGACGTTTCGCGTCGAGGGCGAATATGCTTACGGATTGTTGGCAAACGAAGCGGGCGTTCACCGGCTGGTCAGAATTTCGCCGTTTAATTCCGGCGGCAGCCGCGAAACGTCTTTCGCTTCGATGTTCGTTTCGCCCGAAATTGACGAAAATATCGAGGTTGACATACAGGACAAGGATTTGCGGATCGATACATATCGTTCGTCGGGCGCGGGCGGTCAGCACGTAAATGTCACCGATTCGGCGGTGAGAATCACGCATTTGCCGACGAATATTGTCGTGACGTGCCAGAATCAGCGTTCGCAGATTCAGAACCGCGCGGTCGCGATGCAGGTTTTGCGTTCGAAATTATATGAATTGGAACTCGAAAAACGGCGTGCCGATTCTGCCGATCTCGAAGCGACCAAGCAGGATATTTCGTTCGGCTCGCAAATCCGCAATTACGTTTTGCATCCGTATCGACTGGTTAAAGACACGCGGACGAAATTCGAAGTTTCGGACGTGGAAGCCGTTCTCGACGGCGACATTGACGATTTTATCAAGGAATTTTTACTCTTTAAAAAAGGCGCGCAGGCTTCGGCATAAAATAACATTTTACTAAAATGGCGACGACAACGACAGCAAGAAAAAAACAGATTACAGCGACAAAAACCGATTCGCGAAGCAATGAAATTATCGCGGTAATTTTGCTCGCGCTGGCGATTCTGGTTTTTCTGTGTCTGGTTTCTTCCAGTTCTACCGATTGGTCACTAAACAGCACGGGAACCGAGATACAAAAACGTCAAAACTGGATCGGCACATTTGGCGCTGTATTAGCCGATCTGCTGTTCCAAATGGTCGGAATAACCGCGTATCTTCTGCCCGCGCTGATCGTTCTTATGGCGTGGCGCGTATTTCGCGCGAAGAATTTGCATTTGTCGCTCGCACAGCTTTTCGGATATTTTCTTTTTGTTACTTCCATTTCAGGTTTAGCTTCCTTCTTTTTTGACGGAGGCGGTTTGTTAGGCGCGTTTTTCTATAAAATTTTCTCCGGGCTTATGGGAAATATCGGCACGACGATTCTTTTGATTTCGTTGACCGCGATTTCCGTTTTGTTGATTACAAGCCTTTCATTGTCTTCGATTTTCGGCAGCTTCGGCATGGCTTTCGAAAATTTCGGAATTCGCGTTACCGAGTGGCTGACGAAACGAAGCGCGCGCAGCGCCGAACGAAAAGCAAACGCCGTCGAACAAACCGAGACGATCGAATCGCCGCCGCCAGTGAAAACCGATAAGGCGAAACCGACAATTTCGCTGGGCGATATTGTTCCCGCGAAAAACGAAACGAAAAACGTCAAAATCCGCGACACGGTTTCCGCGTTGTTCGAAGATTTGAAAAAGTCCGCGTCCGAAAAAACGGAAGAAAAGCAAACGGAAGCTCCGGCGTTTTCCGGCGAAGCAGAAGATGAAATTGACTGGGAAGAAATCGCTCGCGACGAAACCGTCGAAGAAGACATCAAACCGACGATTTCGGGAACGGAAAAAGTTTTTGAAGAACCAGATCTGCCGCCGTTTGAAATTCAAACTCATCAAAATAAACCGGTTGACTTGATCGCCGAAAGCGAAAAAATTCCGATCACGCCGGTTCAACAGACGGGCGAGCTTGAAATAGACTTGCCGGAAATTTTCGAAGCGAAAGAAGAAATCATCGCGCCGCCGAAAAAGCCGCAGTCGTTTGAGGATTACATTCTGCCGCCGACCGATTTTTTGACGCCTGCCGCGCCGCGCATCGAGCAGAAAGACGAAGAGCTTCTCGCCATCGCGCAGGAGTTGACCGATAAAACCAAAGAGTTTAACGTTACGGGACGCGTCATGCATATCTGTCAGGGACCGGTCGTGACGACTTATGAATTCAAACCCGATCCGGGCGTGAAATATTCGCGCGTGACGGGTTTGGCTGACGATTTGTGTCTTGCCTTAAAAGCCGAATCAATCCGCATTGACCGGATTCCGGGCAAAGCCTTTGTCGGCATCGAAGTTCCGAACCGCGAGCGCGAAACTATTCAGCTGCGCGAAGTTATCGAATCGAAAAAGTTTAAAGATTCGCATTCGATGCTTTCGATCGCGCTCGGTAAATCCATTGACGGTTTGAATTATGTCGCCGATCTCGCAAAAATGCCGCATCTTTTGATCGCCGGCGCAACCGGCGCGGGCAAATCGGTCGGCGTTAACACGCTGATCGTTTCGATACTTTACAAGGCGAAACCCGACGAGGTAAAACTCATCATGGTTGACCCGAAACAGGTCGAGCTCAATGTTTATGCAGACATTCCGCATCTTGCGACGCCGATTATTACCGATCCGAAGCGCGCCGCGATTTCCCTGAAATGGGCGGTCGGGCAGATGGAACGCCGTTACAAGGATTTAGCGGGCTGGGGCGTCCGAAATATTGACGGCTACAATGCGGAAGTCAAACGGCGCAACGACGCCGGACAATTCGACGACAACGGTGAACCGTGGAAAAAATTGCCGTATCTCGTGATTATTATTGACGAGCTTGCCGATTTGATGATGGTCGCGGGCAAAGAAGTCGAAGAATCCATTACGCGGCTCGCGCAGATGGCGCGCGCCGTCGGCATTCACCTCGTTCTGGCGACGCAGCGTCCTTCGGTTGACGTTATTACAGGATTAATCAAAGCGAATTTCCCGTCGCGCATCAGCTTTCGCGTTTCCTCAAAAGTTGACTCACGCACGATCGTCGACGGCAATGGCGCGGAAAGTCTTTTAGGAAGAGGCGATATGCTGTTTCTGCCGCCGGGAACATCGAATCTGATCCGCGTTCACGGCGCGTTCGTAGACGAAAAGGAAATCGCCAAGATCGTCGAATTCGTCAAGGCGCAGGGCAGTCCGGAATACGATACGACGATTACGAAAACCGACGACGAATTGGACGATTCGGGCGATTTGCCGGGTAGAAAAGACCCGCTTTTCTGGGACGCGGTGAAAAGCGTCGTCTCGGCAAAACGCGCTTCGACCTCGCTTTTGCAGCGTCATTTGCGCATCGGCTACGGGCGCGCGGCGGCGATTTTAGACGCGATGGTGCGCGAAGGCTACATCGGCGAAATGGACGGCAGCACACGCGCCCGTCCGATTTTGCAGAAGGCTTACGAAGACTTGCAGGACATGGAAGAAATGAATAATTAAGAGCGGAAAAGTTTTCCACAGTTTTCCACAGGAATCTGTTGAAAAGTCTGTGGAAAACCACTTTTTCACAATGCTAAATGTTGCAATTTAATGAACTTTTAGCATTTTGCACACAAACAAGGCAAATAGAATATGGTTTCGGTTAAGCTGCAATATTTCAACAATTACCGTTTCTTAATTAAACTTCTAGCTTTACTGATTCTCTGCTTTTTTCATGTTTCTTGTAACAAAAAGGAAACACAACAATTTTTAACTGTTGAAAATACTGTCCAAATCGCCGAAAACGCCGTAAATATCAATACGGCTTCGGTCGAGGAGCTCGAAAAACTGCCGAACGTCGGCGCGAAACTGGCGCAGAAAATCGTCGAACACCGCGAAAAGTACGGCAATTTCCGCAAGCCTGAACATTTGATTTTAGTTGCGGGAATCAGCGACAAAAGATTTCGGCAATTACAGAATTTGGTAAGAACCGAATAAAAGCATAAAGTTTCGAATTTAGAAAACAAACCGCCGCACTCCGTCAGTGGCTAAGTTCAGCGCGTTAACGCGCTGAACTTAAACACGAATTTCCACTATGAACGGAGCAAATTCTTCTAAAAATTTTTCGTTTTACCCGTTATTCCGGCTTGCCGCTTGTTTTGCCTTCGGCATTTTAGCCGGAAAACATTTTGCAATCAGCTGGAAATTCGCGCTGTTTTCGAGTCTTTTGTGCGGAGTTTTAACGGCGATTTTTATCAAACAAAAATTTGCCGTCGCGTTTGTTTCGCTCGCTTTTATCGCCGCCGGAGCATTTTGTTTCCAAATAAAAAATCAAACGATTCCCGCCAACCGCATCAAGAAAATCTACGATGAAAACCGCATACAATCGGGTGAACCGGTCGAAATCGAAGGCGTTATGCGCGGAAAACTCGACGAAGCGGTCGGCGGTTTTTTTGTCGAAATCCAAGCCGAAAAACTGGTTTATAAAGCTCGAACGCTCGATGTTTCGGGCAAAATCAGATTTTTCGCGCCGCTTGCAAGCGAACAAATCGCCGGTGAATATCAAGCATTAAACCTTCGCTACGGCTCGCGAATCCGCGCCGCCTGCAATCTCCTGCGCGAAGACAGTTTTCTGAATCCGGGCGTCGCGTCGCGTCGCGAAATTCTCGATCAGCAGGAAATTGACGCGACCTGCACGATCAAAAGTCCTTTGCTCGTCGAAAAAATCGGCGACGAAAAAAATTTTGTCTCGATGGCTTGGCTCTACGAAATCCGTAAAAATCTGATTACGGATTTTCGCGAAAAATTCAGCGTTTCGACCGCCGGAATTATGATCGCCTCGCTTTTGGGCAATAAATATTTTCTCGACAAACCGACCGCCGAACTTTTTCGCGAAGGCGGCACATTTCACGTGCTCGTAATTTCCGGCTTGCACATCACGTTT
Organism: Acidobacteriota bacterium; assembly: GCA_031411895.1. Lineage (GTDB taxonomy): Bacteria > Acidobacteriota > Blastocatellia > Pyrinomonadales > Pyrinomonadaceae > JAFDVJ01. The sequence continues at coordinate 28,449 of JANOBZ010000019.1, read as the reverse complement.
ATCGGCGCGCTGACGCTTTTGCTTTTGAAGTTTTTCACGCGAAAAAGATTGTGGCAGTTTTTGATCGCCGGCGGTTTTTTGTGGACGTATTCGATCGCCGTCGGCGCGGACGTTCCGGTCGTTCGCGCGACGATAATGTTCACGATCCTGCTTTTTTCGCAGGTTATCTACCGCACCGGAAATCTTTTGAATTCGCTCGGGTTCTGCGCGCTGCTGTTACTGTTTTGGCGACCGGAAGACCTATTTTCGCAATCGTTTCATCTGACGTTCGTGAGCGTTCTGGCAATCGTCGCGTGCGCTTTTCCGCTGCTTGAAAATTTTCGCGCGATCGGCGAATGGCAACCGACTGCCGCCGCGCCTTTTCCGCCGAATGTTCCCGTCTGGCTCAAACGGTTTTGCGAGATGCTTTACTGGCGCGAAAGCGTTTGGCGGAGTGAGTTGAAACAGCAAATCTGGTCGGCGCGGATCTTTAAATCGCCTTATTTGAAAATTCTTGAAGCGAAAAATTTGCAAAGCGTTTTGCGTTATCTTTTCGAGGGAATTCTGGTTTCGCTGATCGTGCAAATCTGGCTACTGCCGCTGACGGTTTATTACTTTCACCGCGTTTCGATTGCCTCGATTCTGCTCAATTTATGGGTCGGACTTTTTATTGCGCTCGAAAGCTTCGCGGCGCTCATCGCGCTTTTTTTCGCGCAGTTCAGCGACGCGCTTGCCTTGCCGGTCATCAATCTAACCGAACTTTTGAATCGGATTTTATTGGCGCTTCCGGCGCTTTTTGTCGAAAACGAATGGGCGAGTTTTCGCGTGCCAATTTATTCCGGCGCGGGCAAAGCGGTTTATTTTCTGTATTTTCTGCCGGTTTTTATTTTAACGATTTTGCTTTACCGCTGGAATCCGTTTAGTTTATTTTCGGATTTCAATTCTCAACTTTCAGATTCGGAAAACAAAAATCCTGCAAACCGTCGCTTTGATTTTGCGCCGTATTTTACTTTAAAAATTTCAGTTTTGCTGCTCGTGATTTTTGCCCTAACAATCGTTTTTCATCCGTTCAGCGCGCCGCGCGCGGACGGCAGATTACGCGTTGATTTTCTCGATGTCGGGCAGGGCGACGCGGCGCTCGTAACTTTTCCGAACGGCGAAACCTTGCTCGTTGACGGCGGCGGAAAGCCGAATTTCAATAATCTCAGCGTTCGGCGCGACGGCGAAGAACCGGAGATTTTCGAGCCCGACGCGGCAACCGTCGGCGAATCGGTCGTTTCGCAATTTCTATGGGAACGCGGGCTTTCGCGGATTGATTATATTCTCGCGACGCACGCCGATGCCGATCATATTCAGGGCTTGACCGACGTTGCGAAAAACTTTCGCGTGCGCGCCGCATTTTTTGGCAGAATGCCCGAAGCGGACGCGGATTTCGCGGAGCTTTACAAAGTTTTGCAAAAACGAAATGTAGAAATTTTTGAACTGAAGCGCGGCGATGTTTTGAATTTCGAAAAGGCGCGCGTCGAAGTTCTGTTTCCCAAAGCCGACGATTCGCCCGAAGCCGTTTCGGATAATAATCACTCGTTGGTTTTACGAATTATTTTCGGCGCAAAAAGTTTTTTGCTGACCGGAGACATCGAAAAGGAAACCGAAAATTTTCTCGTTCAAAATCCGCAGCTTGTACGCGCGGACGTTGTCAAAGTCGCGCATCACGGCAGCCGGACTTCGTCGATCCAGCCGTTTATTGACGCGGCAAAGGCAGAATTTGCAATAATTTCGGTCGGCAGAAAATCGCAGTTCGGGCATCCGCACAGGGAAGTTTGGGAACGTTGGCAAGCGACGGGCGCGACCGTTCTGACGACCGGCGAGCGCGGAACGATTTCGGTTTCGACCGACGGAAATGATTTACGAATCGAAAGGTTTTTGGAGTGAAAACAAAGAAACGCCGGAAGATTCTTTGTTATAAAACCTCCGAGCGTTCCTCAAGTCAACCTGTAATACCTTAAGTATCACTTTAAGTATTTAAAAAGTCAAGCTTTTTTTCAACAAATTTTAATTTAGTGTTTGAAGTGACGAAAACCCGTGAAGACCATCGCGATTTTATGCTCGTTCGCGGCTTCGATCGATTCCGCGTCTTTGATCGAACCGCCGGGCTGAATAATCGCCGAAACGCCGAAACCGGCGGCTTCGTCAACGTTGTCGCGGAACGGGAAAAAAGCGTCCGACGCGACGACCGAGTTTTTTAGCGGAAGTTCGAACCGTTCGGCGCGCATCGCGGCGATTCTGACCGAATCGACGCGATTCATCTGTCCCGCGCCGACGCCGATCGTTTGATTTTCGTCGGCAAAAACGATCGCGTTCGATTTCACGTGCTTGCAGACTTTCCATGCCAGAAGCAGCGCGCGCAATTCTTCATCGGTCGGTTTTCTTTCCGTAACAAACTTTAAATCCTGCTCCGAAACGCGGTAAACGTCTTTCGACTGTATGAGAAATCCGCCCGAAATTTGCTTGTATTCAAACGGATTTTCGTTTTCAGTTTTGGCGACGCGCAAAACGCGCAGGTTTTTTTTGGTTTTAAAGATTTCGAGCGCGTTCGAGTCAAAATCCGGCGCAACGACGACTTCTGTGAAAACTTCGTTTATCGCCGCTGCGGTTTCAGCGTCAACCGTACGATTTAAAGCGACGATTCCGCCGAAAGCCGAAACCGGATCGGTCGAAAGCGCGCGCCGGTAAGCTTCCAAATTCGTCGCGCCCGTGCCGACGCCCGACGGATTCGTGTGTTTAATGATCGTTACGGCTAATTCATCGAAATCCTGCACGAGATTCCACGCGGCTTCGGCGTCAACGTAATTATTGAACGACATTTCCTTGCCGTGAAGCTGTTCCGCCTTGGCGATGCCGCCCTGCTCAAGAGATTCGTAAATCGCCGCTTTCTGGTGCGGATTTTCGCCGTAACGTAAATCGGCGACTTTCGCGAGCTCGATTGATTCGAATTCGGGTAAATCTTCGGAAGACTCATCATCTTCATCAAAAATTTCGCTCGATTCGATAATCAGTAGATTCTGCATCGGGTTGAACGGTTCGAGAAACCGTAAATCTTCATCTGAAAGCTGTCTGGCAAGAAATGAAGAAATCGCCAGATCGTAGCTTGCCGTGCGTGTGTAGGCAAGCGTCGCGAGGCGCTGGCGTGTTTCCAAACTTAAACTTCCGTCCGTCTCGCGCATTTCCTGTAAAACGCCTTCATAAAGCCGCGCATCCGTTAAAACTGCGACGTCGCGCCAGTTTTTCGATGCCGAACGAATCATCGCCGGTCCGCCGATGTCGATGTTTTCGACCGCTTCGGCAAGCGTTACGTCTTCGTTTGCAACGGTTTGCTCGAACGGGTAAAGATTGACGACGACCAGATCAATCGCTTCGATGCCGTGTTCGCGCATCGAAGCGACGTGATTTTCGTTGTCGCGCAGCGCGAGAAAAGCGCCGTGAATTTTCGGGTGCAGGGTTTTCACGCGACCGTCCATCATTTCGGGAAAATTCGTTATTTCCGCAACTTCCGTAACCGCGACGCCGCTCTCGCGCAAACTTTTCGCCGTGCCGCCGGTCGAGATGATCTCGACGCCGAAAGCGTTTAATTCAGCGGCAAATTCCAAGATTCCCGTTTTATCCGAAACGCTGATTAAAGCGCGTTTTATTTTTCTTAATTCCGTCATATTCTTCGTAAAATTCTTTGCGTCTCTGCGGGAAATTGAATTTTCTCCCGCAAAGCCGCAAAGTTGCAAAGTAAGACTTTAAAGCTAAAAAAGCGGTCGTAATGAGACCGCTTTTCGTGCTGTTTCGTCAGGCAAAGCCCGAGAACAAGCCGTGTTCTTCCACATAAAGACCGCCGCCGAAGATTTTTCGAGTCGTTTCATTTTCGCGTGCTAAACAAAAAAGCGTCCGAGAAACAAAAGACTCAGCAAAAAGGCTAAAGTATAAATGACAACTTTGATAAGACTCATAAAATTTTTTATTCTTAAAGCCGGAGAATCTAAAACGCTTACGACCAAACTGTTATTTTAGTTCCGCATTTTATTCGATGTCAAAACCGCTCAAAACAATTTATTATTTCGCGTTTGTCTGCTTGCTGATTTTGCAGTCATTGAGCGATTCAAACGCGCAAACCGTCACGGCGAAAATAAAAATTACCGGATCGGGCGCGATTGTCGAAGGTGCGTTTATTGATTTAGAAAAGGCAAATAACATTACGAATTTCTCCTTTCTGAAATCTTATACGAATGTCGAAAATATCGCCGCGCGTTTCTCAGAAATTAATTTTTTTGACAAAAACAATCAAAAAGTCAATTACAAAAAATTAACGGACGGCGAATTTCTGGCTGAACGCGCTTTCCAGTCGTGGACTTACAAGGCGGATTTGCGCGCGCCGACGAACGCGCCTGCAATGGCGCACGTTTCGTGGCTTTCAGGCGAGCAGGGAATTTTGATGCTTGGCGATTTATTGCCCGAATTTGCGGAAAAAACTTCTGCGCGGGTTACGATTGAATTGCCCGCCGGCTGGCGAATTGCGAGCGTCGAAAAGCGTCGGGCGGAAAATGTTTTCGAAGTCGCCGACTTTGAAAAAGCGGTTTTTTATATCGGCAAAAATTTGCGCGAGCGGGAAATTTCCGCCGGTTCGGCAAAACTCAATTTGATAATGTCGGGCGAATGGCAGGTCAGCGAAGCGGAAGCGGCGCAGATGACGCACGAGATTTTCGGTTTTTACGAAAAACTTTTCGGCGGAAAATCGTTAGAAAAAGGACAAATCTTTCTCGGAAAATTCCCGGCTGATGTTTCGCCCGGTAGTTGGGAAGCCGAAACGCGCGGCGCAAATATTACGATTTTTTCATCGGAAATGAATTTTAAGACGCAAAGCCTACAGCGTCTTCACGAACAGCTGCGGCACGAGCTGTTTCATTTCTGGTTTCCGAACGGCGTCAATCTTTCGGGCAATTACGATTGGTTTTACGAAGGCTTTGCGCTTTATCAATCCTTGAAAACGGCGGTCGCGATGAAGCGCATCCGCTTCGAAGATTTTCTCGACACGCTTTCGCGGGCGCACGCGATTGACAGCGCTTCGCGCCGGAAAACATCGCTTATCGAAGCCTCGAAAAATCGCTGGAACGGCGCGAACACGCAGGTTTACGCGCGCGGAATGCTCGTCGCTTTTTTGACCGACATCGCGCTTCTGCAATCGTCGAAAGGCAAAAATTCGCTCGAAGGCGTCTTGCGCGAGATTTATCAAAAGCATAATCTCGGAACGCCGCGCACGGACGGCAACACGGCGATTTTGAATATTTTAGAGTCGCGCGCCGAGCTTCGAAAGGTTGTCGAAAGTTATATAAAAGCGGCGGAAACAATCGCGTGGCAAACCGATCTGGAAGCAATCGGCATCGAAACGGCGACGGGAAATTTCGCGGCAAAATTAAAAGTTAAAGCCAGTCCGAGCGGTCGGCAAAAGGATTTATTGGACAAGTTAGGTTATAATAACTGGCGAAAATAGACCCGGAATCACCAAAATGAATTTAAGAAGAGTTTTTGTTTTATCAGCAGTTTTAACGGTCAGCGTAGTTTTGAGCGGCTGCGGTACTTTGAGCAATGCTTATAATAGCCTCGTCTCGGTCGCGGGGTTGAGCAGCACCTGCACGGTCATCGCCAAAAAAGCCAATATCCGCACATCTTACGCGGTCGTCGCGACCGATCTGCTCGAAGTTAAACGCGGCGACGAATTGGACGTGGTTGATCAGATCGAGTTTGAAAAAACTTCGTGGTTTCGCGTTCGCGCGCGCGACGAAGATCAGACCGAAGGCTGGATCGAAGCGCAAAACGTGATTACGAGCGAGGTTCTCGAAAAATCGAAAAAGCTCGCCCAAGAAGATAAAGACGCCCAGCCGCAGGCGAGCGGCTTGCTCCGCAACAAAACGAATCTGCGCCTGACGCCGGAGCAGAAAAACGAAAACGTGCTCGTCAAGCTCGACAACGGCTCGACGTTTGAAATAATGTCCTGGAAATTCGTGCCGAAAGCCGAAGACACGACGACCGACGACGCGACGCGCGACGACAACAACACGCGTCAGCCGACAAGAAACCGCACGAAAAATGCCGAGATCGAAGCCGCGAAAACCGAGAACGAGCCGGAAAAGATGGACGAAAAATACGATGTTTGGTACAAAGTCCGCCTTGATCCGTCGGTTTCGCCCGCGCCGTCGGGCTGGATTTTCGGTCGTCAGGTAGAGCTTCAGGTTCCGACCGACATCGTTTTCTACCAGCAAAACAATAAAAAATTCGTCACCTGGCAGCGAATTGACGGCGTTGACACGTCGCTTAAGGAAGACTCGACAAAAACGAGTAAATCGAACAGTTGGGTAATTCTGACGCGCACGAACGAAGTAAAAGCCGTCAACGGCGAAGAACCCGATTTCGACGGCGTTCTGCTGCTCGGCTACGATAAATACGACCAGTCGCATTATCGAATCTATCCGCTGATCGGCGAAGTTTGGGGTAAATTGCCGATGAAGATGGAAGGCACGGGCGACACGCGCACTTTTACGCTTCGCCTGCGCAACAAAAACAGCAGCGAGATTGAAGACAAACGCTTTGTCGTAACTTCCGATAAAAACCGCTATCGTTTGAAACTGCCTGATGATATAGCGAATTACGAATTTAAAGCGGGCAAATAAGAAGTGAAAAAGTGAAAGGTGAAAGAGTTAAAATATCTTTTACCTTTTTAGTTTAAAGAGATGAACGAAAACGAAGAATTAGATTTGGAAAATCCGTTTCCCGAACCGGTCGAGCTGGAAATAACCGATTCGATCGACCTGCATGCCTTTGCGCCGCGCGATGTCAAAGCCGTCACCGAGGCGTATCTCGAAGAAGCGCATCGAAAAGGTTTTCGATTGGTGCGGATAATCCACGGCAAAGGCGTCGGCGTTCAGCGCGAAACGGTTCGTAAGGTTTTAGAGAAAACCGCGTTCGTTAAATCCTTCAAAACTGCCGACGAGCTTTCGGGCAGCTGGGGCGCGACGATCGTTAATCTTCACGATTAAGAGTTTTATCAACCGTCTTTAGTCTTCTTCCTGAGAAAAATAGCCCTTGATATATGACATCGCGACCAGCAAAAGAAACGTTAACAACAATAATCCAATTTGAACTGAGATTTCCATAAAAAAAACTTTCCCTGTGAATGCAAAAAATATTTGGAAAGCTAAATATAAATAAACTTAAATCCGAATTCTGTCCGGTGGCTGACAAATTTTACTAAAATAACCCGGCTTTCCGGCGGCTTACATAGTAAGAACAAAATTCGTCCGTTAACCGCCCGTCTAAGTTATTAAAACAAAAGGAAATTAAATTTTCGTAAAATTTCAGAAAAAAAGGTATTAAAGAAGATTAAAGCGAAAATGCTCTTTCATTAATTTTCGCCGCAATCTTCTTTAATACAATAATTAGAAAATAAAAGTACGTAAAACATACAATTATTATCTACATCTCAACCTTAAATATTGAATAAGGTAAAAATCGTACCAGAAAAATACAATCTAGCTTTTCTCGCTATCTTGTAAGGCAAATAACGTGCCTTACGTCGTAGGAAAAACGTCTGAGATCAGGGAAAATCAAAGCCATTTATCGGATATTCGTTTTTCTGTTGTATTATCGAGCTTGTCGCAAAAACGATTGTTTTGAATTCTTAAGCAAGTAAAAGCCAGAGCGGCTGTCAGATCGGAAGGAGATAATTAATCGGTAAATCGTGATTCGGAAAATTTACCGGCAAAAGAAGCCGGTGTTTTTAATATAACAAGTTAATTGGAGGCATTGCAACAGTTATGAATTTTAATTACCCGGAAAAAATCGAAGCTTTAAGTCTGAAACAGCGTCTATATTTTTATGAATTGTTCGCTCATTTTCTGACGGTTTATATGCGCGGCGTTTTATTTACCGAAGGAATCGTTGATTCCGAAAGGGTTGAGCGAGCAAAATGGCTGAATGAAATCGCGCATCGCATAACCTATAAAATTTTTTTCATGAATAAGCGACCCGAAGCAAAATGGACGGACACGGAAATTCAGGAAATGATCGAGATGAATGTAAAAAAATATCCGGCAATAAGAACGGACGTTGATGCCGCGATCGAAATGAGCTACGGATATGTATTGGAGAACGAAAGCGAGAGCATTTAATACCCGGCGGCGGCTGAAAAAACAATTGAGCAATACTCTAAAATAGCGATTACAAAATAATGAAAATCGAAGAACTCGCCTATCATAGAACGCCTCTCGGCGAACTTATGCTGCGTCGCCGAATCGAAACGCTTTTGCAAAATAAGGAAGTTTACGAAGTAAAACTCGGCGACGAGTTTTTGATGTCGAGTCTTTTCACGGAAGGCGAAAAAGCGCTTGCAAATCTCGGATTGGCTGAACTTGCGGGTGAACTCGATGTCGTGGTCGGCGGTCTCGGTTTAGGTTATACGGCGGCGGCGGCGCTGGAAAATAAAAATGTCCGTAGTCTTTTGGTAATTGATCTGTTTGAGGAAGTTATCGGCTGGCACCGGGACAAAATCGTTCCGATGGGAAAGATTTTGACGCAGGATAACCGATGCGAATTGCGGCAGGGAGATTTTTTCGAACTCGCGCGCACGGGCTTCGATGTTTCTGATAATCAAAGAAAACTCGACGCCGTTTTGCTCGATATTGATCACACGCCCGAACATTTTCTCGATCAGCGAAACGAATCATTTTACAGCGCCGACGGACTCGATGCGCTGCGAAAGCAAATAAAACCGGGCGGCGCATTTGCACTGTGGTCAGATGATCCGGCGGATGAAAAGTTTACAAAACATTTAGAATCCGTCTTCGGCGCGGCGGCGGCGCACAACGTCGAATTTGCCAATCCGTACACGAATTCCGTATCGGTCAATTCAGTTTATGTCGCGCATAACCGAAAACCTGTATGATTTAATCTTAAATTTTGAATCTTGAGTTTTTAGCGGTCTTCGATCACATCCGCCCAGACTTCTTCTTCGTCTTCGGCGTCGAGCTCGTCGTAGATGGCTTCGATCAGATCGGTTTGTTCGGTGATTTGCGATTCGGCGGTTTTTAAGCGGCTCGTCAGGTATTTGCAGTGCTGTTCGAGTTCGTGAATGCGGCGTTTGCGGACGCGGTCGAGGCGTTCGAGATACGCCAGATAGAAAAATTGCAGACCGGCAACGCCCGCCAGACTTAGAGAGAGACAAATTAACCCGTATAACAACATCCCTTTTGATTTTGGATTCGGGATTTGGGATTTCGGATTAGTTTGAAATGACGGTCGGCGTCATTAAAAAAAAGTCAATGCGCGACGAAAATAAATCCGAAATCAGAAATCTCAAATCGTAAATCCAATTATACTCTTGACCTCGGCGTAAGGAAAAGTAAAAATCAAATAAAAACTTAAAGAGGGAGAAAAAAAATGTACGAAGATATCAGCGATTCCAATCCGCCCGCGCTCGGCAGGCGCGAATTTTTTGCGACTTCGATTTTCGCGGCGGGAATGTTTGCCGCCGCCGTTTCACCGATTCAGGCGCAGACGAAAATTACGACCGACAGTAATGGTTTGATCGAAGGCGAAGTGAAAATCCCGGTCGCCGACGGCGAGATTCCGGCTTACCGCGCAATGCCCGACACGAAAAACAAAAAGTTTCCGGTCGTGTTCGTGATTCACGAGATTTTCGGCGTTCACGAATGGATTCAGGACGTTTCGCGCCGCTTTGCGAAGCTCGGCTTCATGGCGATCGCGCCCGCGCTCTACGCGCGTCAGGGCGACGTTAAGACGATCAAGGAAATCCGCGAACTGCAACGCGATATTTTCTCGAAAATTCCCGATACGCAGGCGATGAGCGATCTGGATTCGACCGTCGCGTGGGCGAAAAATAACAGCGGAAATACGAAAAAGCTTTCGATCACGGGCTTTTGCTGGGGCGGTCGGATCACATGGCTTTATGCGGCGCACAACAAAAATGTTGACGCCGGCGCGGCGTGGTACGGACGGCTCGTGCAAAATCCGACTCAGCCGAAAAATCCGGTTCAGCCGACTCAGCCGATTGACGTTGCGAAGGATTTGAAAGTTCCGGTCATCGGACTTTACGGCGGGCTTGACGAAGGCATTCCGCTCGATTCCGTCCAGCGTATGCAGGACGAACTAAAGAAGGGAAAATCGAAATCCGAGATCATCGTTTACCCGAACGCAAAGCACGGCTTTCACGCCGATTACCGCCCGAGCTTTAATAAAGAAGCTTCGGAAGACGCGTGGAAAAAAGTGCAGGATTGGTTCCGTAAAAACGGCGCGATTTAAAAGTGAAAAAAAGCTCGGAATGAAACTTTCTAATGAATACAGTTTCTAAAGAGTTTTTAACGCAAAGTTGCAGAGACGCAAAGACGCGAAGGATTTCAGGCGGATTTTTCTAAAGATAAGCGTAAGTCCTCGATAAAAAAAATTAAAGAAGCTTTGCGACTTCGCATCTTTGCGTTAAAAAAGAAATATGACGAACGAAAATTTACAATTGGTTTACACTCTTCTGTGCGACGACGTGCGCATCGAAATGGGCAACAAGATTTCGCTGATGGGCGTTTTTCAGAACATAATGGTCGAAAAACTGCCGATTTCATTGATCAAATTCGCGGTCGTCAATCACTGGCGCGGTGCGGGCAACCATCAAACCGAGGTGCGCATACTCTCGCCGAACAAAACCACGCTCGTCGTTACTTCGCAGCCGACGCATATCGAACTCGCACCCGGCGGTTTTACCGATAATGTTTCGTTTTTCGTCAACGTCGTGTTTCCGTCCGCCGGAACTTACTGGGTGCAGACGCTCGCCGACGCGCGGCTTTTGGAAGAAGTTCCGCTAATCGTGACCGACGTCAACAACGCCGAATCAATGCAGGCGACCGAGGAAATTTCGGAAACCATAAATTGAAGTAAAAGGTAAAAAGTAAAAAGTTAAGAGCATCTTGTTTGAATTCGTAGTAGTTCAAAATCAGATACTCTTTTTTTACTTTTCCTCAATCCATCGCTTCGAAGATAATCGCCGAAAATGAAATTGTTGAGGGCGGTTGGATGCTCACACCCGCAGTGCCTTCAAGCTGCCACTGCGCGATAAAAGTCGGGTTGGTTTGGGGCGGAATGTCATAAACGGCTGAGACTGTAATCGCGCTTTCGACGCCGTTCGTGCCGCCGAGATAAGCTTCCGTCACCCATTGATTCGCGGCGCTGTCGATGATGCTGACGAAAAAGCGGAAGCCCGTAACTCCGTTCGACGATACATAGCCCAGAAACAAAGTTAAAGCGGCGGTTCCGCCGTACTGCAAAAATTCGTCCGTAATGACCAGCGGATCAAGCAGCGGAATCGGTTGATAACCGTTATTGCCGGTCGGTCCGACGGCGTTTACCGACACCGTCGCCTGCGACGAATAGATTGAAGGCATAAAAAAAGTCTCCTTTATAAAATTTTCGTTAAAGTAACACGAAAATAAAAATTTATAAAGAAGACTTAAATTTATTTAAGCTAACCGATTATTAATTTTCTTTCGGCAAAGTCAAAGTAATCGCCAGACTGTATCTGCCCGCGCTGTCAACCGTGACTTCTTTCGAGCCGCTCACGCCTTTGAAGGTTGCCGTGACGCGGAATTTCGCCGTTCCTTCGGTTTGACGAAGCGCAAATTCGCCGCTCACGTTCGTATAGCCGGTCGCGATTTTTTTCGTCGAACCGTCGGAATTTATTTTTTCGACCTCGACTTTTGCGCCCGTAATGCTGCGCCCGTCCTGATTGAAAACGCTGGCATTGATGAGCACGAGCGTGCCCTGATCCTGCATCAGCGCGAGATTGTCGCCGAGACTGACGATGCTGCCGCTTTTGATTTCGACGTTGTATTTAACGCCCGCGCCGTAGCCCGGTTTTTCAAAGACGAAATTATAAACGCCGGGGTCCAATCCGGTCATCGTAAAATTTCCCTTCGCGTCCGATTTGACCGATTTAACGTCCTGACCTTTGAGCCGCGCCGTGATCTTTGCGCCCTCGATCGCGCTCCCTTTCGCGTTGCGTACTTTTCCTTTAACGCCGGTTTCGCCCTGCGCGAATGCCGTGAGCGCGCCAAAGGCGAGCAGTAAAAGCGCGATCGCAGCCGTATGTTTGAAAATCTTCATAAATTTATGCGTTTGCAATATCGGATTTGAATTCCTGCCGAAATTCATTTGCAACATCATTGATGATATTTTCAAGCGTGCGGGTTGGCTGATAGCCGATTAAACCTTTGGCTTTATCCAAACAGGGCACGCGCCTTTGCATATCTTCAAAGCCTTCGCCGTAAGCTTCTTCGTACGGAATAAACTGGATTTCGCTTTTACTTCCGGTCATTTCGACGGCTTTTTCCGCGAGATTTTTGATCGTAATTTCCTCGGCGTTGCCGATGTTCGTGACCTGTCCGAAACACGCCGGGGTTTCGAGCAGCTTCGGCAAAGCTTCGACGACATCGAGAACGTGTCCGAAACAGCGCGATTGGCTGCCGTCGCCGTGAACCGGAATCGGCTCGTTCTTCAAAGCGGCTTTGATAAAGCGCGGCACGACCATTCCGTATTGTCCGGTCTGGCGCGGTCCGACCGTGTTAAAAAGGCGAACGACCGCGACCGGCAGCCGCGATTCTTTCCAGTGCGCGAGCGCGAGAAATTCGTCGAGTTCCTTTGCGCAGGCATACGCCCAGCGATGTTTCGAGGTCGAACCTTTCAAAATATCGTCGTCTTCGCGAAACGGAACGCTCGTGCCTTTGCCGTAAACTTCCGAGGTTGAGGGAATCAAAACGCGCTTGCGATAGCGCGCGCAGAATCCGAGCACGATGTCCGTTCCGTGAAAAATCGTTTCGATGGTTTTAACGGGCTGTTCCATGATCAAGCGCACGCCGACGGCGCTCGCCATATGGAAAACGCGGTCTGATTCACGGATGAGTTCTTCCATTAGCTTCGCGTTTAAGATGGTATCGATGATCAGCCGAAAGCCTTCTTTACCTTCGAGATGCGCGACGTTTGAATAGCGTCCCGTCGAGAGATCGTCAATAATCGTTATTTCGTGTCCTTCGCCGTGCAGTTTGTCCGCCAGATGCGAACCAACGAAACCTGCGCCGCCGGTAATTAAAATCTTCATAAATTAATTGTTTTCAATGTTTTCGATTGTTTTTTGCTGAGATTGAGAAACTTCTTTCAGTTCCTTGATTGCCTCTTTTATTTCAATAATTTCAGACTCGCTTCTGATCTGCGAGTCAATCAAAGCATTGAGCTTAAAATCAAAATCTTTACGGGATTCTTCACGTTCGATTTTTCCATTTTTGATTTCAAGATGATTTTCGTCCAGCCGCACTTCGTGTCTGACGAGCAAATCTTTCATTGTTAAAATGGCTTCTTCGATTCTTCTGAATCCTTCCTCGTTTTCCATCTTTCACTCTTAAACTTTCGCCGTTTTATTGTCCGGCGTTTTGATTCTTTCCGCAAAATAGGCGACCGTTTTCTGCAAGCCTTCGGCGAGCGGAATCGTCGGCTCCCATTTCAAAACTTCTTTCGCGCGCGTGATATTCGGCTGGCGCTGTTTCGGGTCGTCCTGCGGCAGCGGCAGATGCGTGATCTTGATTTCCTTGCCGATCGCTTTTGAAACCTCGCCAGCTAATTCGTTCATCGTAAATTCGCCCGGATTGCCGATGTTGACGGGCATATGCATGCTTTCGCCTTCGGTATTCATGAGGCGGATCAAGCCTTCGACGAGATCGTCGACATAGCAGAACGAGCGCGTCTGCTCGCCCGTGCCGTAAATCGTCAAATCATCGCCGCGCAGCGCCTGAACGATGAAATTCGAGACGACGCGCCCGTCGTTCTCAAGCATTCGCGGTCCGTATGTATTAAAAATTCGGACGATTCGCGTGTCAACCTCGTTTTGGCGGTGATAATCCATAAACAGCGTTTCCGCCAAACGTTTGCCTTCGTCATAACACGATCGAAATCCGATCGGATTGACGTTTCCCCAGTAATCTTCGGTTTGCGGGTGAATTTCCGGGTCGCCGTAAACTTCCGAGGTCGAAGCCTGCAAAATCCGCGCGCGGACGCGTTTCGCCATCCCGAGCATATTGATCGCGCCCATCACGCTGGTTTTGACGGTTTTGACCGGATTGTACTGGTAGTGAACCGGGGACGCGGGACACGCGAGATTGTAAATCTGGTCAACTTCGAGAAAGATCGGCTCGGTCACGTCGTGCCGGATCAGCTCGAAACGGTGATTGTCCATCAGATGGAAAATATTTTCCTTTCTGCCCGTAAAATAATTGTCGAGGACGATTACTTCGTGTCCTTCGGTAAGAAGCCTTTCGCTTAAGTGCGAGCCGATAAAACCTGCGCCGCCGGTGATTAAAATTCTCATAAATTTGTCAGTCAACAGTAATCAGTGGTCAATGGTCGGATTTTCATCTGCTGACCTCCGACCACTGACCACCGTTCACTTAGTTTAAGTGTTTTTCGAAGAAACTCAAAATTCGTTCGTATTCGTCCGTCCAACTCGACGGTCGCTGAAAGCCGTGACTTTCCGACGGATAGAGCATCGCTTCGAAATACTGCGTTTTTTCGAGCCGCATCAGTTTTTCGATCAATTGGATTGAATCCTGCGCCGGAACGTTGTCGTCGACAAGCCCGTGCAGGATCAAAAGCGGTCGCTGCAAGTTTTCGGCATAGGCGATCGGCGACGAACGTTTATAAGCTTCGACGTTTTTATCGGGAAAGCCCAACCTTTCCAAAGTATAGATCGGCGACGAGGCAAAATAATTCTTCCAGTCGAAAACCGGACGCAATGCCGCTGCCGCCGCAATTTTGTCGGGCGCGCGCATCGCGAGCATTCCCGCCATAAAACCGCCGTAACTGCCGCCGTAAACGCCGACTCTTTTCTGGTCAACCGCGTAGGTTTTGACCGCGTAATCGATCGCGTCGAGATGATCGTCGTAATCTTTCCCGCCTAAAAAGTCGTGCACGTCCGTGCGCCAGTCGCGCCCGTAGCCCGCCGAACCGCGATAATCAATGTCCAAAACGACATAGCCACGGCGCGTCAGCAGATCGTTGAACATAAATTCGCGGTAATAATTATTCCAGCCGTTGATCGTGTTTTGCAGATAACCCGCGCCGTGAACGAACATGACCATCGGATATTTTTGCTTCGCGTCGAAATTCGGCGGCAGATAAACTTTCGATTTGACGACTTTACCGTCGCGCGTCGGGATGTCAACGAATTTCGGCTCGCTCCATTTGATCTGTCCGAAAGCGGCGGGCGTTGATCTGGTTAATTGCTGCGGCTGCGTGTTTCCGCGACAGCGCGGGCAAACCTTGATCGCAAAAAGGTCGTTCGGCTGATTCCATTTCGAGAATTCGTAGAGCAGGATCGGCTCGCCGGATTGCGACAATTGCGGATTATTGCGCATTCCTTTTTGCGTAAAGAAAATCGCGGTCTTCAAATTTCGATTCATTTCGAATTCATAAAACTGTCGCTCAGTCGTGGTTTCTTCGGTCGAGCTGAAAACGAACTGTTCACCGCCCGAAGTCCATTTCGCCCATTCGACCTGCCATTTGCCGCTCGTCAACTGCCGCGTTTCGACCTTTGTCGTAAAGCCCGCGTCCGACGGGTTTTCCTGTCGCTGTTCGCCTGACGGGTTAGGTTCTTTCGCGGCGCGTTCCAAGGTCGCGAGATAGAGATGATTAAAACCGTCGCGCTCGCTGCCGAAAAGCATCTGCGCCGGGTTCGCCGGGTTCGGTTCGACGATCGAAGAGAGCGGCGCGATCCATTTCGGATCGGTTTCTTCGGTTACTAAAATTATTTGTTCGGCTTTGCTGCCGACGTTGTGAACGTAAAAAAGCTGGCGGCGCTTAAGGTCTTTATCAACGCGGTCAACGATCAGCGAAGCATTGTCCGCCGTCCAGCGCAAGCCCCGTATGTAGCCGACGCCTTCCGCTTTCGGTAAGCTTATTTCGAAAGGCTTTTCGCGGCTCCCGTCGGTCGGCGTAACGAATAATTTCTGATCGGTAAATCCGCGCCGCGACGAAGGCGTCTGGACGAATTCGTCGAGATAATTCGGCACAAAAAGCGCGCGCTGTTTCGAGCCGTCGCTTAAAACATAAGAAATCATTCGCCCGTCTTTGGTCGGGGCGACGTTAAAAATCGAAACGAAAGCGAGCGGATTCGCTTCGCGCGTGACCTGCACGAGCGAAGTTTGATTGATATTCAAAACAAAATAATTGCCCCCCGAAGCATACAGAATCGAATCATTCGTCAGCCAGCGCGCGCCCGCTTCGACGCCCTGCGTGCGCGTGATGCGGCGCGGTTTGGCATTTTTGTCTTCCAGATCGAGAACGTAAATATCCGTGTTCTGCAAAAAAAGAATCCGTTTAGAATCGGGCGAAAACTCGACGCCGCCCAGGTTTTTTTCGCGCGCTTTGACGAAATCGTCGCGGACGATCAGACCGTAATCGAGTTTGCTCGTCGGCGGCAGAGTTCGCGGCTCGAAATTCTGCTCGGCATTGACCAGAAGACGCATATTGTTTCCGTCGGAATTAACGATATAAAGATTGCGCGGCTCGACGCCGTCGGCGTTCCACGAATAAACGACCCAATCGCCGTCGGGCGAAAGCTTTTGTGAATCGGGACGCATTCCGGCTAAGTGCGGCTCGCGCATAATGTCTCTGACGGTCAGATTTTGTGCGGAACTATATAAAACAAAGCAGAAAATAATTGCAAAAGCGTAAAACGCGAATGAGTTTTTAAGCATATTGGTTGATTGTTGTTTCAAAAAGTAGTAAAACCGATTTTCGAAATAAATTCTACATTATTTTCGTTCACAATAAATTGCAAAATTAACTTGGATAATCTTTAAAATACACTCTTTATGGAATCATTGAATTTAACACCCGACGAAAACAGGCGATCCGAACCGGACTATGAAACGATTTCTCAAGCAAAAAGCGGCGCAAGCTGGTTTTACTGGATTGCCGCGCTTTCTATAATCAATTCGTTAATTTTTCTTTTTGGCGGAAACTACAGTTTCTTTGCCGGACTCGGAATTACGCAGCTGATTGATGCGCTCGTTGACCAAATCAGCGGCAGCGGAGATTTGTCGGTCATTAAAATAATTGCCTTCGTCGTCGACCTTGTGATCGCCGGAGTCTTTGTTTTATGCGGATTATGGGCAAGTAAATTTCAAACCCGGGCATTTATCGTCGGAATGATTTTATATTTTCTCGACGGAATTTTGCTTCTGCTCATCGGCGCATATTTTCCTGCCGGATTTCACGCATTCGCGCTTTTTATGATTTTCAGAGGCTTAATCGCCGCCCGACAAATAAACGCAAGTCAAAATTTAGCGGCGTAAAGTTAGTGCAAAGTTAAATTTAGATAAAACCAAGCAGATAAACAAAGCTTGATTTTACGGCAATTCGAGCGCGTTTGCACGTTTTACGTCGTTCGTCGTTTTGGTTTTATCGTCGCGGTAGATCGCGCTTTCCCATTCGCCGTACATCGCGTTCGGCAGGACGATAAATTTGCTGCCGTAAAGCGCTTTGTTTTTATCAACGGCGAGAAAACGGTCGGCGACCGATTTCTGCTCGTAAACGTTCGACAGATCGTTGAGATTATCGCCGATCAAAATAACGATGCGGTATTTTTCGGCGATCGCCAGACGGCGCGGTTCTTTGGTCGATTCTTTTTGGCGTAAAAGTACGTTTTCAGCGGAAATGTCCGGAAAGCCGACTGCTTTTAAGTTGTCGATCGTCGCCTGTTTCTGCACTTCGTCGCGGTTTGAAACATAAAAAATCCGGACGCCTTTGCTCCGCGCGTAATTGGCGAATTCGACCGCGCCGGGAATCGCTTTCGCCTTGCGCATTTCGCCCCACGCGTACCAGTCTTTGAGGAGAAAAGGCAATTGATTCTTGATGCCGTAGGCTTGCGCGGGCGAATTGTCGAGCACCGTTTCGTCAATATCGACGACGACGGCGCGCGGCATTTTTCGCTCCGCTTTCGGCAGTTTTTTCGCTCGTTTAGCGTCGTCTTCGAGCGTTCTTTGTCCCCAGTAAAAAGCCTGATAACAAAGCGCGCGATATTCCGCCGCTTTCTGCATAAAAAGCGTCGCGCCCAATTGGTAATCGTTATTGACGGTTTGCACCGGCGTCGGCGCCGTGCCTTGCTGCGCGGTCGAAACGGTGACGAAATAGGTCGAAACAATCGAAGAGAGAACCAGCCCGAAGGTCAAAAGGTGTTTTTTTGAATTCATATCGCTAAAGATTTGGTAAAAAATTTTGAATTGATTATAAATTATCTATGACGGAAAATCCGCACGAAAAAGAAGATTTGAACGAGCCGCGCGAAAATCCTTCCGAAAACGCAGCGAAACCGGACGAAAACGGCGCGTGGAGCGAAGACCAAAAGCGGCGAAGTTATTACTACGACGACGATTGCGGCTACGAAATCTACGACGCCGACGACGACGAAACGGAAGAAGATTAACTCTCGATTTTATTCAACCGAAACCCTCTAAGACGAGCGGCGAAAACTCTTTTTGCACAACAATTTACAATAAAAATTTTTTCTCGAAAAAGCGAAAAATAGTTCAACTTTTCTAAAAACCGGAACGTCTGATTGAACACAGCGGAACAAACGAGTCCGAAGATGTTTGGAAGAAATTTTGTTTTTTGGAAAAGGAGAAAAAGATGATTGATTGTTGCGTAAAACATTTGGAATATATGCACGGAATCGCGGATTATTTTTGGTGGTTTCAGCGTTTTATTATGGCGAGCCCGTTTATTTTGATAATTCCCGAATTAGACCCGACTTCGGGTTCAAGAGAGCTCTTGCAGACCGGAATACAAAAAAGCGGCGAGATGGCATATTCGATGGCGTCGACCAAAGTCTATAAAAACAAATCGCTCCCGGATTTTGTTGACGCCGTCAAAAACATCGGCAGAATCAGCTACGGGCAGCTGA
Source organism: Acidobacteriota bacterium (assembly GCA_031411895.1). Classification (GTDB taxonomy): domain Bacteria; phylum Acidobacteriota; class Blastocatellia; order Pyrinomonadales; family Pyrinomonadaceae; genus JAFDVJ01. The sequence goes on along the minus strand of JANOBZ010000019.1, from coordinate 9,422 downwards.
GCGCCGCCGCTGCATCACACGCCACGCGGCATATTCCGAGAGAAATGGACATCGCCAATTTTTGGCATAATATTGCGATTGCGTACGATCAGGCGTTCAGCGCGCGTTAGTTTGAGAATTCCATTCGGGGCTTATTTAGAAACGGCGGGCTTGCCCGTCGTTTTCTTTGTTTGTTTTAATTGATTTATGAAAATTACGCCGCTTCACGAATGGAATCTGTCGCCCGAGCAGGCGATCGAGCTGCAAAAACAATTCGCTTACGAAGTTATCGCCGAAGATAAATTTGAAAAACCCGTCGAGACGGTCGCCGGAATAGATTTGGGTTACGATCTGAAAACCGACACGTGCCGCGCGGTCGTTGTCGTGTTGAAGTTTCCCGAGCTCGAATTGATCGAATCGGCGGAAGCGATCATGCCGATCCAGTTTCCGTATGTTCCGAGTTTGTTATCGTTTCGCGAAACGCCGGTCGCAGTCAGAGCGCTCGAAAAACTCGAAAGCACACCTGATTTGATCCTCTGCGACGGGCAGGGAATCGCGCACCCGCGCCGTTTCGGTATCGCGTGTCATATCGGTTTAATTACGGGCGTGCCGTCAATCGGCGTGGCAAAATCCCTGCTCGTCGGCAAATACGGCGCGCTCGGCGAAGAACGCGGAAGCTTCGCGCCGCTCGTTCACCGCAGCGAAGAAGTCGGCGTCGTCCTGCGCACCAAAAACAAGGTTCAGCCGCTTTACGTTTCGATCGGACACAAGATCAGCCTCGCAACCGCGGTCAGATACGTTCTCGAATGCGCGCCGAAATACCGCCTGCCCGAACCAACACGACTCGCCGACCGGATGGCGTCGTACAGAAAAAAATAGCAGAGGAGAAAAGGAGTAGAGGAGTGAAGGAGAAATAAAACTCCTTCACTCCTCTACTCCTTTTCTCCTCTGCTCCTCTACTTATTAACGGCGGCGTTTCTGCCGGTGCGCGTGATGGCGGTGCGTTTTTCGCCGGTTGCCTCGCCGGTGACCTCGACTTTGATTTGGCGAAAACTGCCGTCGCGGTTGGTGTTGGTTGGGGAATATGAAACGACGTACTGCGTGCGCAGTTCCCCGGAAATTTCGAGCGCGATTTTGCCGAGCTGTTCGATCGAATCGGGAAAATAGACCTTGCCGCCGGTTTCCTGCGCGAGCCGCGTTAGAAATGCGCGCGCCTTTTGACGGCGGCTGATGCCGGTTTCGGCGTCGGGCACGTCGCTCAGATCGTTTGTAAAACCGATCGCGTAAATTTGCACGAAGGAATTTCTTAAAAGCTCGAAAAGCAGTTTTTCGTCGAATTGGCTGCCGCGGTCGTCGCCGTCCGAGACGAGAATCAGCGTGCGGATTTTAACGTCTTCCTTTTTCTGTGAATTCTGATATTTCTGCACCATTTCCGCCGTGCGGTAAACCGCGTCAATGATCGCCGTCTGCCCGCCTTCGACGAAAAGATTATCGAGCGCGTTGTTGATGCGCGTTTTGTCCGCCGTAAATCCCTGCACGACCTCGATCTTATCGGCGCTGACAAAGCGCACGACCGAAACTTCGTCCTGCGGATTATTCGCGCCGGCGATGATTTTCCCGGCTTCGATCACGCGCGGCAACTGGGCGCGCAGGGATCGCGAATTATCAATCACGAGCGCGTTGAAAATCGGCACTTCGGCGGTCGTTACCGAAGTTATCGGCTGCAGAACGCCGTCTTCGTAAATCTTAAACGACGATTCCCTGAGATTGCCGACCGGGCGATTGCCGGAATTGACGACGCGCACGTTAAGCGAAACTTCTTCGGTATCGATCTGGAGGACTTCATTGTCGTCTTCGACCACGTCAGACGGCGTCGGTGTTGTCTGCGGTGTCGTTTGAGTCGAAGTCGTCGCCGGATTCGGCGTCGTTTGCGCGGGCGTCTGCACGGTTGTCTGCGGGTTCGGATTCGGTATTGGAGAAACCTTTTCCGTGTTTTTAATCGCGGAGATCGTGTTGATCAGAATCCAGCCTTTAAGGCTTCCATCGGCGGTTGAAACAAAAGTCCAGCCGTTTGCTTCGCGTCCTTTTTCGAGCGTAACTTTTTCGCCTTTTTGCAGCGTCCGAAGCTTTTCGGCGTTGTAATCGGGCGTTTTGCGCAGATAGGTCGTCATGACCATAACCTCAGCCTGCCGCTGGGCGAAGACCGAAAACGCAAATAATAAAGCTAAACCTGCGACCGTTAAAATTTTTTTCATAACTAAACCCCTTGAAATTATTTGCCGAATTACGGCGCATTGACCGTTACGGTGACCGAACCGACGGCGGTTCCTCCTTTGCCGTCGCTCAGCGTATATCTAAAACTGCCCGTGCCGCGAAAATCCTTGTTCGGCGTAAATCTGATTACGCCCGACTCGATTTGTGCGGTTCCGCCGCCGACATCCGTCACGCCCGAAACCGTCAGACTGTCGCCGTCAACGTCCGTGTCATTGTTTGTCACAATAATGTTGACCGGTGTGTTTTCAAGCGTTGCGGCGCTGTCGGAATTTGCGGTCGGCGCGTCGTTAACCGGCGCGACTTTGATCGTAATCGTCGCCGTTCGCGAGTCCGCCGCGCCGTCATTAACTTTGAACGTAAAGCTGTCCGTACCGTTAAAATCGGGCTTCGGCGTATAAGTCAGATTCGCGCCGCTGCCGCTCAAAGTGCCGTTCGCGGGCGGCGTGACGATCGAATAGTTCAAAGTATTCGCGGGCAGATCGGCGTCGCTTGCCTGTAGTGCGAATGAAACGGCGCGATCTTCGATGCCGCTGATTGCGGCGGCGTTCGCGACCGGTACTTTGTTGACTTCCCGAACCGTAATTGTCACGGTTTCTTCTGCCGACAGAGACGGTGTGCCGTTGTCCGTGACTCGAATCGTAACGTTAAAACCGCCTGCGCCCTGCGCTTCGGTCGGCGTCCACGCGAACGCGCCCGTCGCGGCGTTGATCGAAGCCCCAGCCGGAGCATTGACCAGACTATAAACCAGCGAATTGGCGGGTAAATCCGAATCGGTCGCGCCGGCATTGAATGTCAGCGGAGTTTCCTCGTCAACGGTTTTGTTGCCGATCGGCGCAAGTTTCGGCGCGACGTTGATTTCGTTAACGCGAATATTGAACGTTCTTGTCGCCGAGAGCGCCGGCGCGCCGTTGTCGGTCACGCGAATCGTCACGGAGAAATCGCCTGCGCCCTGTGCTTCCGAAGGCGTCCACAAAATTGCGCCCGTCGCGGGATTTATCGTCATTCCCGAGGGTGCGCCCGCGCCGAGCGAAAAGCTCAAAACATTTGCCGGATCGTCCGTGTCGGAGGCATTTAACGCGATAGATAAAGGTTTCAGTTCGTCAATGGTTTGATTGGCGATTTCCGCCAGAATCGGCGCGCTGTTGACTTCCTGCGCCGTCAGGCGAACCGGAACGTCAGCATTTAATGCTCCGTCCGAAAGCCGAACGGTAAAGCTGTAAGTCGAGCCGTTGCCCTGGGCTTCGGTCGGCGACCAGATGAACGCGCCGGTTGACGGATTGATCGAAGCGCCATCGGGTGCGCCAATCAGCGAATAAGTCAGATTATTGGCGGGCAAGTCAGTGTCCGAGCCGTTTGCGGCAAACGTATAAGCGGTAAGCTCGTTGATCGTCGCGAGCGGAATACTCGAAAGCTGCGGCGCGACGTTGACCTCGTTGACCGTGACATTGACGGTTCCGGCGGCGCTTGCGGAACCGTCGAAAACGCTCACGCGAAACGCGTAATTTGCCGGTCCCTGCGCCTCGGTCGGCGTCCATCGAAAAGCGCCTGAAACCGCGTCAATCGTCGCTCCGGCGGGCGCGTCAATGAGCGTGAAGCGGAGCGCGCTTGCCGGCGTGTCAATATCGTCGGCGAGCGGCGCGAGACTCATCTGCGTCAGTTCGTCGAGCGTTGCCGACGGCGGCAGATTCGAAATCGTCGGCGCGTCGTTGACGGAATTAACCGTGATCGCGACCGTCACGACCGCCGAATCAACCTGACCGTCGTTTGCCTTGTACGTGAAACTGTCCTGACCGAAAAAATTGGCTTTCGGCGTGTAATTAAAAGAACCGTCGGCGTTTAAGCTCAAACTGCCGTTTGCGGGAAGCGTTTCGGGTCGCGCCGCCGCGATCGTCAGTTTATCGTCATCTTCGTCGCGGTCGTTGGCGAGAACGCCGCGTCCGGCTTCTATTTTCAGCGCCGCGTCTTCATCGGTCGAATAGGCATCGGCAATCGCTTCGGGCGCGCTATTGAACGAAAATGAATTGAAGAATTTATCAACCGTCGGCGTATTGACGAGGTCTTCGGGCAAAACGGCGAGCAGCATATAAAAACGCCTGCCGATAAAAAACATACGGATGCGCTCGATGCGGTATTTTTGGATAATCTGACCTTCGACGCCGGTCATCGTGCCGCTCGGAATTTTTATCAGCAGCTCGCGTCCGTTCATTCTGCCGTAAGTAAAGTCTTCCTCCTTGAGCATCTGACCTTTGCTGGCGGTGATGAAATCCGCTTTGACCTTTTTGAAATGCCGCTTTTGGTCGGGCGGGAGCGAAATCAAAAAGCCTTTCGATGCGTCGCGATAAACGACCGCAAAAAAACCGTAAAAGTCGCTATATCGATAGCTTCCCATTTTACTGCGCGGCTCTAACGCTTCTTCGTCGGGCGTCATCTCGCCGGGTGCGAGAATCGTCCACGATTTGCCTGTTGGACTGAAAGGCTTCCAAGCCCAGTCCTGTGCCAAAACACCGCTGCTGAAAACCAGAATCACAGCCAGCGATGATAAAAATTTAATCATTTCAAACTAACCCCTCGAACAATAATTTTATAAAAATACCGCTGATTAAAGCTTTCGGCGGTATTTTCCGCGCGCGCGAACGACCGCGTCGGCGCGATTGACCTTAACGATAATGGCGCCCGCAATCGCTTCTTCGTTTCCTCGTGCGCCCGCCGAGTAAAAACCGAGCCGGTACTGCTGACGAACTTCCGATGCGATTTTTCTGAAAATCTGACCGAGTTTCGGCGCGTCGCTCATATAAAAGCGTCCGGCGGTTGTGTCGGACATTTCCTGCAAAACGTTAACCGCTTCGGCGCTCGTCACTTTATCGATCAATTGAATTTCCTCGACCGTGTTCGGATCGCGCGGAAGCTCGATTTTTATCGAGTATTTTTTCTTTTTCTTCTTTTTGTCTTCCGGCTTTTTATCTTCCGGTTTTTTGTCTTCCGGATTCGGTTTGACCGCGCCGGTTTCGTCAACCGAAACTCTGCCGGTTTGATAGAAGATCGAATAAATTATCACGTCCGATTCTTCGAGCTGGCTGAAGAGCTCGTTTTTCGCGATCGTGCTGCCGAAATCCTTGCCGTCCGAAAGCAGAATAATCACCTTGCGTCCCGGCATTCTGACAAAGTTTTCGCGCGTGATCTTGTCAACCGCGCTGAAAACGACGGTGCCTTCGCGCTCGCCGGTTTGAAGTTTATCGAGTGATTTTCCGAGCGCTTCGCGGTCGGATGTAAACGGCGCGAGGATTTTAACTTCCGAATCGAAGGTCGCGATCATGCAGTTATCGTTATTATTCAATAACTTGATAAAATCGCTTGCCGCTTCGCGGATTTGCGGCAGAACGCCTCTCGTGCTGGCGCTCGTATCAATTAATAGAGCGATGCTGACCGGTTCGTCCTCAGTCGCGAAAAACGTGATTTTCTGTTCTTTGCCGTCGAGCAAAATTCTGAAATCTTCCTCTTCCAAACCCGAAATATAACGCCCGTCGCGGTCGCTCACGCTGACCGGTACGCTGATGAATGTTTTGTCTGACTGCCCCTGTGTATGAAAACCGAAAAGCAATAAACAAAGCAAGATTGAAATAACTCTCATAACTTTTTCCTGCTTAATAATTTATAAAATATAAGTCCCCGCTTCGCGCGGTTGCAATAATAATCATCCTTAGAACCAAGCTGTGTTTATAAGTATTAAAGCATTCATAATAAAAAAAATTGCCCGTTAAATTAATTTTTAATCTAAAACCCTTGAGGGTTTATTAAATATAATAATATTTATTTGTAAAAACTTTATGCTGATCCGCGCCGAAATTGTAAATAAACCATACAGCCGGCATCGCCGGATATTAATAAAAGCGCTGCGTAAATCATAAAAAATTGCTCCGTTTCTTTAATCCTTAGTTCTCGGAAAAGTTCTTGCAATTAGCTTGCCAAAGACATAGAATTAGGCAGTTCGAAAGATTTTTTGTGAAAAAAGAACAAGAACCGATAACGATTGAAAAAATAAAACGCGCGCATCAGGAAAGAAAGGGCGAGATTCGCGCCCGTTTGCAGGAATTCGACGATGTTTGGCAAAAGGGAAGCGACGAGCGGCTCTGGGAAGAGATGGTTTTCTGCTTTTTCACGGGCGGCTGTTCGGCAAGAATGGGTCTTCGCTCGGTCGAAGCCGTGCGCCATTTGCTGCAAACCGGTACGCACGAGGAATTGATGAACGCTCTTCTAGGTCGGCATCGCTACCCGCGCGCGCGCGCCGGCTACATCGTCGCTTCGCGCGATTTTTTGCAGGCGCACTGCAATCTGGAACTCAGAAAAAAGCTCGAAAGTTTCGAAGATCCGCTCGCACGGCGCGACTGGCTGGTCAAGGAAAAAGGCGTCAAAGGCTTGGGCTACAAGGAAGCGAGCCATTTTCTGCGCAACATCGGTTTGAAGGGCTACGCGATTTTAGACAAGCATATTTTGCGCTCGCTGGCGGAATTAAAAATAATTGACGACCCAAAGCCACCAAACACGCGTTCGAGGTATCTAACGATTGAAGATAAGTTGAAAAACTTGGCGTTGCTGTCCGAAATTGATTTCGACGAATTGGATTTGGTCTTGTGGTCAATGAAAACCGGCGAAATTCTAAAGTAAAAAACCAAAATTCGAGGAAAGGAGTTGTAAATTATGAAATTTAGAATTCTCGTTCAAGGTGTTTTCCGGTTTCCTTTCCAAACAAAGCGTTTCGCCGCTTTTGCCGTCGTCGTTTTGTTCGTTATCGGTATGCCATTCCTGGCTTCGGCAAGCGATGACGTTCAGCAGATCGAAGAAGATACCCGTCAACAAATCAAACAAGCCGAGCGCTTGGCGCGCAAGGGCAACACTGCGGAAGCGGAAAAGATTCTGCGGCAGATTATCCAGAAAAACCCGAAACATTCGACCGCTAAATTAAAGCTCGCATATATTCTTTTGAAACAAAAGATTCTGGTCGAAGCTTCCGATTTATCATACGAAGTGGCGAAAGCCGAGCCGAAAAATTCCTACGCTTTCGCCGTTCTCGGCGCAACCCTGCTCGGCGCGGGAGATTTCAAAAACGCCAAAACGATGCTCGTCAACGCGCTTAACCTAAATCGAAAAGAAGCGCTCGCCTGGGCGGGACTCGGGATGCTCGATTTTTACGAGAACCGCATTTTAGATTCGATCGACAGTTTACAGACGGCGGTTTATTTCGACGGCGGCGAGCCGGATTTTGCATTTGCGCTCGCACAAGTTACGGCGCGCGCTGAAAGATACAAGGAAGCGGCTGACGCCTACAACCGCTTTTTAGAAATTTCACCGACGACCGATACGGAACGACGCGACCGCATCAAAGGGCTGATTAATTTTCTGCGGTTTTTGGGTAATAAAACGTCGCTTTACGAACTGGACGGCGGCGACCGGACAGAAGTTATAATTCAGCTCGTCAAAGATCGTCCGGTTATCCTGCTCAAGATCAACAAAATTGAAGAGCCGCTCAGATTCGTTCTCGATACGGGATCGGGAATTTCCGTGATTTCCAAGGAAACGGCGGAAAAACTCGACATTAAACCGATCACGCGCGGCGGTCTGGCGCGGGCAATCGGCGGCGACGGTAAATTCGAGATCATTTACGGCTTTCTGAAATCGGTCAAGATCGGCGACGTGCAGATCAAAAACGTGCCGATTTACATTCGCGAATTTCATTCGAACGACGAAAAGATCGACGGTTATATCGGGCTTTCGGTGATTTCAAAATTTCTGACGACGATCGATTACGGCAATCTGACTTTTTCGCTGATTAGAAAAGAAGTGGCGGACGAGCAGAACACGGTTGACAACAGTTTGTTTCTGCCTTTGCGGCTCACGTCGAGCGGATTTTTGAGCGGCGAAGTGCAGATTCAGGGCGTCGAAAACCCTTTGAATTTTATCGTCGACACCGGCGCGAGCATTTCGGTCATTTCCGACGAGGTCGCGAGCTTGGCGGAAGTCAGCCGTTTTGTGCGGACTGAAAAAATGCGCGTGATCGGCGCGGCGGGCGTGACCGAAGACGTTCCCTCGTTTCTGCTGCCGCGCGTGACGTTCGGCACTAATTCGCGCGAAGGCATCACGGCGATCGCGCTCGATCTCGATATCATCAACGAGGCGTCAGGCTTTACGCAGGCGGGAATTCTCGGCGGGAATTTCCTCAAAAATTACCGGCTGACGTTCGATTTCAAAAACTCGAAAGTGATTTTCACCCCGGTCAAAAAATGAGTTTCGAGTCTCAGGTTCCAAGTTTCAAGTTGTTTTCAACTTGAAACTTGGAACCTGAAAGCGCGAAACTTAAATAATGAAACAAACCTTGTATCTCGAAACGTCAGTTGTCGGCGCGTATCTCGACAACGGCGAACCGTTCCGGCGCGATCTGACGATTCGCTGGTGGGAACACGAGCTTTCCGAATACGACGCATTCAGCTCGATTCTGGTCGAGCGCGAGCTCGAACAGGTTGCCGAACCGCACCGCACGGGTTATCTCAACTTAGTCAAACAGCTGAAAAATCTGGAACTTGTCGAAGAAATCGCGATTTTAGCCGACGGCTACATTTCGCGCGGCATTTTTCACCGCAAATTTATCGCCGACGCGCTCCACGTCGCGTTCGCATCGTTTTATAAAATCGATTATCTCGTCACGTGGAATTTCGGACATCTGGCAAACGTCCGCAAACAGGCGCGCATCAGATTGTTCAATACCGCCGCCGGATTTTTTTCGCCCGTGATCGTCACGCCCGAATTTCTGGTGCACAGCATTTAGGGATTTGGGATTTGTGAATTCGGATTGCGGATTTGTCTGTAAATGAAAATTCAATCCGAAATCCGACTTCACAAATCCCGAATCGAATTGACTATTAACGATTAACGATTGAAAATTGAAATAACAATGTATCGTCGCCCGATACCTTCAATGCTTGCTTTTATTGACTGAAACGCGGATTCTTCGAGAAAGTGTCCAATTTACAAGAAAGAGGAAAATCGAATGTAAATTTTATTGACAAAATATCTTAACAAAATCTTCGATGAAATCGAATCCGAAGACGGAATTAATTTACACGTTTATCGCGGAAGAATTGTCGAAGCTGTGTATTTTTGGCTAAAAGAAATTAACG
>JANOBZ010000018.1:0-36513 GCA_031411895.1 Acidobacteriota bacterium | reverse complement strand
AGACGCAAAGTCGCTAAGTAAATCAATTAAAATCCTATCCGCGGCTAAAATTTTAACCGCAAGAGCGAAACCGTTTGCCCGCGAAAGTCGTAACAAAGTAGACTGAAAAGACCTACATTTTTAATATTCTGGAGAAATTATGAAAAAATTCCTTTCGGCGCTGGTCGCGAGCGCTATTTTACTGACATTTTCGGGTTTCGAAATCAATGCGCAGACAACCGATGAAGCGGCGCTCGTTGCGAAAGCGCGCAAGATTCACAAAGACGTGATAACGCTCGACACGCATAACGACATCAACGTCGCGAATTTTACCGACGCGCTTAATTACACGCAGGATTTGCCGACGCAGGTCAATATTCCGAAGATGCGCAAAGGCGGTCTGGACGTTTCGTGGCTGATCGTTTATACCGGTCAGGGCGAATTGACTGAAGCGGGCTACGCGGCGGCTTATAAAAACGCGATCGATAAATTCGACGCGATTGACCGTCTGACGAAAAAGATCGCGCCCAATGAGATCGAACTGGCGCTGACATCGAAAGACGTTCGCCGTATCAGCCGTGCGGGTAAACTCGTCGCGATGATCGGCGTCGAAAACGGTTATCCGATCGGGACGGACATCACGCGCGTCAAGTATTTTGCCGAGCGCGGCGCGCGTTATATGTCGCTCGCGCACAACGGGCACAGTCAGCTTGCGGATTCGAACACGGGCGAGCGCGACGGCAAATGGCTGCACAGCGGCTTGAGCGAACTCGGTAAACAGGCGGTCGCCGAAATGAATAAGTGGGGCATCATGATCGACGTTTCGCACCCGTCGAAACAGGCGAATATTCAGGCGATTCAGCTCTCGAAAGCGCCGGTCATCGCGTCTCATTCGTCGGCGCGCGCTTTGTGCGATCACAGCCGCAATCTCGACGACGAACAGCTCGATCTGATTAAAAAGAACGGCGGCGTCGTCCAGGCGGTCGCATTTCGCGGCTACGTGAGCAAGGAAAAAAGCGAGCTGCGCCAGAAAATGACAATGGAAATCCTGCGCGAATTGGCGGAAAAGGAAGGCTTTAAGATTCTCGAACGCGCCGACGTTTTAAAGATGCCCGAAACCGAACGCGCCGCTTACGGTGCGCAATTGACGGCGTTTCGCGTCAAATCGCGTCCGGTTATCAACGAGCGTCTGAAAATGAGCGCGCCGGACGTCAACGTCAAAGATTTTGTTGACCATATTGATTATCTGGTGAAAAAGATGGGCATCGAACACGTCGGCATCAGCTCGGATTTCGACGGCGGCGGCGGTGTCGAAGGCTGGGACGACGCTTCGGAAACCTTCAATGTCACGCTCGAACTAGTGCGGCGAGGCTACACCAAAAAGCAGATCGAAAAACTCTGGAGCGGCAATCTGCTGCGCGTTTTGGACGAAGTTCAAAAGGTCGCCAAACAATTACAGAAAAAAGCGTAAAGAATTTTATCAACCGCGAAAGACGCGAAACGACGCTAAAAAATAAAACTAAAAATTATTTCGCGTCGTTTCGCGTCTTTCGCAGTTTTCTCAACAGTTTAAATTTTTTGATCGTAAGTGCCGCGCCAGGATCGGATATAGATCTCATGGCTTGTCGGGCTACAGTCCAGATAATATGATAAATCAGGCATTTCGCCGGCTCTGACTTTTGTCGAAGCGCGCCATTTATCCTCGCTAAAAACCGCCGCCGCGCAGATTTCCTGATTAAGAATTTCCTTGATAAATTCGACGGCGTTATTAAAATTCTCCTTTTCGGAAAAAATGTCGAAATGGTCGTGGTAAAAATCGAACGAAACGATGACTTCGCCGTTTGAGGAAATAGTTAGATAATCCCGATCGTCTGCAATGAATTTTAAGCCTTTTGCCGGTATCGGAACGTTTACCAGGAGATAACCCGCTTCCGAATCTTCGTTAAAAGGTTTTACCGAAAGATATCTTTTCCAATCCGGGAAAGCGCGGAACAAAAATTTGGCGAAGCGTTTGGAAAAAGGATCGAGTTTTTTAATTAAATCCTTCATAGAAGGTCGCTGCTTGCTGTTGTAATGTGAATCTCGTCTCAGAAAGGGTTCATGTTGAGACAAGATTCATATTACAACAGCGTATCTCGGAAAGCTATTTTTGAGCCGCGTCTTGAAACAAAAGGCGTTTCGGCTTAATCTTTGTAAAAGCTCTGAAAACGTTCCCGAATTTTAACTGTAAATTATGCCGCGAATTATTTTATTTGTTTTGTTTGCCGTCGTTTTGTGTTTGCCGTTTGCCGCCTTCGGGCAGGAAGAATCTTTCGAGAAAAAGATCGATAAGCTGCAAAAGATCGACGGTTTTATGCCGCTTTACTGGGACGCGAAAACGGGGAAAATGCTGTTGGAAATCGCGCAGTTCAAGCGCGAGTTTTTGTATCAGGTTTCGCTGCCTGCCGGTTTGGGCTCGAATCCGGTCGGGCTCGACCGCGGGCAGCTGGGGCGAACGTTCGTCGTCTATTTCGAGCGCGTCGGGCAGAAAATTCTGCTCGTTCAGCCGAATTATCGCTACCGCGCGCTGACTGACAACGAAGCCGAGCGCCGCGCGGTCGAGGATTCCTTTGCCAAATCGGTGATCTTCGGCTTTAAGGTCGAGGCGGAAAAGGACGGGCGCGTTCTGGTTGACGCGACCGCGTTTCTGATGCGCGACACGCACGGCGTCGCCGAACGCTTGAGACAGGCACGGCAGGGAAATTACAAGGTTGACGATTCGCGGAGCGCGTTTTATCTCGAACGCACGAAAGGGTTTCCGAAAAATACGGAGGTCGAGACAACGCTCACGTTCGCGGGCGAAGAACCCGGCAGACTGGTCGGTTCGGTCACGCCGACGGCGAATTCCGTGACCGTTCGCGAGCATCATTCGTTCGTCGAATTGCCGGATAATAAATACAAACCGCGCTCGTTCGACCCGCGCGTCAATGCGTTCGCCATCACGTTTTACGATTACGCGTCGCCGTTTACCGAAACTTTGGAAAAACGCTGGATCGTGCGGCATCGTCTGGAAAAGAAAGACCCCAACGCTGCGGTTTCGGAAGCCGTCGAGCCGATAATCTATTACGTTGACCACGCCGCGCCCGAACCGATTCGCAGCGCTCTGGTCGAAGGCGCGGCGTGGTGGAATCAGGCGTTCGAAGCCGCGGGTTACCGAAACGCGTTTCAGGTTCGAGTCCTACCTGCGGACGCCGACCCGATGGACGTTCGCTACAATATGATCAACTGGGTGCATCGCTCGACGCGCGGATGGGCTTACGGCTCGTCCGTTTCAGACCCGCGCACGGGCGAGATCATCAAGGGCAACGTAACTTTAGGAAGCCTGCGCATCAGGCAGGATTTTCTGCTCGGCACGGGAATGCTTCCGGCGTTTGCAGGGGCGACCGACGAAAAAGGCTTCTGCGCGTTCGGCGAATCGCCCGAATTATCTTATCTCGCGGAAAACGAAAAGGCTTCGGCGGATATGTCGCTCGCGCGAATCCGCCAGCTTTCGGCGCACGAGGTCGGTCATACTTTGGGTTTTGCGCATAATTTCGCGGCAAGCTCTTACGGTCGCGCGTCGGTCATGGATTATCCCGCGCCGCAGGTCGAAATCAAAAACGGCAAGCTCGATCTCTCGAACGCTTATTCGGTCGGCATCGGTTCATTCGACAAGTTTTCCGTAAAATTCGCTTACACCGAGTTTCCCAACGGCGCGAACGAAAAGGCGGAGCTTGAAAAAATCGTGCTTCAGGGAATCTCGGACGGAATGCTCTATATCGCCGATAATGACGGGCGCGGCATCAATACGGCGCATCCTTTGGCGAGCATCTGGGACAACGGGAGCGATATGGTCGCTTACCTGCGCCACGAAATGAACGTTCGCCGCATCGGTCTGGCGCAGTTCGGACTGAACAATATCCGCGTCGGGACGCCGCTTTCCGAACTCGAAGCCTCGCTCATTCCGCTTTACCTGCATCATCGTTATCAACTCGTTTCCGCGCTGAAATCGGTCGGCGGCGTGTATTTTACATACGCCGTCAAAACCGCGAACGGAACGTCGCCCGCCCTTTATCGCGAAATCGTCGCGCCCGAACGCCAGCGCGAAGCTTTGAATGCGGTTCTCGACACGATCAAGCCCGAGGAGCTGGCGATGCCCGAAAATATTCTCAAACTCATTCCGCCGCGCGCCGAAGGCTTCGATGACGGAACGGCTGAATATTTCCAGAAGCGCACTGAACCCGTCTTTGATTCGATCGGCGCGGCAATGATCGCGGCTGATCTGGCGATCACCGGCTTGCTCGCGCCCGAACGCGCCGCGCGAATGATCGAATTCAACGCGCAGGACAAAAAATACCCGCATTTCAAAGAAACGGTTGACGCGCTTGTCCTGCGAATCTGGAAAACGCCGAAGCCTGTAAATAGTTACCACGCCGCGATTTTGAGCGCCGAACAAAACCTCCTCGTTCAGCGTCTGATGGACCTGACCGCTAACGCGGAAGCCTCGACGCAGGTTCGCGCCGTTTCGAATGAAGCTTTGCACCAGCTTAACGAATCAATGAAAACGCAGCTTAAAACCCTGCCGGACGCCCTAAAACGCCTGATTCAGCAGGACATCGAACGATTCTTAACGCGTCCCGACGCGCCGCGCCAACGCACGCCGGTTCTGCCGATTCCGCCGGGCGAACCGATCGGAAACTAAGGGAAAGAAGAAGAAAAGAAGAGAAAAGGAGAAGGGGAGATAGTTTTTCATTGATAATCTTGAACGTTAAAAACAATCTTCAAGATTACCAACGAAAGACCAAATCTCCCCGTCTCTTTTTCTCCCTTTCTCCTCTTCTCTAATTCTGCGCCGGTGTGTTTTCGGCGAAATATTCGTGGCTGTCGGCATTTTTGATCGCGCGTTTTACGTTGGTCTGGGCGAGGCGTTTGGCGGCGGTCTGTCCGTAGGCGTAGTCGCCGGTTCCGGCAACGACCGTGAAGTGGCTCATTTCGTGAACGAGCGTTCCGGCTTTTGAATCCGTACCGGTTGCGGGCGCGCTCCAGAATGCGTTGCAAAGATAGATCGTATACGGTTGATTCGAATAAACATATGCGTAAGCGCTGTCCGTGCAGGTGCAGTTAAACGTTACGGCAGCATTGTTCATCGCGGTCGAAATCTTCGAAAAATTCGAGCGAACGGTGTTGTAATTCGATGACGAATAATTTCCGAACCACGTCGTGTAACGCGCCCCGACCGTGCCTGCGTTCAGGTAGTTCGAGGAATTGACCGAGTAATTATAGGCGTTGTCGCGCGCCGTCAAAAGCTGCGTTTGACGCGTCGAAGTGCAGCCCGTAAATCCGGTCGAGCCGACGACCGAATCAACCGGCGAAGGATTCTGCAATTTGGTTTCGCGTCCCGAAACCCAAACCTGAGCGGCTTTTGACGTAAGCGAATCTTCGCCCGCGAGAATATTTATCTCGCGCGAAAAAACCTGCAAGCCTTCGGCTTTGTAAGAAATCTGGTAATAGCCGCTTTCCGACAGATCGTAGTAGCCGGCGAGATCAATCGTCGTTTCGAGCGTTTCGCCCGATTTGAGAATGATGTAATCCTTTTCGGACGGTTCCGGGCGTTTGTAATCCGCGCCCGTGTATTCGACCGCTTTGCCGTTGACCGTGACGGCGAATAAATCTTCCTTGACGCCGTCGAATGGTGTAAACCAGCGCAAAATTCGAATCGCGCCCTTGTTCGGGTTCGAAATCGAAACTTTGACGAGAACGCTTTCTTCCGCGCCGAACGCGTCTTTTGCGGGCGTAATCGTAACTTCAGCCGAACCGCGCGCCGCCGATGCGAAATTCGCGAGACCGAGAATCATGACGAACGCCAAAAGAGAAATGATATTTTTTCTAAACACTTTAAGTTGTCCTCCGAGAAAATAAATAAAAAATAAATTCGCCGAAAAGGCAGAATTTTAATCAAGAATGATTACGAATATAGAGGGTCAAAATTTAAAGCTTTGTATAAAACGAAGAGGGTTTTTTTAGTATCGTTTTCGAGGTTGGTAATGTCAAGAGAATTTTGGGTGACTGAAAAGTCAAAAGGCGTGAAAGATAAAATCCTTCACGCCTTTTTTGTTGGGAAAACTTGAATCCGCCTGATTAGTAGCGGCGAACTTTACGATATTTTCTACGTTTCGGGTTCAGCTTGTAGGTGTAAAGAGCCGAGCTGCCCGCGCCGACACCGGCACCGATCAATGCGCCTTTTCTGCCGCCGAGAAGTCCGCCGATCAATGCGCCGCCGCCGGTTCCGACCGCCATATTAATGCGGTTGCGATGACGACGATAATAACTCGGTTTCGCAACCCGAACATAGCGTGTGCGTCCGTTGCGGTCTCTGACTTTTCTGACATAATAGCTGCGCTGTGCTGAGACTTCGCTTGTAAACATCATCGGAACGAGTCCGACCATCATAACCGCTACCATAAATGCCCAAATTAATTTTTTCATTTTTCTAATCTCCCCTTAATAAATTTTTGATTGCGAAATATAAATTTCTGCAAAACTCTTAAATTATGAAATGTATGTTTGCAAACACGGTGCCAAAGCCGTTTTTACCCGAATATTAAAATTATTTGTATGTTTTTAATGCAGCAAACGTCGCATTTTTGTTCATTGAAACCGCTTTACTTGCGAACAAAATAAAAATCATCGAATGTGGCTTTTAAAGCAGTGTCGTGCTTAAATAAAACTTTTTATAAGGCGAAAATTATTATGGAAATACGGATTACAGCAGAATTCAAACGGCTAAAAACCGAAAATCGCGGCGGCTTTATTCCCTTTATTGTTGCGGGCGACCCGAATTTACACGTTACGGGGCAATTGATTGTCGAACTTGCACGAAATGGTGCAAGCATCATCGAATTAGGCGTGCCGTTCAGCGATCCGGTTGCCGACGGCGTCACGATTCAGGCGGCTTCGGAACGCGCGCTCAAAAATCCGATCTCGGTCGAAGCGATAATTGAAACGGTTTCCGAAGTCAGACGCGCGGGTTGCGATGTGCCGCTGATACTTTTCAGCTATTTCAACCCGATCATGCAGTTCGGGCTTGATAAGTTCGTCCGAAAAGCCGTCGAAGCCGGAATTGACGGAATTCTGGTGACCGATCTCGTTCCCGAAGAAGCCGAAGAATTTCGCGCGCAATTAGCCGAAAAAGATTTAGCGTTGATAATGCTCGCCGCGCCGACTTCGAGCGATGAGCGGCTTCAAAAAATCTGCGCCAAGGCGAGCGGTTTTGTTTACGCCGTTTCGCGCGCGGGCGTGACGGGCGCGCAAAATTCGACGAGCAATGATGCCGAAAATCTGGTTCGAAGATTGCGAAAGTTGACCGATCTGCCGATCGCGGTCGGCTTCGGCATCTCGAACGCCGAACAGGTTTCCGAAACGTGGAAATTCGCGGACGCGGCGGTCGTCGGTTCGGCAATCGTCGCCGAAATTGCCCGACTCACGCTCGAAACCGATGAAGAGTTAGTTAAACAAATCGGCGCTTTCGCCGTAAATCTCCTGCCGCAAAAATAACAGCAGATAAAATCTGTAAACCGTACGGTTTGGCGGTAATCGGTAAAAGATAAAAAAGGAAAACGCCTCGCTGACGGCAAGGCGTTTTCCTTTTACTTTTTCGAAAAGCGATTACTGTCTTCTCTGAACGGGCACGTCGCTGTTGACGCCGAACGGGAAGATTTGCGATGAATTCGAGCTGCTGCGGTAGATATACCACGTGCGGTTCGAAGGTCGCCAGACGGACATATCCGTTTTCAGATCGCCGTCGAAGTCCGAAGGCGTCGGAACATCGCCCGCGATTCCCCATTGCAAAAATTCAAAACTATTATCGGAACTGCGCCAGACGTGCCAGACGCCGTTTGACGGACGCCAGATGCCCATATCCGTTTTACCGTCGCCGTCGTAATCTTCCTGAACCGGAATGTCGCCGTTCATTCCGAAGCTGATATACATCGGCTGCAAGTCCGAACTGCGCAAAATATACCAGACGCCGCTCGAAGGTCGCCAAACCGCGATATCGTCCTTACCGTCGCCGTCGTAATCGCCCGGAACCGGTTTGTCGCCGTTCATTCCCCAGCCGAGAATCGAAACCGATTCGTTACTGCTATTGCGGATATACCAATTGCCTTCGGACGGACGGAAAACGCTGACGTCGGCTTTGCTGTCGCCGTCGAAATCAAACGGAATCGGAATGTCGCCGTTGCGTCCCCACGGCAGAGCGATAAAATTCTGTCCGGGATTGGTAAAATCGCGGGCGATGTACCACATTCCGGTGTTCGGTCGGAAAATCGCGATTTCCGTGCCGTAATCCTTGATAAAATCGGCGGGAATCGGAATGTCGCCGGGAAGTCCGAAATAGAACGGACTGCCGACCGGCTTGATATACCAGTTGCTCTGATTTTCGCGAAAAACCGTCACATCGGCTTTGCCGTCCTGAACGATAAACGAATCGAACGAACCGAAATCGAACGGATTCGCTTTGAAACGATAATTTTGCAGAGGAATCGCCGTCGCCTTCGTCATCAGAATATCGCGGTTAAACGAGCTGTTTAATTTTCTCGTTACGCCGAGAACTTTATCGCCGGGAAGCACGAAAATTTCCGTATTCGTAAATTCGCCGGTATCCGTAATGAGAAATTTGCCGCTCAGCGCGCCGTTTGCCGAGAAACGCACGAATGAAAGATAACTTCCGCGCAGAGTGCTGCGCGTCGCGGTGATATTCGAAACTGCCGAAACTACGATCTGCCCGTCGGACAAAAGACCCAATCTGCCGCCGGCTTCGCTGAAATATGATGCAACGTCAACCGACGCGCTTCCGTTCACGCCGAAGCTCGTGTCAATCGCTCCATTTTCGTGATAACGCGAAACTCTCGCGTCGCCGTGAACGCGTTCGAGCGTGTCGAATTTCGTGACCGCGTCGGCGAGCAGAACTTTATCGTCGGGCTGAACCAGTAAATCCCGAATCGTATTAAAATTAAAATCTATCGCCGCGAAACCCGCATCGAGTTTGCCGTTGGCCGCAAAACGGTAAATTTTCGAGATTTGCGAAACGGAATCCGTGGTCGGAACCAGAAAACTCCCGTCCGACTGAAAACTGAGATTATTAAAAAAAGGCGCCGGAAGGTCATGAACGATCGAACCGTTCACTCCGAAAGTCAGATCGGGAACGCCGTCAAATTGGTATCGCAGAAGAAAAAGTTTAGAACCGGCGGTCGAACCGGCAATCAAAATCCTGCCGTCCGTTTGAACGGCAACGCTCGTCACGATATCGTTTGCCGCCGGGTTAATATTCGGGCGACTTACGCCGCCGTTTCCGAACGAAGTATCCAAAGTTCCGTTATCGTTAAATCGCGCAACCAGACCGTCGTTGTTATCGTTTCCGACGAGAATGATTTTCCCGTCCGGCTGTCTCGCAACCCAGCTGATATATCCGCTCGTTGGCTGCAGAAAAGGAATGTTCAGCGAAACGGAACCGTTTGTACCGTAGTTAGCATCGAGCGAACCGTTGCCGTTAAAAAGCGCGAGGCTGTATTGCGATTGCGCGCCGCCGAACGAATCATGGTTAACGACGAGTATCTTTCCGTTCGGTAAAAGGAATGACTTTAACGGAACGTCATTTGGATAAATATTTGTCTGGCTGATTCCGTTGGTGCCGAAGGTCGGGTCAAGCTGGGCTTCGACGGTTTCGGTCGCCGAAAAAACAATCGCGGCAATTAAAAATATTAAGACAAAAAAATTGGTATTTTTCATAAATTTGACAGTCAATTTACCAACAAATTCAGATGAACTTTATAAATTAAGCGTAATTATGTCCACCTTATATTAAATAAACCTGAAATAGAAATCCTTAAATTATCTAAAAAAACATTTAAAAACATTAAAAGCCGGCGCAATCTTTACCGGTATTTAATGAATTTTACTCAAAATCTCGATAAAGCGCGGGTGACTTCGAACAATGTCGGCGCGCGGTTCGACGATCAGCGCAACGTGTTCTAAGTCTTTCTGGATTAGAGACTTTTCAAGATGCTCGAACCCTTTTTCAACTTCGCCGAGCTTGATGTAGATGTAAAAATTTTCGACCAGCGGAGCGGCTGATTCGCGATTGATTTTTTCTAAAATCTCGCGCGCCTTGGGGGCATTTCCTTCGGCGGCGTAAAGATAGCCCAAAACCGCCAAACGGCTCAGACTCGGAGCCGATTCATAACCCGATTTCATGAGCGCAATCGCCCGCTCGAATTCGCCGAGCTTGGCGTATGAAATCGCCATCGCCGGATAGACCGGAATACAGTTCGGATAAAGTTCGAGCGTTTTCTCAGCCTGTTTGATCGATTCTTCGTAACGCCTTTGATAATAAAGCAGGGAAGCCATCGTTTTGTTCAGGGACAACGAGAGCGGGTCAATTACGGCGAGATGATTGAGCTGTTCGCGGGCTTCGGAAAACCTGCCCGAAAGCATCAGGAAAACGACGTACCAGTAGCGCGCGAAAGTGTAGTTCGGATTGAATTTGATCGCTAACAGAAATTCGCGCTCGGCTTCGTACCAGTTCCATTCGTAGACGTATTTGATCGTGCCCATCGTCGCCCGCACTTCGGCTAATTCGGGCGCGATCTCGAACGCTTTTTCGATCGCGTTTTTGGTGTCCGCGAGAATATTGTCAACCGGCGTAAAAGAATAGCCGTTCAGAAGAAAATAAGCATTCGCGATACCGACGTATGAAAGCGCGTAATTTTCGTCAATTTCGATCGCTTTATTAAAATATTCGAGACTTTTTTCCAAACCTTCGCGCGTGTGCGTCGCGAGAAAATGACAACCCTTTAAATAAGCGTCGTAGGCTTCCGGGTCGCGCGTCTGCTGGTGCGCGAGCAGATTTTTTTCGGTCGGATTTAATTTCGGAAGCAGCTTTTCGGCGATGGTTTCGGTGATTTCCTTTTGAATCTGGAAGATGTCGGAAGATGATTTTTGATAGTTCGTTCCCCAAATTTGGCTTTCGTCTTCCGCCCTGATGAGCTCGACGCTGATCGTTACTTCGTCGCGAAACTGCCTGATCGTGCCGGTCAGAATCGTTTCGACATTGAGCGTTTTTGCGATCTGCGCGATATCGTAATCCTGATTCTTAAAGCGCGCGACCGTCCGGTAAGCCATTACCTTGAGCTTCGACATTTTCGAAAGCAGGTTGATCAAACTTTCCGTCATACCGTCGGCGAAATAATCGAGCTCGACGTTCTTATCAACATTTATGAGCGGCAGAACGGCGAGCGAGGAAAGTTTATTTAACGGCTGCGCATTAGCAGCAGCGGCGGCGATTGGTGCGAAACCGTTTGTCGAATGCGCATTTTTTTCCCTAACGTCGGCGGTAAAGCAATAGCCGCGTTTGGAGATCGTTTGAATAAAGTTGTTATTGTTTCCGAGGATTTTTCTGAGGATCGCGATCTGCACGTTGACGTTGCTGTCTTCAACGAATTCCTCGTCCCAGACCTCCTGCAGAATTTCCTCGCGCGTGACGATCTTGCCGTGCTTTTCGAGAAGCAGCTGGAGCAGCTCAAAGGTTTTCGAAGTGAGTTTGATAACACCGCCGTTTTGCGTGAGATGACGACTTTTTGAATCTAGAACAAAATCACCAAAATAAAAAAGTCGGTCGGCAATGTCTTTCTGCTGTGCGTATTTCAAGCCGTCTGTCCTCGCAGGGGTAGATTTTGGATAAAGCTGGTAATCCATAAAATAATCGGTCAGAGAGAAAATTTCAATTTTCAGTTTTTTTAATGATAGCGGAATTTCCTCGTTTTAGGAATAAAATTCCAATCAATTTGAAATTTTATTGAAAATCTTATTTTGACAAAAAAAGCCGCAAATTTAGTTTTTAAAGCCGGGGTCAAAGGCGATTCCGATTGAAAAATTTTATGATAAAATTTCAAACAAATGGAAATTTCCCTGGCGTCGCCTTTAATAGAGCTTCATAAATTAGAAAAAAACAATTTATCCGCCGTGATGTCGCGGAAATTGGCGATGGCGGTCGCCAATTTCGCGTATAAAAACGATCTGGCTGAAGTGACGGTCGAAGATTTATTGAATTACTTTCCGATGCGTTACGAAGATCGTTCGAATTTTATCCAAATTGACGAGCTCGTAACCGAAACGGAAGCGTCGGTCGAGCTTTACGTGCGGGTTTCGGGCGGTTTCAAGGTCGGAAAAAATCGCGGTCCGAAAGCGCCGCCGCTCTATATTTTCGAAATCACGGCGGGCGATGCCGAACGAACGCGCAAGCCGGTCGTCGTCTGGTGGTTCGTTTCGGGCAAAACGGCGCACCGCGTGATTAATTATTACCAATCCAGGTTTTCGCGCGGAACGCGTTTTGTCGCTTACGGCAAATGGGAATGGGACGGACGCCGCAACACTTTTTCGCTAAGATTAAACAAACCCGACGAACTCGAAATTCTGCCCGAAATCGGTGACTACAATGAATTCGGCTTACTGAAAAATCTTCCTGAAGGGGAAAATCCGAAATCCGAAATCCCGAATCCGAAATTGAGTGAATCCGACGCGGATTTACTGGAAGATACGGAAAATCCCGAATTCGCAATGATTCACAGCGGGCGGCACGTTCCGGTTTACCGAAAGCTCGGGCAGTTTCAAACAAAACGTCTGCGCGAGATTATGTTTGCGGTGCTCGAAAATCTCGATCGGTCAACGGTTGCCGACAAACTGCCGAAAGATTTAATCGAACGTCAAAAACTGATTTCGCGTTATGCGGCAATCAGCGAAATTCATTTTCCGCCCGAAGATGCATTAATAAGTGAATACGCGTCGGCGCGAAGCCGCGCGCATCTACGGCTGATTTTCGAAGAGTTTTTCTGGGTTTCGTTCGCCCTGCAATTAAAACGCGGCGAACGCACGAAAGAGCCGAAAGGCACGGTCATCGAAATTTCGCCGACGACCTTCGAACGGATCGAAGCGCTTCTGCCGTTTACGCTAACCGGCGCGCAGCAGCGCGTGATTGACCGCATTTTCGACGATATGCAGTCGAACGCGCCGATGAATCGGCTTGTGCAGGGCGACGTCGGCAGCGGCAAAACGATCGTCGCTTTTATGGCGATGTTCGCGGCGATGGAAAACGGCTATCAAACCGCGCTCATGGCGCCGACCGAAATTCTTGCCGAACAACACGCGCGCAATGCGAAAAAACTCTTTGACGCGACGCCGTATAAAGTCGATCTGCTGACCGGAAGCTTAAAAGCGGCGGAAAAACGCAAAGTTCAGCGCGCTGTCAGCGAGGGCGAAATTCACGCCGTGATCGGTACGCACGCGATCATTCAGGACGCGGTCGAATTTGAAAAACTGGGCTTGGCGGTCGTTGACGAACAGCACCGTTTCGGCGTTCTGCAGCGCGCCGAACTTCGCGCGCGCGGTTACAATCCGGATATTCTGGTGATGACCGCGACGCCGATTCCGCGCAGTTTAGCGATGACGGTTTACGGCGATCTGGACGTTTCCGTAATTGACGAGCTGCCGCCGGGTCGAACGCCGATCAAAACCGTCGTTGTCGGCGAAGACAGACGCGACGGTGTCTACAAAGGCATCGAGCGCGAAATAAATCTTGGCAGACAGGTCTATGTGGTGTATCCTCTAATTGAAGAATCAGAAAAATTGGATTTGAAAGCCGCGACCAAGATGTTCGAAGAGTTGCGCGATACGGTTTTTCCGCATTATCAGGTCGGTCTTTTGCACGGTAAAATGAAGCCGTCGGAAAAGGAATCGATAATGCAGGAATTCACGGCGGGACGTTTAAATATTTTGGTTTCGACAACGGTTATCGAGGTCGGAGTCGACGTGCCGAACGCGAGTTTAATGATTATCGAACACGCCGAACGCTTCGGTTTATCGCAGCTTCACCAATTGCGCGGGCGTGTCGGGCGCGGTGCCGAACAGAGCTTTTGCGTTCTTCTGACGGGCGATAAAAAAACAGCCGTCGCGCGCGAGCGCCTCGGAATCATGGAAGAAACCACGGACGGTTTTCGGATCGCCGAAAAGGATTTGGAAATTCGCGGTCAGGGCGAGATTTTGGGAACGCGCCAGTCGGGCGTGCAGACGTTCAAGATCGGCAATATCATCCGCGATCTGGAAATACTCGAAACGGCGCGAAAAGAAGCCGAATTTTACCTGACTCAGAAGCGTCTGACGCAGGAAACATCGGGGCTCATCGAAACGGCAAAAGCGGATGCGCGGTTTCGGCTGGCGGGCATCGGTTAGAAGTGAATGGTTTTAAGACAAAAACTTTCAATTAAATTGATTTAAATATTGAAATTTTGAGTTAAAAGAGGTTATAGTCTTACTAAGACTTCTGGCATATAAGATATTTTTGTTAAAAACGATTTTTTCATAGAGATAAATAAAATTAGACGAACGAATTTGCTTTCTGACTTTTGAAAGCCCGATTTTGCATACTTGTTTTTACAAGTTGCAATGCATTCAAGGGGGACAGTTTTGGCTCCGAAAGGGTCATTAAACTCATTCTAAATTGAAGGAAACGTAAAAAAATGGAAAACCGACGACAACCAACAAATACCCCAACGTTTAACCGAAATAAAAACTTTCGTAAGGAAGGAGATAAACCAATCGGTTACAATAAATTTCAAAATCGAGACCGAAACTTTCAACCGCGAGGCGAAGGAAAATTCCAAAAACCGGACGGCTTTCAGCCGCGCGGAGAAGGAAGATTCTCGAAGCCCGGAGGCGGAAAATTCTTTTCCAAAAACGATAAATTTCAACCGAACAGAAACTTTAATCCGAAGGGGAAAAATCTTCAGCCGTGGAAAAAAGAAAACAACATTCGGATTGTTTCCGAAATGCAGGTTACGGACGGAAAGCATAAAGGCAAATATTTGACGAGCACAACTTCGCCGAACGTGCGACCGACCGCACGACGGATTCGCGAAGTTGCTTTCAAAATTCTTTACCGCCGCATCCGCGCCAAACGCTTTCTCGATCTTTGCGCCGGCTGCGGAACGGTCGGCATCGAAGCCATCTCGCGCGGGGCGATTATCTCAACTTTTGTCGAGCGTTCGGCGCGAATGTCCACATATATCAAGAACAATCTGAAAATCTGCGGCATCAAAGAAGGGCACGGCGAAGTCTGCGAAATGGAAGTCGCGCCTTACTTGAAAAAAATGTGGAAACGCCGCCGCTTTTGGGACGTTGTGTATTTCGATCTGCCGCCTAATACGAAATACGAAGAAGAAATGAAATATTTCAGTCGGGGCGCAACCGTAAATCCGGGTGGCGTTCTGGTCATCGAACATCATTCGGAAATGTTTTTCCCTGAAAAAATAGGTGTTCTAAAACGCTTTCGCGTAGTTGTTCAGGGCGAAACGACCCTGAGTTTTTACGAACGAAAATAATCTTTAAATGGTTAATGGTTAATGGTAAATGGTTAATTTCAGAGAAAAATTTACCATTTACCATTTACCGTTAAGAAAAATGCGAATCATCTCCGGAACGTATCGCGGACGAGTTCTCAAAAGTCCGTCCGGCACTAAAACGCGCCCAACGTCCGACCGTCTGCGCGAAACTCTCTTTAATGTTCTTCAAACAAAAATAGATTCCGAAACGCGTTTTCTCGATCTTTGCGCGGGAACCGGCGCGATCGGCATCGAAGCGCTTTCGCGCGGCGCAAATTTTGCGACGTTTGTTGATAAATCGCGCCGCGCTTGTGCGCTCGTCGAAGAAAATCTCGATCTGCTCGAAGTTCCCGAAAACCAGACTGAAATTTTTCAAAGCTCGGCAGACGATTTTCTGCGCCGTCAGGACGAAAAAACGAATGACTGGGACATTATTTTTTTCGATCCGCCGTATATGGACGAATATATGAAAGTTATTCGTCTGATTGCCGACGAAGAAGCAAATCTGCTCAGCGGCGACGGCGTTTTTATCGCCGAACATCACGCCAAAAATGTTCTGCCCGACGCGGTCGGCGAGCTTCGCCGCTGGCGGATTCTCAAACAGGGCGAAACGAATTTGAGTTTTTACGAAAAAAATTAGTAAGGTTGGTTTTGGGTTTTTGGTTTTCGGTCTTTGAATGAAATTAAATAATCGAAAACCAGAAACCAAATACCGAAGACCGAAACTATTTATGAAACCGCTTCTTGTCTGGTTAATTCTCTGCATTGTCTGGGGTTCGACGTGGATTTTTATCAAACTCGGCTTAGCCGATCTGCCGCCGGTAAGTTTTGCCGCGCTCCGGTTTACGGTCGCCTGCTTGCTTCTTCTGCCGATTTTATTTGTTCTGAAGATTCCTATTCCGAAAGGTCGAAGGGTTTGGATAATTATTCTGATTACGGGACTTTTGCAGTTCTTTTTTAACTACGGGCTGCTTTTCTGGGGCGAGCAACACATTACATCGGGCTTGGCGGCAGTTTTGCAGGCGACGATTCCGGCTTTCGGTTTGGTTTTGGCGCGGATTTATGTCGGCGAACAGATTACCGCTCTAAAGATCGTCTCTCTTTTTCTCGGGCTGGCTGGCGTTGCGGTTATCTTTCGCGAGCAGTTGGTCTTAAACGGACATCTGGCTTTTCTCGGCAGTCTCGCCGTAGTAGTCGGCGCTTTTTGCGCGGCATACGCGAGCGTTCTGACAAAAGCGAAAGGTCAAAGCCAGCATCCGGCAAGTCTTGTTTTTTGGCAGATGCTCGTCGGACAAATTCCGCTCTGGCTGGTCGGTTTGACGACCGAAGGAAATCCATTCAATTTTCAATGGACGCTGCAAGCCGTGATTTGCGTGATTTTTCTCGCGATCGTCGGTTCGATCGTCGCATTTTGGCTTTATTACTGGCTTTTGACTAAAATTGATGTAAGCGAAGCGATGATGATCTCGTTCGTTACGCCGCTGGTCGCGGTTTTTGTCGGCAGCTTTTTCGGCGAAAAACTTTATATTCAGACGCTTTTCGGCGGGATTTTGATTCTCGTAAGCGTTTTGCTGATTATCATCAAACCGATTTTACAAAGGAGTTTCAAGTCTCAGGCTTCAAGTTTCAAGTTGGATTAGTTTTAACTTGGAACTTGAAATCTGAGACTTGAAACCTGAATTTATGAACTTTAAATTTACAACCGCCGGCGAATCGCACGGCAAAGCGCTCGTCGCGATCATCGAAGGCTTGCCGGCGGGAATGGAAATCGACATCGAAAAGATCAATCACGAGCTGTGGCGACGTCAGCAAGGCTACGGGCGCGGCGGGCGTATGAAGATCGAAACCGACAGAATCGAGTTTTTATCGGGCGTGCGGCACGGTAAAACGCTCGGCTCGCCGATCACGCTTGTAATCGAAAACCGCGATTTCGTGCATTGGACGGAAATCATGGCGTCCGCAAAAATCGAAACTCAGCCGAAAAATCCGCGCACCGTTTCTCGTCCGCGACCCGGTCACGCCGATCTCGCGGGCGGGCAAAAATTCGGCGCGCGCGATCTGCGCGACATTCTCGAACGCGCTTCGGCGCGCGAAACGGCGGCGCGTGTCGCCTGCGGCGCGCTCGCAAAACAGTTTCTGGAAAATTTCGGTATCGAGATCAAAAGTCACGTCATCAAGCTCGGCGCGATTCCCGAAATTCCGCTCGCAAAAAATTGGCAGGAAATCAGCGAAATCGAAAAAGACGCGCCGCTAAACTGTGCGGATAAAGAGATTGAAGCCGAAATGGTGAAACAAATAGACGATGCAAAAGCGAACGGCGACACGCTCGGCGGAATTTTTGAAGTCGTCGCGAAAAACGTTGTCACCGGACTCGGTTCGCACACATCGTGGGCGGAAAAGCTCGACGGCCGAATCGCGCAGGCTTTTATGTCAATTCAAGCGGTCAAGGCGGTCGAAATCGGCGAAGGCGTTTTAAATGCCGGACGTTTCGGCTCCGTTGTTCACGACGAGATTTATTTTGACGATAACGCTTTTCGCCGCAAAACAAATCGCGCGGGCGGGCTTGAAGGCGGCATTACGAACGGCGAAGAACTGCGCGTGCGCGGCTATTTAAAGCCGATTGCGACGCTTCGCAAAGCGCTTCATTCGGTTGATATCGAAACGAAAGAGGAAGAATTAGCCGCCTTCGAGCGCTCGGATATTACGGCGGTTCCGGCTGCCGGTGTGATCGGCGAAGCGATGCTCGCGTGTGTTCTGGCGAATTCGATGCGCGAAAAATTCGGCGGCGATTCGATGGACGAGGCGAAACGAAATTTCAAAAGCTATCTTCGGTCGCTCGAAGATTATTAAAAAAAATCAACGACCGCAGACTTTTTTATTCGGCTTTGAATCTTTCTTGGATCATGGCGGCGACGCTTTCGATGATTTCGCGCGAAAGCTCCTGCGAAATGTAAAGCGCGGCGATATTATGCGCGGCAGTCATTACGGTTAAAGCTTCCGCGAGACGATTAAGCCCGAGCAGAATCTTGACTTTCGTGCGGTATGATTCGACCAGATTTCGATAACTTTCGCCGCCTTCGAGCAGTTCGATCGCGTCGTTGACGAATTTCAGCGCCGTTTCGTATTTTCCCTGCGCCGCAAAAATCTGCGCGCGCGTTTCGAGCGAATAACCTTCGCGCATTTTGTCGCCGATCTGCTCGAAAATTTTCCGCGCTCTTTCAGCGCACAAATGCGCTTCTTCGAACTGCCCGACCTTATGACAAAGCTGCGCCAGGTTGTTTTCCGCCGCGCCGTAATAAATCTTGTGATTCGCCTTGAGAAAAAAATCTCGCGCTACTTTTAAATATTTCAGCGCTTCGTCTTTATTTTCGAGGTTTTTATGCGCGATTGCTAAATTATTGTAAAAAGAACCGTTATGCAGATCGGAAGCATAATTGGCAAAAGTTTTTTCCAATTCGGCACAGCGCCGTAAAACTTTTGCGTATCTTTCGCCCTGAATGTCGAGAAGCGTTTCGACAACGTAAGAGTTTATGCGCACCGGATGATTTTCGGGCAGATTTCTCGAAAGCGATTCGTTGAGCCAGTCGAAAGCCTCGTTAATTTCGCCCGTTCGCGAATAAGCCAGCGCCAGATAATTTTCGCATTCGGATGCTTTATCCGTTTTTGCCTGCGAGACGAATCTCTGCCGCGCCTGCGTTAGTAGATTTCTTGAAATTTCCTGTGAATTCGAGAGTTTTTGAGAATTGCCGAGGAAACCGATGATTCCGCCGAATCTCAAAAATAATTCAGACGATTCTTCGTCCGAGAGACCGACGGCATTAGGAAATTGTGAATAATTGTCCCAGTACTGTGAAAGTAATTCGAATGCTTTTTCGTATTGACCTTTTTCCTCTGCGGTTTGGGCTTCCGATAATGCTATTATTAGATTTGGGGAGTTTTTCATATTTTTTCTGAAATTTTTCCTCGATTAGACATTTGGTTTTACTTCCCCTTAATTAAAAATAAATAAAAACTTGGAGAAGAAATGAAAAAACTATTTGGAATTAGCTTTTTACTAGCTCTGTTGTGTCTTACCGCGCCGGTCTACGCCGAGGGCGATATGCCGACTGGAAGTAAGACATGTACGCAAAATTGCACAGGGCTTTATGACGGAACAACCTCGAATCCGACGACTTCTGATAACGGAGATCAGGACGATTCGACAATCGTTGAAATTTACTCGTGGATACACGCGCAAATTTCAGGAATGATCGGTTAAAAAAATCCTTTTTAACAAATCTAATCGGAAAGCAGCTGATGTTTTGGAAGTAAATACAGTTGTTTTCCGATTTGAAACAAACCAATAACACTAATTGACAGACAAGATAACACGAAAATTAAATAATTAAAAACTCTTAAATTACATTTTCGTCCAAAAATCTCATTCGCCGACAAACATCGTTCCCGTTCCTTTATTCGTAAAAACTTCCGAAAGCAGCGCATTTCTTTTTGTGCCGCTGATGATATGCGCCGATTTGACGCCGCTTTTGAGTAGCGATGTCAGGCTTTGCAGTTTCGGAATCATTCCGCCGGTCGCGCGTCCGGTTTCGATCAAAATTTCGGCTTCGAGAATCGTCAGCCGCGACATTTTCGTTGATTCGTCTTCCGGATTTAAGTAAATTCCGTTCACATCCGACAGCAAAACGAGTTTTTCCGCTTTCAGCTGAATCGCGATTTCGGCGGCGATCGTGTCGGCGTTAATATTAAACACATTGCCGTCGTCGTCCGCGCCGAGCGACGACACGACCGGCAGATAATCGGCGTCGAGCAAAAGGCTCAAAAGATGCGTGTTTATCTCCAAAACGTCGCCGACATTGCCGAAATCAATCGTTTCGGTTTCGCCGGTTTCCACGTTGGTAATGAGTTTCGGCGGTCGTTTGACGGCGTGTACGATGTTGCCGTCCACGCCTGAAACACCGACGGCGTTGATCCCGCGCTGGCGCAGGGCGGCGAGAATGTTGGTATTGATCGTGCCCGCGAAAATCATTTTCGCAAGCTCCAATGTTTCGTCGCTCGTCACGCGGCGACCTTCGATAACCGTCTGCGCGACGCCGAGTTTTTTTGCCATTTCCGAAAGCTGTTTGCCGCCGCCGTGAATGACGCATATTTTGATGCCGACCTGATGAAGCAGCGCTAATTCCTCGACCAGCGATGCGAGATTTTCCTTGTTTTCCGTTACTTTACCGGAAAATTTGACGACGAAAGTTTTGCCCTTAAACTTTTGAATATACGGCAAAGCCTCGCGCAGCAGTTCTAATTTCGTTTCATTCATAAAAACTTTTCTTCATGTTTCAGTTTCCTAAAAGCTTGGTCATTATTGCTTTCTGCACATGCAGACGATTTTCGGCTTCGTCTATCACGACCGAATTCGGCGAGTCAATTACGCCGTCCGTGACGATCACGTTGCGCCGAACGGGCAGACAATGCATAAAAATCGCGTCACGCGTTTGCGCCATTTTCTTTTCGTCAACGATCCAATCATCTCTTAACGGGGCGCGAAATTCGATGTCTTGCGCCGGGTCGCCGTAAAAATTTTTACTGCCCCAACTTTTCGCATAAACGACCTCAACATCTTCAAACGCTTCATTTACGTCGTTCGTTAATTCCAGACTGCCGCCGTTTTCCTTCGCCTGATTTTCGATTTCAGTTAAAAGCTCGTCGTCAAGCTCGTAACCTTTCGGGTGCGCTATTCGCAGATCGTGTCCGAACTGCGCCGCCGCGAGCGCGAAGCTGTTCGGGACAGCCATCGGAAGCGGTTTCGGATGCCAAGCCCACGATAGCAAAACTTTTTTCTTCCGTTTGCCGAATCGTTCGCGAATCGTCAGCATATCAGCCATTGACTGACACGGATGATGCATCGCCGATTCGAGATTGATAACGGGTTTGGTCGAATAGCGCGCAAACGCCGACAAAATCGGTTCGGCGCGCTCAAGTTCCCAATCCTTCAATTCGGCGAAAGTTCGCACGCCGATCGCCGCAACGTAGCGTTCCAAAACGCGCACGAATTCCGCCAGATGCTCGGTTTTATCGCCGTCCATTACGACGCCCATCCGATGCTCCAATGTCCACGAAGTTCCGCCGGGTTCCAAAACCACCGCATTTCCGCCAAGCTCGTAAATTCCGACCTGCATCGAAGCCCGCGTCCTCAAACTCGGATTAAAAAACACGAGCGCGACGGATTTTCCCGCAAGCGATTTTTCGCGCGATTCACCGCTTTTGATTCTGAGAGCGGATTCGATAATTTCTTCAAGCTGCACACGTGAAAAATCGTTTGTTTTTAGAAAATTAGCCATTTATTGAATTTTACACCTTCCGCGCTTATTTCCGACCCACAAAAATTAATTCAATTTCCGTTTAGTTGCTCGACAGAAAAGTTTAGCAAATCACCGATTCTTTCGATCGTAAAATCAGCCGCCGGATATTTCGAGATTTCCTTCTCGTCAAAAGCGTAATGACCTTGACGCGGGAAAACGGTCGTTACTTTTGCGCCCCAGATTTTTTTGATTGCCGTTAAAATGCGTAGTTTATCGTCAACCATGACATATCTTTTCGCCGGATAACGACGTTCGACGTCGGAGAGTTCGAATTCCTTATGAATGTAAATCAAAATATTTCCGTCAACCGCTTCGAAAAGTCCCGAACGCTCGATTTTTCGCGGCTGAAAAACAACGTCGCCGTCGGTTAAAATCACGACTTTGCCGAATTTTTTGCAGTGTTCGAGAACGTCGAGCGAGTTCGGAAACAGGCGATTGGCAAAATGATAATTGACGAGATAGGTCGAAACCGCCAAAAGATGCGATTCATAGGGATTTTCGACGCGGTAACGCTGAAGCGCGCCGAGATAATCCGCGTAACCGAGTTCGGCGCGCAATTCTTCAAAAATCTGCCAGTAGCGATCGCACCGCGCGAGTCCGACTTCTTTTTCCAAAAACGCGCGTAAATCTTTTGTCACGCGGTCGTTATCGAGCAGCGTGTTGTCAACATCGAAAAGAAAAACCGTATCTTCCATCTTTAATCCTTTTATTCTTTGATCTTTACGCCTTCCGCGTTTATTTCCGACACATAGACATTAAAATCAATTTCCGTCGCGCCGTAAATTTCGCGCATCGTTTTTTCGATCTTTTGCGCGGTTTCCAAGGTTTCCGAAAGCATAAAAACGCTCGGACCCGAACCGGAAATTCCCCCGCCGAGCGCGCCAGCCCGCAAACTTTCCACTTTTAGTTCATCAAAATGCGGAATCAGTTTGCGCCGCACCGGCTCGACGATCTTGTCTTCGAGCGAACGCGCCAGCAGATCGTAATCGCCTTTTCCAAGCGCCGCGACGAGCGCGCCGAGATTCGACCAATTCTGGACGGCGCTTTTTAAAGTAATTTCCGACGGCAGAATTTTTCGCGCTTCCGAGGTTTTAATTTCGATTTGCGGATGAATAACGGTCGCAAAAAGCTTCGGAAATTCGAGGCTCACAATATCGAGCGGTTCGACCGTGCGAACGAGCGTAAACCCGCCGAAAAGACACGGCGCAACGTTGTCGGCGTGGCGACCTTCGGATGCGACTTGCTCGCCCTGCATCGCGAATTCCGCCAGTTCGAGCCGCGAAAATCTGTTATTGAGCAATTTATTGGCGGCAACGACCGCGCCGACCGCGCTTGCCGAACTCGAACCGATTCCGCTGCCGGGTTTGATGCGTTTAGTGATCTCGACTTCAAATCCGACGTTATCTTCGATTGCCGCTAAAACCGCTAAAAGCGCGACGCCGGCGACGTTTTTTTCGGGTTCGGTCGGCAGATTAAATTCGTCTAAATGTTTGATTTTGACTGCCCTTTCGTCCGAAAGCCGGAGCGTCATTTCATCGCACGGACTTTCGAGCGCAAACCCGAGACAATCGAAACCGCAGACGACGTTGGAAACGGTTCCGGGCGCGAAAACGGTGATTTCTTTCATAAAATTAAACTATGATTTTCGCAAAATCAGAAAAAAGTATTATTATTGAAAATTCGGGTTTCGCCCAAAATTTTCAAACGATGCAATACTTTAGCACAAACCGCAAAGCGGCTCACGTCGGTTTTCGCGAGGCGACCTTAAAAGGTCAGCCCGACGATAAAGGTCTATATTTTCCCGAACGAATTCCGTCGCTCGGCGCAGATTTCTGGCGCGATTTTGACGGAAAATCGAAGGAGCAGATCGCCTTTGAAGTCATCAAACCGTTTGTCGGCGCGGACATCCATGATGAAAAACTTTTTGAAATCTGCCGCGAAACCGTAAATTTCGAATTTCCTTTAATTGAAATCACCGAAAATATTGCGGCGCTCGAACTTTTTCACGGCGCGACGCTCGCTTTTAAGGACGTCGGCGCAAGATTTATGAGCCGCTGCCTGCGTTATTTTTCAAATGAAAAAGCGGGAAAAACGATTGTCATCGTCGCCACGTCGGGCGATACGGGCGGCGCGGTCGCAAACGGTTTTTACGATGTCGAAGGCGTCGAAGTCGTTATCCTTTACCCGAAAGGCAAAGTTTCGCGGGTTCAGGAATTACAGCTCACGACGCTCGGAAAAAACATCGCGGCGCTCGAAGTCGCGGGAAACTTCGATGATTGTCAGGCGCTCGCGAAAACGGCTTTGGCTGACGAAGACTTAAAACGACAGGTTTTTCTGACCTCGGCAAATTCGATCAACGTCGCGCGCTGGCTGCCGCAGCAGTTTTATTATTTTTACGCTTTTCAGCAATGGCGAATCCAAAATCCGAAATCCGAATTCCAAAATCCCGTCATCTGTGTTCCGAGCGGGAATTTCGGCAATATCTGCGCGGGAATTCTCGCGCATATTTCGGGTTTGCCGTGCGAGAAATTTATTGCGGCGACAAATGCCAACGACGTCGTGCCGGGTTTTCTGGAAACGGGTGATTTGCTGATAAAGTCTTCAGTCGCAACGCTTTCAAACGCGATGGATGTTGCAAATCCGTCAAATTTCGTGCGAATTCTGGAGATTTTCGATAACGATTATGTTCGCCTGAAGGAAAAAATTTCCGCAACAAGCGTTTCGGACGAAGCGACGGCGGAAACGATGCGCCGCGTTTATGAAAAACATAAATACGTTTTAGATCCGCACGGCGCGGTCGGGTTTTACGCACTCGCAAAATATCTCGAAAAAAATCCCGACAAAAAAGGTTATTTTCTCGAAACGGCGCACCCGATCAAATTCGATTCGGTCGAAAAAATCGTCGGTACCTACGGCGAAACGCCCGAATCGGTAAAAGAATTGTTTTCAAAACCGAAGCAGAGCATCGCAATCGAAGCTAATTATGAAGATTTGAAAGAGATTTTATTGAGTAAAATTTAGGAAATATTAGCCGCGGATAAACGCGGATTTCGCAGATAAATAATTAATTATACGTTTTTGTAAATCTTGATTTGATCCGCGAAATCCGCGTTTATCGGCGGCAAAAAAGTTATGAAAGTTTTAAAGTTTGGCGGTTCTTCGGTCGGAAGCGCCGAAAATATCGAAAGGGTTGTTGATATTATCGCAGCAGCGATTAAAAAAGACGACTGCGCGGTTGTTTTATCGGCGATGCAGGGCACGACCGACGGCTTGATCGACGCCGCGAAGACAGCCGAACGCGGCGAGGACGATTTTCGCGCGAAAATTCGGGAAATCGAATCGAAACATCAAACGGCGGCGCGCGCTCTTTTGGGCGAAAACTCGCAGGACGGCGTGTTTGATTTTATCGAAAACCGCGTCAACGAACTCAAAAATATCTGCGAAGGCGTCTATCTTTTACGCGAACTTTCGGCGCGGACGCTCGACAGAATCGTCAGTCTGGGCGAAATTCTCTCGACGAAAATCGTTTCGGCAAAATTTAATTCACTCGGCATCGAAAACATCTGGCAGGATTCGCGCCAGTTGATCAAAACGGATTCGAATTACGGTTTCGCCGCCGTTGATTTCGAAAGAACCAATCGAAATATCCAAGATTTTTTCGCGCAGCAAATCCGAAATCCGAAATCCGAAATCCAAAATCTCGCGGTTTTGCCGGGATTTATCGCCTCGGACGCTGACGGCATCACGACGACGCTCGGGCGCGGCGGTTCGGATTATACGGGCGCGATTCTGGCGGCGGCTTTGGACGCGGAAGTTTTAGAAATCTGGACGGACGTTTCGGGAATGATGACCGCCGACCCGCGAATCGTGCGCACGATCCGGCAAATTCCGCATATCACGTATCGCGAGGCGATGGAGCTTTCGCATTTCGGCGCGAAGGTGATTTACCCGCCGACGATTCAACCGGTTTTGCAGAAAAATATCCCGATCTTTATCAAAAATACGTTCGCTCCCGAAGATTACGGAACTCTTGTCGAAGCGGAAGTAAAAGACGAAAAAGAAATAATTCGCGGTATAACGAGCATCGATAAAATCTCGATCTTAAGCCTTGAAGGTTCGGGAATGGTCGGTATTCCGGGTTTTTCGAAGCGACTTTTCGACGCGCTTTCGCGCTCCATGATCAACGTCATTTTAATAACGCAAAGCTCGTCCGAACATTCGATCTGCGTCGCGGTCGAGGAAAAATTCGGCAAACTGGCGAAAACGATCGTTGACAAAGAATTCGAATACGAAATCGCGGTCGGGCGAATCGAGCCGTTGCAGGTTGAAACGGGACTTTCGATTCTCGCGCTGGTCGGCGACAATATGCGTAATCACACAGGAATTTCGGGCAAAATGTTCGGCGCGTTGGGCGCGCAGGGAGTTAATATCCGCGCGATCGCGCAAGGGTCGTCCGAGCGAAACATTTCCGCCGTGATCGAAACGAAAGACGTTCGCAAAGCTGTCAATTCCTTGCATGAGGAATTTTTCTCGGACGGCAAACGCCAGATAAATCTTTTCATCGTCGGCGTCGGAACGGTCGGAAGCCGACTACTCGCGCAGCTCGAACAGCAGAAAGATTATCTCTCGGAACGACTGAATTTGAATCTTCGCGTGGTCGGATTGGCAAACAGCCGCAAGATGCTTTTTGACGAAGAGGGAATCGGGCTGAATGATTTCAGTTCGCAGATCGCAAGTTCGGAAATTTCGTCCGACGCGGAAAGTTTTGCCGGTTTGATTGTCGAAAAAAATCTTCGAAACTCGATATTCGTTGACGTTACGGCAAACGCCGGGGTCGTCGGGATTTACCCGAAACTGCTGCAAAAGAGCGTTTCGATCATCGCCTGCAACAAGATCGCCGCGTCTTCCGAGTATGAAAATTACCAGAAACTCAAAGATCTGGCGCGGGAATACAACGCGAATTTTCTGTTTGAAACCAACGTCGGCGCAGGTCTGCCGATCATCAATACGCTCAACGATCTGACGCGCAGCGGCGATAAAATTAACCGCATCGAAGCCGTTTTGTCGGGAACTTTGAATTTCGTCTTTAACAATTACGACGGCTCACGCTCGTTCGCCTCGGTCGTCCGGCAAGCGCAGGACGCGGGGTTTACGGAACCCGATCCGCGACTCGATCTGAGCGGCACGGACGTTGCGCGAAAGATTTTGATTCTCGCGCGCGAAGCCGGTTTTCGGCTTGAAATGGCGGACATCGAAAACGCGGGTTTTCTGCCCGAATCGTGCCTAAAAGGAAGCGTCGAGGATTTTTACGCCGAAATGGAAAAACACGAAAGCTATTTTCGCGAATTGCTCGAAACGGCAAAAAAGGAAAGTCTGACCTTAAAATACATCGCCTCGTTTGCCGACGGCAAAGCGTCGGTCGGGTTGCAGAGAATTGACGCAACGCATAATTTCGCCAATCTTTCCGGTAAAGATAATGCCGTAATGTTTTACACGAATCGTTACGCCGATCTGCCGCTCGTCGTCAAAGGCGCGGGCGCGGGCGCAGACGTGACGGCAGCCGGAGTTTTCGCAGACATAATCCGCGCGGCGCGAATCTGATCTGGGGTGAACATTGCGCAAACTGAAAAACACGTTTCAGTTTTTTGCAATTCGGCGGAAACAAAGGCTTTGTAATAATCAAATAAAAAATATATTGACCGATTTCGGGAAATTGTTTACCATTTTAAGTGGCATTCATTCTTAATGTCGCTTGTAATCCGTTAAGTTTTCACGCTAGTAATTCCAAAACCAAAACCTTCTCCTCCAATCATTACAACCCGCTTTAGCATCAGCGCGCCCGCGAAAAATCTTTGCAAAATTCACTATGAGTGCCCCTGAAAATCAACTGCAAATCGATGTCCTTCTACCTGAAGTAAGCCACCTCGCCCAAAAAACAACTACCGAACAATTAAAAGGTTGGATAAAGGAAGGAAAGCTGCGACCGACGCACCAGATCAGAATAAAAAATCTGCCGTGGGTCGAGGCGCAGAATATTCCGATCCTAAAACCGTTGTTCGAGGCAAAACTAAAAGCAGATCAAGAACGCCTGATCGAATCTTATAACCAATTTAGCCAATCTGCGCCGGCTTTCGATTATCTGAAAAACAAGGCATTTGAAGCCGCGAAAGCTTCGAGCAAAATTAAAATCTCAAGCGCCGATTTTGCTCATCTGGACGAACCGGAAAAACCGGTGGAAATAAAGCAAAAGAAAGCCGCTTCGCCCTCGATTCCTTTTAAGCTTTACGAACAGAGAGCGCTCGCCAGAACACAACAAAACGAAGCGGAAACCAATATCTCTGAAGCGTTGACGGCGCATACCGATACAAAAGCCGTAACTTCGATTCCGGGTAAATCGAAGAAATCGGTATATATGAAAAGAGTTTTCGGTTATATTGCGGGCTGCTTTTTGATGCTTTTGTTGTCATACGGCGGCGCATATGTCTGGATTTATCAACTTAAAGCACCGGTCGAGATTAACGAGAAAAACTTTCCCGAGTTGATGAATCTGACTCATAAACTGACTGCCGATAAGCTCGATCTAAGACTCAAAACCGCCGAAAAAGAGAAGGAAATGAAATCCGCTATCGGGCAGGAACAGTTTGTGCCGCCGACGGATATTTCAGCCGAGATCGTAAAACTGGAAAACCAGTATAAAAACCGGCGCGTAAGTCTTGTCGAACAACATCGCGCCAAATTACGAACAGACGATTTTAATACGACTTTTTATTTCAGTCTTTCGGTTTTGCTCAGCCTTTTTTTAATAACGAATGTCTTTGTTGGTAAAAGAGTTTCGGAAGACGGCGAAAAATTGTCGGGTAAAAAACCGGAAACGAAAACTCCCGAAGTTTCGGAGATTTCCGAACTCGATGAAAAAAGCGAGGTTTCAGCTGAAAAAGACCAAGTTTTTGGCGAAAATTCGTCAAACATCGAAACTATTGATGCGGCTGAAATTCAAAGTCCGAAGCCCGAAGTGGTTCAATCCGCAAAACTCACGAACAGCGTTTCGGCAAGCGGTAAAAACACATCTGCCGAAAATAATGAAGCGGTAAACTTTGCGAAAGCCGCCAAATGCCTTTTGCATCAGGAAAAAAACGCCGCGTTCAAATGTAAAAATTGCGCCAATAATTTTTGCGAAGACTGCGTCGTTATTATCGAAGAAGTAGAAAACTGCTGTCCTTTCTGCAAGATTACGTGTACGGCTTTTGAAACGGAAACCGCAGAAACGGCTGATGGCGCGTCCGAAAACAACAAAAAGAATCTATTCGATTTGGGCAAAAATATAGATAACGGCAGGCGAATTTTTCGTGAAAAGCGGACGAACAAAGTCGGAGTTGTTCCGGCGCTTGTGATTTCATTGTTGTTTTCATGCGCAATTTCGATCTTTTGGGTTTATAAACTCACGCCTTACCTGGAAAATCGTGCAAATGAAGCCGCGCAAAATACTTCTGCCGGTAAAAACGTCGGCGCTGAAACACTCGCACCGGCAAATGCGCAAACCAACGAAACCGGCGATTTGAGCAATAATGCGAACGTCGCGCAGGAACCGTGCATCGACCCGCAGACCCGGCAGCCATTTGAGTGCGACCAGGAAACGCGAAACGCGCTTTACGAACATACCAGAAAGATTAAGTCCGTCGAAAAAGCGCAGAAGGATACGGCGGAGAAAACCGACAATGTTTTGGGGCTTGTAATGCCAGCGTCAGAAAACGCAAGTGCTGAAAACCCACTCCGGAATCCGGCTGACGAAGCGCGCAAAGACGTTCAAAAACAGCAATTGATTAAAGTGTTTAGCTGTTCTTTCCTGACAATTTTCGGGCTGCTGATGGCGGTTAGAATCTTGAGCAGCGAAAAAAACGAAGCGCCCGAGGAAACGGATGAAATTTTACCCTGATTTTGAAAGCAGCATAAAAATTTTTGACGGACTGCAAGGCTTTGAACAAAAACAAAGATTAGCAACGAATGAACACGAAAAAACACGAATATTTGGTATTATTTCGCGTCAATTCGTGCTCATTCGTGGTTAATTCCGGGTTTTATGCAAAACTAAGTTTACAGTAAAGCTTCAATCAAAAGATCAATCTCCTCTTTTTTCACGCAAAGCGGCGGCAAAAGGCGCAGCACGTTCGGATTGCTCGAAGTTCCGGTAATTATTTTATTTTCAAGCAGTTTTTGATGAATCGCCTTACAGTTTTCGGCAAATTCGATGCCGATCAAACCGCCTTTGCCGTGAACCGCGACAACCTGTTCGATTTCTATTAATCTTTCGCGCAGATAATTTTCGATTTCCGCGATATTCTCGCGCATTTTATCGGTTTCGATCGCTTCGAGTGTTGCTAAAACCGCCGCCATCGCGAGCATTCCGCCGCCGAAAGTTGTGCCGAGATCGTTGGTTTTAATCACTGACGACACTTTTTCATTGACCAGACACGCGCCGACCGGAACGCCGCTGCCGAGCGATTTGGCGAGCGAAATAATATCGGGTTCGACAAAACCGGCAAGCGCGCTGCCGCCGAAAAACCAGTTTCCGGTGCGCCCGACGCCGGTCTGAACTTCGTCGAAGATCAAAATTATTCCGTGTTCATCGCAGATTTCGCGAAGCCCGCGAAAAAATTCCGGCACGGCTTCCGTCACGCCCGCCATGGATTGGATCGGTTCGAGCATAATTGCGGCGGTTTCCTTGTCGGCGACGGCGCGCACCGATTCGAGATTGCCGAATTCCGCCGCAACGTGACCGGGCACGTTCGGTTTACCGATTTCGCGATATTTGCCAAGAAAAGTCGCCGAGATCGAATCCGCCGTGCGACCGTGAAAGCCGCCCGTAAACGTGATGACTTTTTCGCGCGCCGTGGCAAAACGCGCCATCCGCATCGCGTTTTCGTTAGCCTCGGTGCCGGAATTGCAGAAAAACGCTTTGGTCAGAGATTCGGGCGCGACGGAAACCAATTTTTCGGCGGCGCGCGCGCGAATTTCCGAATAAACGAGATTCGAGTAAAACAAAACCTGTTCGGCTTGTTTTTGAATCGCGCCGACGACGTGCGGGTGCGCGTGTCCGGTCGCGCAGACGGCGTGCCCGCCGTAAAGATCGAGATATTTGTCGCCCTCGCTCGTCCAGATCCACGCGCCGCGCCCGCGTTCGACCGCAATTTTCATCTTCGCATAGGTCGCGACCTGAAACTGTTCTTCCAAATTTTCTATTTCTGTAAAATTCATTTTATTTTTTGCCACGAATGACACGAATAACACGAATTATTTCTATATTTTTATTCGTGTTATTCGTGTCATTCGTGGCTAAATCTTTCTTTCTAAAACCCAATCGGTCTGCGGATCTGCGCCGAGCTGGAAAATATGTTCGCCGCATTTTTCGAAGCCGAATTTTTTGTAAAATTCCTGCGCGCGGTAATTGTATTCCCAAACGCCGAGCCACATAAAATCGTGATTTTTTTCCTTTGCAAACTCTAAACACTTGAGCATCAACGATTTGCCGATGCCTTTACCGATGTATTCATTGAGCGAATACAATCGGCAAAGCTCGATCGGTCGTTCGCCGGCAGTGCAGTCTTCGCGCGAATTCTGCATGAGCTTGGCGTAGCCGATCATTGTGCCTTCGAGTTCAACGACAAAATAGATCGTATTCTCAGCCGCCAAATCTTCCGTTAAAGCCGCGACTGAAAATGTTTCGTCCATATAGGCTTTCATGTCTTCCGGAGCGTTTTTCGGATGACCGGCAAAGGCGTCGTAAAAACTCTGCCACGCGACCTGCGCCAATATTTCGGCGTCGGCGGCGTCGGCAGGTCTGATGTTCAAAGCTTCGGTCATATCTTCGGGTTCACAAACTGAATTGCGTCGTTGTAATTCAAAACGGCGTCGGCGTTGGCTTGCAAAGCGGTTTGAAATTTATCGTTGAAATCCGCGTCGGCGTCCTGAAAATTAAGCAAAAGTTTCGCTTCGTTAAAAAGTCCCTGCGCTTCGGTTTCGGTTGCCGGACGACGCACGGAAACGGCTTCGTCAATCAGCGCGATAAGCGCCGAAAGTTTGCGCAGCCACGCAAAATGCGAGTCGTCAATAACGAGTTGAAAATATTGATTGACGCTCTCGATCCGCCCGTTTTTCGCTTCGTAATCGAGCTTTGCCGCGTCGAGCAGTGTTTTATGAAGCCGCAGCATCGCTTTACTCAAATCCTTCAAATTCGCCCGCGTCGCGTCGTTTAATATGTCCGGTACTTGTTCTGATTCTATATTCATAAAACTATTTTAACCAAAATTTAGCCGCGGATAAACGCGGATTTCGCGGATTTGACTTAAACATTTTCTATCCGCGAAATCTGCGTCAATCTGCGGCTATAACTTCTTACGGGTTTGTTCCGATCAGCATCAAACCGGTTCGCTCGTCGAGCCCGTACATCAGATTCATATTCTGCACGGCTTGTCCCGCCGCGCCTTTGACGAGATTGTCGAGCGCCGCAAAAACCGCGATTTGCCTGCCGTTCGAATGTGCCGCGATGTCGCAGAAATTAGTTGTTTTCACCCAGTTTATGTCCGGCGAACCTTCGACGATTCGGACGAAAAACGAATTTGCCAGATCGCCGGCTTTCGGGTGATAAAAATTTTCGTAAATATTCCGCAAGTCTTCATTCGTCAAATTTACTTTTGTTTCGAAATAGCATGACGCGAAGATTCCGCGCGCGACCGGCAGACTGTGCGTCATAAAAACAAAATCGTGCGCAAATTCACCGACTTCTCGCAAGTGCTGTTCGATTTCCGGAACGTGCTGATGCTGAAACGGTTTGTAAGCGTAAAACGAATTCATCCGCTGCGGGTGATGTGTGTTTGCCGCCGCTTTTGCGCCCGAACCCGACGAACCGGTTTTCGCGTCAACGATGATTTTGCCCGTCAGAAGTCCGCTTTTGACCATCGGCGCGAGTGCGAGCAAAGTCGCCGTCGCAAAACAGCCCGGATTCGCCACGAAAACCGCCGTTTTGATTTGTTCGCGGTTCGTTTCGGTCAAACCGTACACAAATTGTTTCTGCAAATCGTCGGCGGTATGTTCGAGGTTGTAAAACTGCTTGAAAACGTCTTTATTATTGATCCGAAAATCGCCCGAAAGATCGACGACTTTAACATTTTTCGGCAAATGCGGAATCTGGCTTAAAGCCTGACCGTGCGGCAGCGCGAAGAATGCTAAATCGACTTGATAAAGTTC
Source organism: Acidobacteriota bacterium (assembly GCA_031411895.1). Lineage (GTDB taxonomy): Bacteria > Acidobacteriota > Blastocatellia > Pyrinomonadales > Pyrinomonadaceae > JAFDVJ01. The sequence continues at coordinate 3,494 of JANOBZ010000018.1, read as the reverse complement.
GTCGAGCTTTTTGAGTTCATCGAGTTCGGGCGATTTTACGAAGCGCAAATCCGTTAGACCGAACAGATTTTTATGAACTTCGCCGACCGCTTTTCCGGCGTGTTCGTTTGCCGTCACAAGAACGATTTCCGCATTCGGGTGAAACAACAGAATCCGTAAAAGCTCGCTCCCGCCGTAGCCCGAACCGCCAAAGATTGCAATTTTTATTTTATCTTGAGTCATTTTTTATTTTTCACGACTTCTTTGAAAGTCGCCTTTTTCCCCTTTTGCAATTTTTGCCAGATTTTCTACACTTCGATTTCTTTTCATCTCATCCTTGATAGATTCACAAATTGATTTTGCTTTTTCGATGTTTCCGCTGAGCGCGAACTCTTCAGTGATTTCCCACAAAACACTCGAACCGTCGAGGCTGTTTTGTAAACTCTCCGAATCTTCGTCAGCCCGTGCAAAATCAACGGATTCGGTTAATAGTTCGAAAGCTTTATCATGTTCTCCGAACTCAAAATGTTTTCTGGCAATTGCGGTCAACGACTCGGCAATCTGAAAGCCAAAATCCAGTTTTCTGGCGTATCGCTCCGCACTAAACAAATCTCCCTTTTTTAACGCAGATTCAAATTTATGCCAGTAATCAAACTCGATCAAATCCCAAAGATTACCGTATAAATCCGCGAAAACTGCGACTATGCCGTAATCTTCGACTTTCGGTTCACGGACGAATTTGACGCCTTTTGATAAATATTCGTTGTAATCGCGCCAGAAATCGTCCGTTTGAAGAAAGAGAAAAACGCGCCCGCCAGTTTGATTACCGATGCGCGAAATCTGTTCGTCGCCGACGCCTTTTGCCAGCAGTAATTGACAGCCGTCGGAATTTTTCGGCGCGACCAGAACCCAGCGTTTCGTTTCCGTTTGCGGCGTGTCTTCGATCAACAGAAAACCCAAAGTTTCGGTATAAAATCGAATCGCTTCGTCGTAATCGGCGACGACGAGCGCGATATGCGCGATTTGCTGCTTCATAAACTCACAAACTTAAAATAAATTCTCCCGCGACAATTTATTTTAAGCAAACGAAAACTCGTTTTGAAGCGCAAAATTTACAAGTTCGAACAATCGCCGACCGTTGCGCCGCGCGTTTCCGGCTTTTAAATTATACTGTTCTTCGACAAAATCCTCGCCCATCTGCGAATCCGTCACCGAACCCGCGATCACGTCAATATCAATCCCGAGATTTTTCAAAACCGCCATGCCGCCGACTACACCGACATAATCCGACGCGCAAAAAACGAACGAGCGGATCGCTTCTTTGATTTCCGCATCTTTCAAAACCGAATCGACCGCGTAGCCGCCGACAATGCCGTCGCCCAGTTCGACGACGATCAAATCCGGCTCGAACGAATTCAAATGATTCAAAATCGCCTTTGCGACCGGCGACAAATCGCCGTAATCAACCGTCGAAGGCAAGCCGCAATCGAGAAAACTCGCCGTCTGAAACGCGCCGTGATCTTCCATATTCAGCGTATCGCGCAGCGCCGCGACGCCCGACATTTTCGCGCCGCAAACCTTCAAACCGGCGTGATGCGCCTGTTTGATAATTTCGGTCGCCGCGACGGTTTTGCCCGAATTCATACAGGTTCCGGCAACGATCACGATCGGGGCGCTCGTTTTGAGCGAATCGGTCGGTTTCAGTGCGTTGTCGCCGATGTTCATAATCGTGTAGGAATAACCGCCGCCGAGCATCGGCGGTTCCGAGACCGCGATTCCGAGAACTTCGACCTCGATCGCGTCCGAAAGCGACGAATGATGACCAAGGCAAACGCCGATAACGCCGCCCATATTTAAAAGATTAAGCCGGTCGCCGGTTTTTATGGATTCGGGAACGTCGCCGACAAAACCCTTTAACGCGCGGCGTTTGCCCAAAACACCGATCAAAACATCGTGACGGTTAATTTTTGCCAAACGCCCGTTCGGAAGTTCGAGATTGCCGTAAGTCACCGACTCGGTCAAGGCGCGCACAGCGACGACATCGCCCGCTTTCGGCGCGATATTTTCATCAAGCACGGTAATCGTTTTCTTCAAATTCAACGGCGAAGTCGCCGAACCGATTTTGTCTGCTTCTAAAATCATCATTTCTTTTACCTCAGATTTTTTGCCACAACAAACACGCGCATTCCACGAAAATTCGTTTTTGGTTTTTTGTGTTCGTTCGTGTTTGTTCGTGGCTAATCTCCTAATCCATCTTTCGCAATCGCAAACGCAGCGCCTGAAGCTTGATAAAGCCTTCCGCGTCAAGCTGATTATATGCGCCGGCATCGTCTTCAAATGTCACGACGCGCTCTTTGTAAAGCGAATTCGGCGATTTGCGACCGAGGATTGTGACGTTTCCTTTATAAAGTTTTAAGCGAACGTCGCCCGAAACTGTCTCCTGCGTTTGTTCGATCATCGAGCGCAAAATCTCGAACTCCGGCGCGAACCAGAAGCCGTAATAGACGGATTCGGCGAATTTGACGCCCAAACCGTCACGCAGGCGCATCACTTCGCGATCCATCGTGATCGATTCAAGCGCGCGGTGAGCCGCCTGCAAAATCGTCACGCCCGGAGTTTCATAAACGCCGCGCGACTTCATTCCGACAAAACGATTCTCGACCAGATCAACGCGCCCGATGCCGTGTTCGCCGCCGATAAAATTCATTTTCGCCAGCATATCGACCGCGCCGTATTTTTCGCCGTTGATCGCGACCGGCTCGCCTTTTTCAAACGTCAAAATAATTTCTTCCGCCTTTTCGGAAGCCGTTTCGGGCGATTTCGTCATTAGAAAAATGTCTTCCGGCGGCGCCGTCCACGGGTCTTCGAGAATTCCGCCTTCGTAGGAAACGTGCATTAGATTTCGGTCCATCGAATACGGTTTTTCGGCGGTTGCGGTAACATTGATGTCGTGTTTTGCGCAATAGGCGATCAAATCCGCGCGACCTTTGAAATCCCAATGACGCCACGGCGCGACGACTTTGATGTCGGGCTGCAATGCGTAATAAGTGAGCTCGAAACGAACCTGATCGTTGCCTTTGCCGGTGGCTCCGTGCGCGACGGCGTCAGCGCCTTCCTTTTGCGCGATTTCGATCTGGCGTTTCGCGATAACAGGACGCGCAAGGCTTGTTCCCAATAGATAAACACCTTCGTAAAGCGCGTTTGCCTTGACTGCCGTCCAGACGAAATCACGCACGAATTCTTCGCGCAAATCTTCGACATAAAGTTTCGAAGCGCCTGTTTTTAGAGCTTTTTCTTCCAAGCCGTCGAGCTCTTCGCCCTGCCCGACGTCGGCGCAAAAACAGACGACTTCCGCGCCGTAAGTTTCCTTGAGCCACAAAAGCATCGCCGATGTATCGAGCCCGCCCGAATATGCTAAAACTACTTTTTTTATATCTTTTGTCATCTTTTTTATTGTGAGCAGTAAGCGGTGAGCAGTGAGCAGCAATAAGTCTTTTTGCTGCTCACTGCTCACC
>JANOBZ010000017.1:0-80188 GCA_031411895.1 Acidobacteriota bacterium | reverse complement strand
CGCAAAGCCGCAAAGAAATCGAAAATATTCGAAAAACCAAAAGCCGAAACCAAAGACCAATGAATTTATTTTATGAAGCTCAGGGCACGGGCGAACCGCTGATCTTAATTCCGGGTTTCGCATCGGGCGCCTGGACATGGTATTGCCAAACGGACGAGTTAGCAAAGGATTTTCGGGTTGTTACCTACGACCCGCGCGGCGTCGGCAGCTCGAAAATCGAAACACCCTCGGAAGCGGAAAATCTTTCAATGCAGACGTTTGTCGAAGATGTACTGCAAATTCTCGACGAATTGAAAATCGAACGGGCGCACGTGATGGGCGCGAGCTTCGGCGGTTTCGTCGCGCAGGAATTGGCTTTGCGATTTCCCGAAAGAGTAAACCGTTTGATTCTGGCTTGCACGACCAGTGGCGGCGAAAATCACGTTAAACCGGACACCGAGATTTTGCACTCGTTCACACCCGACCCGAATTTGACGATCGGCGAGCGCATCAAAAAGTTTTTTCGTCCGGCGTTTACAGAGAAATTTAATGCCGAAAATACCGCAGAAGTCGAAAAAGTCTGCCGTTTGCGAGAATCGAACGAGGTTGCCGAAACCGTCTATTTCGCTCAATTACAAGCCGCGTTTTCATTTGATACGAGCAGAGAGATCAGTAAACTCGGACACGAAACATTAGTTTTGACGGGCGATCGAGACCGAATCGTGCCGATGCCGAATTCGATTAATTTAGCCGAAAAAATACCGAACGCGACATTGAAAATCATCGAAAACGGCAGTCATATGTTCTTTATCGAAAATGCCGCCGAATTTAACCGCGCGGTGAAAGATTTTTTGAATTAATTAAACGCAAAGGCGCAAAAGATTTTTAGGTAGTTTCTATATTATGTCAATCTTAAACCTCCGGAAAGGAGTTTTGAAATTTAACGAAACTTTGCGGCTTTGCGGCTTCGCGCCTTTGCGTTAAAAATAAAATGAGAAATGCAAGAATTATCGGAACCGGCGTTTCCGTTCCCGACAAGATTTTGACCAACGGCGATCTGAGCCGGATGCTCGGCGAAGACATCAGCGAATTCGTCGAAAAAAATCTCGGCATCCGCGAGCGGCACATTCTCGCAACGGACGAAAGCGCGGCTGATATCGCGACGCGCGCCGCCGAAAACGCTTTGCAAAACGCCGGAATTTCAGCCGAAGATTTGGATTTGATTATTCTCGCAACCGATACGCCCGAATATCTTTCGCCCGGAACATCGGTCGTCGTCCAACATCGTTTGGGCGCGAAAAACGCGGGCACTTTTGATACGAACTGCGCCTGCGCGGGATTCGTAACGGCTTTCGATACGGCGTTTAAATATATTATCGCCGACGCGCAGTATAAAAACGTACTGGTCATCGGAGTTTACGCGATGACGAAATTTCTCGACTGGACGGAAAAGAAAACCGCGACGATCTTTGCCGACGGCGCGGGCGCGATTGTTCTGCAGACGGACGAATCAGGGAAAAGCGGGATTTTAACGTCGAAGCTCGAAGCGATGGGCGAATATCACGATTTTTTAGGAATTTTCGCGGGCGGATCGAAAACGCCGATCACGGCGGAAGTTCTCGAAAACGGTTATTACAACAAGGTTCGTTTCGCCAAACGCACGCCGCCGGAAATCAATTTCGAAGGCTGGCAAAGAATCGTCAAAGAGCTTCTCGCGCGCGAAAATCTGTCGCTCGACGACGTTGATCTATACCTTTGGACGCAGGTTAATCTTTCGACGATCAAAGAAGTTATGACGGCGCTCGGGCAGCCGTTCGAGAAAACGCACACGATCATGGAGAAATGGGGCTATACGGGTTCGGCGTGTATTCCGATGGTCATGCACGCCGCGCTTGAGCATGGAAAACTGAAACGCGGCGACATTGTCGTTCTCTGCGCCTCGGGCGGCGGAATAAATATGGCGGCGATGGTTTTAAGATATTAGCCACGAATAAACACAAAAGTTCACGAATGGTCATTGAAATTTATTTCGTGTTATTTTGTGTTTGTTCGTGGCAAAAATTAAATGAAGTATCGAAACATTTATACATTATTTCGCGAGCAAACCGCCAAATATCGCGGCGAAAATGTTTTTTACACACGCGATGGCGACGGTTGGAATTCGCAAACTTGGGATGATTTTGAAGAACAGGTTCACGATTTTGCCTGCGCGCTTTTAGCAAAAAGTTTGACGAAAGGCGCGAGCGTGGCGATTCTGGCGGGAAACATTCCCGAATGGACGATCGTCGATGTCGCAACGATCGCGGCGGGCGGTGTCGGGGTCGGGATTTATCCGACGAGTTCGACCGAACAATGCGAATACATTATCAATCATTCGGATGCGGAATTTTTGTTTGTTGATTCGAAAATACAGTTGCGGAAAGTTGCGGAAAGTTGCGGAAAGTTAAAGAGATAATTTGTTTGGAAGATGCTGACGGCGCGACAAATTACAGTAGTTTTCTGGCTTTCGGTAGACAAAACCGCGCAGAATTTCTGCGACAAGTCGAAGAAACCGGCTTTAACGCAAAGCCCGAAGAAACCGCGATTATGGTTTACACTTCGGGCACGACCGGGCAGCCGAAAGGCGCGATGCTGTCGCACAAATATATTTTGAATTCGGTAGAATCGCTCAAAAAAAGCGTGCCGATTCGTCCCGTTGACGTAACGCTTTCATATCTTCCGGGCTGTCACGTCGCGGAAAGAATTTCGGGAATTTACAATCGTCTGTACAACGGCACGGCGGCGCATTTTGTTGACGATCTTTCAAAACTTTACGCTTATATGTTCGAAGTTCGCCCGACGGTTTTCGCGTCCTTGCCGCGATTTTTCGAGAAGATTCACGCAAAAATCGTCGCCGAAAACGGCACGGATAAAGTTGATCCGCAAGCGGTTAAAGACGCTTTCGGCGGAAATATGCGGCTTTTAACTTCGGGCGGCGCGCCTTTGTCTGAAGAAATCGCGCAGTTTTTTGTTGATGCCGACTTGCCGATCTTGCAGGCTTACGGCTTGACGGAAAACATCTGCGTCGCTTTTAACACGTTCCAACATTTGAAATTCGGCACGGTCGGTATACCGATGCCGATGTGCGAAGTAAAGATTGCCGCCGACGGCGAAATTCTTGTTAAAAGTCCGATGATGTTTTCGGGTTATTACAAGGACGCGGAAAAAACCGCCGAGATGTTCAACGTTGATGGATGGCTGAAAACCGGCGATCTGGGAGCGTTGGACGAGGACGGATTTTTAACGATTACGGGACGCAAAAAGGAAATTATCGTTTTATCGTCGGGCAAAAACGTCGCGCCCGCGTTAGTGGAAAATCTGGTCAAGGAAAATCATCTCGTCAGCCAGTGTTTTCTTTACGGCGACTCTCGAAGCTACTGCGTCGCGCTCGTTACTTTGAACCAATCGGAAGCCGAAATGTTTGCCAAAGCCAATAAAATCGAGTTCGAGGATTTCGCCGCCTTGACCAAAAATCAGAGGGTTTACGATTTAATAAGCGCGACGGTCGAAAAAGCGAATGCGCGCGTTTCTTCATCCGAACAGATCAAGCGATTCGTAATTTTAGAGCGCGATTTTTCGCTCGAAGAAGACGAAATCACGCCGACTTTGAAGGTTAAACGCAATGTCGTCGCCAAAAAGTTTGCCGGTGAAATCGAAATTTTGTATGACGCACGGAAAAATTAACTTTTCGTTTGCGTAAATCTTTTTGACACGTCCGTTAATCTTTTTATCGCGGATGGAAAGACGCTTTACGGATGACGTCAAGTGTTTTAGAAGATGCGGAAAGAAACATGGAAGGCTCGTAAAGTAACTACTCGTGCCGGAAATTAAAATAAAACTTATGATTATCAAAAAACTCTTCGTCGTTTCATTATTTTTACTTGCGTTTTGTTCTTTCGCGGCGGCGCAGAGCGCGATTCAGGATAAATCGGTTTCGGTTTTCGGCGCGAAGGTTCGTTATCTCGAAGCGGGCGACGCCGCGAAACCCAAATTGATTTTGCTCCACGGTCTCGGCGGCAGCGCTGAAAACTGGCAGTTTAACGTGTCGGCTCTGGCAGTAAATTTCCACGTTTTCGCGCCCGATCAGGTCGGGTTCGGAAAGTCGGACAAACCGCTTCTAAAATACCGCGTCGCGACCTACGTCGATTTTCTCGACAAGTTTATGACGGAGCTGAAAATCGAAAAGGCTTTCTTAGTCGGCAATTCGATGGGCGGCTGGGTTTCCGCTTTGATGGCGATCAAATATCCGAACCGCGTCGAGAAGATCGTGCTTGCGGACGCCGCCGGTATCATTCCGGCAAACGTCAAAACGGACGATATTTATCAATTGAACAATTCGACGCGCGACGAAGTTCGCGCCAATATGAAGCGGCTTTTCGCGAGTCCGGCGCTGCAAAACAACGAAGCGCTCGTTGACCAGTTTTTGACGCAGCGCGTGTTGGCGAACGACGGCTACACGATCAACAGCCTGATCGAATCGATCCGCCGCAAGGAAGATTATCTCAACGACCGTTTAGGCGAAATCAGAAAACCGACGCTCATTATCTGGGGCAGACAGGACGGCATCATTCCGGTTTCGGACGCAGACGTTTTCAACAAAGGAATCGCGGGTTCGCAGAAGATCATTTTCGAGAATTGCGGACACGCGCCGCAGGTCGAAAAAGCGCTCGATTTTAACCGCGAAGTGTTGAAATTTTTAGGCGGAAACTAATGCAAAACATCGAAAACAACGAACCGAAAGCGACCGCTTATTCATGGTATGCATTGGCTTTGCTGATGTTCGTCTATGTTTTAAATTTTCTCGACCGCACGATAATTTACATTCTTTTTAAGCCGATTAAAGAGGAAATGTCGTTTTCCGACTTGCAGCTCGCAATTCTCGGACCGACGGCGTTTGTTATTTGTTACACGCTGCTCGGGATTCCGTTCGGGCGGCTTGCCGATCAGGGCGCTTCGCGAACAAAAATTATTGCGGCGGGCGTTGCCGTGTGGAGTTTATTTTCGGGTTTGACGGCTTATGCCGATGGCTTCTGGACGCTTTTTGCCTGTCGTTTGATGGTCGGCGTCGGTGAAGCGGCTCTCGGTCCGGCGGCGATTTCCCTGCTTTCGGATTATTTTCCGCCGTTAAAACGCGCGACCGTGACGAGCATTTATTCGATGGGCATCGCGATCGGCGCGGGACTTGCGGCGCTGCTCGGCGGGCAGCTCGCGCAATACGGCTGGCGGACGGCGTTTATGATCGTCGGTTTTCCGGGAATCATTTTCGCCGTTTTGGTTTACTTTCTGCGCGAACCCAAACGGCAGATTCAATCCGCAAAAGTCGAAGAAGCTTATTCGGGAACCGATTGGAAAAAGCTGCTTTCAAACAAGACCTTCGTTTTGCTCTGTATCGGCTACGCGCTTTTGGGTTTGGCGACGAACAATCTTTCGATCTGGGGCGCGACGTTTTATGCGCGTCTGCATAAATTCGATCTCGCGACGATCGGTTTCTGGGGCGGCATTTTGACTTTGTGCGCGGGAATTCCGGCGACGCTTTTCGGCGGCGTGATCGCCGATTGGTTTCGCAAACGTTCGAACGGCGGGCGGATGATTTACGGTTCGATCTTGTCTTTGATCAGTGTTCCCTTTTGGCTTTTAATGATTTTCACGGATTCGATTCCGCTGATTTTGATCGCCAACGGCGTATTGCTTTTTGCGGCGCTCGGCTGGCTCGGCGCGGCGGCGGCGGACGTCACGGAACTGGCGGGCGTCAATCTTCGAGGGTTGGCGATCGCGATTTATTTTTTCAGCGTCAACATCGCGGCTTACCTGATCGGCTCGAATCTGATCGGTTACCTCAGCGACAAATTCGGCGCGACCGAAAATCCGGCGATGATGCGCTACGCCTTGCTCGTCTGTCCTGTCTCCTGCCTTCTGAGCGCAATCTGCTTATTCATCGGCAGTAAAACAAGACAAGGTTAAAGGATTTTGGATTTTGGATATTAGATTTTGGATTGGTTTTGAAAACGAGTATTTTCGTTTCCATAAACCAATCCAAAATCGGCAATCCTAAATCCAAAATAGAAGTTATTGGCTGCTTTTAACCGTGAAATCCACGGATTTCGTAACACTTCCGCGGACCCGGTAGATGTACGTTCCCGGTGCAAGATTCTGGATTAAAATCTTTTGATTAGTCGACGAGGCGAGCAGATTTCCGTTGGCGTCGAGCAGTTCGAAAACGATTTGCTGGTTGCCTTTATTCTGATTGATCTGTGCGTCAAGCGTCGAATTTCTGACGCTGAACGAAATCAATACCTGTCCTTCTCCGACATCCAATGTATCCGAGTAACGCTCTTCAAATCTGCCGTTATTGGTCTGCGGTTCGGGCGTTTGTGTCGGTGTTGAGGTCGGGGTTGCCGAGGGCGTCGGTGTTGCTGTCGGAGTCGCAGAAGGTGTCGGCGTCGCAGTTGGCGTCGGCGTGGCAGTTGGCGTCGGCGTCGGATTGGTCGAACCGCCGCTGATTTCGAAGTCCGAACCGGTCGCCGAGTCGGAGTTTAATAAAAGTCCGCCGGTCAGCGACGAGCCGATCAGGATTTGGGCTTCGGCTTGCGTTCCGGTCGAAGTCGTACCCAGAACGTTGCCGCCGACCGCCGCGTTGATTTTGTCCAAACCGAGCCTGATGATGATTTGACTGCCGACGATTTCGCCCGAATCAACCGCGCCGAGGCTTTCCTGATTCTCGGTTCCGGTCGCGAGCGTCGTGATGCGCCCGTATTCGAACGTGTTTGCGGTTTCGTCAACCGAAGCCGTGACGAAAACCTGCGTCTGCCCGAAAGCGCTCGTCAGCGTCCAGCGCATATTCGGCGTTTTCACTGAAAGATCCGAGACCGTCAGCGTGTAAACTATCTGGTTCGTCGCGGCGTCGTATTTGAATTTCGCTTCAGTGATGTCCTGCGCCGTCGTGCCCAACTGGTCGTCGCGCGCGTCCGTGATCGTCGGCGCGTTCGGGTCAGGCGACGGGAAAAGATTCGCCGGGTGCGGAACGCCTGACAATGATAACGCGGCACGCACCGCGTTATGCGCGTCGACATAACCGGCGCCGACAACTCTTTCCTCATACGGCATCGGATTCGCCGTCTGGCGCAAAATCGCTAAAACCTGGTCGGGCGTTAACAGCGGGTTTGCTTCCATCATCAGCGCGACGACGCCCGAAACCTGCGGAGTCGAAAAACTCGTGCCCTGCGAGGTCGTGTAATAGGGCAGAAACGCGGGCGGAATCGTCGAAAGGTCGTTCGCGCCGACGAAAACCGGCAAAGTTCCGGCAACGTTTGTCACGCCCGGAGCTTTCGAGCGCGTGGATTTAATATCGACTCCCGAACCCGTGATGTCTGGGCGCAAATTCGGCAAAGCGTTCGGGTCGGCGGGTTGTCCGGGCGTGTCGGTTCCGGTGCCGTTATCGTTGCCGCGCGACGAAAATCCGGCAGGCGTTCCAAGCCCGCGTTTTTCGCCCGCCGCGACCGAGACGACCCACGGCGCGACCGAGAACGGATTGATCATATCGGGCGCGTCGCCGTCGTTGCCGGCGGCAAAGACGACTGTAATGTTGCGGTCGTGCATCAGTCTGGTCGCCGTGTTGACCGGATCGTCAGCCGAGTAAGGCAGATTGGCGAGCGTCGTCCCGTAGGAATTATTGCAGACGCGGATGTTGTAATTAAATTGATTGACGAGCGTGTAATCCATCGCCTGCAAAATGGCGAACGTCGAAAGACCGACGTCGTTTCCGGCGGTTAATCCGATCAGTTTTGCGCCCGGCGCAACGCCGCGGTAAAAACCGCCCGAAGCCGCGCCCGTCCCGGCAGTGACGCCCGCGCCAAAAGTGCCGTGCCCGCCTTCGACGTCCGAGATCGGAACGTTCTCGACCGGCACGATCGGAACAAACCCGCTCGGCAGGTTGAGCGGAATTTCGGCGGTCGGAAAAAATACGTTCTGCGCGACGTTTTCGCCGAGTTTCAAATCCGGATGCGTTGCGTCAATGCCGGTGTCAATATACGCGATGCCGATGTTTTTGCCGGTGACCGGCAAGCCCTGATTCATCGCCGTGAGGGTAAAATCTGCAAGCAGACTTTCGACGCCGATAAATTTTCGGCTTTCGTTATTAAGCGTTTTGAAAACACGGTTCGCGTAAAGCGAGCGAATACTGCTTTTTTGCTTGAGCGCGTTAAACTGCGTTTTGTTGACGAGCGTCATAATCATCGGCAGCTGGCTTGTTTTATAGCCGCCGGTGATGCCGAGCGTGCGCAGCATCGTCAAATCCGCGCTCGACGGCTGGCTGTTAAATGTGATGATAACCGGCGTCAAACCGAGCGGCGCGGCATTGATCTTTTGATTCAACAACGCGTCGACCTTCGGCAATGCGAATACAAACGCCTGAAACGCCAACACCGCAACCAAAACCGCAAATCCGTAAACCAATCTTTTCATCTTTTTGCTCCCGACAAAATTTTTCTTTTGTGCTGATTGTAAATTTACACGGCAAGCGTTGAGTTATTCTTGAAGCAAACTTGAGTTTTTCAAAATCAAAGAGGGCGAATCGTTAAATTAACGATTCGCCCTCTTTGTACCTCGTTTTTAGCGTGTTTAATTGAGGATTTGGAAAGTCACTTTTTTGGTTACCGGATTAACCGTAAAGCGAACCATTTTCGAAACGACTCCGGTCGTGCCGCCGGTCGGAGGAACCGTTCCGGCAGTTCCGTCATTGGCGTTCGGCGAACCGCCCGGCAGGAATTGTTTGATCGCGATCGTATAATCCGCCGGACCGTGCGCGAAACCGTTGACCCGTAGGATATAGGTCGTGTTCGGCTGGACTGCCGACGAAACCTGTTCGGCAGCGGTCGCACCGGCTGAGGACGCGAGAACCTGTCCGTCCTGCGTGCGCAGTTCGAAGTCCATGTCAATGGCTGCCAAAGAACTCAGGTTCGCCTGCAGGAAGATCGCATCGGATTTGGTCGTTACCGGGATATCGTCCCAGGTAATTCCCTTGAATGCCGGATCGCCCCACGTGGCGCTGTCGCCGGCGGTCGCGGTCGGTTCGCCGAAAACGAGCGTTCCGGTTTTCGATTCGTTAAAGAACGAATACGTCACCGGAGTCGGCGGATTGCTCGTGCCGTCGCCGGGCTGCGAGCCTTCGCCGTAGGTTGAACCGGCAAAGTAATTTCCGAAAATCTTCGCGTCGAAGGTAAAGAGCTGCGTCATCGGATTGTTGAATTCGATGCGTTTGGCGTTCGATGTCTGACCGAGCGCGAGCGTCTGGTTATAGACGAACGTATTAGCACCGCCGTCCGCGTTTTTCACCGTCACGGTCGGATTCGAGATGCTCACGACCTTGAATTCGAGCGGCGCAAAGATGGTCAGATCGCTCGATGACAAAGCACCGCGCGCATTCGTCAATTTATTGTCGAACGCCGTCAAGCCGTTGGCAAAGCTGATGTTCGAGATTGCCGTATCGATCTGCGTCGTCATATCCAGCTTGTGAACGGTCGGACGCGCCGCGCCTGAAAGGCTGGAGAATCCGAGCTGTCCGGTCGGGTTGACGCCGACGGCGCGAACGACATATTCGCTTTCAAATAGATTGTTCAAACCGGCAGGCGCGAAAACTTCCTGAACCTTGCCCTTATCTTCATAAGAAAGCTCGTTGCCGTCAACAAAAGCAATGTGGCGGAAACCGGTGGTCGAAGCGTCGCCGTCGTTGTATTCGCGTTTGCCGTTCGGTTCGCGCTGGTTGGCGAGATTCGTTTTACGTTTCAAAACTTCGTAAGAAGTCGCACCCGCCACGGCGTTCCAGTAAACCCGGTTCGAGCGGGTCGAAGCCGGAGTTACGCGGACATGCTGCGGAGCGCCCGGTGCTGCCTGCTCGCCGACGAACGGTGTGACCTGCGTCGAAATCGTCGCTTTGCCGCCCGTCACTTCCAATGCATTAACACCTAATTCGTGCGCCGCAAAGATTTGTTCGATCATCGCGCGGTGTTTGCCCGGCGCGTCGGGATCGGTCGCGTCCGACGGGTAAAGCAGCTGGTCGGCAACGATCATCGCGTCGCGTGATTTAACGATTGTGTCCGGCGCGGTCGTGCCTAAAATATACATCGAACCTAAAAAGTCACGTTCGAAGATTTCCGTGCCTTTGGTGATCGCTTTCAAAGCCTGACCGTCTTTCGGACGCGGACGTTTGTAAGTCGTGTTCTGCGGGTAAATACGGTTGAACATTTCGCGAATGTCCCACATCGTCGACATATAGATTTCGCCGTCGTAGTGCTCTTCGAAATCGGGTTGTCCGGTTGTTCGGTCAATCAATGTCGCGATGTCGCTGTATTTCAAGGTCGAACGCGCGCTGCGGATATAGGCAACCGAGTTCGGATCGCGTCCGAGATCGCGGAAGCGCTGGCGATATTTGAAAGCGTTGACGACGTAATCGCCCAGAGACGCGTTATCGGTAATCGTGAACGCCCACATATCAGCCTGACCTTCGTTCAGGGCGCTGCCTTCGATGCCTTCGAGACCGGCGATCGGCGAAGTGATCGCGTGCATTCCTTCGTGATAAGGAACCGTTCCTTCCAGAGCCAGGTCGTTAAAGAAATAGCCGTGTCCGTAGAATGTCGGATTAACGACGACGGGCGATTTGGTCGCCGTCACGCCTTCGATGATGCTCGTCAGATTAAGCGCGAACGCATTGTCCAAACCGAGAACTTTTTCGGCAAAAATCGGGTCGGTCGGCGCCGGATAGCTGCCGCCGGCAACCGGTGTCAGCACATCGGGAATGTGAACGGTCGCCGGAAGCGGGTTTGTTTTGTTCGGATAATCGTCCGGGAAACTTCCGGTTGAACCGAATGTTCCGCGGTCGCCGCCGATGTGCAGGTAATCAACGTATTCGAGCAAATATGTCGTAAAGAAAAATGCGTTGATTTCGTCCTGGTGTTCGGCAGGTTCGGAAAAGTGATCGATTTCGTTGGTGCGCCCTTCGAGCGGCAGATTGTTCTGGCGGAAATGCCACGTGCCGAGTCCGGCTTGAAGAAACGGCTGTTTGGTGGCGAGCGCGTTATTCACCAGAGCGTGCGTTCCCGTTAAAGTTCCCATCAAACCGGTCGTGCGGTTCGAAGCGTCGAACGAGCGAAGCGTGACGCGCTCTTGCCCGCACGGCGTGCCGTTGCAGTTGCTGATGATGCCCTGATCTTTCAATTCCTGTGTGATGGTCGGATATTTCGGATAAATATCGGCTGTTTCCTGACCCGGCGCGGTTTGAAAATTAAGAAAATCCTTGCGGGCGACGACTTCGCCGGTGTGCGCGTCAACCGAAACCATATACAAACCGAACGGGTTGGTTGAATACTTCGCGACATTATAGACGAGCTTGTAGCCGTCGGCGGTCGGGTAAATGCCGAGATGCGGCTCGACATTATCAATCGCGCTGACCTGCTGGCTGATGATGCTTAAACCGGTTTGAAGCAAATCTGTAACAGCCGAAGGAATGTTGGCTGTAAATTGATTCAGGTTTGCGACGGCGGCGGCTTTCGCCTGTTCGGCGCTCAAGGTCGGCTGCGTGTTGACAGCCACATTACTGAAAAACGGACCTGAAGCCATGATCACCTGATTGTTCGCGTTCAGGACCAGACCGATTCCGCCGTCCTTGACCGGGACGCCGTTAAAAGTTTGCTGAAAGCGGATCAGGTTTCCGCCGAGCGCGGATTTTTGACTGAAAACGCGGAAGTTGTTTAGTTCGGAAACACCGAAAAGCGATGCGTTCTGAGCGATGAACGCGCGACCGGCTTCTTCGGGCGTGCCTTCGAACGGTGCCGACGCGAAATCATACATCACATCGGGCGAGCCGCCGAAGTCGTTCCAGCGAGTCGTCATGTTCGGCGCGTTTACCGCGGCTTTCAGATTATTCAGCGCGTTTGCCTGCGCGCTCGTCATCTGTCTCAGATTTTGCAGATTGCGCGATAAATTCAAATCGAAAT
The DNA here is from genome assembly GCA_031411895.1 of Acidobacteriota bacterium. GTDB lineage: Bacteria > Acidobacteriota > Blastocatellia > Pyrinomonadales > Pyrinomonadaceae > JAFDVJ01. Next base: position 68,183 of record JANOBZ010000017.1, on the reverse strand, counting down.
TCGGCGCGCTTCGTCTGTACAAATCCGTCAGCGAGCTGACGCTCGCGGGATTGATCGCCGCTTCCGCTTTCTGCGAATTCGGCAGAAATAAACCCGTAATGACGATTGCCCAAACCAATAGGACGCTCGCCAATTTTACTATAATGTTTTTGTCTGTTTCTTTACTATTTCTATTCATTTTCACCACTCCTCAAAAATTGTTTGGATAACTTATGTTTCGACTTTATATAATGGTTCTTGAAGAAAACTTGACGCGCCCGGATTTCAAGACTTGAGGCTGACTTGAGAAATGTCTGTAAACGAAGAAAAGAGCGGAAATCATTAATGATTTCCGCTCTTTTCTGTCGCTTAACGTCCCCTCTCGTAATTAAGCGAATTTTTTCTCGTCCGGAAAAATGGTGCCGGACGATTTCGATTACTAACCGCCGGTTGTGAAAAGCTGATTGAATTTAATCAATTTTCCAGCCAGCGTGCCGCGCGTTACTGCCGTCGAGGGCTCGAAACGCGGTCCCGGCAGTGCTTGAAATTGTCCGGGAGCGATTTGAATGATTTCGGCGGGAAAGGCTTCAAACAAACCTTTGTCGATCGCCAACTGAACATAACCGCGAAGCGCCGCCGGAATCTGAGCATTATCGGAGAGCACCGAACCGTTGACGGTCACGTTCGTGTTCGCCAGAGCACGCGCCTGAGTATCATGTCCGAGAGCTTTGATAAACGCCACCGCCAGATTGAGCCGGTTAGCCGCTCCTGAAGGGTTGAAGCTCGTTCCCGTAAACCCGACCATTCCGCCCGGCGTGAAATTATAATCACGCAAGGTCGAGCCGTTGGCGACAACCGCTTCGGCAATGTTTCTGAAGCTTCCCGAAACGTCTGTAAATTTCGGATTGGTGCCGAGAGTTTGCCGGAGCGACGTGTTCAGGACCAGCGTGCGCGCCAAATCTTCCCGCGTGACGACCTGATTCGGTTTGAAACTTCCGTCGCTGTAAGTATCGATCAGACGGCTTTTGATCGCTGTTTCGATTTGCGCCTGTTGCAGGTGTCCCTGGATATCGGTAATGTTCGGCAGATTATATTTAACCTGCACAACCGTTCCGTCAACCGGACCGGGCGAAGCAAGCTGCGTCGGCGAATTAGCTTGCGGCGCGGCAGCCAAACCTCGTGCGCCGCGAACTTCGAGCGTCCACGTTCCGGCTTGCGGATTATCGACAGTAATTTCGCGGCGGTTGCTTCCGATCACCGGAAAATCAATCGCCGTCGAATAAGTCGTGACGCCGTCCGGCGCGGTCAATCTGATTCCGACCAGATTTCCCGTGCCTTCTTCCAGATCCGTATCAACTACCGCGCTGACCTCGAGCACGTTCATATTCGGCTCGACCGTAAAATTCGTGGCGTTTTGCGAAGCCGCGCCGGAAGTTGCCGGATTGAAGTCAATGTGAAAATTCTGCGTGGCGGGGCGTTCTTCGCCGAAAACCGTATTGAACGAAACGTCCTGAAAACTCTGGTAATTTTTTGATCGGTTGTAAACTTTATCCACCGCCGCGTAGGCGTTCAGATAACCCGCGCCGACTTCGTAATCTTCGTAACCGGGCATTCTCGATGCCGTGTCGGTAATAATTTGTTTGATTTCATCGGGCGTCAGCGTCGGGTCGGCGTCGAGCATCAGCGCGACCGTACCGGCGACGAACGGCGTCGACATCGAAGTTCCCGAAATCTGCGTGTAAAACGGAATCATTCCGACGGGCAGATCCGCGTCGGCGGTCGTCCCGTTAGCGGTTAAATTCGAAATCGAGCGGGTCGAAACGATTGCCGACGTAAATCCGTATTTGTCTAAACTGCTTTCAAAAGCGCGTCCGGTGCCGGGCGCGGTAATTGTCGGCGCATCGTTGTCGTTAAACGGATTATTATCCGAAAGCCGTTCCGCCCGCGGAGTTCCGCGTGAAGAAAAGTCGACGAGCGTGCCGTCTTTGGTTCCAGCCGCAACACCGATTGCCCACGGGGCTTTCGCGTACGGACTCATCGTATTTTTCGCCGCGCCGTCGTTTCCGGCGGCGAAAACCACCGTCATATTTCTTTCATAAGCGATGCGGCTGGCAATCGTCAGCGGGTTGTCGGGATTAAATTCACCGCCGCCGAGCGGTCCGTAAGAATTCGATACGACGCGAATATTGTATCGAAATTGATTGGTCAATGCCCATTCCCAGGCACCGAGCGGATTAATCACCAAAATTGCCGCGCCAAGTCCGGCACCGATTATTTTGGCACCCGGCGCAACGCCGGCATAGCTGCCGCCCGAGCGGGTTCCGAGACCGCCGACAATTCCCGCGCAGTGCGTTCCGTGTCCGACCGATTCATCGGTATTCGGTATATTTTCGATCGTCAGATTCGGCGTAAACCCGCTGACCGTGCTGGTTGCCAGAACCGGATGGACGTTTTGCACGACCTTTGTGCCGAACTGCAAATCGGCGTGGGTCGCGTCTATTCCCGAATCGATTACGAGAACCGAAAAATCGCCCGCCCCCGAAACCGGCATGCCGCCGTTGCGCAGCGTCAAACCGCTGTCCGAGCGCAGTTTTTCTACGCCCGTCAGCATGCGCGCCTGATTCATAAAATAAACCAGCTGGTCATTTGACCAGATCGAACGCACCGCCGAATTACCCGATAGTGCGCGAACCTGCGCGACCGTCATCGGTTGGGCGACCATTCCGAGCATCGGAAATGTTTGTCCGCCCGTGACGCCGACCGAGCGCAAAACATTTAAATGCGAATTCTGTAAACCGTTGGTCGTGTTGAACGATACGATCACCATTCCGACCGATTCGTTGTCGGTCAACGTGGTCAGTTGACTTTGCAGAGTCGGCGACAACGTTGCCCCCTGCATCTGATACGCAAAAATGCCCGTCATGACGAGCATTATTAATAAACCTGTAAATTTGCCGTAAATCTGATTGAATCTCACCGTTTTTCCCCTCACTTATGCTTAAAATATTTGTTTTCTAAAACTGAAGCCAGATTAAACGTTGGTGTTTGAGAAATACTTGAAGCGAGATTTGACAGGACTTGAGGCAGACTTGAAAAACAGACAAAAAAAGATGCGGAGAACCCCTTCATTTTCTCCGCATCTCAGACCGCCTGACTTATAAAAGCCAAACGAATTTATTTGACCCTGGTTAATTTTTGTTTGTTGTCTAAAACGAGTTTCAGACCAATATTAAGTTATAAAATCAGACTTGAGGAAAACTTGAAATTTTTAACACTATTCGTGAAAGCCTAATTTTACGGGCTTTTAATTGACCAAACCGCTTTTCTGGACGGCTTAGCAATTAACATTTCTTACCACTTTTTGCTTTAGCAATCGAGCAAAATTACCTTTAATTTTATTTAGCCGCGGATAAACGCAGATTTCGCGGATCAGAAATTTTAATTGATTTAATCGGCAAAATCCGCGAAATCCGAGGCTAATTTGTATTAATTCGTTTTGCTCTATTTGGTCAACTCCTGAAACAGCCGGCGAGTTTCGGGCGCGGGCGCGACGCCGAGTTCGTTTTTGAGCAGATTTTGGAGCGTTTCGAACTGTTCGACGACCGACGAACGTTTTCCCTGCGCGGCGTAAACTTTCATAATCAAGCGGTGCGCGTCTTCGCGAAACGGATCGTTTTTTAAGATTTCGCCCGCGAATTTTATTGCGCTCGACCAGCTTTTGTCAGTAAATGCGAGTTTTGCGAGCGCATTTAAGACGCGCGCGTGCTGTTCGGCAAAAAAGTTGCGCCGCTCTTCCGCCCACGATTCGTAAACGCCCGCCATAAATTCTCCGCGATAAAGTTCGTTCGCCTTTTCGAGATTTTCGCGAAAAGCTTCGGTCAATTTTTCGCGCTTGGCTTTTTCGGCTTCGGCGATCGCCGTTTCGAATTCTTCGGTGTCGATCGAATAGGAAAGTTCTGGATTAAGCTGATACGCGCCGTCGCGAAACACGAGAAAATTTTGCTTGAACGACTGCTTCGAATTCAGAGCTTTGCGAATGTGCGAGATCGTCGGGTGAAAATTCTTTTCGATCGCCGCCAAATCTTCATCCGTCCAAAACGCGTCGATCAAAACTTCTTTATCAACACGGCGATGTTTGCTCGTCGCGATGTAACAAAAAATATCGCGCGCGCGTTTCGTCGTCCACGCGTCTGCCGCGAACGGCTTCGTTTTATCGCGAAAAATCTCGACGAAACCGAAAGTTTTGATCGTCAGATCGGTTACCGCCGTCGCGCGTGGTTCGTAAGAAGTATGAATGTCCGTTTTTTGCTCGCGGCTGTCGACGCCCGATTCGCGGCTCGCTTCGCGCAGATCGACCGGCAGCTTTTCGATAACTTCTTCATCGGCAAAAAAGCCCGGATTTTGGCGAATTTCCCCGCGCAGCCAATGCTCGTAATCGAAACGCGCCGTCAGATCCAAAGCCCGCTGCAAAGGCGTAAACATTTCCTTGCGATTTCCGCTCGCGAAATAACTTTCAGCGAGCAGCAGCGCCGCATTGGCTTCGTCGTAGTTCAGGTTCTGATCGTGGAAAAATTCCGCGAGCGGCTCGATTTCGCCGGTCAGACCGCTTGTTTCGCCCTGTTTGAGACGAATCTGACATAAGGCAAGCTGAACTGTTTTGGCTCCGATCTGATTATTGATGCTTTGCCGTTTTTCGATCAAATTTTCCAGTAAATTGCGCGCTTTTGTCATATCTCCGCGAAGCATGTAAAACTTGGCGCGTTCGACATCGAGTTCGCGCGTCGCGAGATTCACGTTCGCCTCATCGAAAGATTTTATCGCGCGCTCATAAAATTCGGCGGCGTGCGTCCAATCTTCCTTGTCGCGGTAAAAATTTCCGTAAGACTCGAAAATCTCGCCGCGCAAAGATTTCAAATTATAAAGCTGGCACAGTTCGAGCGAACGTTCGAGATGTTTTTCGGTCTCGTCGAATTCGCCGCGATACAGATGGAGCCGCGCGACATTTAAATGCCCGATCGCTTCCTGCGGCAAAGGTTTATCGGCGTCGCCGTCGCGAAAAATCCGCTTGAACCAGCGCAGAGCCTCGCCGAAATCGCCCCGAAATCCGGCAGGCAACGCGAGATTATGCGTGATCAGACGGATAAATTGCTCGTTCGACTGTTTTTCCGCGAGTTCGAGCGCAAAGCGAAACTGCTGTTCGGCTTGCGACCACGCGCCCTGCGCGATCCAGCAAAGCCCGCGCGTGTTGGCGCATTTCAGAAAAGTTTCGGTTTCGTCATCAACCAGATTTTCGGCTTTTTCGAGATATTCGAAAGCCGCCGCGTTGTCGCCTTTGCGCCGCGCGAGACTCGCGAGCGAATGAAGCGCTTCGGCTTCGCCGGTTTTGTCATTTTCGGCTGAAAGTCTTGTCACGGCGCGGTTTAGAAGCTTCGTGGATTTTTCAACCTCGCCGCGCAGCCGCGCGATCTCGGCTTTATGCAGAAGCGAGCGCGGGAATTTTTCGAGAGCGGCGAGCGGTATTTTTTCTATAAAATTTTCGAGCGATAATCCCGCGCCGACCGCGATCCATTCGCCGCCTTTTTCGGCGACGATCTCCGCCGCCTTATCGAAATTTTCGGCTTCGAGCAGAAACGGCAAAGCTTTTTCCCATTGATTTTCGCGAAAATAAAATTCCGCCAGACGATTTTTCTCTTTTTCGAGCTCGGCGCGACCGATTTCCGAACGCAGACGGCGCTGCAAAAAATCTCTGAAAAGCGGGTGCAGACGATAAACTTCGTTCGTTTTTTTATCGCCCGCGACCGTCAGAAAGACGTTTTTCTGAACCAGTTCGGGCAAAAACGCTGAACAGCGAAACTGCGGAAAAAGACGGCTGCATTCGTCGAGCGGCAAAGATTCGAGCGAAGAAAGATAGAGCAGAAGATTCTGAATTTCTTCCGGTTCGTGCGAGAAAACTTCCTCGGCAAAATAATCGAAAATATCTTTTTCCGATTGATTGAGCATTTCGCTTAAGTCAATCGTCGGTTTATCGGAATGCAGGTAAATCTCCTGCTCGGCGACCTGCCGGACAAGCTGCAAAGCGGTGATCCAGCCGTGCGTCCGCTCGCGATATTCGGCAATTTCCGCGTCTTTTAATTCGACATTTAAGGTTTTGCGAAATAATTCGCGCACTTCGTCGTCATTAAAAAGCAGATCGTCGCGCGTGATAACAAGCGCGACAGACTGTGTGCGGCGGCGCATGATCGCGAGCGGCGGCAGATCGCGCGTCGTGATTATGAGGTGAATCATGTCGGACGAATACTGCAAAAGCCGGTCAACGAGTTTATGGACGATCGTTTCGCGCCCGATGTGATGATAATCGTCGAGCACGAGAAAAAACGGCTGTTCGATGTTTTCGAGAACCTCGTTTAAGAGCAAATCAACGGCGCGTTCGGGAAAACGCAAAAGCTCGTCGTTGGCTTCTTGAAGATAAGGCAGAATCGTTTCGCCGAATCCGGGCGCGAAGTTTTTGATGCCGTGCGCGATGTAGCCTAAGAAAACAAACGGGTCGGCGTCGGTATGATCGAGCTGATACCAGACGGAATTGCGCGATTGATGGCGCAGAAAATCGGCGATCAAAGTCGTTTTGCCGCAGCCCGCGGCGGCGGCGACAAGCGTGATCGTTGAATTAAGATTTGCCTGCAGCTTTTCGGTCAGGCGCGGGCGCGGCAAAATTTCGGAAACCGCGCGCGGCGGGAGAAGTTTTGTCCGCAGAAAAAAATTCGGTCTTGACATTTAAATTCGGTTTGGAGGGATAAACTACTCTGAATTATGTCATAACCAAAGCTCTTTTGTGAATTGTCTTTGCGGGCTTTGCTCGAAAATTGAGGGAAAGGCGGCTTATGCCTCAAAAACCATTCGTTTTGAATTTTTTCGGGCGACATTTTCGGCTGTCTTGCGCGGTTTAAAGCGGCAGCCGCCGCGTTTCTGGCGGACGGCACTTAATTGATAATTGCAAAAATTCTTAAGCGGTTTCGATAAATCTTTGCAAACGTGAAATTCGCCCGTAGGATTTTTTCTGCGCGCGCGCGGCTTTTTCTTCGTCGATGCCTTGTTTTTTGAAAAGCTCGGCAGTTTCGTCCGGGTTAAAGGCAAGCAGTTTTTCGTCAATCACGCCGAGAACCTGTTTCGAACGAACGCGCCAGAGCGGCTGCGGCGGTTTCGCGCGCGAAAGCAGAACGAGATGCTGCGCGGGCGTTAAAGTGTAAAGCAAACTGACGAAAAATTCGGCAAACCACGGCGCGTCGAAAATATTATGAATATCGTCCAGAACGATCAAAACCGGCGCGTCGGATTTTTCGGCGACGCGCCCGAAAAGCTGCTCGACAAAAACGATGATTTCCTGCGCGGCGTCTTTTAACTCTTCAAAATCTTCGTCAAAAATCGAAGCGAAATAGCGCGCGAACAGATTCCAGTCGGTTTCCGCCGTGTCGATCTGATACCACGCGACGCGCTCGTAATTTTCGGCAAACTCGGCGGCAAGCGCGCTTTTGCCGGTTTCCGCACGACCGGTAATCAGCGTCGCGCCGTTTTGCACTGATGATTTTTTCAGCAATTCGATCAGGCGCGGGCGCAGAATATGATTGCTAAATTTCGGAAGCCGCATTTTATCGGCGAAAAGATGAATCCTTTCGCCCGATCGCGACGAATAATTCGATACTGACGAACTGATCTCAAAATTTTGTCTCGTGTCCGCGTATTCGAAATTTTCGTGGAATGATAGTGTCATCGCCATAGCAATCCCACTTTATAATTAAAAACTTGAGAAAAACTTGAATCAATAAAAATTTTTGATTTCTTTCTCAAGTATTTCTCAAGTTTCATTATTTAAAGTAAGAACTGTCGCAACTCGAAAATGTTTGAGAGTTTGTTGCTCTCCCCAAACATTTGGAGGTTTTGTCGGAGAATGAAAAAATCGTACCGCTTCAAACGATCAGAAGCGTCAACGGCGCAGCGATATTTTCAACGCGAGAGCAAGAACCTGCAAATTGAAAAGAGCAATATGATTCAACTTCAGATCGAGCGAATCGTTTGAAAACTGATTTTGACTGGAAATTAGCGCGGATGAAGTTCCGGCGGTTTTTCATTGGTCGGCTGGTTTGTAGAAAAATCGGTTTTCCAGACAAGCCGGTTGACCTGTCGGATTGCAAGATTGTCCGGCTTCATCTCGCGCTAATGCGAAATAATTTTTTAAGGTACATTAATTGCCCTGTGCTATAATGCTTTGGTTCTTTTAAGCACAATACTTCCAAAACTTGTTTGATTTTAATACGGAAATATATTTCTCTTGTAATTTTTTTATACAAACAGACATTAATGAAAAGTCGAACAACATTTTATAAAACAATCTGTACGCTGCTGCTGCTGATTGTTTTTGCGTTTAATTCGGTTCACGCCGGAATTAATATCATAAAATCAAACGGCATTACGCTAACCGGCGCCGACGGCATCACTCTGACCGGTGCCGACGGTTTTTTAAGTTACCAGTCAAACGGCATCACTTTAACCGGTGTTGACGGAATTCCTTTGGTTTTGCCGAACGGCATTACCTTGACCGGCGCGGACAGTTCGACTTATACAGGCACGAACGGCATCACTTTAACCGGCGCGGACGGCATCACTTTAACCGGTGCGGACGGTATCACTTTAACCGGCGCGGACGGCATCACTTTAACCGGCGCGGACGGAACTACTTATACTGCCGATTCGATTATCGCGCGAAACCCCAGCGGCATTACTTTAACCGGCGCTGACGGCATCACTCTGACCGGCGCTGACGGCATCGTTCAAACAGCCGCGAACGGCATTACTTTAACCGGCGCAGACGGAATTACGCTGACCGGCGCGGACGGCATCACTTTAACCGGTGCCGATTCGGTTGTCGGATATACGGCAAACGGCGCTGCATTTTCGCTTTTACAGCCTTCTGGCATTACGCTTACCGGCGCGGACGGCATTACGCTAACCGGTGCGGACGGCATCACTTTGACCGGTGCCGACGGCATTACTCTGACCGGCGTTGATAATCAAACGAGTAATGTCTTAAGCGGACTGCAAAGCGTTGATCCGGAACTGGCGATGAAATTGGATCAACTGACGGACGACAGCCACGTCAACGCGGTTCTCGTTTTTCATCAATACCCGACGGCGGCTGATTTAGACCGTCTGCGGCAAATCGGCATTTTGGGCGGAACGCTTTTCCGCGTTTTGCCGATGATCGTCGTGACGGCGTCGCGCCAACAGATTATCGCCGCTTCGCAAATGCCGAGCGTGCGTTCGATTTACGGCAACCGGACGCTGACTTTTAATTCCGATCCGTATTTTAACAAAACCGCCGTTCAGCGCGTCGCGACCGACCGCGATTTACAGACGCGCAATCTCGGTCTTCCGGTTTCCGGCAGAAACGTGACGGTTGCCGTTCTCGATACGGGCATCAATGCCCTGCATCCCGATTTGTCGGGCAAAGTCGTGCAGAACGTGAGATTGGCTGATACGTTAAGTCTTCCGGTGGGTTTTGTTAATCCGCTGCCGGTCGAAAATCTCATGAACACTGATTTGATCAGCGGACACGGCACGTTTGTCGCCGGAATCGTTGCCGGAAGCGGCGGACTTTCGGGCGGAAAATACAACGGCGTCGCACCGGGCGCGAAGATTCTCGGATTGAGCGCGGGCGACGTAAATTTGTTCCACGTTCTTTCGGGTTTCGACTATTTGCTCGAAAAAGGCGCGAACTACAACACGCGCGTCGTTAATTGCAGTTTTTCGGCAAACACTATCTACGACGAAAACGATCCCGTCAATGTCGCGACGAAAATGCTGACCGACCGCAATGTAAATGTCGTATTTTCGGCTGGAAACAGCGGCTCGGGCAACGGAACTATGAATCCGTATGCCGCCGCGCCGTGGGTTGTCAGCGTCGGCTCGACCGATGAAAAAGGCAATCTTGCCGGTTTCTCGTCACGCGGAATTTTCGGCAGCCGGATTCAAAATCCGTCGGTCGTCGCACCGGGCGTCAACGTCGTCAGCTTGCGCGCGCTCGCGACGCAGACCGGAACTTTGGGCGTTGTCGGGGCGGATTTGCAGAGACTGAATCTCGGCGAGCTTCCCTTTTACACGACGGCGAGCGGAACGTCGTTTTCCGCGCCGCAGGTTGCCGGAACGATCGCTTTGATGCTCGAAGCCAACCCGAATCTGACGCCGAAGCAGATCAAGGATATTTTACAGCGGTCGGCGACGCCTTTGCCGCTCAATTATCGCCACGAAGTCGGCGCGGGAATGGTCAATGCTTATGCGGCGGTTCTCGAATCCGCCTTCCCGCAGCGACAAACCGGAGTTTTCCGCTCGATTCTCGAAAATAAAACGGTCGAATTTTCATCGCAGATCGTTCATTCGTTTAACCAAACGGTTCTGCCGGGAACAATTTCGACATCGAATTTTTCGCTTCCCGAAAACACGATTCAAGCGTCGGTCAGCGTCGGCTGGAATTTGAGCCCGAACGATCTGTCGCTGAAAGTAAGCAATTCGAACGGGCAGGTGCAGGGCGTTTCGAACAATCTGAATCTGACGGGTTTAACGGGCAGACGCGAAAAAGTGAATCTTTACAATCCGTCGAGCCGCGATTTCCAGATCGCCGTTTCGCATACGGCAAACATCGGGACGGCGCAGAATTATTTCGGGCTGGTCGAAATTTCGAAGGTTGATTACTCGCGAATCAACGATCTTAATTCTCTGCCGCTCGACGCGCGCGACTCGATTCTTGAGACGATCCGAACATTCGTGATGCTTCCGCAGGGCAAGGTTTTCCGCCCGAATTCGCCCGTCACGCGCGGCGAATTCGCTGAAACATTCGTTCGCAGCGGAACGGTTTTACAGTTTGTCGCCAATTCGCAGATGTATACGGACGTTCGCGACGGTTTCAGCCGGAGCATTATCGAAAGCGTTCAATCGAATCAAAACGGCAAATTGATCTACGACGCTAATACCGGCGGCGCATTTTATCCCGAAAATTTAACGAACCGGCTCGTCGCGGCGGTCGCCTTTATCAGAGCCGCCAATCTGGAAAGCGCCGCTCAATCATCTTACCTTTCAACCGGCATCGCCGATTATTCGGAGATTCCGAGCCAGTATCGCGGCTATGTCGCCCTGGCTTTGTCGCGCGGATTTTTGAAGCTCGAAAACAACAAATTTAATCCGACACGCGCTTTGACACGCGGCGAACTCGCGCTGGCGATCAACAAAATCAATCACCAGCCGAGATGATTTCGGGCTGAAAATCAATTCATTTTGATAAAAAAAAGAGGTTTTCGCGGTTGCGAAAACCTCTTTTTTTTCACTAAAATCTGATTCTTACCGAGGTGATGGAATCAAACACGCTCTTGCTCAAACTTGAGAAGTCCGGCGACGGTCAGACAGTCGAAACAAAATAAGTCCCGGCGACCTTTGCGGAGTCAACCGAGAAAAACACCTAGATCAGTTTCGAGCAGAGTTTATCCTTCCGCTCGTTCCGCAAGATTTATTCAAAGCCGTCGCCGAGAGCAAGGGCGCGAGTCGAACCGCTTCTAAAATAAGCCTGCGATTGGATTTTTATTAAACAAAAAAGAAGGCTGTGATTTATTACAGCCTTCTTTTTTTTGGTCAAACTTAAAACTAGAACAAATTTTGAGCCGTAAAGTCCAAATCAGTGATGTTGTCGCTGACCGAAATTACCTGCGGCGCGAAAACAGATTGTTTGTGTTTGACGCTGACGATAGCAGTCGAGCCTGCCGCGATATCCAAGAAGCGGTAATATCCGAACGAATTCGTTCTTGAAGTGCGCGTCGTCCCGCTTGAGTCAGACAATACAACTTGCGCTCCCGAAACGGCACGTCCGTAGCTATCGGAAACCCGTCCGCTGATGCTCACTAAAGCGGAAGTCGGTGCGAGAGTTCCGACAGGTGTTATCGTAGTATCGTTTCCCGTGTCCGTTGAAGGGTCGTTTGTCACGATGTCTCCGAAATTTGCCCCGGAAACGAATCCCTGATTGCTGATTTGCGTGACGCCTGCGGGCATCGGATCGGCGATCGTCACGCGATAGGTCACAGTTGCGAAGCCGCCCGGCGTGATCGTGCCGAGATTGGCGGTAACGGTTTCGCCGGCATTATTGACGACCGGTACGAAATTTGTACCGGTCGATGTTTTGTCGACAAAAGTTTCAGCAAACGGTGCGAAAGTCGAGTTTTGAGCCTTCGGAGTTCCGCGCCCGCCCGGACCGTAAACTGATGTGACGAGGGCGTCCGCCCAGTTTGACGCGTCCATGTTCACATTATCGAGCGCCGGATTTATCAGTTCGCGCGAAATTCCGTTTTGCGCGGATACCGCCGCCGAAGCATAGAATGTCTTATCAATCACTAAGGCATTCGGCGTTCGAAGGCGCAAGCCGTCAAGGCTGTTTGCCAGAGCTAACGCCGCGCCGTAAGCATAATCAACCGGCACGCCGCCGTTGTTGGTTGTGTTTGTGGTGTTTCCTAACACCGCAAAGCCGCCTGATGGAATTATTACATCCGACGCAACTGTATGATTCGGTCTCGCGCAATAGTTTTGTGTGCCGTTGGGACCAATTTCACAACCAAACCCATTGTCGGCGACGGCGAAATCATTGATTAGAAAGTTTTTCAGATTAACTGGAAGCTGTCCGGCGTTGTAAAGCTCGAACCATTCGCCGTTGGCATCCGAAATCGTGCCGCCCGGATTTGCAAGAACCTCGTTGATGACGACTTTGACCTGAGCTTTGGTCGAAACCAAAAACTCGACTGTAAACGCACCGACCGTGTTCGGAACATTGACCTGCACGGTTTTCGCGGCTGTAACTTCGTCCTTCTGAAGGATTTGATTGTATTGAAAATAAGGCTGGTTGGGACCGGTAAAGGTTCCCGTGCCGTCTGCATTGGCGATGCTCACGCTGCCCGATCCGGAAATGGTTCTGGAATTTTGCAAAAACAAACGGATGCCGCCCGCGTCGAGCGTGACGCCGTCAAGCGTTCCTAAGGCATTCGAGATAAGGTTCTGGACAGCCGCATCGAATTGAAAAATCCCGGTTCCCGCATCATAACTGATATTTGAAGCGGTGACGGTCAAGTAATTGAACTGTCCTCCGATAATAGTGTTAAGACCGGCATCGGTTACGCCATAGGGAGTGGACGGATAACTACAATTGCCGTTGCCGCCGTTGCCGGTGCTGAACGTGCAGCTAACGGCAAACGGGTTCAAATCGGGTTTCACCTGCACCGAATTTGCAACGATCGTCGAGTTAGGATCAATCGGATTTGTGAAGACCACGTTTGTCGCATTAACGTCGCCGCTGTTAGTGATCGTGGCGGTATACGTAACTTCCGCCCCGAAGGCGGCTCTGCCGTCACTATCGGGGTCGGGAAAAGCGTCGGTCAAAGTCGCGGTCACAATCGGACCGTTGCCGATGTTTTGCTTGACAATAGTTGAGCGCGTTTTTTGTGCGCTGACGTTCGCGAGATTAAAGACCAGCGCGGAACAGCCAATGACGCAAAATAATGCGGCGCGCAGTCGTCGTGCGAAAAGTGAATTTTTACTAAGCATAGATTGTCTCCTTGAATTAGCGGGCAGCCTGGATTAAGGGCAGTTTAGAAATCCGGTGTCGGTGTCGCATTTATCAGAAATTGATAAATGACGACGGTTTAAAATTGGTGAAAAGGTTTAAGAGCTGAATTTTACATGACCTTGTCAACACAATTTTCTCCACATGACAATCAATTGCCATGCCGCCGCCTGATCTGGTGAATAATCGACCAAAACGGGCAATAAATTAACTAATCTAATTTCCAGGCGAGATTTATAGATTGAAGGCGGGAAGAAATGCTCAGCCTTTTTTCCCAGCTACTGGAAGAAATGCCCGATCTTTTTGCCCGGCTATATGTTATTAAACAAAGAATTCTATAATCCGGAGTCTACCAAAGTTAGAATTTAATGTTTTTACTTTATATTTCGAAAATTCCCCTGAAAGACGTCAAAACGCCTTTTCACTATGCACAGCCTTCATTTAACTATCATTGCCCATATTGATTGCTCTAACTGCTTTTTTACCCTCAAACTTTCTTTTCAAACGAAAAAAATCTAAAATTAAGTTCTCAAATTTAGTTCCGAGAGAAATCCTTCAGTTTATGTCGTACCAAGTTATCGCCCGGAAATGGCGACCGCAAACATTTGAAGAAGTTACCGGTCAGGAAGCGATCACGCAGACCCTGAAAAATGCCATCGAACACGACCGACTGCATCACGCATACCTGTTTTCGGGCGCGCGCGGCGTCGGTAAAACAACGACCGCGCGGCTGCTCGCGAAAGCTTTAAATTGTCATAAAACCGCGACGCCGAACGCGGTTCCGTGCCGCACGGACGAGGCTTCGGCGTGTCCATCGTGCGTCGAAATTTCGGAAAGCCGCTCGATCGACGTTTTCGAATTCGACGCCGCTTCGCACACGGGCGTCGACGACATTCGCGAGATTATCTTAGAAAGCATCAACATCGCGCCGGCGCGCGACCGCTACAAGGTTTTTATTATTGACGAAGTTCACATGCTTTCAAATTCGTCGTTTAACGCGCTTTTGAAAACCTTGGAAGAACCGCCGACGAACGTCGCGTTTATCATGGCGACGACCGAGCTGCATAAAGTGCCGGTCACGATTCTTTCGCGCTGTCAGGAATTTGAATTTCGGACGATTCCCTTAACTAAAATCTTCGCGCGGCTGAAATTAATCGCCGAAGCCGAAAAAGTTAATATCAGCGAAGAAGCTTTGCGCGAGATTTCGCGCTCCGGCGAAGGCTCGATGCGCGACGCGCAATCGAATTTCGATCAGGTTATCAGCTTTTCGGGCGAGCGTATCGAAGTTCCCGACGTTGCCAACGCTCTGGGCTTGGCGAGCGCCGAAATGCTCGTGCGAATCGTCACGGCGATCGCACATAATCAGCCCGCCGAAGCTTTAAATGTAGTTGACGATCTGATCGCGCGCGGACACGATCTGCGAAATTACTGCCGCGATCTGCTTTCATTTTTCCGCGATTTATTGATTGCCAAAGTTGCGGGCGGCAGCGAACATTTACTCGAAACCGCGATTTTAAGCGCCGACGAACTCAATAAATACGCGCTTCATTTTTCGGAATCCGATCTGATCCGCTTTTTCAATTCATTGAGCGAAACCGAATCGAAACTGCGCGAAGCGACGCAGTCGCGCTACGTACTTGAAATCGGTCTCGTCAAATTGATCGAAATGCGCCGCGTCGCGCCGATTGAGAAGATTCTCGAACGGCTCGCAAAACTCGAAACCGCGCTCGGCGGCGGAAACTTACAATCCGAACCGGTTGTTCGCGCCGAATCGCTCACGGAAAAAAAAACTTTGAAAGTTGATTTTTCGAGCGACGAAGTTCCTTTTCCGATAAAAGAAAATTCAAATACCAAATTTCAGCCGCCGACTCAGACGGTTTCGGCGCAAACTGCTGCAACAAATAGTTTTGCCGCCGTTCCGGAACCGTCGTCAAACTGCGGATTCACGGCGCTTAAGGAAGTTAAAACCGAAATCGCGCCGAAAATTCCGGTTTCCGCTTTCGACAATCAGGATGCAGAAATTCCCGATTTTCTCAAAGAAAAGGAATATTCCAAGCCCGATAATCCGTTTATTCAACCCAAAGCCGTTAATAACGTTGCTGAATTTCCATCAAAATCGTTAGACCAGCCGCCGGAAGATAATTTTCAGATTGTGCCAAACGGCGACGGTGAGCCGCCGGTCGAAAATGGACGAAATCTGAAACTGGCTGAAATGATCGCCGCGATGCCGGTTAAAATGCTGCCGATTTCTTCCGAGGAACTCGAACATTTTACCGAAGACAAGCTCGATACGGCTTACGATAATCGGCTTCAGCGCGCGGGCGATAATCTGATTCCGATCAAAAATGCGGCGAAATTCGTCGAGGATTTAACCGGCGTCGCACAGTTAAACAGGACGGCAATTCACACGGAAAGTCAAAACGGTTCAGCCGCCGCGACCGCGCCTGCAAAAGCAAAACCCGTTTTCGAGATTCCCAATTTCGATACCGACGACGATTCGGGTGAACTTCCCGTTTTGCCCGAAAATCCGACGCCGGAAGAAATGCTCGCCTACGCGCAACAACATCCGCTCATAAAAAAAGTTATCCGCGCTTTTCGCGGCAAAATCGTTGACGTTAAAAAACTTTAGGAAAATTTTGGAACAAATCGAATCCGTCGTCGTATTGAAAAGTGGAGGTAGTTTTCAAAAAAATGCGAGAACCTTGGATAGCTGGAGTTTTAAGTTTTTTAATACCGGGAGTCGGACAGATTTACAACGGTCGGATAATTGTCGGAATATTATGGCTCGTTCTGACAGGCGTTTCGTGGATTGGTTCTGCCGGAACTCTCGGTTGGATAGTTCATTTCATCTCGGCGTGGTGTGCCTACACTTTCGCAAAGGATAACCCGGTAAGATAAGTCAATCCTCTCTTTCATGCAATCCTCCTTGACGCCCGTTGTTCGATAACAACGGGCTTTTTTATTTTCCAAATCGGCTGAATTAACGTAAAATTAAACCTATCGTTTTGGTCTTCGGTCTTGTTTTTTCCAAGAATTCCGAACGACTCGGAAGACTTTTTATTTATGGTAAAAGAAGGAATCCCGTTTGTTCTGGCAACATTTATTATTGCCGTTTTTTTCGCCTTTCTCTATTATTGGGTCGGCGGCTACACACCGCTCATCGGTATCGGCGTCTTTATTTTTTTAACCCTTTTCATGGCGTATTTTTTCCGCGACCCGCAGCGCAACGTTCCGAGCGAAGCGAATATCATCGTTTCGGCGGCGGACGGGCGCGTTACGCGCGTCGAAGACCGCGACAACGGAAAATTCGTGAGCGTCTTTCTTTCGCCGATGGACGTTCACGTCAACCGCGCGCCGATTGCCGGTAAAGTCGTCAAAATAGATTACATAAAGGGCAAAAAGAAACCGGCGACGAGCGACGAAGCGAGCCTCATCAACGAGCGCAACGCGCTCACGATCGAAGGCGAAAAAATGACCGTCGTCTGCACACAGATTGCCGGAATCGTCGCGCGGCGAATTGTTTGTTGGAGCAAAACAGGCGATAATCTGGAACTCGGTGAAAAATTCGGATTGATCAAATTCAGCTCGCGCACCGATTTGCTGATGCCGAACGAGGTCGAAGTTTTGGTTAAAGTCGGCGACCGCGTGGTCGGCGGCGAAACCGTTATCGCTAAATTAAAATAAGTTTCGAGTATCAGGTTTCAGATATCAGGCAAAAGACAAACAACCTGAAACCTGAGACTTAAAACTCGAAACATGAAAAATTATGGAAACCGAAGAAACAATTCCGGATCATCCGCCTCATAGAGGCTTGAAAAAAGGACTCTACCTGTTTCCGACGGCATTTACGGCGGCTAATATCCTGATGGGATTCCTCGCCGTCCTGTATTCGATTCGCGGCTTTCAGTTCGTCTATTCACAGCCCGACGTCGCCGCTTCATTTTTTAATTACGCCGGAGTTTTTATCGGTTTTGCGATTCTTTTCGACACGCTCGACGGGCGCGTCGCGCGAATGACGCGTACCGCAACCGAGATCGGCGTTCAGCTCGATTCGCTGGCGGACGTTCTGACGTTCGGCATCGCGCCGTGCGCGCTTGTGTATGCGTGGGGCATCGCGCCGGTCTTCGGCGAAGCAAGTTCGGCGCACACGCTCGGCGTTTTTCTGCTCTTTATGTTCCTGATGTGCGGCGCTTTCCGGCTGGCGCGGTTTAATCTGCAAGCCACGCGCCCGCGCGTGTTGATCGAAGGCGCGACAAAATCCGACAAGAAAAACTTTGTCGGATTACCGATCCCTCCGTCTGCCGGTTTGCTGGCGTCAATCGTCCATTTCGCGCCGCTGCCGCTCAGTTCTTACGACCCTGATCTCGCCAGATTTTACGGAATTTTAATGATTATTCTACTCGGCATTCTCGGGCTTTTGATGGTCAGTACGCTCAAATACACGAGTTTTAAGACGGTCGGCACGGGCAAGACGAATATCTATATTATTTTACTGATCGCCGCGCTCGGGATGGCGATCTGGTTTTATTCGAAATACGCTCTGCTGATCCTGTCCGCGTTCTACGTTTCACACGGTATCATCTGGTTTGTTTTCAGTTTCCTATCGCCGCGCCGCAAAGAAAAACCCGCTGAATCCCAGGTGTAAAGAAAAAAGTAAAAAGTAAGAAGTAAAAATTTAAGAGCGTTCTTATAGACAATTGATTGTCACGCTAAGAACGCTCTTTTACTTTTTACTTCTTACTTTTGCCTTTTTACTTTTTACGTTTTTCTTCGATCGAAGTTACGCTCGCCTTGCGGCTTTTGCGGCGTTCGTAAGTTTGTTCGTCGTCGGCAAAGCGTCTGCCGCTGACCACGACCAGCGCAGCCAACGTCAAAAATAAAACCGTAATCGCGGTCGTATGGAGAACGAAATCGAAAATGCTGTGCACGAGAATCGCAAAACAGCCCGCCAGCGCGCCGACCGCGACGCCGCGCCGAAAAAGATTTTCGGTTTTAATGTTCTTAAGTCCGGTTCGGAAAAGCCGGTATATGAAAAATCCGGCTAAAAGCAATCCGACGATTCCGGCATCGGCTAAAATCTGCAAATAATCGTTGTGCGCTTGCTCGACGCGCTCGATTCCGTTCATTGAGTCATATGGCGTGTAAGCGGCGGCAAAAGCGCCGATTCCTGCGCCGAACGGCAGATTATTTTTGATCACCTGAAGCGTAATATTCCAGATATGCGTACGATTTGTCGTGATATCGTTCGAAACGGCGGTTTCGGCAAATCGCGTCAAAGACGATTCGCCGCCGATCAGAATCGCGCCGCCGATAATGACGGCAGCAAGCAAACCGGCGAGCCCAATTTTAATGCCGACGGTTGCGGTTCCGCGATTTTTATTGGTTAAGATCAATATAAAAACGATCATTGCGACCATCGAAACAAAACCGCCGCGCGAGCCGCTTAAAATCAGGGCGATGCCCATCAAACCGATCGCCGTCAGGTAAATCAGGCGCTTGTCGCGCGCAATCGCGCCGGAAAACAAAAGCCCGAGCGGAACGGCGATCGTCATTTCGATATAAGCCGCGAAATTGTGCCGGTTGACGAACGAGCCGAACGGTTTTGCATATTCGACGGCGTAAATCCCGTAAATTTTCGTCGGGCTCAAAACCGACTGCAAAATTGCGAAAAAGGCGAAGGCGAAGCCGAAGATCACGATCAGCAAAGTCATTTTTCGCAAACGCGCGGCGCTGTCGAGATACGTCAGGGACGCCGCAAAAATAAAAAACAGCGCGAGAAAATGAAAGGCGAACATCTGCGTCCAGAAAGGCTCGATCGAAATCGTTCGCCCGATGCCCGAAACGCCGCCGATTTCCGCTAAAGATCCGAACGGAATTATCTGAATCAGCGCGTAAATTACGGTTCCGATTACCGGAATCTGCAAAAGACTCTTATTAAACCTAAAGCTGCCCGTTTGAAAAGCATCAATTCCCCAGAGCACGACGATCAGCGCTGTTATCAGATAAAAAACCGCAATTGTCGGCTGATGAACCGTGCCGTAAGCGAGCGTCGTAAAAACGATGCCGACGCAGAGCAGGACGAAAATGAATTTACTTGTTAAGGATTGTTCGATGTCTTTCATCTTTATAAGGCTTCGAGCTTGAAATCGTCCACCCAGAACGTGCCGACAATCGGACATGCGTCGCCGCAGTAAGCGCGGTCTATCCGAATCGCAATCGCCTGGGCATTCGGCGGCACAATAAATTCGACGCTTGTCAAAGTCCAATCCTGCGTGCCGCTCGGGATCTGCGCGACGGGAGTGATCGGCGCGATTATTTTTTCGTCGTTGGCATTAACTATTTCAAATAAAGGGGTTCCGCCGCTTTTTAAGTTTTCGGTTTTCAGCCAGTAACTCAGACGATATTTTTTGTTTGCCTCGACCGTGACGATCTGCATTAAATTTTTGATTTCGATGCCCGTAAAACCGTTGAAGGTAAAGCGCAGGCTTTTGTTGCCTTCCTTTTTCTTCATCGGGTCGGTGTTGATTTCGATTTTATCCCTGCGCGTATACTGCCAGCCGAAAAACGCGTCTTTCGCGTCCGAGGCGATCGGCGCTTCGAAACCGCCGTTCTGCACGACACCGCCCTGCGCCTGCGGCTCGATGCCGAGCTGCCGGACGAATTCGATTGCCGAACGATAAAAACGCTTGTCGTATAAAGCCTGCGCGATCAGCCGCGCGATGTCCTGATTGCGCCTTTTGTCTTCTTCCGAGAGAGTATTCCAGATTCGCAGGCTGTCTTCGGGCATTTCTTTGGCGGCATAGAATTTCGCTAAACCGGCGCGCATATCGGATTTTCCGTCCGCGAGCTGTTCGAGTTTTGTTTTATCCTTTTCAAAATATTCCCAGACGACCGAAAAAACCTGCTCGCGATAAACCACGCTGGTTTCGGCTGATTTGCCGAGCGCCGCGAAAGCATCGGCTTCGCGCCCGCGCCGCAGGTAAAAATTGCCGATCTGCCAGTGAATGTTGCTGTAATTCGGCGCGATCGCAATGGCGCGCTGAAAGGCTTTTTCCGATTTTTCAAAGTTTTCGATCTGTTCGTAAGCGCGGGCGAGTTCGAGCCAGTAGCGATAATCTTCGGGCGCGTAACGAACGGCTTCTTCGTAACTTTTGACCGCGTTTTCAAGGCTTTGCGGCGTGAAGATATCCTTTTCGATATTTCCTTTCAGCCAGTTGGTGATCGGGTCGCGCGGGCTTAAGCCGTGCGCGAAATCGGCAATTGCTTTGGCATTTGCCTGATTTGCAGGCGTCAGCGCGGCAAACATATTGCCGAGCTGCCAACTGATTGAAAACCACCCGAAAATAACTGCGGCGATCATCAAAAGAATCACCGCCGCGCGCCCTTTCCAACTATTTGTTTCGACAATTTTTATCTGTTCCGACACGTTTATTTTAGAATTTTGAAAATGATTCCTGCAATTTACATTCTACTTTCAATTGCCCGCCGATGGTTTTATATTCTGCAATTTAACACAAAATGTAAACGCTCGAACGACTTTTAGCCTTAACCGAAAAATTCCGCGATTTTTTCGACGACGAATTCCTGCTGTGCGCGTTTCAGCTCGGGGAAAATCGGCAGCGCGAGCGTTTCGCGCGAAGCCCGCTCGCTTTCGGGAAAATCGCCTTCGCGCAAACCCAAGTTTTCGAAACATTCCTGCAAATGCAGCGAAACCGGATAATAAACGTCCGTGCCGATCTCGTTATCGGTCAAAAATTTTCGCAGATCGTCGCGCCGTTCGGGAACGCGAATCACGAATTGATTGTATATATGCCGCACGTTTTCGCGCTCGAACGGCAGAGCGATTTGCTCGGTCAGTCCGGCATCGGTAAAAAGCTGCCGGTAATAATCGGCGTTTTCTTTTCTTTTATCCGACCACGCGTCGAGATGCGGCAGCTTGACGCGCAAAACCGCGCCCTGAAAACCGTCGAGCCGCGAATTTAACCCGACCCATTTATGATAATAACGCTCGAACGAGCCGTGGACGCGAAGGGCGTTTAATTTATGCGCGAGCCGGTCGTCGTCGGTCGTCATAAACCCGCCGTCGCCCATTCCGCCGAGGTTTTTCGACGGGTAAAACGAAAAACAGCCGATCTCGCTCATCGCCCCCGCACGGACTCCGTTTTCTTCCGCGCCGATCGCCTGCGCCGCGTCTTCGACGAGCGGAATGCCGTGTTTTTCGGCGATCTTGCGAAGCTCCGTCATCTCGGCGCACTGCCCGTAAAGATGCACGGGCTGAATCGCCTTCGTATTTTCGGTGATTTTCGCTTCGATCTGCGCAACGTCGAGATTATAAGTGTTCGGATCAATGTCAACGAATACGGGTTTCGCGCCGAGCCGCGTGATCGCGGAAACGGTCGCGAAAAAACTGTACGGCGTTGTGATGACTTCATCGCCCGCGCCGATGTCGAAAGCCATCAAGGCAAGCAGCAGCGCGTCCGTTCCCGAAGCGCATCCGATCGCGTGTTTGACACCGCTGTACTCGGCTAATTCTTTTTCCAATGCCGCAACTTCCGCGCCGAGGATAAAGCCGTTCGTGTCCAAAACTCTGCCCAAAGCGGCTTCGATTTCGGAACGTAAAGATTGATTTTGTTCTGCTAAATCTAATAAAGGAACTTTCATTAAAATATTTTCTTGAATCAAGGCAAAAAATGCTTTAGATTTATTTTAGACAAATTTTCCTTGTCTTGCATTTTCAAATCTTCATATTCTTCCGTTTTCCCTAGTTCACAAATTACTATGAAAACAATTTTTCAAGCGATTTCGATCATCTTCTTCTGTGCCTTTATAAATTCGGTTTTATGCTGTTTAGCACTTGCCTGCTACATGAAAATTTATCTTTATTTTCATGGCTACTATTCAATTAGTGTGACCTTTGGCTCGAACGCGCTTGAAAATCCGGTCTTCTGGGCATCAGTTATTGGTGCGATTCTCGGCTTGGTTTTGGGCTTGCTGCTCGGTATTTGCCTTTTGATTTTTCAAACCGAAAAAGTTTCACACAAATTATTGATCGGCTTTTTGGTTCCCTTCTTTTGCATACTGTTTTGGTTGTTTTTTGAATCTGCGGAAAAGTCTGATTTTGAATTAAGCAGAAGTTTTTTAGTCTTATCGGCGCTCTATATTTTACCTTCTCTCATGACCGTATTCGTCGGCTCGAAAATTAACACAATCATTTCAAATCTGAAATGATTCAGTTTGCATTTTCCCGTTTTCTTTTTTAGCCTATCGGAAGATGATTTCCGACAAACAAAAACGCACCAGCGAAATAATTAAAAGATTAAAAAAGGCATATCCGGACGCGCATTGCGCATTGAATCACTCGAACGCTTTCGAGCTTTTGGTGGCGACGATTCTGTCGGCGCAGTGCACGGACGAGCGCGTCAATATCGTGACCGAAACGCTTTTTCGCAAATATCGCACGCCGCAGGATTATCTGGACGTCGAAACGGCGGAATTAGCCGACGACATTAAATCTATCAACTTTTTTAACACTAAAACGAAAAGCATCCGCGGCTCGGCGCAGAAGATCGTCGAGAATTTCGGCGGCGCGGTTCCGCAGACGATGGACGAACTTTTGACCCTGAACGGCGTCGCGCGCAAAACCGCGAACGTCGTGCTCGGCAACGCGTTCGGCATCGCTTCGGGCGTCGTCGTTGACACGCACGTTTCGCGTCTTTCGCAAAGATTGGGTTTAACCGAAGAAAAAACGCCCGAAAAGATCGAAAAGGATTTATCGCGGATCGTTCCGCAAAAAGACTGGGTAATGTTTCCGCACTGGCTGATCTTTCACGGGCGCGCCGTCTGCAACGCGCGAAAACCGAAATGCCCGGAATGCGTTCTCGAAAATATCTGTCCGAAAATCGGAGTCGTTTAATTTATTAATTAACAAATCCGCCTGTTTGTGATAGATTATTAGCCCTATGAAAAACTATAAAGTTACGCTTAACATAACGAGAGCGGGCGAAACGGAAATTAAGGAAGCCGAATTCGGCGGTCGAACTCCGGACGAAAGCATTACCAATTTGATGGAGCTGGCGTTTTCTTTCGGGCGCGATGCCGAAGTTGAACATTTCAGCGTAATGAGCGTCGAAGAAATTGAAGAATTTACCGCCGCCGCGCCTGTCTAATTCGGCGGCGCGAACCGCTTAAAGTTTAGACGTTCGCCGCAACAAAAGATTCGGAACCGAGTATCGTCAACCGCTTTTCAAAGGCGGCGCGCTCATTTTTAACGCCTGCCGCCTGTAAAACCAACCAAAATCAGCTGATTTTCCTTTATCTTAAACATTTTGTTTGCTTTTTTTCTTCTACGGGTTTTCACAGAATTTATTTAAAACCACGAAAGAATTTGCCGATGCGGCGACGCTCGATCTGGAAATCGCCGAGGAAGAAGCGGCGCTCAAAGCGAAAAAAGACCGCCGCGACGCAATTTACAAATCAGGAGAAGCAAAACGCGTCAAGACCGGCAAAGGCATCGCCGGACACAAAAATTTCGGCGACGACAGCGAGCTTTACGGCTCGTGCGGCTTTGTCCGTAAGTCCGAACGCAAATCCACATTGATTCGCGGCACGAAAGACGAAGACGCGCCGAAAGCTTAAACGCTAATCCCAAAAGCGGAAATTACAAAACTCCGAAATGAATTATCAAAATCTTTCGTAATTTCTCCCGAAACCGCATCTCGAATTTGAAAAGTCAGCCTCCACTGAACCAACCTTTTCCGCCATCCGCGCGGCATAATCTTTGTGTGTTTAATGTTCGAAGCGAATTTTTAGATTGTTAATTCGCCTTTCTAACCGAAGCACAGCAGCTTGCGCGAAGAATTTTCGCGAAACTCTTAATAACCAATCCGAATTGTTGTAATATTAAAAGCGTCTCAAATACCACCCGATACTGTTGTCCAATTCAAAGTTGTCAACAAAAACTAAAATGAGTGGGCGAATTTAAGCGTTTTTATTGAGTTAAATTTAGCCAAAATGAATTCGACAACAGTATCCGTATGGCTTTTGAGACAATCTTCAAATTAAAAAAAATGCGAAGTAAGAACTAAACTAACTTCGCATTTCTTACTTCTTACTTTTCACTTGAATTAGACGAGCGTTAGTTCGTAATCGTCGACGACGTAGCCGTTAGTCGAGTGAATGTCGTCGTTGACGGCGGCAATGAGGGCGTTGACAATTATGCGTTCGCAGTCGTCCCAGTTGCCTTCGATGCGTAAGCCTGCCGCGTTTTTGTGTCCGCCGCCGCCGAATTTTTCGGCGATCCGCGCGACGTTGATGTCGCCTTTCGAGCGAAGGCTGACGCGGTAGAATTCGGGTCGGACTTCGCGCATATAAACTGCCGCGACGATGTCTTTGGCGGCGAGCGGAATATTGACGAAACCGTTATTGTCGCCGTCCATCATGCCCGATGATTCGCGCATCTCAAGCGTCTGGCGCATCCACGCGACTCTGCCCGAAGCGTCGCGCTTGACCGTCGCGAGAACTTTGCTCATCAATTCGATCCGCGACCACGGGTAGGAATTATAGACGGCTTCGGAGATTTTCGCCGGTTTGACGCCGGCTTTGACAAGCTCGGACGCGACCTTTAGAGTGCGGTCGGTCGTGTTCGGAAAATGAAAGCTGCCCGTATCGGTGACGAGCGCCATATACAAACATTCGGCGATCTCGCGGCTGATGCGCCCGCCGATCGCTTTGCAGAGATTGTAAATCATCTCGCCGCAGGCAGACGCGGTCGGGTCAATCCAATTGATCGTGCCGAAATGCTCGCAGGTCGAATGATGGTCAATGTTGACGGTGAACTGATTTTCGAGATTTTCGATTACGGGACGTTCGATGTCCGAGCATTCGATCACGAAAATTGCATCGTATTTCGAATCCTCGACACGTGAAACATGGACTATTTCATCTGCTCCCGGCAGCGAATAGTATGTCTGGGGAATGCCGTCGCTGACGATTACCTCGGCGTTTTTACCTAACGAACGAAGCAGCCAGCACAGCCCGAGCGATGAACCGATACCGTCTCCGTCGGGGCGAACGTGCGTGGTTATCGCAAAATTATTTTTGTTTTCAATTAACTCTACTACTTGACTTAACACTTTTTAGTCAATGGTTAATTGGTAACCGTTAATGGTTAATTAAGAATCAGCTCGAAATTAACCATTTATAATTAACAATTAACCATTATTTTCTTCCTTATTAAGATTTTCCCCTTGATTTATTTCCCCTAATAGTTGTTCGACACGATTCGCTCTTTCCTCGACCGTATCACGCACAAAATGTAAGTGCGGGGCATAGCGAACATTCAGGTTCAGCGCGACTTGCTGTTTGACAAACGGCGCGGCGTGCTGCAGAGCCTTGATTGCTTCCTTAATCTCACCTTCGTCGCCTTCGACAAGGACAAATATCTTTGCATCCCGTAAATTGGCAGCCACGATAACATCAGTCACCGTCACGCTCAGAAGACGCGGGTCGTCGAGTTCATACCCGACGATCTCCATAATCTCCGCGCGTAAAACTTCCGCAAATCTTTCAGGTCTTCTCATAAATAGTTCGTTGAGTTTATTGAGTTTATTGAGTTTATTGAGTTTATTGAGTTTATTGAGTATTTGTTTTTAACTCAATGAACTCAATAAACTCTAAAAACTCAATGAACTTAAAGCTCCGTCGCCGCGATGCGCTCGATAATGAACGCTTCGATTTCGTCTTCGACCTTGATGTCGTTGAAATTGACGAGGCTGATACCGCACTCGAAGCCTTGTCGGACTTCGTTCGTATCGTCCTTAAAGCGTTTGAGCGAGGCAATATCGCCTTCCCAAATAACGACGGCGTCGCGGATCAGCCGCGCTCTCGCCTGTCGTCGAATCAATCCGTCCGTGACGCGACAGCCCGCAATCGAGCCGACTTTCGAAACACGGAAAACTTCCTGGACGAGCGCTTTACCTAAGATTACTTCGCGTTCGATCGCATCGAGCATTCCGACCATCGCCGCGCGAATTTCTTCCTCGACCTTGTAAATGATCGAGTGCAGGCGAATATCAACGTCTTCCTGCTTGGCGACTTCCGCCGCGCGCGCTTCGGGGCGCACGTTAAAACCGATAATCACGACTGCCGTCTGCGTGTTGTCAGCCTGTGTTGCCGATGCCAGCAAAACGTCGGATTCGGCAATCGCACCGACACCGGCGCGAATGACGCGAACTTTGACCTTCTCGGTCGAAAGTTTTTCGAGCGTTGCGCGGAGAACTTCAACCGAACCCTGCACGTCCGCTTTAAGTACGACGAGAAGTTCTTTAACTTCCGCCTGACCGAGCGATTCGATACCGCGTTTCGTAGTTTTCAGCATCGCTGCCTGACGCGCCTTCATCTGGCGCTGGTTGGCGATCGTGACAGCCTGATCAATGTCGGCGACAACCTGAAACGCATCGCCCGCTCCCGGCATTCCTTGTAAACCTAAAACTTCGACCGGAGTTGCCGGCGACGCTTCCGTCACGATTTCGCCGCGATCTGAAAACATCGCGCGAACCTTCCCGTGAATCTGCCCGACGATAAACGGATCGCCGACGCGCAGAGTTCCCTGCTGAACGAGAACCGTTGCGACCGAACCGCGTCCTTTATCGAGCTTGGCTTCGAGCACGACGCCCGAAGCGCGCCTGGTCGGACTCGCTTTCAAATCCATAATGTCGGTTTGGAGCAAAATGGTTTCGAGCAAAGTATCAATGTTTTCGCGTTTTTTCGCCGAAACCGGCACCATTTCGATGTCGCCGCCCCAATCAATCGGCTGCAAGCCTAAACCGGCAAGACCTTGTTTGACCTTGTCGGGATTTGCGTCCGGCTTATCAATTTTGTTGATCGCGACGATAATCGGAACGCCTGCGGCTTTCGAGTGTTCGACCGCTTCGATCGTTTGCGGCATTACGCCGTCGTCCGCCGCGACGACTAAAATTACAATGTCAGTCGCTTTCGCGCCGCGCGCACGCATCAGCGTAAACGCTTCGTGACCCGGTGTGTCGAGGAAAACGACGCGGCGTTTTTCGTTCGGATCGTCCGGATTATTAACGAACACCGAATACGCGCCGATATGCTGCGTGATTCCGCCCGCCTCGCCTTCGGCGACGTTGGCGCTTCGAATCACGTCGAGCAGCGAGGTTTTACCGTGGTCAACGTGTCCCATAACGGTTACGACCGGTGCGCGCGCTAATTCGACATCGTCGGAATCCGAAGCGATCAGGTCTTCGAATTCCTGCTCGACAACCATTTCTTCGAACGCGTGGAAGCTAACGTCAAAGCCCAAACTTGAGCCGACCTCTTTCGCCATCTTCTCGCCGATCGGTTGGTTAAGCGTCGCAAAAATTCCCTTTTTGACCAAAAGCTGGACGACATCGCGCGGCGTTACGCCCAACGCTTCCGAAAATTCGCGAACGGTCGCGCCTTCGGTCAAACGAACTATTTTCAGTCCGTCCGCCGTGATGCCGCCGCCGCCGGCGACAACCTGATCCTTAATCCGTTCTTCGATTGATTTCGGACGCGGAACGTTAAATTCTCGTTCATCGAATGCTCCGCCTCTCTTATCGCCGAAAGTTCCTTTGTTATCGCCCTTCTTGCCGCTCGAGCGACCCGGCTTGCGGCGATTATCGGCGGGCGGCGTGTAAACCGTCATCGGCGTCGAGCTTTCGCCCTGAGTACCGCGAAACTCCGGTTTACCGCGACCGATTCCGGCTCCGCCGCGATTATCGCGACGCGGATCGCCACGGCGATTCTGCTGGCTTTGCAGACGCGCGTTTTCCTGTTCTTTTTTCGCTTCGTCGCTGAGTTTGCCGGTTTTCGTCGGCGCGGTCGGAACGATGCGGTCGCCGACCTTGAAGCCCTTGTCAATCGAACCCTGCTTTAGGGTCAGCTGTTTGACATTCGTGCCGGCTGCACCGAAGATTTTCGGTCCCGTCGCTTTCGCCGGTTCTGCTTTTTCGGCAACTGCCGTGACTTCGACAGGCTGCGCTTCTTCGACAACCACCGGCACAGTTTCTTCGACTTCGACTATTTCGGTGATTTCTTCCGGCGCGCTGGTTTCTTCAAATTCAACGACCGGCGCAGTAATTGTAGTTGTCGTTTCTTCTTCTTCGACGTACACCGGCGCAGTTTCAGCAACTTCTGCTTCGACAAAAGAAACAGGCGCGGTTTCTTCTTCGATGCGCGGGGTTATAATCCGCTTCGTTAGAACCTTGACCTTGTTTGCTTCGGGTTTGTGTGTTTCGGTAGACTTAAATTCCGGAACCTCATAAACTTCATCAGGTTCGTGAATTTCAACCGGCTCGTGGGTTTCGTGAACTGAGCCGTCGTCGCCGGTCGGATAATCCGATGTCGGCTTTTTCTTGATAACTTTGATTAACCGCTTGGGCGCGGCTTCGATCTTCGGAAAATATTTGTTGCGGATCTTTTCGGCGAGCTCTTTCGAAACCGAGTTCGAAGGCACATCAACATCCGCGCCTTCGCGTCGCAATTCTTCGATGATGCGCTTGGTATCTTGCTTGACCTCTCGTGCAAGGTCGTAAACTCTGACTTTGTTGCCAATTACGGACATAATTTATTTTATATTTATCATTGGGCGGATTACTGTCATCCACCTGACCAAAACCAACTGATAAATCAGAACCGTAACATCAGCAAACCGTTAGTATTACTTCATGGCTACGCTCCTCGTTCTGACAATCCTATTCATGTAAACCTGCCCTGCTATGCTTCATCATTGGCAGTTTCTTCCGGCTGCTGATCCGGTTCTTCACCGGTTTCATCATCCGTACTAGCACTTACGACCGCTTTCGCAGCCGCGATAATTCTTTCGGCTTCATCGAGACTGACGTCGAGGGTATCAACCAAATTGTCAATCGTCATGGAAGCCAAAGTTTGTACGTCACTAATGCCTTTATTTTTCAAGTCGGCAGCTTGCGCGGCGGAAACGCCTTCCAAATTCGAAAGCGGAACAGCTTCGCCCGACGCGATCATTCTGCCCATCTGCTGAGCAATTTCTTTCTTGATAACGTCTTCGCTGATGATATTGATGTCCCAGCCGACGAGCCTTGTGGCGAGCCGCACGTTCTGTCCTTTTTTGCCGATTGCCAGTGAAAGCTGGTCTTCGGTAACGATGACTTCCATCACGCGGCGATTGATATCAACGATTCTCACCTGGCTGACTTTCGCCGGTGAAAGCGCGTTTGCCGCAAAAACCGACGGCTCTTCCGACCATTCGATAATGTCAATTTTTTCGCCGCGCAGTTCTTTAATGATTGACTGCACGCGCGAACCTTTCATCCCGACGCACGCGCCGACCGGATCAACGTCTTTTTCGTTCGACGCGACGGCGATCTTCGCACGGTCGCCCGGTTCACGAACCGCCGATTTGATAACCACCGTATCGTCGTAGATTTCGGGAACTTCCATTTCGAAAAGCCGTTTGAGCAATTCCGAAGAAGTTCGCGATGCGATGATCTGCTGACCTTTTAAGTCTTTCGAAACATCAACGATGACGATGCGGACTCGTTCGCCCTGATTCCAATTTTCGCTTCTGACCTGTTCTTTTTTCGGCAGAACCGCTTCGAGGTTATTTCCGAGATCAACGATCATATCGCCGCGCTCGAAACGCTTGACCATTCCGTTGATCAGCTCGCCTTTGCGGTCAATGTATTCGTCGTAAACTTTTTCGCGGACGGCTTCGCGCACTTTCTGGACGAGAATCTGTTTCGCCGTCTGCGCCGCGATGCGTCCCAATTCTTCGGTCGGCAGCGGAATCAACAAAACGTCGCCGAGTTCGATTTCATCATCACCGGTCAGCTCGACCGCTTCATCGAGCGAAAGTTCGACCGAAGGATTTTCGACTTCCGTAACGACGGTTTTCTGCGCCGAAATTTCGACGATTCCTTCCTCGTCGTTCCATTCAACTTCGATGCCTTCGCCCGTTTTATCGTAGCTTTTAAACTGCTTGCGCGCCGCCGCTTTGACGGCATCCTTCATCGCCTCGATAATTAAATTTCGGTCAAGCCCGTGTTCGCTGCACAATGCTTCGATGTTCTGTCCGATGGTTGATGTCATAAATTCTTTAATGGTTAATTGTAAATGCTTAATGGTTAATATTTTTTATTTACCATTAACCGTTTACATTTAAGCATTACGTTTTAGTTCTGCTTCTAAATCAAATTCCAGATTCGCTTTTGCGACCGACTCGTACGGAAAGCTGACTTCCCCGCTCGTGCGGTCGTCAAAGAAAATTTCTCCGTCTTCGACTTTCGAAATTTTCCCGCGAAAATTTTTCTGCCCGTTGACCGGTTTGTGCGTTTTTACCTTCGCCAAACTTCCGGCAAACCTTTCAAAATCTTTCAAACTGTAAAGCTCGCGTTCGAGACCGGGCGACGAAACTTCTAAGATATATTCGGTGTGAATCAAATCCTCAGCGTCCAGAAGATCGCCGAATTCGCGGCTCACCGTCGAACAATCTTCAATCGAAACGCCTTCGGGCTTATCAATAAAAACGCGCAATGTCCGCAATTTTCCCGTGCCTTTTTCTTCGATGTGAACGAGTTCGACTCCGTTTTTCGCGGCGGACTGCGCCGCCATTTCCTGTATCCGCTCGCTGACAATCGGCTTACTGCTCATAAACACTCACCCAAAATAAAAAGATGGGCGCGAGACCCACCTGACACGTTACTCACGCATCGCATGAAACGAATATCTTACACGAAACAAGAAGCCGTTGGCAAGCGAAATGAGTTAGACGCTCGACTTTAACTTTTGGATTGCCGAATTTATTGCGCCGAGTTTTTTTTCCGCCTTTGAAATATTTTCCGTAGAAACGTCGTTTGCGAGTTCTTCGAGAAAGGTTACGAGTTCGCGGGTGTCGGCAATCGTGCGGGTAATTTCCTTTTTGACGGCTTGCATTTCGTCGGTGCCGCCGGTCTGGGAATTTTTGGCTTCTTTGACGCCCCAATGCGTGATTTTCACCGCATCGACGCGCGATGTTTCGGTAATCCAGCTTTGCCCGCTGAGATGTTCTTTGATTTGCGGGTAACTTCCAAGGTAGCCTTCTTTTTTAACGAGTTCCTTTAAATCAACGGTTTCCGATTCCTTTCCGCCGGTCATTTCATAAAGTTTATTTAAAACTCTGTGATAAACATCCATAAATTATTAGTTTCAAGTTTCAGGTTCAAAGTTTCAAGTTCCGCTTTATTTTAAGGTTAAAATCTTAAATTGCAAATAATACAATCAGTATAGCGAGCGGTAGCGGGCACTTTTCAATTTGGTAAATATTTATTATGATACGTGTCTCGCTACCGCTCGCTATATTGATTTGCGCTCAATTTTCAATCAAAAGCGATCCGCGCCGCGCCGAGAATTCCGGCGTCGTCGTCCAAAACGGCACGTTCGAGCCGCGCGCGAACGCCGGGTTCGTGAAACGCGCGGCTGCGAATCTGGTCTTCGACGTGATGAATAAATAAATCCCAGCCCGCCGCCGCGCCGCCGCCGATCACGATAACCTCAGGATTCAGAATATTTATCAAATCAACCAAGGATAATCCGAGATAAAATCCCATCACCCGGAAAACTTCGAGCGCCAATTCGTCGCCGTTTTTTCCCGCTTCGTAAACGTCCTCGGACGTCAGGCGCGGTTTATTGACAAGCTCCGATTTCGGATACTGCGGTTCTTTTTCGCGCGTCAAACGAACGATCGCCGTCGCCGACGAATACTGCTCGACACAGCCGCGCGAACCGCAGCCGCACGGCGCGCCGAACGGCTCGACATTGATATGTCCGATTTCGCCCGCCGTGCCGTCAATTCCGCGTAAAACAGTTTCGTTGACAATGATTCCGCCGCCGACGCCCGTGCCGAGCGTGACCATGATCGAGTTTTTACAGCCACGCGACGCGCCGAGCCAATTTTCGCCGACCGCCGCCGCGTTGGCGTCGTTTTCGATCACGGCTTTAATGCTTAATTCATTTTCAAGCGCGGCAACCATTCGAAAACCGTCGAGACACGGCACGTTCGGCGATTTCATCAGAATTCCCTTTTCGACATTGATGGTTGCCGGAACCGCCGCCGCGATGGCTTCGACTCTGCCTTCGGTTTTGATGGCTTCCAGACATTCATTGGCTTCTTCGACAATCGTTCTGACGATCTCGTCGGCGCGGTCGGACTTCGGGGTGTCGCGCTTCGTGCGGTAAAGAATATTACCCTGACGGTCAATCGCCGCCATTCGTAAATTGGTTCCGCCCAAATCGCAGGCTAAGACGACTTTCTTCATTTACAATTTAATTTTTCCGTTTTATTTAGATTCAAGATGCGTGCAGCGATTTTATTCCTGCAAGTCTTGTCAAATACTGATTTTATACTTAATTCACAAAAGCAACAAAGGCATCCGCCAATCTGTCGCGCCACGCAGTCCAGTTATGCCCGGTCGAGCCTTCGACATAGGTTACATCGAATCCTTTCCGCTTGAGAATTTCGATGACTTTGCGGGAATCTTCCGTGCCTTCGAGTGTGCCGTCATCGAAATAAAATTTGAATTTCGCAGTATTTGAGTCGAGTTTTTCCACTTCTTTGACAACGCGTTCGTTATCAATCCAGAAAGACGTGCTTTGCCCGCCGATGCGCGAGAAAACTTCCGGATATTTTAAGCCGACCCAAACGCTCGTGATTCCGCCGAGTGACGCGCCCAAAACGCCGCGCCCGTCGCGCGTTTTTGTAGTTTTGTATTTCGCGTCAATCAACGGAACGATTTCCGTCGCGAGATATTTCGCGTAATCGTCCGACGCGAAATATTCCTTCATACGGTCTTTGTAATCAATAAAAACCATAATAAAAGGTTTGATTTTATTAGCTTTAACGAGATTTCTCTGAATCGTCACAGCATCGGCTCTTTTTTGATAATCCGTGCCGTCCTGAAGATATAAAACGGGCAATTCCTGTTTTTCGAAGCCTTCGGGAACATAAACCTGAATTTCGCGCGTCCCGTAAATTTTCGAATCGAAGCTCTCCGTATTGACGGCGTATTTGGTCATTCCTTTCGAACTTGCCCAAATCGTCGGTTTATAATCCGGCATCGTGAAAAACGAATTTTCGCCGCCGACGCCGTTATCGATTTTGTTCGGGTTCAAAGGATCGGTCATCCATTTGCCGTCAACCACCAGTTTATACTCGACGCGCGCGTTTTTCGGGAAATTAAAACAAGGCGCGGTCAATCCGTCGGCTTTCTTCTTTACATTTAATCTCAGCGGCTTCCAATCAGTAAAATCTCCGGCAATTTCGATTGTTTTGAATTCTCCGTTGTAGCTGAAACAGGCGTGCATTTCATTTATAGAATCGCGACATTTTAAATAAAACCCGCCCAGACTGCATTTCTCAAAAATCGGCGTCCGCGATTTTTCCGGCATGTAAACCGACACATACGAACAAGTTCGATAATTTACAGGTTTTGGTTCCAGACATTTCGGATCGAGAATATAATCAGCGGTAAAAACATTTTCAAGATCGGTAAGATTCGCATTCGTCCGTGATTCTTTTTTCCCGAGCACATATCGGTCATAGACGACTTTCGGCGTGTCGAGATTTCTGCCTTCCTGTAAATTTACGGCAAGCCGGATAAACTGCGCCATCGACCACGCGAGCGGCGTCGCGCTGCCGGTTCCTTCGCCAAATTTCAGTTCCGGCACAAACTGCCGGTCAGCGTTCGGAGTTTCCTTTTTGTCCCAAACCTGTTCGGGAATCATCAAGCCTTCGTTGGCAAAAGCGAGCATCGCGTTAAGACGATTTTTCGCCATCATAAAACGCTGATTTTGGTTTTGCTGACTGCTGACTACTGACTGTTGACTGCTCGCCTCAAGCGCCAGCTCATACTGCCCGCGTTCGCCCGAGAGCAGCGCCCAGATTCTGCCTTTACCGGTATATTTTCCGTCCCAGTTCCAGCGCCGCCCGTCGTCCATTTCGCCGTAACCGTCGTTGTTGTAACGATAAAAGCCGTCGCCGTTCGGTGTCTGGACGCGAATTATTTGGTCAATTACTTTGAGCGAATTTTGGATAATTTTATCGTCGGGCGATTTAATGCCGAGACGGACGAGTTCAAGAAATCCGGCGTCGACGATTTCGCGTTCGTCGAAAAATCCAGCGCCGTTATTGAGTTCGATTTTTTCGCCCGCGTCGGGTTTGCCGTTTTGCGTGATGCGGACGTAATACGGTTCTTTGGAATATTTGCCGTTGGTCGTAACCGTCCATTTTTCAACGTTCGCCGCCCATTCGTCGGCGGTTTTGAGGTAAATATTCGCCGATTGAGTGTCGCCGTTTTTCCGCGCGATTTCCGCCGCGCAGACTAATCCGGCGATTTCCGCCGCGATCGTCGAGGGCGAATAGCCGGCTTCCTCTTCCCAGCGTTCCTGCGGCGTCGAAGGTCCGTTTTTGACGATAAAATCCGCCGCCTTTTTAACGTGTTTTTCGTAAGTTTCTTTATCGTTAAGTCCGAGTTCGTGAGCCAGAATCAGCGGGTATGCGACTTCGTCGAGTTGAAGCGAACCCCAGAAAGGCTTGCCGTCGAGGTAAGAATTTTGCGGAAAACTGCCGTCCGGTTTTTGCTGAACCTTGAACAAAAAATTCAATGCGCGAATCGCCGCCGGCTTATCGCCCAAAGCCATAAAAGCCGTCGCCACCTGATAAAGATCGCGCGACCAGATCAGATGATAGCCGCCGATATTATTTTCGTTCGCGTTCGCGCCGCCGCCCCACGGAACCGATAAACTCGCGATATTCGCGCCGCGCACGGTTTTATCTTCGTGCGCTTTCAGCTGCATCGCCGCCATATTAAACTGCGCCTGATATTTCGGCTCGACTTTGCGAATCGTTTTTATATAATCCGACCAGCCTTTTTCATACTCGGCTTGCGCTTTGGTAAAACCTTTCGAACCTGATGTAATCGCTTTTCCCAAAGCTTTGGGAGATTCCTGGTCAAATGCCAGAATTGCCGTAAATTGGCTTGGCTCCAGAATCTTCGCCATTTGAACAACGTTTCCGCTGCCGAAACTGAAAACTTTTGGTTTTTCGATTTTCCCGAATTGGCGAAGCTGTTCCATTCCATCGGTCGTTTGATAGTATCCGTTCGTTTCTTCGTCAGTCGGGCTTGAAAAAATTAAAACAGCAGCGATTTTTTGTTTATCTGAAAAGTCGTACGAATATAATGTACTATTCTTTAAAGACTCCGTTATATAAGACTTATCGCCCAATCCCGAATTTCCGAGCGACGGATCGAAATACACATACAAATTCAAATCTTTATTTTTCGGCTCGAATTTAACGTCAATCAAAACCGAATCGCGCTCGACATCGGTCGTGTAGGTTTTCGTAATTTTCCATTCGCCGGATTTAGCAGTGTTTATTTGCTGAAAAGTTAAAGAATCGGGACGCAAAACCTTGATTTGATGAACGGCGTCGAGCTGTTCGGTTTCAACTTTTTTCGTTTTTGGATTAACGACGACAAACTGCAAGAGATGAACGTTGGCGACCGTCACATCCGGATAATAAACTTCGGTCATCACGCCCTGCGCAAGCGTGAACCAGACTTTACTTTGAAGCGTTGCGCTCGTTCCGACGCCCTGTTTTCCGGCAGTCGCCCACTGCGCGTCCTTTCCCGGCGCTCCCGGCGCGAGCGTTTGAGCGTTTGAAGAAAAGAAGAAAATTAACGCAAAGACGCAGAGCCGCAAACACGCAAAGGT
This sequence comes from Acidobacteriota bacterium, assembly GCA_031411895.1. GTDB lineage: Bacteria > Acidobacteriota > Blastocatellia > Pyrinomonadales > Pyrinomonadaceae > JAFDVJ01. Next base: position 31,792 of record JANOBZ010000017.1, on the reverse strand, counting down.
ATTTAAAGTAAAACCGCCAAACTTCTCCATAAAATCCTTTTCTCCTCTACTCCTTTACTCCTTTTCTCCTCTTCTAGCTTTTGCGTCCGACCATATCGGCTCCGACCGCCGCGACGAGAATCGAACCTTTGACGATTTCCTGCACGAAGTCGCGATAACCGAGCAGCGACATTCCGTTATCGAGGCTCGCCATGATCAGCGCGCCGAGACACGCACCGAAAACCGTTCCGCGCCCGCCCATCAATGAAGCGCCGCCGATCACGCAGGCGGAAATTGCTTCGAGTTCTTTTAAGCCGCCGGCGTCGGGCGTAGCGCTGCCTTGGCGCGCCGTGAAAACGATCGCGGCGATTCCGGTCAGAACGCCGAGCAGCATATAAACCTTGAGAATATTGCGCTTCGTGTCAATTCCCGACAACCGCGCGGCGTCGGAATTTCCGCCGATCGCGTAGAGATAACGTCCGAAGGTTGTCGAATTTGTAATAAAAACGCCTAAGATTGCGACAAGCGCGAAGACCAGTACCGCGACCGGCACACCGCCTGTCGGTTCCATCAACGAGTAATAAATTGTGTCTAACCAATCTCGCTCGACCGGCAGCGTAGAAGTTCCGGACGAATTCATCACTATTACAAAAACTATAATCGCCATAATCGGTAAGATCGTTTTGAGCAATTCAGTTTTATAATCGGCTTCGCCAAGTCCGTAATCTTTCTGCGATTTTGCGCGCCGGTAGGCGAGAAACAAAAGCGCCGCGACAGCCAGCGCGCCGAGTGCCCAGCCGGTTGCCGGAGTCAAAAGTCCCTGCCCGAAAGTCTTAAATGCCGGATTGGCAACCGACACCGTTTCGCTGCCCGAAACGCCTTTGATCGCGCCGCGCCACGCCAAAAGCCCGCCGAGCGTGACGATAAACGCGGGGATTTTTCCGTATGCCACGAGTACGCCGTGAATGATGCCGACCGCGACGCCGACCGCGATCGCAAAAAGGATTGCGACGCCGAGCCCGTAGCCCCAATTCGTGAGCGCGATTGCCGCGACGCCGCCCGCCAGCGCAAGCACCGAGCCGATCGACAAGTCGATCTGTCCGGCAACGATCAGCATGAGCATCCCGACCGCCAGAATTCCCGTGACCGACGTTTGCAGCATCAGGTTTGAAAGATTTCCCGACGAAAGAAACGTGCCGTCCGTTCTCCAGTGAAAAAACAGCCAGATGAGAATCAGCGCACCGAGCATCGTGTAGGCGCGCAGGAATGATGTTTCGAGCTTGAAACCCGATTTCTTTTCGTCCGAAACGAGCGTTTTTTGCCTGACAACCGTTACTTCTTCGGTCGTTGGAGCGGCGTTTTCGTCGGTCGGCAGGGCGGTTTCTTCGGTGGCTGACATAACCAGCGTTTTTTCCGTGCTGTACGGCGCGGATAAAACGGCGCCGTCTTCCAGACAAAATGCTAAATCCCCGTCAGAATATGTTCGATTACATTTCGGACATTTTTTCATTGATTGCTCCGTTTTTTATTAAAATGTTTTTTCCGGCGAGTTTCCGGTCGCCGCTGACATCACTTTTTCGGGCGTCGCATCGGCTTTTTTAAATTCGCCGGTCAGTTTTCCTTCGTGCAAAACCATCACGCGGTCGGAAAGTCCGAGAACTTCGGGGAGTTCGGACGAAACCATCACGATCGCCAAGCCTTCTTTCGCGAGCTTATTGATTTCCGAGTAAATTTCCTGCTTTGCGCCGACATCAATGCCGCGCGTCGGTTCGTCGAGAAACAAAACCTTCGGATTCGTCAAAAGCCATTTGCCCAAAACCACTTTCTGCTGATTTCCGCCCGAAAGCGTTCCGCAAATCGTGAGCGGCGAATTGGCTTTGACTTTGAGCGACTGCATCGCCTTTTTCGCCGCCACCGTTTCGCGCGAGCGATGCGTCAGAAAAGCGCCCGAAATGCGTTTCAAACCGGCTAAGCTCATATTGTCGAGAATCGTCTGTTCGAGCAAAAGCCCGAACCTTTTGCGGTCTTCGGTCACGAAACCGATGCCGTTTTTTATCGCGTCGGACGGCGAACCGATCGCCGCTTCGCTGCCTTCGACAAAAACCGCGCCCGACGATTTTCCCTGCCACGCGCCGAAAATTGCCATCAAAAGTTCGGAACGTCCCGCGCCCATCAAGCCCGAAATTCCGAGAACTTCGCCTTTTTTGACGCTGAACGAAACATTGTCAACGAGTTTTTTGTTCGGATTATCGAGATCGTAAGCCGTCAGATTGCGGACTTCCATTGCAGTTTCGCCGAATTCGTGCGAGGTTTGCGGAAAAATATCGCCGACCTCGCGCCCGACCATCAAAGAGATGACTTTATCCTTCGTCAAATCTCCCGCGTTTTGTGTTCCGACTGTTTTGCCGTCGCGCAGAACCGTGATGCGATCGGACATCTCGAAAACTTCGTCGAGTTTGTGCGAAATGTAGATCATCCCGACGCCGCGCTCCAGCAATTTGCGCAAAATCACGAACAGCGTTTCGACCTCGGATTCGGTCAACGCGGCGGTCGGCTCGTCGAGCACGAGAATTTTTGCCTCCTGCGACAAAGCCTTCGCGATTTCGACCAATTGCTGCTGTCCGATGCCGAGATTTCCGACCGGCGTTCGCGGGTCGATCGGCAGATGCAAATCTTTGAGCAATTTCGTCGCGCGCTGATAAAGCTCCGACCAATTGACGATTCCGAAACGGTTCGGCTCGCGCCCGAGAAAGATATTTTCGCCGACCGTTAATTCCTTAACGAGCGAAAGCTCTTGAAAAATGATCGCAACGCCCGCTTTTTCCGAATCGCGAATCGTCTTGAATTGATGGACTTCGCCATTTATAACGATGTCGCCGCCGTATGTTCCGTAAGGATAAACGCCCGAAAGCGTTTTCATCAAAGTGGATTTCCCCGCGCCGTTTTCGCCGACGAGCGAATGAAACTCGCCTTCGTAAAGATCGAACGTCACGCCGTCCAAAGCCTTCACGCCCGGAAACTCCTTAACGATCGAACGCATTTCGAGAATCGGTTTCATAAAAGTTTACAGAGTTGCAGAAAGTTTACCGAAGTTGCAGAAAGTTACGGAAAATTAACTCTGCAACTTTCCGTAACTTCCTGTTAACTCTCAACTATTACTGCTTCGGTCTTTGATCAGCCGGAACGTTTTTGTAAACGTCTTCGAAGGTCGCGTAGCCGTCCTTGATGACGGTTGCCAGCAGGTTTTCTTTGTCAACGACGGTTATTTCGAGCAAAATCGCGGGGATTTCCTTTTTAATAACGTCGTTCATAAACATCGTCGTGTTTGCGAGCTTTTCTTTTTTCGCGAGCTTGATCGCCGCGTCAACCGCGCCGCTCGCGAGCGGAATGATCGGTTTGTAAATGGTCATCGTCTGTTTGCCCTCGGCAATTCTCTGCAAAGCCGCTTTTTCGGCGTCCTGCCCGGTAACGAGAATTTTTCCGGCTAAACCTTTGTTTTCGAGCGCCGAAATTACGCCGCCCGCCATGCCGTCGTTCGAAACGACGAACGCGTTGATATTGTTGTTGTTCTGCGTCAAAGCGTTTTCGGCGAACTTCAGCGCTTCTTCGGGTTTCCAGTCGTTGATATGCTGCTGCGATTTAATGACGATTTCGCCCGAATCGATCGCCGGTTTCAAAACCGCTTCCATCTCTTTGCGCATAATCACGGCGTTGTTGTCGGTCGAAGCGCCGTAAACCATCACGTAATTTCCCTTCGGCTGTTTTTGAAGCGCGTATTCGGCGATTTTTTTGCCGATCACCGGAACCTGATGCGAGATGTAAAGGTCAATTTTGTCCGAATTTATCAAGCGATCATAACTGATCACCGGAATGCCTTTCGCTTTCGCCTTGTCAACCATCTGCGCCGCCTGCGTCGCTTCCTGCGGCGCGATCACGAGCACGTTGATGCCGCTCGTTAAAAGCTGCTCGACGTCGCTCAGTTGTTTATCCGCCTTGTTGTCGGCAACCGTAATAATGCATTCGACCTGCTCTTTGAGTTCGTCGCAGCGCTTTTGAAAAGCCGCCTGGTCGCGCTGCCAGCGTTCTTCCTTGACGGTCGCCATCGCAAAACCGATCTTTATTTTGCCGCTCACGGGAGCCGCGTTGTTTGCCGCGGGCGTATTGCCCTGCGGCGATTGAACGCACGCCGACATTAAAAATGCCGCTAAAATCAACACCCCTAAAAGTTTGGAACCGATTTTCATCGTGTTTATTTTCTCCTTAAAATTGATAGTGCTTAAGATATGTAATCAGAAACAGTTTAATACTAAATCGTTTTAGTTCAAATATTATTCGAAAGTTTCGACTAATATCTGCAACTCCTGAATGGAAAATGACCGCAACTATTTTTTTACCGAAAACTTTCCGCTTTTCCAAACCAGATCGTAAAGTTTTTTGCCGCGCTCGCCCGATTCGCTATTCTTTTTCTTCGCAAAAACCGCGACGGTCGTGCCGTTTCGCGGCAGTTCGTAAACGTTATTTTTTGAAAATTGCGGAATTACCTGTGCCGAAATATCCGTCCATTTTCCCGCTCGATATTCGAGAAAATAATTGTCCGTCGCCATTTCGAATTCTCTGTATAAAGCGACGATATAGCTGCCGTTCGAACGTTTGAAAAGCGCCATCACGAGACAGCTCTGCGCGCCGTCGCAGCCCGATTTCCAGTAGCCGTTCGCCGTATCTTCGACTTCGAGAAAACTATCTATATACTCGCGCCGCGCTTTATCGCAATTCGCCTTCGTCGGATTCGCGACGCAGCCTTCGAGCGTAAAATATTTCTGCGGAAGAAGATTAAAAAATTCGCGCACCGTCCGCGGCTGGTTTGTTTGAGCGTTCGCAAATACTGCAAACGCACCGGTTAAAACAATCGCATACAAAAACTTCTTCATCAATTTTTCCTCCTGAAGATTCGATAACCGAAAGATTCCAAACTAAGACTCGGCAAACCGACTGTTTTTCGCTCCGAGTCGGGCGTGATTTCCTCGAAATTTCCAGCCGTTTCCAATGAACCGAAAAACGGCGCGCTCGTCATATTGATCGCGACGATGATTTCTTCTTTTCCGCTGACGCGCCGAAATGTTAAAACCCGAGATTCGTCGGAATTTTTGAGCCATACGAGATCGCCGCGCCGCAAAGCAACGCTCGATTTGCGCATTTCGATCATGCCTTTATAAAACTTCGGAAATTCCGGTCGGCGAACGGCAGCGTCCCAGAAGATCGGCATTTTTTCGAACAAAGCGGGAAAACCCGATTCGGTCGTGTCGCCCGCTTCCATTCCGTTGTAAACAAGCGGCACGCCGTCCAGTGTAAACGCCAAAGCCTGCGCTGCCAACGCGCCTTTTTCGCCGAAACGCGCGATCGCGCGGCGTTCATCGTGATTATCGGAAAACCGCATCCGCAAAGCGCCGCGCGGATTTTTCGCGTTGTCGGTTTCCCATATTTTGCGGATCTCGTAAGCCGGCGCGTTTCCGTGCAGAACTTTATCTAAAATCGCGTGATTCGCCCATGAATAATCTAAATTGAACGCTTTGACGAGCAGATCGGGCGATTCCCATTCGGCGAGCCAGATCGTATCAGCCTTGATTTTATCAACTTCGGCGCGCGCGGTTTCCCAAAAATCTACGGGAACAAATCCGGCGACGTCGCAGCGAAAACCGTCGAGATCGAATTCACGCACCCAGAATTTCAGCATCTCGATCATATATTTCCTGAGTTCAGGATTTTCGTAATTCAAATCCGCGACGTCCGCCCAATCGGGAATCGGCGGAATCACTTCGCCTTTGTCGTTGGTCGTGTGAAAGCCTTTCGTTTTCATCATCACCGAATCCCACGAAGTATGATTCGCGACGATGTCAATGATAACTTTCATCCCGCGTTTATGCGATTCCGCGACGAGCCGCTTCAAATCTTCTGCGCTTCCGTAAGAAGTGTTGATCGCGTAAAAATCCTGCACCGCATAGGGCGAACCGACCGTTCCTTTCTTTTTCAATTGCCCGACCGGATGAATCGGCATCAGCCATAAAACCGTGACGCCCAAGTTTTGCAGACGATTCAAATCAGCCGTAATCGAATTAAAATCGCCTTTCTGCGAATAGTTTCGGGGAAAAATCTCGTAAATCACGGCGTCTTTTACCCAATCCGGCGAAACGCGCGCCGCTTCTTTCGAAAAATCGCGCGCGGGCGGCGTTTGGGCGAAAATAAAATTGACCGCAATAAGAATCGAAAGGAATACGCCGTAAAACTTTTTAATTTTAATCATAAATTTGCCTTCCTTTACAATTCTTCTCCGGCACCGGCGCTTACGCCCGGCACCGAGGTGTCAATGCTTCGCGCGCCGACGTCTTTGACGATCAAAACGCTGACCGCCGCGACGAGCAGCGAAAATCCGCCGACCAAAACCGCGTTGAGCGCGTCTCCGCCGAGTAGGGATTTATAAATTTGCGGCGTCAAAAGATTTTGCGTGACCTGCGGAATAACGATGAAAAGATTGAAAACGCCCATATAAACGCCCATTCTTTCAGGGCGAATCGCGCCCGCCAAAATAACATACGGCATCGAAAGAATCGAAGCCCAGGCGACACCGACGCCGATCATTCCGATCCACAAATGATACGGATTTGTCGCCAGATAGGTTGAAAGCAAGCCTAATCCGCCCAAAGTCAGACAGATTATATGAACGCCTTTGCGCCCGAATTTCTCGGCGAGCGGCGGAATCGCAAAAGCAAAGAGAAAGCAGACCATGTTGTAGATCGCAAAACAAACTCCGCCCCATTCCGTACCTTCTTTGAAAAGCGCAGATTTATCGTCAACCGCGCCAAAAACGTGCCGCGCGACGGTGTAGCCGTAATACTGCCACATAAACGGCAGCGCGAACCACGTAAAAAATTGCACGACGGCGAGCTGCTTCATCGTCGTCGGCATATCAGCGATCGCTTCGCCGATTTCCTTGAAAATAGTGCCGACGACGTTGCTCTCGTTTTGTTTGCGCCGGAATTCTTCCATATCTTCGGGCGGGTATTCTTCGGTCGTGAAAACCGTCCATAAAACCGCGCCGAGAAAAGCGACCGCGCCGACGATAAAGGCGATCAGCGTCGAATGCGGAATCCCGCTTTTCATCACGCCGACGACGCCGAAAAACGTCAGAATATACGGCAGAGCATTTGCCAAAGACGAGCCGATGCCGATAAAGAACGACTGCATCACAAAGCCCAAAGTGCGTTGTTCTTCGGGCAATTTATCGCCGACGAAAGCGCGAAACGGTTCCATCGTGATATTGATCGAGGCGTCCATGATCCAGAGCAGACCAGCCGCCATCCAAACCGCGCTCGAATTCGGCATTAAAATCAGACAGATACTCGCCAAAATCGCTCCGACCAGAAAATAAGGACGCCGCCGACCGAGTCCCGTCCAGGTTCTGTCCGACATCGCGCCGACAATCGGCTGAACGAGCAAGCCCGTCAACGGTCCGGCAAGCCACAGATAACCGATGTTGCCCTCGTCCGCGCCGAGATATTTATAAATCGGCGACATATTCGCCATCTGCAAACCCCAGCCGAACTGAATTCCGAGAAAACCGAAACTCATATTCCAGATTTGCCAAAAACTTAATTTCGGTTTGTTTTCCATAGATTAATTTAGAAATCGGAACCATCGTCCTTTTTCCCTTTCTCCTTTATAAACAAAATTATCCAAACGATGATGATGAACCCGGCGATTATCACGCCGCCGATGAGAACTGCGTTGCTCAACACTTTGCCTGAACCGCTTTTCGAAGAAATGCCGAGATAGATCAGGAATGCCGCCAATACCAGCCCGATAAAAGATAATGCTTTCATAAAAATTCCATTAAATTCGCCGCCGATGCGCAAGATTGCGGCAGCGGACGGTGAATAACGCGAATTAAATTTCGCGCATTATTTCACCGTAAAAATTCCGGCAGTTCGCGCCGGCATCGTAAATTTCACTTTTCCGCCCGTGACGTTGATATCCTGAACTTTACCGAGCCGGTCGGTCAAAACAGAATTTGCCGCAAACTGTTTGATCATCGAAATGTCGAAGCTGACTTCCGCCGGTTTCACATCGTTATTAAAAACTACTAAAACCGCCTGTTTATCGGTCAAACGCGCATACGCCGACTGCTGTTCTTCGTCGAGCAGATCGAGCGATTTTCCGGTTCTCAGCGCGGTAAAATTCGCCCGCAGGCGTCCGAGCGCCGCCAAGTGATTCCAGACATCGTTTTCTTCCGTGGTTCTGCCCGCAACGGCAAAAGCATTGCGCGTATCGCCCGGAAATCCGCCCGGAAAATCTCGCCGGTTGTCGGGATCGCCCCCTCCCGGCATCGCGATTTCGTCGCCGTAATAAAGCAGTGGCGTGCCGCGTGAAGTCATAATCAAGGTCTGCGCCAGTTTTAACCCCTCGATCGTCGCGCCTTTTTCGTTCATAAAACGCTCCATATCGTGAACGCCCAGGAATGTCGTCAAAACGTTCGGGTTCGGATAAAGCCAGTCTTTAGCGAACATCTGCGACACGCCGCGAATTGATTCGCCTTTCGCAAAAGCGCTGCGAATCGGGTAAAAAAGCGCGAAATCGTAAAGCGTGTCAATCTGCGTATCGATCCCGTCGTGGCCTTTTCGTCCGGTCTGAAAATACGAGATCAGCGCCGCATCGCCGTCGAAAAGCTCGCCTAAAATATTCACTTTCGGAAATTCCTTTTTGATCGCGCCGCCCCATTTTTCCCAGAACGAGCGCGGAACGTGCGGCAGAGTGTCCATGCGAATCGCGTCGAAACCGTACATTTCGAGCCACCACATCGAATTTTGGATCAGATATTTTTCGACTTCCGGATCGGCTTGATTAAAATCGGGGAGAATGTTGATAAACCAGCCGTCGATATTGCGCGACTGCGTTTGATAAGTCGCGCGCGGATTCATCGCCGTCCATTTTTGCCAGTTGTTATTCGGATGATTCGCGAGCGTTCCGTTCCACCAGGTCGGCGTCGGCGGATTGTCAGCCCAGCGGTGATACGGTCCGGTGTGATTGGCGACCTGATCCTGGATGACTTTTAGCCCAAGCGCGTGAGCTTTAGCGATCAGCTCGCGAAGTTTCGCCGCGTCGCCGAGATGCTCGTCAATCGCATACATATCCGTCGCGCCGTAGCCGTGGTAGCCGGTCGTAAACGGCATTCCTTCGTACATTTCCTTCAAATCCGGCTTGTCGTTGTTGTCGTAAACCGGCGTCGTCCAGATCGCCGTCACGCCCAAGGATTTGATATACGCGAGTTTATCAATCACGCCCTGAAGATCGCCGCCGTGATAATGCCGACCGAATTTGCGGTCGTATAACCCTTTCGATTTCGCCGGATCGTTATTGGTCGTGTCGCCGTCGGCAAAACGGTCGGGAATCAGAAAATAGATCACATCGTCGGGCGTATAACCCTGATTGCGTCCGGCTTGCGGCGATTTGGCGAAGATCTCGAATTCGAAATCAACCGTTGCGCCGCCGTTGGTCAGACCAATCTTATATTTTCCCGGTTTAGCGTTCGGTTTGATGGTCAGATCGAAAAACAGATAGTTCCCGTTTTCGCTCGAAAGCATCGCCCCGGTCGCCAATTCGCTGCTGTTGTTGCTCGTAACCTTGGCGTTTTTCAGATTCGTGCCGGTCAAAAGCACACGCACCGGATTAACGGTCGAATTCGTCCACCAACTCGGCGGCTCCACTTTCTCGACCGTCGGCACATTTTGCGCGAAAATGGCGGCGGCGCTCAGAAGAATTACAATGCAGAGACGCAGAGACGCAAAAACGCAGAGATTTCTCAAGCCAAAGCTCGAAAATAAATTATAAAAACTTTGCGCCTTTGCGCCTTTGCGTCTTTGCGTTAAATATTTTTCGTTCATATCAAATTCGTCCATAAAGTTTCGTCAAGCCTTTTAATCTTTCGGCTATTTCGTCAGAAAAATCGCCCGTTTTGCACTGCCAGTACCAATTTCCATCAGTCGAACCGGGCAAATTCATCCGCGCATCGTTGCCTAAACCGAGCAAATCCTGCATCGGCGCAAGCGCCGCGTTTGCCGTGCTTGCCCAGACCGCGCGAACGAAATCCCATTGAATTTCCGCGCCCGAAGCGTTCAGGTAATCGAGACAAAATTTGCGTTCCTTTTCGATTTGTTCCGCGTCGCGTCCCGAACCTTTTCCCGCCTCGGAATTAAACCAGCCGACGGTCGTGTCGTTGTCATGCGTGCCGGTGTATGCGACGCAGTTCTTGATGTAATTGTGCGGCAGATCGAGGTTACCGGCGTCGCCGCCAAAGGCAAACTGCAAAATTCGCATTCCCGGAAACGCGAACGAATCGCGCAGTTCTTCGACATCCGGCGTAATCACGCCCAAATCTTCAGCCCAGAAAGGCAAATCGCCGATCGCGTTTTTCAGAGCGTGAAAAAGCTCCATTCCCGGCACGTTGACCCATTGCCCGCGCTCGGCGGTTTCATCGCCGCCCGGAACTTCCCAGCTCGCGGCAAACCCGCGAAAATGGTCAACTCTGACGATATCGACCATTTTCAAAGTGAATTTGACGCGCGAAATCCACCATGCGAAACCGTCGCCGCGCATATTGTCCCAGTTGTAGATCGGGTTTCCCCAGAGCTGTCCGGTCGCCGAAAAATAATCCGGCGGAACTCCGGCGACGACCGCCGGCGAGCCGTCTTCGTTGAGCTTAAACTGCGTCGGGTTGCACCACACATCGCACGAATCGAGCGCGACGAAAATCGGCACGTCGCCGACGATTTTAATATTTTTTTCGTTCGCGTATTTTTTGAGTGCGTCCCATTGTTTGAAAAACGCGAATTGGTAAAATTTCTGGGCAAAAACCTCGTCGTCTAAATCTTTACGGGCTTTTTCCAAAGCTTCCGGTCGGCGAAGTTTCAAATCTTCGTCCCATTCCTGCCACGATTTCTGATCCTGCGAAAATTTGATCGCGCGAAAAAGCGAGTAATCTTCGAGCCAGAATGCGTTGAACTGGCAAAACAGTCGAAACATTTCGGCTAAACTTTCGTCGGTCGTTTGCCGGAAATTTTCGAACGCTTTATTGAGAAGCGGTAATTTAAAATCGATCATTGCGCCGAAATCAACCTTTCCTTCCGTAAATTCCGGCGCGGCGCTTAAATCTTCGTCCGACAAAAATCCGTCTTCCTTTAACTTTGCAGGCGAAATCAGATAAATGTTTCCCGCAAACGCCGAAAAACATTGATACGGCGAATCACCGTAGCCGGTCTGCCCGAGCGGCAAAACCTGCCAGAAGGTTTGCTGCGCACGACTTAAAAAATCTATAAATTCATACGCTTCGACGCCCAGATCGCCGATGCCGTAATCAGACGGCAAGCTCGTCGGGTGAAGCAAGATCCCTGATGCTCTCATAATTTTTTAATGGTAAATGGTTAATTATTAATTGTTAATTGTTAATGATTTTGATTAACCAATTAACAATTACCATTTACCATTGTTTCCTCGTAATGCGTCCGACCGGATAAACGCCGATTCGCTTGTCGGCGTACGGCGAACGCTGATAGAAAAAGTTCAGACGCATCCGCGCGCTTTTCGCAAATGTTTCGTCTTTTAACTTTTCTTCGAATTCGCGCCGCAGATTCTCATCTTTCGCGAGCATTTCAGCGGCGATTTTTTCCATAATATAATCGCTGAAGTATTCTTTCGCCTCGAAAATCGCGTTGAAAAATCCCCAGTAAACGAGCGAATCGGTCGAATTCGGTTCGAGCAAATGAATCGCGACGTTTCCCGTCTCCTGCGCGAGCGGAACTAAAACCGACTTTGCCGGAAACGTTCTGGTTTCGGTGATCGAAGCGCTTTTGAAACTGAGCGGCAGGCGGTTTTCGAACGGATTCGCCGCCCATTTCGGCTCGGTCAAACGATAGCTTTCGACTTCGACGGTCAAAGGCTGTTTGATTTTTTCGAATTTGACGCCGTGCGCTTCGAGCCGCTCGATCGCTTCCTGCCATTGCGGCGGAATGATGTAGTAAAGCGGCGGCGCAATTGCCGCGTTGATCTTCGCGTCGTCGAACTTTTTGACCGTGATTTCGGTCGGTTTCGTACCGTAAACGATCTTTTTGCCGCCCGAAATCGCGCTGTCTTCCAGTTTGTATTCGACCGCTTTTAATTGAAACGGCTCGCTTTTATCCGTTAAACCGATTTGGAGCGGAAACCGGCGGTTCGCGTCGAAAGTTTTGCCGCGCGAAATCGTTTCCTCATCGGCTTTTTTGTTCGCTTCGAAAAGACTCGCTTTCGAGCGGTTGATTTCTTCAAGGGTTTTCCAGATAACATCGTAAGTTCCGCGAACACGCGATTTATAGTTTTTTAATGAATGAGTTTCGATCAATAATCCGGGACGATTTCTGAGCGCCGCGTAGCCGGTCGCAAAACGCGGCGTCGCGATAAACGTAAAAATTCCGCTCGTCACTTCGCGCCCGCCGAATTCGAGATAATGCGTTAGAAGATTGCCTTCTTTTTCGACTTCGGCAACGATTTTACCGTCGAAATATTCGTCCATCCAGTTTTTTATGTGCGAAGAAACTTCCTGAAAATGCGCGTATTCATACGTTACGTTGTATTGAAAATCCGCGCCGTCCGTGACATGCAGATCAAAGAAAAAATCCGGCTTCCATTCATTCCAAAGCTTCAAAAAAGCGCGCGTTTCCGGCGCGTCAGCCTTCATATAATCGCGGTTCAAGTTCAACCCCGCCGAAGTTGCGCGCCAGCCCATTTCATCTGGTCCGTTTTGATTGATGCGGTTATACGGCGACGCCATTTCGTGCCCGTCAACGTTGTAGATCGGCACGAAAAGCAGAATCGTGTCTTTTAACAAACCGGCGCGCGATTTTGTGATCGCAATATCGCGCAGCAGCGCGAATCCGGCGTCTTTGCCGTCAATTTCGCCCGAATGAATTCCGGCTTGAATCAACACGACGGCTTTCCCCGATTTTTTCGCCTCGCGTGGCGTAAAAATTTTCCCGTCCGAAACGATCAAAAGCGGCAGATCGCGACCTTCGCCGCTTTTACCGAAACTTCGATAAACGATCTTTTCCGACGATTTATCGAGTCTTTGGGCAAAGAGGATCGTGTCGGCGTAATTCCAACTTTTTCGATAATCGGTTTGTTCCGCTAAAGTTCGCCACTCCTGCGGCACGTTCGGCGATTCGCTCTGCGCGTTGATGGTCATAATAAACAGAAAAATAACGGCAAAAATGTGTAAAAATCTAATCTTTCGAAAGCTCATTAAATTATTAAACCACAGAATCTAAAAGAAAATCCGTCCTACTCGGCGGTTTCAAAATAAAATCCTTCGTTGATCGCGAGCGGCTTCACGCGGTCGCTCAAATTCTGTTTCGCGGCGTCTTCTTTTAACAGTTTGAGAGGCTGATTCGGCGGTTCGTCCGACAGATCGAACGTGCCGTAATGCATCGGCACGAGTGTTTTTCCTTTGGCGTCAATAAAAGCCTGAAAAGCGTCCGCCGGATTGTTGTGATTCGCCTGCATAAACCAGCGCGGTTCATACGCGCCGATGCCGATAATAAAATAATCGATCGCGCCGAACGTTTCCGCTGTTTCACGATAATGCGAGCCGAATCCGGAATCGCCGCCGAAATAGATTTTTTTGCCTGCGCCCGAAATCACGAATCCGCCCCAGAGCCGCTCGTTCATATCGAACAATCCGCGCCGACACCAATGCCGCACGGGAACATATGCGATTTTAACGGCTTCGTCCGTTGTAAATTCCTGAAACCAGCCCGCCGTTTCGACCGTGTTCGTCGGAGTTTTCCAATCGTTCAAAATATCTTCCATTCCTAACCCGGCGAGAAATTTCGCGTTCGGGAATTTTTTGGCAATATCGCGCAGCGTTTTTTCGTCACAATGGTCGCGGTGATCGTGCGAAACAAGCACATAATCGAGTTTTTTGATCTTTTCGAGCGGATTCGGAACCGGCGTCAAACGCGTGACAAAACGCGGCGTGTCGAAAACCGGATCAATCAAAATCGTCTTGCCGCCGAGACGAATATAAACCGACGCGTGACCGAGCCATAAAATGCCGTCACGCTCCGAGTTTAAGAATTCCGCCGGGTCTTTAACTTCGAGCCGCGCCGTGTCGTTTTTCTTTTCCTCCTTAAACGGTTTTTCGCCGAACTGCCATTTCAGCAAATCCGTCGTTTTCGATAAAAACGGAAATTCGTGGTTTACGAATCTTCCCTTTTCATCAACCGGAACGCCTTTCCAATCGGCTTTGAGTGTCTTTAAATTTTCGTTTTTCGCGTATTTCACAACCACCGCTTTATCTATTTTTTCAATCACAAACGCCGAGGTCAGCACGACGATAATCGTTAAAATCAAACCGATAGCAATTCTGATGAGCCATTTTTTCATTTTAATCGCCCGTAATGCTTATGGAATTAGAACCGGGTCTAAAAACCGTCACAGATTTTGGAGCTAATGTAATTTTGAATTTTCCGTCCGGCAAATCGGATCTACCAAATTCTACGGCTGAAATTTCAATCGTTTTCTCTTGATCTGAATTATTCAATCCAATAACGATTCTGGCAGAGCAAACGGGTTTGCAAAAATTGTCTCTGGCGAATACATAAACCTCATTATCATAAAATAAATCAATCGTTTTACCTTCTCTTAGTGCACGATTTTCTTTCCTTAGTTTTATCCATTTCTGTATCCAATCGAACATTTCCTGTTCATCGGATGTTCTGCCTGCCTTTATAAATTTATCTTTCGAATCGCCCGAAAATCCGCCGGGAAAATCTTTGCGGTTTTCGGGATCGTGTCCGCCGGTCATTAAAATTTCCTCGCCGTAATAAAGCTGCGGAATGCCGCGCGTCGCTAAAATAAAGGCGATATGCAGCTTCGCGCCGTCTTTGTCGGCGTCTTTTAACGACATAAAACGGTCGGTGTCGTGATTATTTGCGAGCACCGTAACGTTGTTGATATTCGGGTAAAGCCCGTCGTATTTTAAGACGTCGCGAAGCGCGCGCGCCGGCTTTTTGCCCGTAAAAACTTCCTGCGAAGTGCGCCATAATTTGAAGTCGAAAACCGACGGCAATTTCGTGTCAATGTTATCCCAACCGGTTTTCCCGCCCTGAAAAAACGCGGTCTGCGCCGAGTCTTCTTCGAAAACTTCGCCGACGAGATAAAAATTCGGGTATTGTTTCAAAATCGCCGCCGACCAGTCGCGGATAAATTCGCGCGGCATATATTGAATCGTGTCCTGACGAATGCCGTTAATGCCGGTCGTGCCGATCCACCAGAGCGCGTTTTGGATCTGATAGCTCGCGACTTCCGGCTCGTAGTGATTGTTGTCGGGCAAAAGCTCGTTAAACCAGCCTTTGAGAAGATTGTCGCGCTCGGCTTGCGAAGCGTTCGGCGAAAGCAGAACGGAATTGTTAAAAGTATTCGGCGCGTATTTCGAAAACCAGTTGTCGAGCGGCGCGGCTTTTGACCACGGATGCTGGACGCCGACGTGGTTCGCGACCTGATCCTGAATGACTTTAATGCCGTTACGCTGGCATTCGCGAATCATTTCGCGCAAATCGTTGAGCGTTCCGAAATGATTTTCGACGCCGTAATAATCGATCGCGTGATAGCCGTGATAATTCGTGTTCGGACACCACGGCTTGTCGCAATTGTTGGCTTCGTCCGGATTGTCGTACCACGGCGTCAGCCAGATCGCCGTCACGCCTAATTCCTTTAGATACGGAATTTTCAAGGTTATTCCGCGAAAATCGCCGCCGTGCCACGCGCGCGGATTTTTGCGGTCAACATCTTTATTATTCGAGTCGTCGCCATCGGCAAAACGGTCGGGCATGACCAAATAAATTACGTCTTCGTTGGTAATTGTTTGTATCTTTGCGGTTTGCGGCGCGAAAATTTCAAACGGCACGACCGTCTCGCCTTTCGGCGTCGAAACTTCGAAATCGTACTTTCCGGCTTTCGCGGTTTTCGGAATCGCGACATCGAAAAACAGATAATCGCCGCGACCGTTAACTCGAATGTTCGAAACTTTTAAAGAAACATTTTTTGAAGCAACGCGCGCATCTTGAAAATTCGCGCCGCGAATCATCAGACGAACCGGATTGATCGAATGATTCGCCCACCAGTTCGGCGGCTCGACTTTTATAACCACTGGGACCGATGAATCAGTAACTTTCGAATCGGTTTGCGCGCTAATCTGCATCGCTTCGAAATTCAGGAAAGTTAAAATAATCGCGAGCCGGTAAAAATGTTTCATTTTGAATGAATTAGCTGCAAATTAAAAACAAAAAAAGGCGTAAAACTATTATGTTTCACGCCTTGAGAAAGAACAAGAGGGCAATCCGCGGATTGCCCTTTAACTTTAGAATTCGAGACGAACTCCGAGTTGAATCTGACGATTGCTGAACGCCTGCGTCGAGCGAATCGTACCGAATCCGAAAACCGGGTCGGTGTTGCCGAGGTCGGTGTTCGGACCGCCCAATTGCGGTGAATTGAACAGGTTGAAGAATTCGGCGCGGAACTGCGCTTTTACGCGTTCCCAGATAGCGAAGTTTTTCGTCAAGCCCAAATTCAGCTGATAAGTCGCCGGCGAACGCAGGCTGTTGCGTTCGAGATTGCCGAAACGATTTGCCGGAGCATCGCGGAATGCCGCCGGATTCAAGAAGCGACCCTCGGTTGTTCCCGTGTACGGATCGCCGACCAGATCAACTCGCACGCCGTTGCGCCGGACATCGAACGCGAATCCGCTCTGAGCACGGAAAATCGTGTTCAGCTGCCAGCCGCCGATCAGGTAATCGAGCGCGCGCGGAATGTCTCCGCCGAACTGTCTGCCGCGACCGAACGGAAGTTCATAAACGCCTTCGAACGAGAAAACGTGCGGGAAATCAATTCTCGAAGTCGCAAATGGCTCGACAAAGTTGATATTGTTATCGCCGACCGCGTCAAACGCGCCTTCGCCGTTGTCCTTGGTTTTCGAGAATGTGTAAGCAACGCGATACTGCAAACCGCGCGTAAAACGTCGTTCGAGCTGAACCTGCAGCGAATCGTACGAGGATTTGCCGTTGTCGTCGCGAACACGAACCGCAGCTCCTGTCGGATAGCAGGGCGAAACGTTAGTTCCGCCGCGCGGGCAAGCGACGTTTGTTCCGTTTTCGACAACTCTCCCGTTCAGGTTGTAGTACAAAATCAGATTGCGCCCGCGCGTCCCGACATAACCAATACTGAACGCGGTGTTGTTGGTCAATTGCCGCTGGTACTGAATGTTGAACTGTTGAACGTTCGAAATTTTATTGTCGGGAATAACCGCCAGAATCGAAACGTTGCGCGGGTCGTTCAAATTAACGTCCGTGACGCTTCCGATCGGCAGTGCGCCGGTCGCGAGACGCGAATCGAGCGAACCGTTCGGCGCGCGTCCCGAAAGCGTGATGCGCACGCCGTCCTGAAAATTGAACTGCGAGAAACCGCTGAACGGCGGATTCTGCGCCAGCTGATTATCAATCCCGCCGCGATCGAGGAAGTAGAAAATTCCGAACCCGCCGCGCAAGACATCTTTTCCTTTACCCGAAATATCATACGCAAAGCCGAGACGCGGGCTGAAGTTGTTTTTGTCGGTTTCGACCAGCGCATCGTCGCTTCCGCTTGCTAATACGAGTCTGCCGGTTTGAAGATCGAAGTTTGACTGACGCCCGTACATTTCCGTCGGATTCGTGAAAACTTCGTAGCGCAGACCGAGATTCAGGGTCAACTTATTATTCACGCGCCAGTCGTCCTGCGCGAAAAGCGCGTTTTCCCAGTTGCGCGTGCCGACCGTGCCGAACGGAGGTCCGATCTGATAGTTGCAGACAAAACCGATCAGCAAATCAGCCTGTTCCCAAAAAGTCGTCCCGGTTGAGTTTCCGCACTGCGACGGATCGCCGTTGCCGACGAGGAAAAAGTATCCCTTGCCGCGATTCGGACGATAAAGCGCAACGTCGCGACGAAGCAGCGTTCCGCCGAATTTGAAGAGATGGCTGCCGGTTGAATAGCTCACGCTGTCAACAATCTGGTATGTATTTTGTGGAACGATGTACGGACCGAAATCGCCCGTATATTCGAGCTGTCCGTTGTAGCCGCCGATCAGTGCGCCGCCGCCTAGGTTTGCGTCGCGGTTTGCATTCGGAATTCCTAAATTAGCCGAAACCGGCGTATCGAAAAACGGCGGCGTGTAACCGTATCGAATACGACTCGCCTGAACGCGCAATTCATTAAACAAATTTGCGCTGAAAGCGGTGCTCAGTCCGATGACCCCGGCGCGCGTTCCGGTCGGGTTGTTTCCTGAACCGAAACCGGCAGGCAAATCAGGCAGACGCGAAGAAGTCGTCTGGTCGAAGCGTCCCCAACTGAAACGTCCGAAAAGCTGATTGCTGTCAGTCACTTTACTGTCAATTCTGACGTCGAAGGTGTCCTGATTCGTCGTTTGGACACGAGTCGTCACGAAATTGTTGAAAGTTCCCGCACGATTCGGAAGCGGGAAAGCCCGTAAATAGCTCAAACCGACCGGATTCAAGCGATTGCCCGGCAGCAAGTCCAAACGGTTATACGCCGTGCCGTTACCGTTGACACAGAGGATGCCGTTTGTCGTAGTGCCGGTAACACAGACGTTTTGACCCGTTAGCGGGTCGCGCAGTTGAGTTGTCAAAGCCGCAAAATTACCGTTGCGATACTCAGCCGTCGGAACGGTTGCCTGTTCCTGACCGAAAGGCAGGAATTGGCGCAAACCTTCGTAGTCTCCGAAAAAAAAGACTCTGTCCGTAATTATCTTCCCGCCGAATGTGCCGCCGAACTGACCGCGGCGAAACTCGGTTTTCGAGGAGTTAAAAGTCGGACGCGCATCGAGGTTGTCATTTCTGAAAAACGCGAACGCGCTGCCGAAAAAGTCATTTCTGCCGGATTTGATGACCGCGTTGATGATACCGCCGCCGCCGCGCCCGAATTCAGACGGTGCGACACTGGTCTGGACACGAAACTCCTGAATGGCTTCCGCCGCCGGAAAGATGTTAATCGTGTTGACGAGCGATTCATTATTATCAACCCCGTCGAGCAAAAAGTTGTTTGCCTGTGTGCGTTGTCCGTTGACCGAAAGCGCCGCGCCGCCGGTGTTGCCGCTGCGGTACGTTTCCGCATTGCCGCCGACGCCCGAAGCGAAGCCGCCCGGAATGCCTTGCGTAACGCCCGGCGTCAAACGCGCCAATTCCAGAACATTGCGACCGTTGAGCGGCAATTCGACCGCTTCGCGACCTTGAATTACTTCACCGATCGAAGATGTCGCTGTTTCGACGAGCGGCACATCGGAATTAATAGTTACGACTTCGTTGACGCCGCCCGCTTCAAGAGCAAAAGGCGGTAAATCAGCGACCTGCTGGACTTCAAGCGTGATTTCCTGCTTGATGGTCTTAAAGTTCGCCTGAGTAACTTCTATCGAATAACGACCGGGCGACAAAGAAGTGGCGGTAAAATTACCCTCTTCGTTTGTTTCAACTTTGACAACCCGATTTGTTGCCAATTCGGTAATCGTAACGGTCGCTCCCGGAACGGCTGACCCCGATTGGTCAGTTACGGTTCCTTGAATTCTCGCCGATTCCGTTTGCGCGATAATAGGAAAAACAAAACCTATAACGGTAACGGCAATCATCAAGAATCGTTTTAAACTTAAACTTTTATTTCTGCACATTGTTGACTTCCTCTCTTTATTTTTGCTGCCAAAAGTCTGCTGGATAGACCTTTCGGATACTTTCCTTCGAATTAATCTTTTTTAGAATAAAAGGGCGATTAATAGAATTACTTCTTTATGTATAAGTAAAAAGTAGATTTATTAGTTTGTTGTAGCAACAAACAAAGTTTTAATACAAATTTAATCCTCTGTCAAGACAAACAAAACAATATTCGGGAAAATTTTCAATTTTAGCTTGCAGAGGCAAATTTTTTCGCCAGAACAAGGCTTAACGCGCCCATCAAAGTCGGCGTATCACCGAGCGAAGAAATGCTCAACGCCGTTTTCGGCAAATCGGATCGCACACTTCGATTCGCCATCGATTGCAGCTCGCCGGCGATTAAATCCCACGCTTCCGTGATTATGCCGCTGACAATCACGGCTTGCGGACTTAAACCGATTATTAAATTGGATATACCAATTCCTAAAAATCGAGCGGTTTCCTTGAGCGCCTGAATAGCTTGAGTTTCGCCGTTATTGGCGAGCGCAACGATCTGCTTGATGTCTACCGATTCCTTGCTTAGATTGCTGTCTTTAAGAAGTTTCTGATAACGGAAAATGATCGCTCTCTCCGAAGCGTGTGCTTCCCAGCAATCGCGGCTGCCGCACGAACAATCCACGGGCGCGTCAACACCGACGATCATATGCCCGAATTCACCCGCCGCGCCTTTTTCTCCGCGATAGATTTGTCCGTCGAAAATAATACCCGTGCCGATGCCTTCAGCTACTAAAACGGTGATGAAATTTCGAGTTTTACGAATTTTTTCGTGCCCGAACCAAAGTTCCGCAAGCGCGGTGGCATTTGCGTCGTTTTCGACGGTCGCGGGAAATCCTGTTTTTTTCGTGATTTGCTGTGCGATGTCCCAATCGCGCCAGTTAAAATAAGGAATAAACAGAACCTTTCCGAGTGTCTGATCGGCAATTCCGGGGACGCTGATACCGACTTCGAATTCCGAATCCGGATATTTTAAGGCATAGCCGGAAACTCTTTCCATTATCTGCTCGCTCATAAAACTAATGTCAGCCGAGCTCGGAAAAGTGTCCTGCTCGATTACATGTCCGGCAAGATCGGCAATTGCGACGGTCGTTTTTTGCGGAGTTACATCAACTCCGATCGCCACGGGCGTCCCCGTTTTTAGTTTGAGCAGCGTCGGTTTTCGCCCGCCGGTCGAATCTCCGATTCCGATATCTTCAATCAAACCCGATTCCCGCAAATCATCAACGATTGCCGAAACTGTCGAACGCTGGAGCGCCGTTTCACGAGCTATTTCGGCACGTGAAATTGGCGACCTGTCCCGAACGTAATTCAAAACGATCTGTTTATTTATATCCCTGATCGTATTTGGGCGCGCTATCTGAGTTTTTGCTTTTTGCAAATAAATTCTTTTCATTTTCTTATGGAATCAGCCTTTTTTATACATTAGAAGGTGACTTTGTTGCAAAAGTAAACAAACATATTGAATACCTTTTCTTATTTTTTTTCAATGAGGCAGAATGGTTCTACCAATTTATAACATAGTCCGTCTCGTTTTTTTTGCATTTATACAATTGAAACAAGAATGTAAGAGTTTTGAAATAATGTATTTATGAAGATAGAAAAGGTTGTTTCGAATATTTTTTCTGAAATTCCGTTTCTGAATTTTCAGCTAATTTTCGGCGAAACTGTCATTCAGGAAATCGTCAGTAATTTTTCTTTTTAACAATTCGTAAAATTCAAAACAAATAAAAACAATAAGTGTTAAGATTAAATTTTGAATGTCGTTTGGAGAGCGCCATTTTCACTTTTATTATCAACGAGCTTTTGCCCGTGGCGAAGGTTGCCGGATAAAGGCAAACAAGGTCGTTTATCGACCGGATACGCTCTGGTTTAGGATTCGGCTTATAACATGTGTCTCAAGAAATTAGGAGAAAATCCTGTAAACTGAACACAATAGTGCGGAAACAGATTTTTTGCCTCGCATGTGTAAACCATAAGTTTTTCATTCAAAGACTTTCAAAAGCAGAATAAGTATGTTATAAATAATTGAAAATTTAGCTTTTACCGAATTTTGACGATGCGACAAGGCACTGAGTTAAAATTTTGGGTTTCTTGCCAATTTTTATTGACATAGAACTTTAATTCGTGTAAAAAATCTAAAGGTTTGATTTTTTTGAAATTATTGACTTAACGGGATAGAAAGAGGAGAAATATGAACAGCAAAACATTGATTCGAAAGGCACTTTCGGTATGCTTGATGGTTGCGATCTACGCGACCTACTCAATGGTCACCTTAGCAAGCACCGAAAAAATTGCCGGAGAACTATTAATTTCGGGAAAAAATTCGAGCGTAAAAGTTAATGGAGAAACGGCTCAAAGCGGTCGTTCAGTTTTTACAGCCAGCACCATCTCAACTCCGGAAAACACGAGCGCGATTATTAATTTAGGCAAGCTCGGAAAACTCGAACTTGCTCCGAACACAACCGCAAACATTTCGTTTACGGAAAAAGGCATTAACGGCGATTTGCTGAGCGGCAAAATCACCGTTCTCGGAACAAATAATGTCGTGAATATCAGAACGACCGAAGGTAAGATCGTCGAACTTAATGCGGGTGAATCAGTTACGGCTGGGAAACAGCAGGACGATGACGATGATGATGACGATGCTGGTGCAGCATGGTGGGTTTGGACCGCAATCTTCGGCGGCGCGGTTGCAGCCGTTGTAATTGCAGCGACTTCGGATAACAACCGGATTGCTTTAGGCGGCGGCACGGTAGTTGTCAGTACAAACCGCTAATTTTTTGCAATCTCTCTGAAATAAGTTTGCAGAGAGATTTTATCTTTTCAAGATTGACATTAGGAGGATTATTTAGATGCTCAGCAAGAATTTGATTCATAAATCGTTTACATTCCTGACAGCCGTGGCTTTCTGGTGCGTAACTTCGATGGTTGCTATCGCTGCGCCCAAGGATATTACTGGAGACATCACCGTTTCAGGACAAGTTAGTGTGAACGGTCAGGCGGTTGTTTCCAATTCAACCATTGTTTCAGGCAGCAGTATTGTAACAGGCGACAATTCGACGGCGATTATTAGTTTAGGAAAAACCGGCAGAATTGAACTTTTAGCCAATTCAAGTATTAACTTAAAATTTAATGATATCGGTATTACCGGCGTCGAACTGACAGGCAAAGCACGCGTTTCAAACGCGGCAGGCGTTGCTACAACTATTACAACCAAACATGCAACGGTTATTGCCGACTCAGGTCAGGCGAATAGCTTTGCCGTTGAAGTCGAATGCTCACATACGCACGTTGACACAATCAGCGGTTTGGTAACGATGAGAACCGGCAACAACGATAAGCAGGTTGCTGCGGGAACGGATGCGGTCGCGGGCAACTTGGCGCAAACCGGCTGCCAGCCGTGTATTCGTCCGGGTCCGGACGTTCCGGTTGCTTCGATCGGAACGCTTCCGCTTTTGGCTATTCTTTTAGCCGCTGCGGGTGGTATCGGAACAGCGATTATTTTGGGTGGCACCAATGAAACCACCACAACCGGCGGAACGGTCGTAGTTAGTACGATTCGCTAAATAACGCTCTCGTTTTTGCAGGAAATTTAATGCGGGTCAAGTTGATTTTTAACCTGACCCGCATTATTATGTTTTACTTTGTGAATTATTTAACAATATCTACTTAATAATAAAGGGTTTAATTAATTTGATATGCATATTGCAGTAATTGGTACAGGTTATGTTGGATTGGTCACTGGTGCTTGTTTTGCCGAATTCGGTGTTGAAGTTACCTGTGTTGACGTTGACGAAAAGAAAATCGAAGGCTTAAAAAATAACATCATGCCCATTTATGAACCGGGCTTGGATGCGATTGTCGAGAAAAACTTTAAAGCCGGACGACTTCATTTTACGACCGATATAAAATCGGCGGTCGAACAGGCTTTGGTTGTTTTTCTGGCAGTCGGAACGCCGCCGAAAGAAGACGGTTCGCCTGATATGAGCTATTATCAGCAGGCGGCGAAAGATATTGCCGGGGCGATGAACGGTTATAAAGTTTTAGTGACAAAATCAACCGTTCCGGTCGGAACCGGCAAATGGCTGCGCGAATTTGTTAGCGAAAATTTGGTTTCTAAAACGAATTTCGGCGTTGCTTCGAATCCGGAATTTCTTCGTGAGGGCGCGGCGATTGATGATTTTATGCGTCCCGATCGTGTGGTCGTCGGCAGTAACGAGCCTGACGCGATCGCAATT
This sequence comes from Acidobacteriota bacterium, assembly GCA_031411895.1. Classification (GTDB taxonomy): domain Bacteria; phylum Acidobacteriota; class Blastocatellia; order Pyrinomonadales; family Pyrinomonadaceae; genus JAFDVJ01. The sequence goes on along the minus strand of JANOBZ010000017.1, from coordinate 7,755 downwards.
ATGAAGGATTTGTATCGCCCGTTATATCTAATCGAAACGCCGATCGTCATCACGTCGCTCGAAGCCGCCGAGCTCATCAAATACGCGGCAAATGCTTTCCTGGCGACAAAAATTACGTTCATCAACGAAATCGCGAATCTCTGTGACGCGATCGGCTGCGACGTTCACGATGTCGCGCGCGGCATGGGAATGGATAATCGAATCGGACGCAAATTTCTGCATCCGGGTCCGGGTTACGGCGGTTCGTGCTTCCCGAAGGATACGAAAGCGTTTACGAAAGTCGGCGACAAATACGGCGTTGACACTTCGGTTGTTGACGCGGTTATCACGGCTAACGACCGCCAGCGTCAGATGATGCTTCCGAAAATCGAAAAGGTCGTCGGCGATCTGAACGGCAAGAGAATCGGCGTTCTCGGGCTTTCTTTTAAGCCTGAAACCGATGATATGCGCGAATCACCGGCGACAGATATTATCAAGGAAATGCAGCAGCGCGGAGCGACCGTCAGGGCATTTGACCCGGTTGCGATGGAAGAAGCGAAGCATTGTCTGCCTGACATCGAGTACGCGACCGATGAATACGATGCTATCAAAGATGCCGATGCGCTCGTCATTATTACCGAATGGAATCAATTTCGTGCGCTCGATATGGCAAAGGTCAAACGCCTTCTCAAAGCGCCGAAAATCGTGGATTTACGCAATATCTACGAACCTCAGGATATGGCTGACCTCGGCTTCGAATATGTCGGTGTCGGACGATAACAGCAAATGATAAGGATGGAAGATGAGGGATGAATTTTCGTTCCTCATCTTTTTTTATCTTTGTAAAATCTGTGTTAATCTGGATTTTCTTTAACTTCCTGACATACATTATGGCTATCACAACAAAAGTTCTCGTAACGGGCGGTGCAGGATTTATCGGCTCGAATCTCGCGGATGAATTAATCAAACAAGGCGCGAAGGTTGCGATCATAGACAATCTCGTGACGGGTTTTCGCGAAAATCTCGAAGAGATCGGCGGCGATTTCGACTTTATCGAAGGCGATCTGAACGACGATGATAAACTTCGAAAGGCTCTAGAAGGCGTCGAGATCGTCTTTCATCAGGCGGCGCTGCCGTCGGTTCCCCGCTCGGTCGAAAATCCCGTAGATACGCACGAGGCTTGCGTTAATGCCACGTTTAATCTTCTTTTGAAAGCCAAAGATTCGGGCGTGCGACGCGTGATTTATGCTGCGTCGAGCTCGGCTTACGGCGATCAGCCGACTTTGCCGAAGATCGAAACGATGCGTCCCGAACCGCTTTCGCCTTACGCGGGCGCGAAATTGATGGGCGAATATTATTGCCAGGTTTTCAGCCGCGTTTACGGACTCGAATCGATCGCCCTGCGTTACTTTAACGTCTTCGGACCGCGCCAGAATCCTTCGTCGCAATATTCGGGCGTGATCTCGCGCTTTGTTGACGCCTTGATGGGCGATAAAAAGCCGGTGATCTACGGCGACGGCGAAACTTCGCGCGATTTTACGTATATTGCGAACGTCGTCAACGCCAATATCAAGGCGGCGCAAACCACGAAAGGCATCGGCGAAGTGATGAACTGCGCGAACGGCGAACGCATTTCGTTAAACGAGTTACTCAACGTTCTTAAAAACATTATCGGCAAACACAACGTAACCGCGTCATACGAACCAGAGCGCAAAGGCGACGTCAAACACTCGCAGGCGGACAACCGCCGCGCCGTCGAATGCTTCGGCTACGAAAAACTCGTCGGACTCGAAGAAGGTTTAGTCAAAACAATAGATTGGTGGAAGCAAAGCCGCTTTGCGCCGCAAACATAAAAGCCGTTGCCCGACTTTTACAAAGCAGAGACCGTCGGCTTCAACACAGCGCTCGATAGTTCGCTCTCAACAATAATTCAACCGAAGTTTTTTTAACGCTTTCGGGCATCGGACCTTTGTACCTTTCCATCGCTATGAATCCTCCCTTTCAAAAATATTTTTTGTTTTTAGGAAAATCTCGCCACCAGTAACCATTGGTTTTTCCTATCTATTCGGGTAGTGCGCTAACAAAATATTTCGGGTAGATTGACGTTGATGGAAAAAATCCGCCAATCGCGATATAAAAACGAAAACAGCCGCCGATGGATCGAGAGGTGGCTCAATGACGTTCTGCGGACGAATAATCTGGAATATGAAAGATTTGAAGTCGAGACATTTTTGGGTAAAACCAGTGTGCTCGCCCAAAATCACGAACGCGCGGATATGGAAGCCGTCATATTTCTTCCGGGCGGTCGAACCTGTGGGATTTTCTGGGATATTAACAACAATCTCGCGCCGCTTTACAATGATTTTCGAATTTATCTTGTTGACGTCAACGGGCAGCCGGGTTTAAGCGACGGCAATGCGCCGATGCTCGATTCGGACGGCTACGGGCGCTGGCTGAAAGAGTTGGTCGAAGGATTAGGATTAGATGACGCGAATTTCGTCGGCGCATCATTCGGCGGTTCGCTGATTATGAAGTTGGCGGAAGTTGATAACTCGCTGATAAAACGCGCCGTGATGTGCAATCCTGCCGGTTTCGTCAATATTTCGTTAAACCCGCGAAACCTGTATTATTTACTCGCGCCGATGCTTCTGCCCTCGAAAAAATCGGTCATGAATTTTCTAAACAAAATCGCTTTCAGCGACGGATTCGATCTCGACGCAAAAAAACGCGAGCAATTAGCGGAATTTATTCTTTATACGAACACATATTTTCAGATGGGCGCCGAAAATCCGAAACCTTTTGCGGACGAAACTTTAAGGAAACTAAAAGCGCCGACGTATCTGATTCTCGACCGCGACGATATTTTTATCCCGCAGAAAAAGACGTCGGCGCGCGCCGCGAAATTGCTGCCGAACCTGCAAGAAACCGTCTGGCTCGAAAAACACGGGCACGGGATCGAATTAGCCGTTGAAATCGGGTTTGAATTGAAAAGGATTTTAGAAAGTTAGCCACGAAAGACACGAATAACACGAATAATTTCTATAATTTTATTTGTGTTATTCGTGTCTTTCGTGGCTTAAAAAATTAATCTTCGAACTGCTTTCGAAGGCTTTCGGAATAAGGCGCGCGGGCGACGCCTTTTTCGGTGATGATCGCCGTCACGAATTCGGTCGGCGTGACGTCGAATGCGTAGTTTGAAACGCTGATGCCTTCGGGCGAGAGCTGGATGTCTTTGATGTGCGTGATTTCGCGGATGTCGCGCTCTTCGATCGGAATTTCGTCGCCGGTCGGGCAATTCAGATCAACGGTCGAAAGCGGCGCGGCGACATAGAACGGAATATTGTGCTGGCGGGCGAGAACGGCGACCATATATGTGCCGATCTTGTTCGCGACGTCGCCGTTTGCCGCAATTCTATCCGAGCCGACGACAACCGCCTGAACCTTGCCTTTTTTCATCATATGCCCGCTCATATTGTCGGTAATCAGCGTCACCGGAATGTCGTCCTGTAATAATTCCCAGGCGGTCAGCCGCGCGCCTTGCAGATACGGACGCGTTTCGTCGGCGATGACGGAAATGTTTTTGCCCTGATTAATCGCGCCGCGAATCACGCCGAGCGCCGTTCCCCAGACGCCGCCGGTTGCGAGCGCGCCTGCGTTGCAGTGCGTCAGAACGGTCGAATCGTTTTCGATCAGATCGCCGCCGAACTGCGCGATCAAGCGCTGGCTTTCGATGTCTTCTTCGTGAATAGCTTTGGCGTCGTCGAGCAGAATTTGTTTCACTTCGCTGACCGATTTCCCTTCCGCTTTGGCTTTTTGAAACGTGCGCTTCATACGATCGATCGCCCAGAAAAGATTTACGGCGGTCGGTCGCGTTTTACCTAAGACTTCCGAGACGTAATCAATTTCGTCCTCTAAATCGGTGATATCCATACCGATAAACTGTTTTGCGCCGAGCGCGATGCCGTAAGCGGCGGAAACGCCGATCGCCGGCGCGCCGCGCACGACCATATCGCGGATGCCGTCGGCGACTTCCGCGTAAGTTTTCAATGTCAGCCATTTTTCTTCGGTCGGCAATAATCGCTGGTCAAGCATCAAAACGCCTTCATCCGACCATTTCACGGGTATAATCATTTTTAATTTTTAATCCTCAAGTTAACAATACGAAATTAAAATCTTACGGAAAAACTTTGCCGCAAACAAGAAAGGTGAAACTTTTTTCCTTGAAAATGCGCTTTAAAAAGCAGAAAGTCTTTGAAATGGAGCGAACAGGATAATGAAAATTGAAGCATTTTTAGACGATTTACACGCGCGGGTTACGAGCAGTAAAATTTTGCAGATCTTTACGGCGTTTACGCGAATTCTGCTTTTTATCGGTTTCACGCCGCCGAGCATTAAAAAGATTCTTAACCATCCATTTACCGTTCTGCCCGATTCGCATCCGGTCGGTCATTATTTCAACGCGCTCTATCAGACGGGGTTTTATTACCAATTCATCGGCTGGGCGCAGCTTTTAGCCGCCGTTCTGCTGCTTTTTCCGCGAACGGCGCACATCGGCGCGCTGATGTTTCTGCCGATCATCGCCAATATCGCAGTTTTGACAACTTCGGTCGGCTTTCAGGGAACCTGGATTTTAACGATCCTTATGACTCTCGCGGCGACATATCTGGTCGCGTGGGATTACGATCGTTTGAAACCGATTCTTTTCAGCAAACGTCTTGGAAGACCGAATTTTTTACGTTATGAATTTGTCTGGCTTCCCTTATTGTTCGCGTTCGGCGGATTGCTGATGGGCGGCGTATGGTATTTGATGGGACTCGGAAATTTCCGTAATTACTTGAATATTTCGCTCATTTTGTCGGGTTTGGGTTTGGTATTCGGGATCGCCGTAACGCTTCATCACAGATTTATGAAAACCGGCGCGTTGGAAAAATCCGCCGAAATGCGCTAAAAATGTTTCTGTGACTGAAGAATTTTTAGACGGGCGCGTTATCGTAACGGTCGGCGACATTACCGCGCAGGACACGGACGCGATTGTCAACGCGGCAAACTCCACGCTTCTCGGCGGCGGCGGCGTTGACGGCGCGATTCACTCGAAAGGCGGTCGCGCGATTTACAACGAATGTTACCAAATCCGCCAAACCCAATATCCGAAAGGCTTGCCGACCGGAAAAGCCGTCATTACAACGGGCGGAAATCTCAAGGCGCGACACATTATTCACACGGTCGGTCCGGTTTACGGAATGAACAACGGACGCGACGCCGAACTTTTAAGCGACGCATATCGCAATTCGCTCGCGATTGCTGCCGCAAACGATTTACAAACGATCGCTTTTCCGTCAATTTCGACTGGCGCGTTTCATTTCCCGAAACACGAAGCGGCGCGGATTTCATCCCAAACTATCAAGGATTTTCTCCTCGCAAACGATAAACTTACGCAAGTGCGGCTCGTTTTCTTCTCGGAATTCGACGCGAAAATGTTTCTCAAGCATCAGATTTTTGTATGAAATTTGCCGTTTGCTTTATGATGGTTTATAGTTTCTTTTTCTTTTACAAATTTTTTCCGAACAAAAATTTGATGCTATGAAGGAGTTTTCAACAGAAACCTTAGATACGATGCAGTCAGGCGTTAGTTTACAAACCGAACAAAGTTACAAAACCGATTTTTATTTTAACCGCGAGATTCCCGAACTTTTAAAGAATCTGGAAGAAATCACGTGGAATTATTTCTGGTCGTGGGAAACGGGCGGCGCGGAGATTTTCCGCGAGCTCGAACCCGCGCTCTGGGAAAAATGCGAGCAGAATCCGAGGCTTTTGCTGAAACGAATCAATCAACTGCGGCTCTGGCAAAAATCAACCGACGCCGAATATATCGCGAAAGTTAACGGCTTTGCCGAAAAATTGCGCGAATATTTGAGCGAAGCGCCGAAAAATTCGGGTCGCGTCACGCAAGAAAATCCGGCGGCTTATTTCTGCGCCGAATACGGCGTTCATAATTCGCTGCCCAATTACTCGGGCGGTCTCGGAATTCTCGCGGGCGATCATCTGAAATCGGCGTCGGATTTGAATGTCCCGCTCGTCGCGGTCGGTTTATTGTATCGCTACGGCTATTTCCGCCAGAAAATCGCGCACGACGGCTGGCAGGAAGAACGCTATCTGGACGTTTTCGAGTCGGAATTGGCGCTGACGCCGGTTTTGGACGAAAACGGCGAGCGAATTTTAATTTCTGTGCATATTCGCGGGCGCGAAGTTTTCGCGCAGGGCTGGCTCGCCGAGATCGGGCGCATTAAACTTTATCTTCTGGACACGAATTTGCCGCAAAACAGCGATGTTGACCGTTTAATTACCGGGCATCTCTACGGCGGCGACTCGGAAACGCGGATCGTACAGGAAAAGGTTCTCGGCATCGGCGGCGTTCGTTTCCTGCGCAAATTAAATTATCAGCCGTCGGTTTTTCACTTGAACGAAGGTCATTCGGCGTTTTTGACGCTCGAACTGGCGCGTGAATATTTGGAAGCGAACGAAACGGCGGATTTTAACGAAGCGATCAGCGCAGTTCGCGAGCAGTGCGTTTTCACGACGCACACGCCGGTCGAAGCGGGCAACGACGTTTTTCCGCTCGAAAAGATCGCGGCGTGTTTCTCGTCGGAATTTGTCGAAAGCTTAAAAATATCGGTCAACGAATTTTTCGCGCTCGGCAAGACGAATCCCGAAGACGAGAAAGAAGGTTTCGGAATGACGCCGCTCGCTCTCAGGATGGCGCGTTCGGCAAACGGCGTGAGCGAAAAACACGGCGAAGTTTCGCGCGATCTGTGGCTTAAAATGTTTCCCGAAAACACGGAAAACAAAGACGTTCCGATCACGCACATCACGAACGGCGTTCACGCGCCGACGTGGATCGCGCCGCTTTTAAAGACGATCTATGAAAAACATATCGGCGCAAACTGGTCGGAAATTCTGCGTGATGCGGCGGCGTGGCGCGCGGCGGTCGAGCGCATTCCCGACGCCGAAATCTGGAACGCTCATCGCCAGTTGAAGCAGCTTTTAATCAGCTTTATTCGCCATAAAACCTTGGCGAAGGAAACCGGCTTGCACGAAACGATCAACGAGCACGAAGATACGCGCAAGCTTCTCGAAGCCGATGTTCTGACGATCGGTTTCGCGCGGCGCGTCGCGGCTTACAAGCGCTGGAATCTTTTGATGAGCGATCTCGACAGGCTTCTGCGGATGGTTGATAACGCCGAGCGTCCGGTGCAGTTTGTTTTTGCCGGGAAGGCGCACCCGCAAGACCGCGTCGGCAAACAGCTTTTACAGAATTTGATGACGATCAACCACGAATCGAACTGGCAGCGCCGCGCCGTTTTTATCGAGGATTACGATCAGGAAATCGCGCGTTATCTGGTTCACGGCGTTGACGTCTGGATGAACGTTCCGCGCCGACCGCTCGAAGCCTCGGGCACCAGTGGGATGAAAGTTTGCTGCAATGGCGCGATGAATATGAGTATCCTCGACGGCTGGTGGGTCGAAGGTTACACCGGCGACAATGGCTGGAGCATTGGCTCGGGCGAAGAATACACGGACTTGAACTATCAAGACGATGTCGAATCACGTCAGATATATGACTTGCTCGAACGCGACATTGTGCCGATGTTCTATTCCCGCGGGCAGGATTCGCTGCCGCGCCAGTGGATCAAGGTCATGAAGCGGTCGATCTCCACGAACGTGCCGGTATTCAATACCAATCGCATGGTTCAGGAGTATATGGAACGCTGCTATTGG
>JANOBZ010000016.1:0-42671 GCA_031411895.1 Acidobacteriota bacterium | reverse complement strand
ATCCTCGCCCGTTTTGAGATCTTTCGCCAATTCACCGGCTAATTCCTTCAATTTCTCTTCTTGTCTACTGTTCATTTTGACCTCACTATTTTTAGGTTAAATTTTAATGAACAGTTACACAATTTATTTTACATTCTCTTTATCCGCCACTTAAACCTTGACTGAACACTAGTTTCATAAGGTAGTATTTATCACGTCCGAAAGCGCCGCCATTAAATATAACTCCTAAAACGACGTCGCCGATCCATTCTGCGTCTGTATTAACTTCAGGGTATGTCATATTTACAACGATAACCTGCTTTCCCTTATCTATAATTTTTAGGATTTGACCATCTGTTGCCTTCCACACTCCACTTAGATTTCGAATTGGCTTATCAGAAAACAAATCCTCTTTTTTTAAGTTTTCCCATTTTGATATTGGTTTCTGAGCATCGATTGTTTCCATCAAACCGCGAACGTAATTTATTGGTATGGCAAAGTTAAGGCTTTCGCCCTTTACAAGCTTAAAAGAGACAACTCCGACAGCTTTTCCCTCAGATGTAAACACTGGTCCGCCACTATTTCCTTGAGAAATTGGAGCGGTTAATTGTAACACTTTGAAGCCATCACCTAGATTTCTTACGCCAGATAATATTCCATCGGATACAGATGTTCTTAAGGCTTCGACACCTAAAGGATTACCAAGAACGATAAGTTGTTCTCCTATCGTAAGATTGTCGGAATTTCCTAAATCAACGAACGGTAAATTGAAAGCCGGAATTTTTATTATTGCAATATCCTTTCGCGAGTCTTTAGCGAGCAAAGATACCTGGTCGTAGATGTCTCCAGTTGATGTTTTGATCGCTACTGTTGTAGCCATATCGACAACGTGCAAGGTTGTTACAATTACTCCTGATGTTGAAACGAGGAAACCTGTGCCGCTACCTTTATCAGTTTTAATCAAAACAATTGTGTTAGCGTTTTGTTTGAAAACCTCACTCGCCTTGTTTTGAGAAAAAACACTTAGAAAGAAAAAAAATGGTAAAAAAACTACGGCTAAATATTTCATAAATAATTCTTCAATTAATTTATTAGACTTTGGGAAGCCTTCGATGAAAATGTTGAATGTTTATTCTTTAGGCACTAAGATGTTTGGCTAAAAATGCAAAATGATTGTAATGAATTGTTGTGAAACACTCAAGTTGATTTAAGTTTTACTAAGAATAGGGAGATTGTAAATAGCAAACGCCTAAACGGAGAAATTTGCAGAAAGGCAAATTAACTAATAAAATTCAAAAAGAAAAAGCCCCCAGTTGCGCACCAACTAAAGGCTTAGATATTTGAAAACTGAATAAATCTGTTCTCAGGCAAAAGCAGTCTATCAAAATCCAGATAGAGTTTCAAAACTATCCTTAAGACTCTATCTGGATATCCTTTAATCTTGACGGCTTTTTGACGGCTCTAAACTCAAAGTCCGACATAAAATGACATAAAACGACAAATAGGAATTGCTCTAAAGTTGAACAATTCCTATATTCTACCGGTATTATTTGAGTTTTAGGAAAACTCGTAAAAAATATTCTGGTGGAGACGAGGGGGATCGAACCCCTGACCTCTGCAATGCCATTGCAGCGCTCTCCCAGCTGAGCTACGTCCCCGTTTTCAATGCGCCGGACATATTCGTGCCGGTGCCGAATAGAAAATATAGCAATCTGCTTTGGATAACGCAACCCCGGCGCGAAATTTATTTCTGCGCAAATTCCTCTCTCTTTACTTTTAAAATTCCGCTAACGATAATATTAATATTCGCTTGCGGCTCGAATTATTAATGCGTCAGCTTGAGTTCTTAAAACGCCAGATTCTGATCGCTCACGTTTCGGAGATTCCGGTGCGGATAGATTTTCGATGGTTTTTCGTGCTCGCGCTGATGACGTGGATCACGGCGGCAAATCTGATGTCGTCGAAATTGACCGAAAATGTTTTTACGGCGGTCGTTTTCGGGCTGCTGACGACGCTGATACTTTTCGCTTCGATATTTCTTCACGAATACTCGCACGCGTGGGCGGCGCGGCGCGAAGGCGTCGAGGTTTTGGAGATCGTTCTGCATCCGTTCGGCGGTCTGGCGCGTTTCCGGCGCGAACCGGACACGCCGCGCGCCGAGTTTCAAATCGCGATCGCCGGACCGGCGGCGAGCTTTCTGCTCGCGTTTTTGTTTGCCGGTTTGATGGCGATCGCCAATGCGCTCGAACTGAAGATTCTCGTCACAATCGCGTTTTTTCTCGCGCTCTGGAATTTTCTGCTCGCGGTTTTTAATCTTTTCCCGGGTTATCCGCTCGACGGCGGGCGCGTTCTGCGGGCTTTTTTATGGCGGCGCGGAACGGATTTGAACGAAGCGACGATCACGACCGGTAATTTTGGAAAAATAATCGCGGTTGCGCTGATGGTGTTCGGCGTCGCCATTTTGTTTTTGCCGGGAGACGGCATTTTTACGGGATTCTGGACGATTCTGGTCGGCATTTTTTTGTTCGACGCGGCGCACGGAATTATCAAACAGGTCAACGAGTTTGAAAACCTGAGCGTTGAAGAAGCGATGCAGCTGCCCGTCACGATCGAGCCGGAAACGAGCGTTTTGAAATTCGTTGACACGGTTTTGCCGCTTCATCGCCGGACGATTTTTCTGGTCGCGGAAAATAAGCAGTTTTACGGCGTTTTGATGCTCGAAGATTTGAAAAATCTGCCGCGCGAAGATTGGCAGGAAACAAAAATCCGGCAGGTGATGCGCGCGGTCGAACCCGAATACTTCGTCGAAACCAATACGCCTCTAACCGACGCCAAACTATTGATGCGCGAAAACGGCATCGGTTCGTTGGGCGTCATCAACGCGCGCGGCGAACTTGTCGGGTATCTTCAACGCGGCAGGCTTCGCAAAAGAAATTAAAAGTAAAAAGTAAAAACTCTCATTTCAACAAGCAACCCGAACGGCTCTAAATCGGCATCGTAAGAGGGATTGTTCGGTAATCGGCTTTCCCCGCCGCAAATTTTGCGAAATTCCCGCGTCTGTTTGAGTAATTGCTCAGGCGATTGATAAAGAAAAATTAAACAAACCGCATTAAAATTGATATGATACGGTTAAGTTTGCCAGATGCAGATTAATGATTACATTCCGACGGTAAACACCCTGCGCAATGTTTTGGACTTCGCGGCGGTCTTTGTCATCGTCTATGTCGTGCTGAAATTGTTTCGCGGCACGCGCGCCGTTCCGACCGTCGTCGGAATGGTCATTATCGGTCTGCTTTACTGGCTCGCGGTCGCGCAGGAATTGACGACGCTCGAAGCCGTTCTGCGCTCCGCCGTGCCGTATATCGGGTTCGTCGTAGTCATTCTTTTCGCGTCGGAAATCCGGCAGGCGCTGATCTATTTCGGCAATCGTCTGCGCTTTCCGATTCTGCGCCGCCAGCGCGGAAGCCTCGGCGAAACGATCTACGACGAGATCGTGCTCGCCGTGACGACGCTCGCCTCGGAAAAGATCGGCGCGCTGATCGTGATCGAGCGCGATGTCGGTCTGCGAAATTTTATCGACGCGGGCGTGTCTCTGGATTCAAAGGTTTCTTACGATCTTTTGGTGACGATTTTCAACCCGTCAACGCCGCTTCACGACGGCGCGGTAATTATCCAGCGCGAACGCCTCGCGGCGGCGTCCGTATTTCTGCCCTTGACGAAAAACCCGGGCATTTCGCGCGAACTCGGCACGCGCCACCGCGCGGCGATCGGCGTAACCGAAGGCTCGGACGCGATCTCGGTCGTCGTTTCCGAAGAAACGGGCTTGATAACTTATGTCGAAAACGGCACGATGAAGCGCAATCTCGACACGACGCAGCTGCGCGCGCTGCTGCTCGGCGCGATGGACATTCCGGTCGTCGAACGCAAACGCGAACAGACCAAAACGATGAAGGAATCGGAGACGGAGATAACTGTAAGCTGATTTTGGATTTGTGATTTTGGATTTTGGATTTAGGCTTTTATCTTGAACTTGTAAGTTTTTTGAGAATATCAAAGTCCGACAACGAAACAAATCGCAAATCGCAAATCGCAAATAGATTTATGGAAGGATTTTTCGACGCGGAACAGCAAGCTTTCTGGAAACGTCTGTTTCGTAAAATTTTTCTGGAAGATTGGGTGATGAAGCTCATCGCGCTCGTCATCACGGTCGGATTGTGGCTCGGCGTGACCGGTCTGCGCCCGCCGGTTTCGCGTCGTTTTACGAGTATTCCGCTTAACCTGCGCGTTTCCAACGAACTCGAAGTTACGAATTCGCCGGTCACCGAAGTAACGATCATCATTCTCGGCGACAAGAGCAAGATTGACCAGTTAAACCAGCGCGATCTGGTCGTTTCGCTCGATCTGAGCGAGGTTCAGCCCGGAGAGCGCGTCGTGCCGATCACACCCGAAAACGTCAATGTCGAGCTGCCCGCAGGGTTAAAGCTCGAATCAATCGCGCCGAATATTATTCCCGTCAAATTAGAAAAGATCATCGAGCGCGACGTTCCCGTCAAGGCGGAAACCGAGGGCGGCATTGCCGAGGAATTCGAGATTTACAGCTCTGCCGCCGTGCCGCAAACCGTGCGCGTGAGCGGACCGGAAAGCTTTGTCCGCCCGCTCGATTCGATCTCGACCGAAAAGATCAGCGTCGAAGCCAAACAGGAAGACTTTACCGCGCAGCAGGTTTCCTTAAATCCGGTCAGCCCGCGCGTTCGTCTGGTCAACACGACGGTCGTTGACGTATTTTTCCGCATCGGCGAGCGGCGCATCGAAAAGACGTTCATCGTGACGACGAAAACCGAAACCGGCGAACGCCGCGTTCCCGTAAAACTCTACGGCGCACGCTCGATCATCGAAAACCTGCGTGCCGAAAACATCAGGGTCGAAATCACCAAAACCGAAACCGGCGAAACCGTGCAAAACATCGTCCTGCCGCCCGAAATCCAAAACCGCGTCGAAATCCGCGCCACGAAAACGAGTGAAAACAATGGAAAGTGAAAAATGGAAAGTGGTAAATTAAGGACAAAGCCTTTAATAAATTCTTAACTATCCATTTTCCACTTTCCATTAATTGTTCTATCTGACAGAAAAGGTGTATTCGACGGTTTTAACGACCGGGACGGGTTTGAGATAGGATGAAGCGGCTGACCAGCGTCACACGCCGTGGCATAATACTACCGGCAAATTTTAAATGGAGGTCAGCAGTGATGGAATACGTCGGATTTGATTTAGGTAAAGTAAACTCGCAGATTTGTTTGATAACTGAGGATGGTGAACTTGTTGAGAAACGCCTCAAGACCGAGCGCGAAACATTAGCGCAATTTTTTGGTCGGCGTTCTGAAAAGGTTTGCGTTCTGATTGAAGCTTCAACCGAATCGGAATGGGTCGCGCGTTGTTTGGAAGAAATCGGTTGTCAGGTGATTGTCGCCGATCCGAATTTTGCCCCGATGTATGCCACGCGCAGTAAAAAGGTCAAAACCGACCGCCGCGATGCCAGAGCCCTGTGCGAAGCGTGTCGTTTGGGCGCGTATCGGGCGGCACATCGTATTTCCGATGAGGCGCGGGCAACCAAGAATTTGCTGGCAGTCAGAGAGCAGTTAGTATTAACCCGTTCGCGTTATATCAGTTTCGCCAAAAGTTTATTGCGTGGCGAAGGTTTGCGCCTGAACTCGTCGGATGCCGACCGCTTGAGCCGAAAACTCGAAGCGATGGAACTGCCGGCAGTATTGCGGCAAACACTGATTCCGTTAATTGAAGCAATGAAAACGCTGAACGAGCAAATCGAGATTACCGACAAAGAATTAGAGCGATTGGCGGCGGATAATGAAACCGTCAGGCGATTACGAACGGTTCCTGGAGTAGGAGCGGTCACGGCAGCGAGTTTCGTCGCCATCATTGATCAGGTCGAAAGATTTGACACGGCAAAACAGGTGCGGATGTATTTGGGATTGGTGCCGAGCGAAAACAGTTCCGGCGAGAGGCAGCAGCGCGGGCGACTGACGAAAACGGGCAATAAGAGGCTGCGGTATTTGCTGGTCGAAGCGGCTTGGTCGCTGTTGCGCAGTCAAAAGCCCGGCACCGGCAAACTTCAAAAGTGGACGCAGGCGATTGCCGGACGGCGCGGAAAACAAATCGCGGTTGTGGCACTGGCGCGGAAATTAGCCGGAATCTTATATGCGATGTGGCGCGATGGAACTGAGTTCGGTGCAGTAATTCAAGAACGCACCTTGGGATTGCGAACCTAACGAGTGATTAGCACTGAAAATAAAAATGAAGATTGTCCGAAAACCGACAAGTTAAAGTAACAGTGGTGAGCGCGATGACCGTCTTGGTCGCATTCGAGAGCCGTTTGTGAGAATGCGCCGCCACACTCGAAGCCTAAAATGCGCCGCCGAAGATTTCGGTCAACAAGCGAGAGCGCGAACAGAAGGATGATGAAAACTCGTCGGAAATTGTAGAACAGTTGAAGCAGGAAGTTTATGAAAAATTTGACAAAGGAGAGCCGCTTCACAGAAGGACGGTTTGGGAATCGTCGAGCTGCCGTCAAAAAAGACAGAAAAGCTCGGCTGGCTGATCGCGCGAAACGAGACGGACGCGGCGCTTTTGTTTGAGGAAAATAATTTCAGCAGCGAGCGAAGCTGGTCACGCGAGCCGCAGTTTGAAAGTTTGCGGTGGTTTGTTTTCGACGACCGCAAAATCTATCGTCCGGGCGAGACGGTTTCGATCAAAGGTTACTTACGCAGACTGACTGCCGGAACAATTACCGATATCGAAGAATTGGGCGATGCGGTGCGCGGTTTAAGTTATGTTTTAAAGGATTCGCGCGGCAGCGAAATTTTGAAGGGAAAAGCCGAATTAAACATTTTCGGCGCGTTCGATCTTCAGCTCAAACTGCCCGAAACGCTCAATCTCGGCGCACAAAAACTTGAGCTCACGGCGGATAGTCGTCTTGCTGATCGTATTCTTTCGCATCGCTTTCAGGTCGAAGAATTTCGCCGACCGGAATTCGAAGTCACGGCAAAAAGCGAATCCGCCGCGCCGTTTTATGTCGGAAATTCGGCAACCGTGAGCGTCGAGGCGAAATATTACGCGGGCGGCGGCTTGGTTAACAGCGAGACGAACTGGAACGTTACCGCGACGCCGACCGATTACACGCCGCCGAACCGCGACGATTTCACGTTCGGCAAATTCGTGCCGTGGTGGAGCGAATCCTACGAAAGCGACAGCGAACAAACGACGACCGAAACCTTTAAAGGCGCGACCGACGGAAACGGAAAACATTTTCTGGCGATGGATTTTGTCGCGGCAAATCCGGCGCGACCGTTTACGATCAATGCCGAAGCGCGTGTGCAGGACGTCAACCGCCAGACTTTTGCCAGCGCGACGACGCTGCTCGTGCATCCGTCGGAACTTTACGTCGGCATTCGCACGGGCAAAACTTTTGTCAAACCGGACGAAACCTTCCGCGTTGAAGTCATTACGACCGACATTGACGGCAGAGCGATTGCCGACCAGACGGTTTCGATCGTCGCCGAACTCAAGGATTGGGAACAGATCAAAGGCGAGTGGCAGGACGTTACGGTTGACACGCAAACCTGTCAGATAAAATCCGGAAATGCGCCGGTCGCGTGTGAATTCAAGCCGAAACAGGGCGGAAAATTTACGATCAAAGCGAGCATTTCGGACAAAATGGAGCGCCGCAATGAAAGCGAAATTACGGTTTGGGCGGCGGGCGGAAAAAGCGAGCCGACGCGCGACGTTGAAAAGGAAACGGTCGAAATGATTCCCGACAAAAAGGAATACGCGCCGGGCGACACGGCGGAAATTTTAATCAACGCGCCGTTTTATCCGGCGGAAGGCGTTCTTACTTTGCGGCGCAGCGGCGTCGTCAAAACCGAGCGATTTACGATGAACGAAGCTTCGACGGTTTTGAAAATTCCGGTCGAAGAAGGCTTTCTGCCGAATTTTTACGCGCAGGTTGATCTGTTCGGCGCGGCGCGGCGCGTCGTTTTCGACAACGAAACTGACGACAAGCTGCCGAAGCGTCCGGCTTTTGCGAGCGGCGCTCTGAATCTCGAAGTTTCGCTTCGCTCGCGCCGCTTAAATGTCGTCGCCGAACCGACCGAAAAAACTCTCGAACCCGGCGGCGAAACCTTCGTCAATGTTGCGGTTACGGACAATAACGGGAATCCTTCGCCAAACGCCGAAGTCGCGCTCATCGCGGTTGACGAAAGCGTTCTGGCGCTCACGAATTACAGAATTTCGGATCCGATCGGCGCGTTTTACCAGCCGGTCAAATCGGGCACGAGGGATTTTTATTCGCGCGGAAATATCCTGCTTGCCAGTCCGGAAGATTTGCTTTTGCCCGAACGGGCGAGCACTCTCGGATTACGTAACGAAACGCGTAACGGCTATGGAAGCGGTGATGGTGACGGCGACGGCAACAGTTTATTTATGCCAAGTAAACGGCAGGATACATTAGTAAATTTGGAAATCATCGCTTCTCTAAATCGCGCGCCGTCAAAAGTTAAAGACGAGATCAGGATTCGCCGGAATTTTGACGCTCTCGCGATTTTTTCGCCGTCCGTCAGAACCGACGCGAACGGCAAGGCGACCGTGAAAATCAAGCTGCCCGACAATCTGACGCGGTATCGAATCACGGCGGTCGCAGCGAACGGTTCAAAGAAATTCGGCAAGACCGAGTCGGCGATCACGTCGCGGCAGAGTTTGATGGTGCGACCTTCGGCACCGCGTTTTATGAATTTCGGCGACAAAGCCGAATTGCCCGTCGTTTTGCAGAATCAAACCGATCAACCTTTGACTATTGACGTCGCGATTCGGGCGACGAATGCGAATCTTTCGGACGGTAACGGCAGGCGGATAACGATTGCCGCAAACGACCGCGCCGAGATTCGGTTTCCGGTAGCGACTGAATCTACAGGCGTCGCGCGGTTTCAAATCGGCGCGATTTCGGGCAATCTGGCGGACGCGGCGGAATTCGCTTTTCCGGTCTGGACGCCGGCGACGACCGAATCGTTTGCGACTTACGGCACGACGGACACGGAAGGCGCGATCGTTTATCCGGTCGCCGCGCCGGAAGGCGTTTTCGCGCAGTTCGGCGAACTCGAAATCACGACTTCCTCGACGCAGCTTCAGGAATTGACCGATGCATTTATCTACCTGCAAAGCTATCCTTTCGAGTGCTCTGAGCAGGTTTCGTCGCGCATTTTGTCGGTCGCCGCGCTGCGCGATGTTCTGCGCGCTTTTAATACTCAGAATTTACCGACGAAAGCCGAGATCGAAGCGAAAATGGCTTCGGACATCGAGCGTTTGAGAACTTTGCAGCACGCCGACGGCGGTTTTAGTTTTTGGTCGAGCAAGGACGAAAGCCTTCCGTTTATATCGGTTCACGTCGCGCACGCGCTCGCTCGGGCAAAGGCGAAAGGCTATGTTGTCGCGAGCGAAATAAGCCTGAATTTGCTTCCTTATCTGAAAAACATCGAAGCGCGGTATCCGGCAGTTTACACTCCCGAATCGCGTCGTGCGATTTCGGCTTACGCGCTTTTCGTGCGCGATTTGATGGGCGATAAGGATGCGGCAAAAGCGCGAAAACTTTTGCAGGATGCCGGAATCGAGAATCTTTCGGCGGAATCCTTAGGCTGGCTTTTAGCGGTTTTGGCGGACGACAAAGATTCGCTCAAACAGGTTGCGGAGATCAAAAGAAATCTGCTCAACCGCGTTACGGAAACCCCGGGCGCGGCGAATTTCGTGACAAAATATGCGGACGGCGAATATGTGCTGCTTGCTTCCGACCGGCGCGCCGACGCCGTTATTCTCGAAGCGCTTTTGAAAATCGAGCCGAATCATTCGCTGGTTCCGAAAATCGTCCGCGGACTGCTCGCAAATAAAATCGAAGGACGCTGGCGAAACACGCAGGAAAACGCGTTCGTTCTGCTCGCGCTTGACAAATATTTTCAGACCAACGAAAAAGTTACGCCCGATTTTACGGCGCGCATCTGGCTCGGAAACGCGTTCGCGGGCGAACAGAAATTCAGCGGACGCTCGACCGATTCAAAATCCGTCAGCGTTCCGATCCGATATTTGCAGCAGACAACCGCGCCGCAAAATCTGATTCTCGATCGGCAGGGCGCGGGACGGCTTTATTACCGCATCGGGATGAAATACGCGCCGCAGAATTTGAAGGCGGACGCGGCGGATTTCGGGTTTAAGGTGACGCGAATTTACGAGGCGGTTGACGCGCCCGACGATGCGCGGCAGAATGCGGACGGCAGCTGGATGTTCAAAGCGGGCGCGCGAATCCGTGTTCGCATTCAGATGTTTGCGCCGGCGCGGCGTTATCACGTTGCGCTCGTTGATAATTTGCCTGCCGGACTGGAAATAATCAATTCCGCGCTGGCAACGTCCGAAAGTCTGCCCGAAGACGAAAAAATGCAGAATTCCGGAAATCCGGAAAGGTTTTACAATTCAAACTGGTACGATCATCAAAACTTACGCGATAATCGCGCCGAAGTCTTTAAATCTCTGCTTTACGAAGGCGTCTGGAACTATTCCTACATTGCCCGCGCAACGACGCCGGGAAATTTTTCCGTTCCGCCTGCCAAGGCTGAAGAGATGTATTCGCCCGAGACATTCGGACGAAGCCGCACGGATTTTGTAAAGATTAAATAAGCGGCTTTTTAATATTGTTCAGAAATCTGAAAACGGACTTTTTCGGGAACTTTTGTTTTTCAATAATAAAAAAATAATTTCGGAAGCGCCTGTTTGTTAATGCTAACTGTATTGTTTGCAAGAAGATATCTATGTCTAAACTGTGTTAAAAAATATCTTGACTATCATCCCTGATGACAAGGTATATTAGATATATTGAATTTTATTTTCTGCCCACGGACATTAAATAATTATTCTGCTCTAAGGCTTGGAGAAGACTTTTTTGTCGTCTTTAAAGTCCTGTTTTTGAAACGCCCCTTCAAAACAGTTAATTAAATTTACCAAACCCAAAGGAGGAAAATATGTATTTTCTACTTTCAAACATTTTCTCGGGTTGGAATGAAAGAGCAGAAAAATTAACTCTCAATCCAACGAATAAATCATTCTTGTCAAAGGCTATAATTTTGCCTGCCTTGTTTCTACTCACCATTTTATCGGCTTCAGGTGTCAACGCGGCAACTTTTATCGTCAACACGACGGCTGACACTTAATTTAACACTTGCGCAGTATTAAATTGTACGCTGCGCGAAGCGATCAGCGACGCGAATCTTCTGCCGGGTGCCGACACGATCAATTTTGGCGTAACCGGAACGATAACCTTGAACGGCAATGCGCTGATAATCGCGACTGCTCGCTCCGACATCGGCAAACGTTATTGTTGGCGGTCAGGTTTCGGACGCGGACGGAAATCCGATTTCCAGAGCAACGGTAACTCTGATGGATATGTCGGGCGTCGTCCGACAGACGGTAACCAATCAATTCGGACGCTTTCAATTCGAAAACGTCGCTTCGGGCGAAACCTACATCCTCGGCGCGACGCACGGAAGATACGAATTCAGCACGCAGGTTATCAGTATCGCCGACGATATTAAAGGCATTAATATCACGGCGGGACAGGGCAACCGCAAAAAAGAATAGCGGTTAAAAATGAGTGTTGAGACACAATAAAAAGCAGTGCCGGATTATAAACGGCGCTGCTTTTTATTGTTAACGTCAGTATTGGATAAGAACGGAGCGCGGACGGCTCGTTCGCGACGACGCAAAGCGGCGTCAAAACGCTTCGATTTCTAATAAAGCTTGAAGCAATCGTAGCGTTTCGAGCGTTTTTCAAACGCTGGCGGACGAGCCGACCCCGCTCCGATTCGAAATTTCCTTATCCAATACTCGGGTTATTGTTAGGTTCTAATTTCTGTTTACGTAAGGGCTATTAGCTCCAGAGGAGCGATATATTTGTAGTCATTTAGTCGGGGAAATGATTCCGAGTTCCGTTAGGAACGGCATCAAAAATATGTCATTCCTACGGAATTCGGTCGTTTGATTGGCGATCCAAGCTACAAATATCACGTTCCTCCGGAACTTTTTGAGTGATTTTCCTATGTCAACAAAACCTATTTGTCGTAGTTTAACGGTTCGTTTTGAGCCATTCGGCGCGCAGCAGAAAACTGCCCTCGGTCACGATTTTATCGCCGACCGTTAAACCCTCCAAAACCGCGTACTGCCCGTTCGATTCGGCGCCGAGACTAACGGGGCGAAGCTCGAAAATATTCGGTTCGCTGCCCGAAACAAAAACGATCTGGCGGTTTTCGATCGTCTGGACGGCGTTCGAAGGAATCACCGGCACGGTTCGTTCGGCGTTTCCGAGCGCGCCGAACGCGACGCGGACATACATCCCGATTTTCAGAACGCCGCCCGGATTGTCCAGTTCGACGCGCACCTGCGCCGTCCGCGTCGCCTCGTCGAGGCGCGGGTCGATATACGTGATCTGCCCGCGAAAAACACGTTCGGGAAAAGCGTCCGAAGTGACCGACGCGCCGCTGCCGACGCGCAAACGTCCCAAATCCGTCTCGTTCGCCTGCGCGATCACCCAAATGCTTGAAAGGTCTGTGATTCGGAGCAGTTCCTTATTGGCTTCGACGACTTCGCCGACGTTTGCGGTACGCGTTGTCACCGTTCCCGAAATCGGCGCGGCGACGTTGATCTCCGAACTGATCTGCGACGGCGAGCGCAGGGAATTTATCCGATTCTCGGGCATTCCGTAAAGCAAAAGTTTTTGCCTGACGGAGGCGATTTCCGATTCGGTATTGCGCACCGTGTTCGCGGCTTCTTCCGATTCGGCGCGCGTTTCGGGGTTAATGTCAAGAAGCTGTTTCGAACGTTCGAGACGGCGGCGCGCTTCTTCGGTTTCGGCTTCGGCGGTTCGCAGTTTCGTCGTGTCCTGCTCCAATTCTTCGCGGCTCGAAGCGCCGATTTTAACGAGTTTTGTCGTGCGCTCGAAACGTCGCCGCATTTCGTCGAGCTGAGCTTCGGCGGTTTTTAACTGCCTTGTCGCCGCTTCGAATTCGGTGCGACCGGGCTGATTGACGCGAACGAGTTTTTCGCGCCGCGCGTAGTTTTGCCGCGCATTTGAAAGCTGCGTCTGCAAAGCGATAAAGCGCGACTGCGTTTCGGCAAATTCGTCGCTAAAGACGACCGCGACCGTTTGCCCGCGCGCAACGGTCGCGCCCTGTTCGGGCAGACCGCGCCTGACGACGCCGCCGACAAGCGAAATCGCGGGCGTTTCGCGGTACGAATTCGCCTGCACGACGCCGTTCGCGGCGGTCGTCATGCTTTGTGTGCTTAACTGTTCGCCGACCGATTCGATCTTGATTCCGGCGGCTTGAATTTGTTCGGGCGTGAGCGTGATGGTTTGCCCCGCAAAAGTATTGCCCGTCGGTGTGTCGGTCGTCGAAGTGCGCGGCGCGGGCACGGGTTTTCCGGCTTGATTGTCGCCGGATTTCACCCAAAAAATCAGCGCGACGCCCAACAGGACGATTGCCAGAATCGAAGCCGCGATAATCGCCGGTTTTTGTTTCGAGACCGGTTTCGGCGACGTTTCAGCTTTGTTAACCGCAGCGATTTCTACTTTTTCCGGCTCGTTCGGTTCGATGTTTTGCTCGTTCATTTTCAGTCGTTCCTAATGTTAATTGCGATATAGTTTGGCGATTTTCCGGCAGCCGCGTGATGTTCCTGCGAATGCGGCAAAAACGCGAGCATCGCGGCAAGCAAAAGGATCGCGACGGCAAATGCCGCTTCGAGAATCATCACGAAATAAAAATCCTTGATCGTTTTCGAATGTTCGCCCGAATCGGTCGCGGCAGCCAGTTTTTCGACGCGCGGACGGATAAAAAATCTGTTAAATCCGCCGAGCGGCAGCATCAGCAGAAAAAGTATTATTTTGACGAGTAGCGTAATTCCGTACGGCGTCGTGATTAGATCGCGGACGCCGACCAGATGAATCCACGAGTTATAAATTCCGGTCAGCGCGAGCAAAATCGTCGCAGAAATCGCCAACCCGCTGAATCGCGGGATGACGCGCGCGAGCACCGACAAGCGCGATAACGCGGGAAATCCGATAATACTTTTCGGCAAGGTCAGCGCGAGCTGAAAAACTCCGCCGACCCAAATTCCGGCGGCGATCAGATGCAGCCAATCGGAAACGACGGCGAACGCGTAATCTTTCTGCGCCGCCCGCGCGTGTCCCGTAAAACTGAGCGTTCCGAGCAGTAAAGCCGAAAAAATCAAGCCCGCCCACAAGAGCGTCTTTTTACCGTCGGCGGAGTTTAACGAAGCTGCATTTTTTCGTTTTCCGATAAAAATGCAGCTCGCGAAAATCGAGAGCGTCGCGGCAATCTGCAAAAACCACGGCGCGCCGTAAGCGGTCTGCGTTAAAACTTTCCAAAGATTCGAAGGCGCGAACGCCTGCGCAATGCTCGTTTCGAGCAACGTCGAAGTCTGCAAAACCAAAGCCGCGAGCGCGGAAAAAACGATTAAAAAAAGGCTCAAACAAGACAGCCCGAGAAATCTTTTTTCGGCGCGTTCGATTGCCTGCGACTTTTCCTCACCGCTCAGATTCGTGGCATTTTTAAGCGACGGTTTGAGCACGAAAAGTAAAAACGCGAAGCCGCCGAAAAGCGTCATTATCGAAAGATAAGCGAGCCATCTAACAACACTCTGAAGCGGATTCGTGCCGCTTTTCTCGATCGGCGCAGATTGCGTTTCGACCGTCGGCGGCGCGGTTTCGGAAATTTGCGGCTCGATATTTTGCGGGGTTGCGTTCGGCGTCGCGTTGGTTTCGGGCGGTTTCGATTCGGTGACGCTGAACGTGAATTTGCCCTTCATCAAATGATCGTCGGCGGAAAGCGCCTTCCATTCGACCGTCAAAATGCCCGCGCCGATTTCTTCCAGTTCGGCGACCATTTTTTTGCCGTCTTCCGCGAGCACGACGGATTTTTTATCGACGCGTCTGCCTTTCGCATCGGTCACGACGACCGCGTTTATCTCGGTCGCCTGCAATTGCTCGCTGAACGTCAGCTCGATCGCCGACGGCGGCTGCGCCAGTTTTTCGCCGTTTGCGGGCGTTGAACGAAGCAATTTCGCGTGCCCGAAAGCGACCGTCGCGAAAATCGCCCCTGCCAACATCAGCCGTAAAACGACGGCGAGGCATTTGCCGAAATATCTGTTTTTCCGCGTTTGCAACATATCTTTTACTTTAGACCGGGCAAATTCGCTGCGCGCAAAATATCGACGCGGGCGAGATACGTTTCGAGCTGCGCGTCGATAAAACCGTTTTCGATCTCGACGAAACGATGATGCTCGGCGATGTAATCGAGCAGAGTTTTTGAACCGAGCTCATAAGTTTGCCGGACGACCTGCAAATTAGCCCTCGCCTGTTCGCGCACTCCGACGCGGTAAATTTCCATCGCCCGCGCCGCCGATTGAAACCTTGCGTAAGCCGCAAAAACTTCGCGGCGAATCGTCAGCTCGCCGAATTCGCGGCGGCGGCGCGCCGCTTCTTCTTCGAAAATCATTGCTTCGACCGTTCCCTGATTGCGATTTCGAACCGGCAGATTCAAAGTTACGCCGAACGTGAAAAAATTAAAAGTGCTGTCGATCATTCGCAGATTTCCGGCGTCGTCGAAACCCTTTAACGGAAATCCCGAGCGCATTCGCTGGTAACCGACCGAGACATCGGCATCGAGCCTGCCTTCGCTGCGCGCCTGTTCGATGCGCGCGGCGGCGAGCAGTTCGACCGACCGCGCGCCCTGCAAATCCGGTCTTTCGCGTAGCGCGCGCGACACGGCTTCGGCAATCGGCGGCAGCGTTTCAAGTAAATTTTCGAAATTACCTTTCAAACGAAGCGGCGTCTGCGGTTCGAAACCGGCGAGATTGCGCAGTTCGAGAAACGAGATTTCGGTTCTGCCGTCCGCCATTTCCTGCATCGCGCGCAGGCGGTTGAGTTCGACCGTTTCCATATTCTGTTCGAGCGGCGGGCGGCGACCTTCCTCGACCGTCGCGGCGATCAGTTTGTAATGTTCGGTGCGCAGAACGACCATTTCCTCGGCAAATCTCAACTTAAAAGCATTGGCGAGCGCTTCGCCGAATTTCGTGCGAACTTCAGCCGCGACTTGCCGTTCGCGTTCGGCGACCGCAATCCGGCGAATTTCCAGCTCGCGTTCGGCGACGCGAATTCGAGCGGCGCGTCTGCCGCCGAGTTCGAGCGGGAGAGAACCCTGCGCCATCTGGCTATTGTCCGCGCCGCCGATTTGCCGCGTTCCGCCGAGTTCCAAACTCGGATTCGGACGCAGCCGCGCTTGCTTGATTAACGATTCGGCGGCTTCGGCTTCTTTTCGGAGCGCCGCGATTTCGCCGTGATTACGAAGCGCGGCGGCGACCATTTCGTCGGCGGTTTTGCCCTGCGCATTATCGAGATATTTCGCGACCGATGAAACCGTCATATTTTCCATCGAATGAGTCGGCAGTTTATCGTCCTGCGCCGAAGCGTTTATCGGAAATTGGAGAAAAAGCAAAACAAACGCGGCAAATTTACGCGTTTTTCGAAAGGGTTTTTGAGCGGTGTACTTCATTTTTACTCCTTTTCCTCGCTTTTTGCGCCGTTTTCGCGTTTTAACTGGTAAAGCCTGAGCCAGTAGAAAACCACCGGCGTGACGATCAGAACATGCACAAGGCTCGACATCATTCCGCCGAAAACCGGCGTCGCGAGCGGCTTCATCACTTCCGAACCGGCGCTCGTGCTCCACATGATCGGCAACAGCCCGAAAACGATCGTCGTGACGGTCATCACTTTCGGACGAAGCCGCAAAAGCGCGCCCTCGGTGACGGCTTCGAGCAGCGTTTCTTTATCGAGTTTTCCGAGCGCTTTTCGCTTGCGCGTCACGGCTTCTTCGAGATAAACGACCATCACGATCGTGGTTTGCACCGCCGCGCCGAAGAGCGCGATGAAACCGACCCAGACGGCGACCGAAAAGTTAAACTGCAAAAGCCACAAAAGATAGACGCCGCCCGTCAGAGCAAACGGCACGGCGAGCAGAATGTGCGCCGCTTCGAGAAACGAATGATAGGTCAGATAAAGCGTCGCGAAAATAATCAGAATGACGATCGGCACGACGATCAGCAAACGCGCCCGCGCGCGCTGTTGGTTTTCATACTGCCCGCTCCAGTTGATGTAATACCCGGCGGGCATTTGAACTTGTTTCAAAATCGCGGCGTTCGCTTCGTCAACAAAACTGCCGATGTCGCGCCCGCGCACGTTCAAAAGAACCGTGCCGCGCAAAAGCCCGTTTTCGCTCTGGATCATCGCCGCGCCGGTGACGGTTTGAATTTTCGCCAACTGTGCGAGCGGAATCGGCGCTCCGGCGGGCGACGTCACCGGAATCTGTCCGATCGCTTCGGGCGAGCGGCGAAATTCCGGCGCGTAACGCACGCGAATCGGGAATCGCTGGCGACCTTCGATCGTGACGGTCAGATTCGTTTCGCCGACGCCTTTTTCGATCGCGTCCTGTATGGTGCGCGTGTCGATTCCGTAACGCGCCGCCGCCTGCCGGTCGATGTCAATATCGAGATACGGTGCGCCGGTGATCTGTTCCGCGTAAACGTCAGCCGCGCCGGGAACGGTTTTGACGACGTCGGCGATTTTGCGCGAATAATCTTCCAGAGTTTTCAGATCATTGCCGTAAACTTTAATGCCGACCTGCGAGCGAATGCCGGTCGCGAGCATCTCGATGCGGTTGATGATCGGCTGCGTCCAGATGTTCGTGACACCCGGTATCCGCAGCGCGGCGTCCATTTCGGCGATCAACTTTTCGCGCGTCATGCCTTCGCGCCACTCTGTTTCCGGTTTCAGATGAATGATCGTTTCATTCATATTGATCGGCGACGGGTCGGTCGAAGTTTCGGCGCGTCCGGCTTTTCCGACCGCCCATTCGACTTCGGGAAAATTTTTGATGATCTTGTCCTGCAAACTCAAAACGCGCGTCGCTTCGTCCAAAGAGATCGCCGGATCGGTAACCGGCATATACATCAAGTCGCCTTCGTTCAAAGGCGGCATAAATTCCGTGCCGATGCGAGTCGCGAGAAAAGCCGCGCCGAGAAAAAGCGCGAGCGCCATCAAAACCGTCGCCGCGCGATGCCGTAAAGCCCAGACGAGCACGGGTTTATAAACGCGGCGCAAAAAACGCATGATCGGGTTCCACTCTTCCGGTCGAAGCTTTCCGCCGAGGAAAAACGTGCACAGCACCGGCACGAGCGTGACCGCCATAAATGCCGCGCCAATCATCGCGAAAGTTTTGGTAAACGCCAGCGGATGAAAGAGTTTGCCTTCTTGTCCCGTAAGCGCGAAAACCGGCACGAAGGCGAGAATAATAATCGCGATCGAGGAAAAAATCGGTCGCCCGACCATTTTTGTCGCTTCGAGAACTTCCGTCCAGACGGCGTGTTTGTCCTTTGTGTCGATGCCTTTGTCTTCGATCGCGCGATAGGCGTTTTCCGTGACGACGATTCCGGCGTCAACGAGATCGGAAATCGCGATCGCAATCCCGGCGAGCGACATAATATTCGACGTGATTCCCGCGAAATACATGAACAAGAACGAGATCAAAACCGCAAGCGGCAGCGGAATCGTGACGATCAGAACCGAACGGAAATGCGCGAGAAAGATCAGGTTGGCGAGTGTCACGAGAATCAATTCTTCGATCAGCGCTTCTTTGAGCGTGTCGGCGGTGCGGTTGATTAACTGTGTGCGGTCGTAAAACGAAACGATTCTGACGCCCGCAGGCAAACCGGGCTTGATTTCCTCGATCTTTCGCTTCACGCTTTCGATGACTTCGAGCGCGCTCGTGCCGTATCGCGCGATCACGACGCCGCCGACGGCTTCCGTTCCGTTCTTGTCGAGCGCGCCGGTGCGAAAGGCGTTGCCGAGCTTGACGACGGCGACGTTTTTTACGTAAATCGGCGTTCCGTTATTTGCGCCGACGACAATATTCTCAACGTCAGCGACCGATTCGACCAGCCCGACGCCGCGCACGACCGCCCATTCGCCGGATTGTTCGACGACGTTTCCGCCGACGTTGTTATTCGATTTTTCGACCGCTTCAACGACGGTCGAAAGCGGCAGATTGTAAGCGCGAAGTTTGTTCGGGTCAACGTCAACCTGATACTGCTGAACAAACCCGCCGACCGACGCGACTTCGGCGACGCCCTGAACCGAATTTAATTGATAACGGACGAACCAATCCTGCAAAGTGCGCAGATCGCGCAGATTCATCGAATCGGATTCGAGCGTGTACCAGAAAACCTGCCCGACGCCGGTCGCGTCTGGTCCGAGCGTCGGCGTAACGCCTTCGGGCAATTGTTTCGAGACGAGATTCAGGCGTTCGAGCACGCGCGTTCGCGCCCAGTAAAGTTCGACATTATCTTCAAAAATAACGTTGACCATCGAAAAGCTGAACGCCGAACTCGCGCGCACCGTCCGCACGCCGGGAAGCCCTTGCAGACTCGTCACGAGCGGGTAAGTTATCTGGTCTTCGACTTCCTGCGGCGAGCGTCCCGCCCAATCCGTGAAAACGATGATCTGATTGTCCGAAAGGTCGGGAATCGCGTCAATCGGCGTTTTGACCAAAGCCCAGTAACCCGCCGCCATCAGCCCGAGATAAATTCCGATCACGACGATGCGGTTTTTCAGCGACCATTCGATAAGCCAGTTAATCATAAATATCGGTTTTTGGTTTTTGGTTTTCGGTTTTACAACTTTCAGATTTCGAATCTCGGAGATGTATTGGTAATTCGTTTTCCCGAAAGCCAAAAACCGAAAACCGAAAACCGATTGTTCACTTCGTCCACTTTACTTTCCAATCGTTCATCTGTTTGATTTCCGCGTCCTGCGCCGTGATGATTGCGCCCGCGAGCGTTTTGATTTCCGCGCGTTGGCTTTTTTGCAGCGCTTCGTTTGCCATCGTGACCGCGCCTTTGTGGTGCGGAATCATCATCTCAAGAAACAGCGCATCGAATTCTTTTCCGGTCGCCGTTTCCATCTTTTTCATCTGGTCGTCCATTATTTTCATCGAATCCTTCATTCCCGCCATTTCCATATTTATCGCCCGCGCCGCGCCCGCAAACCATTTTTCGCGCCATTCTTTCATCTGCACGATTTCCTTTTTCTGGTCGTCAATAATTTTCTGCGCGAACTTTTTCAATTCCTCGTTCGACGATTTTTTCAAAACCATTTCCGACATCTCGACCGCGCCTTCGTGGTGATGAATCATCGTGTCGATAAACTGCAGATCATACGGCGCGGCGGCTGCGTTCGTATCCGACTTCATTGCCGAATGATTCATTGAATTATGATTCATATTCGAATTCGACGGCGTATTCGAATTCATCGGCATCGAATTATGATCCATCGAATTATGATCCATTTTCGAATGGTCGACATTCGCCGAATTGTTGCAAGCCGCGCTCAGAATGACGAGCGCAAACGTTAAACCCAAGCCTAAAAAATATCCCTTTTTCATTTTTATGATTCCTCTTTTTATAAAATTTTTACTGCACCAGAATTTTTCCGCGCAGCATATCCATCCCGCACGTAAAAGCGATTTCGCCCGATTCGGTCGGCGTAAATTCGACCGGCACGTTTTCGTTGAGCGGCAACGGTTTTTTGATATTCTGTTTCGGAAAAACGATTTCTTCGCCGCAGTTTTCCTCGTCCGTGCGGACAAAGACGAGCTTGACCGTTTGACCTTTTCGAACGCCGATCGACTTCGGCTCGAAACCGTTTTTGGAAACCGTTATTTTTAACGGCTGCGCGAAACTTTCAACGATGACTTTCGGGTTTTCCGTATTTGCCGCAGTGTCGGTTTTTGCGCCGCAGGACGCAAACAACACTGCGCCGGCGGCAATCGCTGTAACTAAAGAAAATTTCAGAATTTTTTTCATCTTTTACCTCGACTTTTACTGCGCCGTCACCGCCAGATTGGCTTTGCCTTTTCCGGCTGCTCCGTCGTATTCGATTTGCGCCTGCCATTCGCCCGCCATTTGCAGTTTTACCTTGCCGTTATAAACTCCGGGTGTCGCGGTCGTCGTGAGCGTCGCCGCGTCGTTCATCACGGGCATCGTGCCCATCGCGGGCATGTGGAAATTGAGCGACGCCGCGCCGACATCAACCGGCTTGCCCGAGGCGTCGGTAAAACTCAAAGTAACGTCCTGCTGACCGTCGCGCAAAACGCCGTCGGCGCTCGAAAGCGAAACGGTCAGATTATTTCCCGCCGGAGCGCTCTTGATGACTTTGCCCGCGCCGCCCGAACTACTACTACCGCTCGAACCGCCGCAGGCGATCGAGAAGACGACTATTGAAATAAAACTGATCGTAAGAATGATTTTCGACATATATTTTGTTCCTCTTTGTTTGAATAAAATTAAAAATTAAAGCTCGCGCGGCGTGTTTTTAGACACACGACGGCTTTCGCAAAATCCCGCCCTTCTAAAATTAAAAGGCGAAAAAAAGACACACTTCGGCTGTCGTTAGATTAAAAATGCGTGGTTTTGGAGATAGAGAATCGGAGGTTTGGAAACTTTCTGCGCGGCGTTTTCACGGCGTTTCAGGTTGGTCGGCAGCGCGGCATAAACCGGGCGCGGCGCAATCGAAAACAAAAGTCTTTCGACCGCTTTTCGAACGACGACGGGAAGTTTAACCGAAGATTCGGATTGCGAACCCGGAATCGTGCCGCCCGATTCGCCGCACGGCGTATTGCAGCACATTTTCCTTTTCATCGAAGGCTGCTGCGCTTTTTTTCGCAAACAGCATGAAGTTTTTGCTCCTTTGCCGCCCGTTTCGTCGAGGCACACGCAGACGCCCGCCAGAACCTGTCCGGCGAGAGTCAATATAAAAAATAATGCGATTAGCCTGTGCAGCATAATTTAGTCCAGAATATGAACGCCGCGCGGCGTTGTCAAGTACATCGGTCACACCGCGCTTCGCTTTCTAAGTCGTTACAATTTGATATTTCTCAAACGCAGCGCGTTGACGATCACCGAAACCGAGCTGAACGTCATCGCCGCGCTCGCGATCATCGGCGATAAAAGCAATCCGAACACCGGATACAAAACGCCCGCCGCGACCGGCACGCCGACGACGTTGTAAATAAACGCGAAAAACAGATTTTGGCGAATATTCTTCATCGTCGCTTCGCTTAAGTTTTTGGCGCGCAAAATTCCGCGCAGGTCGCCTTTCAAAAGCGTGATGTCGGCGGATTCGATCGCAATGTCGGTTCCGCTTCCCATCGCGATGCCGACTTCGGCTTGCGCGAGCGCGGGCGCATCGTTGACTCCGTCGCCCGCCATCGCGACGATTTTTCCCTGCGCCTGCAATTCTTTAACCTTTTCGGCTTTCTGCTCGGGCAAAACGTCGGCGAAAACCTTTTCGATGCCGAGAGTTCGCGCGACGGCTTCGGCGGTTTTCGCGTTGTCGCCGGTCATCATCACGACTTCGATTTTCTGGTGCCGCAATTCGGCAATCGCTGCTTTTGCGGATTCTTTAACCGTATCGGCGACGCCGAGAATTCCGGCGGGTTTTCCGTCAATCGCAATAAACATTACGGTTTGACCTTCGCCGCGCAGCTTGTCGGCTTCGTCCGTGTTTGAAAAATCAACATCGTAATCCCGCATTAATTTCGAGTTTCCGAGCAGAATTTTTCTGCCTTCGATCGTGCCGTAAATGCCTTTTCCGGTGACGGATTCGAAATCTTCGACCTTTGCAAAAGAAACGTTTCGCTCTTCCGCGCCGGTAACGATCGCGTCGGCAAGCGGATGCTCGCTCGATTTTTCGAGACTCGCCGCGAGGCGTAAAATTTCGTTTTCGCTAAAATCCGAAAGGGAAACGACCGCTTGCAGACGCGGTTTTCCGGTCGTGAGGGTTCCGGTTTTATCCACGACAATTACATTGACCTTTTCCAGAATTTCGAGCGCCTCGGCTTTTTTGACGAGTACGCCGTGCCGCGCCCCGTGTCCGGTGCCGACCATGATCGACATCGGCGTCGCCAAACCGAGCGCGCACGGGCAGGCGATAATCAACACCGAAACCGCTGCCACCAAACCGAAAATAAACGGATTTTTATCCGGCGGCAAAATCGAACTGCCGAAGATCACCCAGAAACTGAAAGCCGCGATCGCGACCAGAATTACAGCCGGCACGAAATACGCCGAAACGGCGTCAGCCCGACGCTGAATCGGCGCGCGCGAACGCTGCGCTTCGCCGACCATTCGCACGATCTGCGCGAGCAGAGTATCGCTGCCGACCTTTGTCGCAAGCATCAGAAAGGCGCGTTTGCCGTTAAGCGTGCCGCCGATAACGGCGTCGCCCGCCGTCTTTTCGACCGGAATTGATTCGCCCGTGACCATCGCTTCGTTAACCGAAGTTTCGCCTTCGAGAATGACGCCGTCGGTCGGAATTTTCTCGTTCGCGCGGACTCTTAAACGCGCGCCGAGCTGCACGTCTTTGAGCGCGATTTCGGCTTCCGCGCCGTCGTCGAAAACGACGATTGCCGTTTCCGGCGCGAGTCCGAGCAGCTCTCTGATCGCGCTCGAAGTCTGGCTGCGCGCGCGCAGCTCCAAAACCTGACCGAGCAAAACGAGCGTCGTAATAACCGCCGCCGCTTCGAAATACGCGGCGATCAATCCGGTGTGCGCGCTGCGCATCGAAGCCGGAAAAAATTGCGGGAAAAAGAGCGCGAAAAGACTGAAAACGAACGCCGCGCCCGTGCCGATCGCGATCAGCGTGAACATATTCGGGCTCGCATTTTTAACCGAAGTCCAGGCGCGCTCGAAAAACGGCAAGCCGCCCCACAAAACGACCGGCGTCGCTAAGATAAACTGCGTCCAGATCGAAAACGTCGGCGAGATATAGGAGTGAAACGAGGGCAGCATCTCAGCCATCGCGAGCACGAAAACCGGAATCGTCAGCGCCGCCGAAATCCAAAATCGCCGCGTCATATCAATTAATTCCGGGTCGGGCGCGTCGTCGAGCGAAATCACCATCGGTTCGAGCGCCATGCCGCAGAGCGGGCAGCTTCCGGGACCGATCTGGACGATTTCCGGGTGCATCGGGCAAGTGTATTCAACGCCCGCGCTTTCGGCGTCCATTTTTTGTTCGATTTTTCCGTCCAAAAACGCGCGCGGACTCTGGCGGAATTTGTTCATGCAGCTTTCGGCGCAGAAATAGTAGATTTTATTTTCAAACTCGTATTTTCCGGCGGCGGTTTCGGGCGCGACCGACATTCCGCAGACCGGATCAATTTCGATTTGCATTTCTGCATCGGTCGGCTTGACGCGGCTGATCTGCGTCAGCATGACAGGCGCAGCCGCAATTGGCGCGGCGGCTTTCGATTCGATCTGACGCTTGAATTTTTCGACGCATCCTTTCGAGCAAAAATAATATTTGTTTCCTTCAAACTCGATTTCGCCCGCCGCCGTTTCGGGCGCAACGGTCATTCCGCAAATCGGGTCAATGTGTGACGCTTTGGTTTTCATATCCTTTAACTTCCGACTATTTTTTATGTCCTAATTTCTCGTGCAGATTTATGTTTCGCCCGACGTGCGAGCGTTCGATCAGCCCGCAGACGTGACCTTCTATTTCGCCCGCTTCGTCCCATTCGGCAAGCGCCGCCGCCAGCTCGTCGCGGTACTCGATCATCTGTTCGATGCGCTCGTTTAGTTCCGCGAGCCGTATTCTGACGACTTCGCGCACCTCGACGCACGGGTTTTCGCCGTTGCGCTTGTGTTCGATCAGCTGTTTGATTTCGTCGAGCGAAAAGCCCAGAATCTGCGCCTGTTTGATAAACGCCAAACGCTCTAAAACGCTTTCGTCGTAAAGCCTGTAACCGCTGTAAGTTCTGCCCGGACGGTCGAGCAGACCGCTTTTTTCGTAAAACCGCAGAGCCTCGATCCCGATGCCCGAAAGTTTTGATACTTCGCCGATTTTCAGCTGCTTTCCGCCGGTCTCCGCATTTTGAATATAATCAAAAGCCTGTTTCATATTTTTCTACTTTCAACTCTAAAATCGTTTTATTAATCAAATCGAATGCGAGTTAAACTCGCGTCGCCCGACTTCATAAAATCCGGCTCGAATCGAACCGTTAATTCGATAATAAACCCTGTAGTCGGATATAGAGTCAAGAGAAGTCGGCAATTTTTTTTGAAAGGATTTCCCGGACATCGCAAACAGATTTTCGCGCCGTGTATCGAAACGCGTTTGACGGTTCAAAAATAGTTTAAAGATTGTCGCAATCAGCCCCGAAGATTGTCGCTTTTATAGCGCACGATTTTCAAAAATTGATGTTAAGATAATCCCGCGTTTCATCAATGAAACAAATAAATTGTGAATTAAGGAGAAAAATTATGAGAAAATTAGTTTTAGGAATGACCGTTTCCGCTGACGGTTTTGTTTGCGGACCGAATCATGAACTCGACTGGATGATGCGGACGAGGGACGAATCGGTAAAGGACTAGATTGAAAAATCTCTCTGGGAAGGCGGCGTTCATATCATGGGCAGTAAAACATTTGAAGTGATGGCTCCATATTGGGCAGCTTCATCCGACCGGCTTGCCGAACCGATGAACAAAATTCCGAAAGTCGTTTTTTCCAAAGGCGGTTTTGTTCATAAAACAAGTTATGGCGAGACAGGTCAAGATGCTTCAACGTGGGCAAATGCCGCTGTTGCAACCGACCTCATTGCCGGCATTACTAAACTCAAACAACAGGATAGGAAAACATATTGCGGCTCATGGCGGCGCAGGTTTTGCTCAGGAGCTCGTAAAGCATGGACTGGTTGACGAATACCGATTTTCAATTCACCCGGTTGCGATCGGAAAAGGAATTTCAATGTTTGCGACAACTCCGCATTTAATAGACTTAGAACTTGTAAGTTCTACTCCGTTTGCGTCAGGAGCCATCGTAAACATTTACACGACGAAAAAATAATATAGTTCAGCAGCCGACAAAAGCATTAGCGTTATGTCGGCGGATAGATTAATAAACTTCGATTAATTTAAAGATTTCAAACCGGGTCACTACCCAAATTTA
Organism: Acidobacteriota bacterium; assembly: GCA_031411895.1. Taxonomy (GTDB): domain Bacteria; phylum Acidobacteriota; class Blastocatellia; order Pyrinomonadales; family Pyrinomonadaceae; genus JAFDVJ01. Next base: position 16,519 of record JANOBZ010000016.1, on the reverse strand, counting down.
ATCCGGCAATTCTTCGGGAGAAATTCCCAAAGGTTTTGCTAGTTCTGCAACTCTGGAATCTATGTCCCTATCGCATTAGAAAAAGCCGAATAAAAACCAACAGAAAATTATTACAGGAAGAATAGAGGGGAAAATATTAGAGGCATCCATTTGGATGCCTCTAACTTATTGATTTAATTAATACACCCGGCATGATTCGAACATGCGACCTCTTGATTCGTAGCCAAATTTATATCATTTTCGTAGATTCTCACCAATTCTCATTAGTTTTCATTTTTCCTTGATTTTATTGACTGAAAAGGGTAAATTTGATTCATCATTTCACATGAATTTACAATGCTTACCAAATACTAGAGGAAAACTTAGAGGAAACTAGAGGAAACTATGAATGAAGATTGGCGAAAAAAATCGCGTTCAGCGGAAGGCAGCATAAAGACGATTAAAGGCTATCTGTATGCTCGTATTCAATGGATTGATGAAACGACCGGAAAGCGAAAAGAAAAGCTCAGACGCGCCGAAAATCGAACCAAAGCCCGCACTCACATTAAAGACATGATTGCCGAACTGGAAAATCATGGTGAAGAAACTCTAAACGCCGATAAAATGACATTCAGCGAGCTTGCGACAAAATATGAAAAAACAGAACTTGTTGCTGCCATTTACCGCGATGGTAGAAAAGCGGAAGGGAAGCGGTCAATCGTGCCTCAGAAATCGTTGTTAAAGCCGATTGTAGAGCATTTTGGGCGAAAACCTATTCGTAAGATCAAAGCGAGCGATTTGAAAGCCTATAAGGTCGAAAGATTGAATACGCCAGTAGTTGTTGAAGTCAATAATAAGATTTTGAATGATGAGGAAACCAAAAAGAAAACTCGCAGAAAATATCGGATTGAAAAAGTAAAAAAAGAAAGACCGCGCAAGGTTGCAACGGTTAATCGTGAGCTGGCTCTTTTGCGGGTAGTATTGAATTTTGCCAAAAACAATCGGTGGCTGATCGAAAATCCTTTTGAACGACAAAAAGGTTTAATTTCGGCATCGGCAGAAGTTCAGCGCGATAGAATCTTATCGCACGAGGAAGAAGGGCGTCTTTTAGCCGCTTGCAACGGTAAGCGCGAACATCTCAAACCTTTGGTTATTGCGGCTGTTGATACTGGTATGCGGCGCGGTGAATTATTTAAATTACAATGGAAAGAGATTGATCTTTTTACACGTAAAATTACTGTTTTAGCAACCAATACCAAGACGCAAAAAAGCCGTATTATTGGCATGACACAAAGGGTTTATGATGAACTTTCGAAATTGTGGGAAATTTCGCCAAAGGTTGAAAATGACCTTGTTTTCGGTATCTCAAATAACGTGAAAAGGTCTTTTGTTTCAGCCTGTAATGATGCGGGTTTGATTGATTTTCATTTTCATGATCTCAGGCATTGTTTTTGTACGAGGGCTATTCGTGCCGGAGTTCCACATTTAGAGGTTATGAAATTATCAGGACATCAAGAAATCAAAACCTTCCAAAGATACCTAAATCTAAATACAGAAAGTATCTCAAACTCAGCTAATATGCTTGATGCGTATCTAACGCTAGAACAAAGTAAGATTGAGCGCATTGAAGCATCAAATGCCGTGAATTAATGCCCATTCTTGACATGCTGAGTTGGTTGTTGTAATTTTAAGATGATTTTCAATGTGGCATTTGTAGCCACTCGTTTTCTTAATACGGCGCGTCTTGAACATGTTTCTACAAATTAGAAACTACTAGGACAAATTGATGGTATTACGCAAGCCGTCCATTCTAGGTAAATCACCTAGAATGGACGGCTTTTTTATTTTAAGTTTTGATTTTGGAGAAAGGAAATTATGGTACAAGCGCAAAGCAAAATGGCAGAGCAACGGTTTTCAGAAAAAGAAACGGCAAAAATACTACAAGTTTCACCAATGACAGTCAGACGTTATAGAGAACGTGGTAGTTTAGGATTTTATCAACTTGGTAGCCGTATTTTTATTGGTGAAAGCCATATAACAGCTTTCCTTGAAAAGAGTGAAATAAAAGCATCAGTAAATATTAATGAGGACTTACAGAATTAAAACGTGAGTATGAAAACTACTTCATATTCGCATAAGAATTTTGACTATAAATTATTTCCGAAGTGCCGATAAAAATACTTCGGCGTGGTACGGTATAGCACTTGCCGAACACGAAGCGAAAAGGTGTAAAGCGATTGAAAGACTCGCACAAAGCGAATTTTCGGTTTCTGATAGAGTTTAATCGCAAGAGTTTTGATGAGAAAAAACATTAACTCACTTTTTTGCCCTGTGTCCCAAAGTATCACGTAAAACTTCTGACCGTCAGTAAATCGGTAATCTGATAACCAGTTTGGGAGAACCGGCTAGTTAAAATGCACGAAGGTTCAGCTCGTAACTTTGAAGGCATTAAGGCTATATTCTAGGGTATAGGTCTTATTGTCTTTACACTCAGGTTAACTCGTCAATTAAATTAGAAAGATTACTTAGATGTTTATGGGTTTAGATTTCTCAAAAATGTCTATCGCGATAGACACTTTCCAGAGACACAAATCCAAACAAGAAAATTTCGAAAAAAGTTAGTTGAAAAACTACTTAAAACAATAAAAAGAATTTGAATGAATTAGAAAATAGATTCCCCATGACTAAATGGATACCCCATGACTAAAACAAAATCATTAAATATTTGCGAAAAGTGCGGACAAATTCATTTCAGATGTTCCGGGCATCGCCAAAAGAAAAGAACGCCAGAAGGGAATTATATGCCTTGTGGCAATCAACCAATAAAAGGCAATCCAAATAAAAAATGTCGGAATCATGGCGGGTTGGCGCTTTCTGGAGTTAATCATCCGAGATTCAAGCATGGTCGTTTTTCAAAATATATTCCTGATGATCTAGATTCTCGTTTACATGAATTGAACGAATCTAGAAACGAAGGTGAGTTCCTATCTTTGAAGCACCAAATTAAACTGGTTGAAGTCAGACTTTCACAAATAGAAGAAAAATTAGGTTCAGGAGATTCAGAAAAAACTTGGCGCGAGGTAAAAGAAGCCAAGAACGAAATTCAAACTGCACTTAAAAGTGGAAATAAGGACAAAATAATCTCAGCCTTTCAGAAATTAAATTTAGCTATAGACGAAGGAATAGAGGAATATCGGAGCTGGAATGAACTATTCAAAGCACAAAGGCAATACGCAAAACTTATATCTTCAGAGCGTAAAAAATTGATTGAGGATAGATATATGCTTTCTGTAGATGAAGTAATGATTCTTCTTTCGATGGTAGGATACGTAATAAGAGAAAATGTTTCAGATGCAAATATTCGCAGAAAACTCGCTAATGAAATTAAAATAATTTCACTTAAATCCGGCTTTATGGATTAATGATTTAAAGGAAAAATGTCTATCGTGATAGACGTTTCGTAGGTTGAAGATTTAGAACTGGCTGCCGCTGGAGATTAGGTTTCAAGTGTAAAGTGTAAAAATAAGACCTTGAACTCACAAAATTTAATATCGAATTTAAATGTAACTGTCAGATCAAATATCTCAACTTTGCCTCTTTAATACTTTAATTTAAATTTTTACAAGTTACTTTTCCTGAAACAGTAATTTCAGCAGATCTTTTCGAGAATTTAAACCAAGTAACGAAAACGCTCATCCTCTTTATTTTTGTAATCAGTCAGTTCAGATGATTTAACCGATTAAGGGGCAATCGGAACATCTAATTCTTTTCACATCTAAAATAATTAGTAGTGTTTCAACAAAATATATAGTTATAATTAATTTAAACTTCAATTGATTGTTCGTTTGATCCTGAAATTTTAGTTTAATAAAATTCTTTCCACTATATGAGCTATTTTAGTGATAATTACAAACACATAACTTACCCAATAGGCTCTGAAAAAGGGTTGCGATATTCTCAAATCGGAGCTATTCATGCAATCAGTTCTTTTTTCACAATAAAAAAGGAACCAGCTATTGTTGTGATGCCGACAGGTTCTGGCAAAACAGTAGTTATGATGATGAGTGCTTTTGTTTTAAATAGCTCTCGAATCCTAGTAATAACTCCTAGTCGCCTAGTAAGAAATCAAATCGCTGAAGAATTCAAAACCTTATCAACGCTGCTCGAAATCGAAGTTTTAACGAAAAAAATTGATACCCCAAAAGTTAAAGAAATTGAAAAAAAAATCACCTCCGAATCTCAATGGGAAGATTTAAGAAATTATGATGTTGTTGTAGTTTCACCAAATAGCAGTAGTCCCGGCATTGAAGATATTCCTCATCCACCAAATGATTTATTTGACCTAATTTTAGTTGATGAAGCCCATCATAGTAGTGCGAGGACATGGGATGATTTGTTAAGTAGTTTTCCCAAAGCAAAAAAGGTTTTGTTTACAGCCACACCCTTTCGTAGAGACCAAAGAACATTAAAAGGCAAGTTGGTTTATAACTATCCGATCAGTCTTGCAGTTCAAGATGGAATATTCGGCGAAATAGAATATTTAGCAGTTGATGATTCAGGAAGCGAACCAGAAGATGTCAAGATTGCAACTTCTGCTGAAACGGTATTTCTAGAAGATAGAAAAAATGGATTTGAACATTTGTTAATGGTTAGAACTGATTCAAGAAAAAAAGCAAAAGAGCTTCAAAAAATTTATAAGGAGCATACTAACTTAAATTTACAATTAGTTCATAGCGGACATTCATATTCTCATATTAAAGGAGTTATTAAGAAACTAAAGAAGCAAGAGTTAGACGGTGTTATTTGTGTAGATATGCTTGGAGAAGGATTTGATTTACCACAATTAAAAATTGCTTCAATTCATTCTCCTCATAAATCTTTGGCAATTACTTTGCAATTTATTGGGAGATTTGCAAGAACCAAAGGAGAAAAAATAGGCAAAGCTAAGTTCCTTGCTGTGCCTTCAACCGTAAAAGGAACTTTAGAAAGACTATATGTTGAAGGAGCAGATTGGAAAAATTTAATAACTGAACTCAGCGAATCAAAAATAGAAGAGGAAGTAGTTACAAGAGAAGTTATAGAAGGTTTTGAAACCCCGTCGCAAGCTGAGCCTGATTTTGAAAATTTCTCACTTTATTCACTCAAACCGCTATTGCATGTAAAGGTCTTTCAGCTAAATGATGATATTGAATTAGATTGCGATTTACCATCAAGTTTTGACGTAGTATTCAGAACCACTAACTTTGACGAATCCGTAGATATTTTTATTACTAAAGATTTTTATAAACCAAAATGGTCATTATCCGAGCATTTTATAGGGTTTGAATACAATTTATTCATTGTTTACTTCGATAAAGACAGCAATCTTCTTTTCATTAGTTCGACCAATAAAAACAATATCGTTTATGAAGTCGTTGCTCATTGTTACAGTAAGTCAGTTGCGTACCCGCTGTCTCTAGATAAAGTTGATAAGGTCTTATTAAATTTAGATGATTTCAGCTTTTTCAATATTGGTATGAGAAACAATTTATTGAGAAGTAATGCGGAATCATATCGAATAATTACCGGTCCGAGTCCTCATAAGTCAATCAGTAGAATTGATGCCAAATCCTTTCATCGAGGACATATTTATGGAAGTGCGAAAGAAAATGGAAATAATGTAACAATCGGGTATAGTGGCTCGTCCAAAGTTTGGAGCAATACTTACCAAAGGATTCCGCAACTTTTATTATGGTGCAAACAATTAGCAATAAAAATAAAAAGTGATGGTAAGGTTACAACGTCTTCACCTCTTGATTTTGTTTCAGTCGGACACACAATAAATAAAATTCCTGAAAATGTTATCGCTGTTTCGTGGAATGAACGAACATATTTAAAGCCTCCAATAGTTAGAGATGCTAAAACAGGGAGAGATTATCAACTATTGGATTTTGATTTAAGCATTGATGAAGAATCTTCTGATAAAGAAAAAATACGAATAGTTATTGAAAATAACGATGTAAGTTGTAAATTAGATTTTTCTTATAAAACAGAAGAGTTTTTCGGTATTTTTGAAGATGAAGATTCATCGGATATTAGAATACTCGGAGGTCGGGATAACCACAATCTTTGTGAATATATTAATAATAATCTCTTGGTATTCTACTGTGCGGATTTTTCATCCTTTATGGGACAGCAATTTCATCAAACAGGTGAAATAGAATACTCTCCTTTTGATTATGAAAATCAAATAGAAGTTATAGCGTGGGATAAAGAAAATGTAGATATAAAGCAGGAAAAAGAAACCCAAATAGAAGGGAAAATTTCAATATTCGAGTATTTCAAAAAAACACTTCCCGAAAGCGGACAAGAAGTAATTTTCATTGATGACGCGAGCGGAGAAATTGCTGATTTTTTAACTTTTGGAGTAATAGATGAAGAAGTTTTAATTCAATTTTATCATTGCAAAAAAGCTCATGGAGTTGGAACAACCCTGAAAGATGCTTACGATGTTTGTGGGCAAGTATTACAATCTTTAATTTGGGTGCATAATGGCAAATTATACGATCAAATAGTTTATCGGCAACGAAATACTATAAATTCTACTTTTTTGAAAGGTGAAAAAACTGAACTTCAAAGAATATTAACCAAAACCAAAACCTATCGAACTAGGTATGAAATTATCATTGCTCAACCCGGTTTTCATAGATCGAACATACCCGATCATATTGGAAATATCATTGCTGGAGCTAATGATTATATTATTAGAGCCTTATGCGAACCTTTAAAGATAATTGGTTCTGAGTAATCTAAATATTTGTGTTTTAGGTCGGAATTTATCGAAAATAAGAAATACAAAAAATTGATGGGTAAAACGGAATAATAAGAAATTTCTTACAAGTACAGAAAATTTTGGATATTTTCCTTCAAAAAGAGTGTGCTAAGGCAAAAAACGTCTATCGCGATAGACGTTTTTTCGAAAAACAATCATTTTTAGGCGCGAAAATCATAACACACTTTCCCGAAAGAATAAGAAAATGCTTTAATAAAATTCTTTAAATAATCGGTTGGATTATTATGACAACTTCTCAAACATCTTGGGTCAAAAATTCGAGAGAGGCAGTTGGGCAGGACCAATTGGGAGTGCGTTTTCTGCCGGAAACAATTTATCAAGATTTGTTGCCACATATTACTAATGTTACAAGTCGAGGGCGTTATTATTCGTTCTATCCTTGGTTTATTCGGGGAGTCCATTTACGATCTAATAAACTTAAAAATTTCTCGCTTCAAAGCCTTATTCGAAGGGCAGATTGTTTATTAACTTTGATAGGTCTTTATCATTATCGAATTTTGGAGGATAACAATCATAACTCCCATGACAGTTTTGTTGGAGCAAAAAAGCTGAGTTCGGTGTTGAATGAAATGCTCGATAGCCAAGAAATAACAATCATTTCAAAATATGCAACATTGGACGATTCTTCTGACCGGTATTTCAAAAACAGTTTCGGTGGTTTAGGGCAATATTATTTTGGACCTCTAAGAGATGCTGGGATTCTTGGTTATACAAGTAAAGGGGAAATTATTTATACCGAGGATCGGGGGCTTTTAATAGCCGAGGCGTTTAGTGAGTCCGTTAACGATGAAGAATTTTTTAATGTCTTGGAAAAAGATTGGGTTTCAGAAAAAGATTTAGAGCAGTTACTCGCCTTCTGTCCATGCCAATTATCGACTAATTACGAAGAGCAAAATGCTTTGATTAATTTCTTATTTATCCGAGATGAATTGTTTCAAAATCACATTTCGGCAAAACGCAAAGATTCATTAATTTTAATCTTAGATTTTATAAAAAAAACTACAGAATTAAATATAGAAATTCCTCTTTCTGATTCTGGGATCCATCAATTTTTAAGTGTTGTTTATACGGGTGCTTTTAGTAAAGAAGTATTCTGGAATAATAGTTCTCAATCTTCAGAAATTAAATTATCATGGCGCCAATACTATGTAAGCGAATTACTTTCCTACGCGATTCAAAGCTTATTTTGGGCAGGTCTCACAAAATTAGTTGAAGATGATGAATTGGTATCTAACAGTCAGGCTTATGAACATTGGTTTGTAGAAAAATTTGCTACTTCTATAAATGGGTTTATTGGCGAGACTTTTGCGGATGCTTTGGTAGAAATTGAGATAAAACTTCCTGAAATATTTGAAACCGATAATGAAAATCACGAAATAAATCTGATTCGCAGATTACGCGCAGTTGTAAAAGACAAAACATTGTCAGATAGAAAGGAGAAGGCAGTTGAATTAGCAGTAAAGGTTTTATTGACTCTTGCTGCCCGTTGGGCAGTTAAAGAAGATGAAAATGCTTTTCCTGTGATGTTTTCTAAACAACAGTTGAATGAGTATCCGATCAATCTTGCAAATTTTCTCAAATTTATTAACAGAGAGTGGAGTGAAATGTCATTGAAAAATTGGCTTGGATGGCTCGCCAGAAGATGGGGAATAGAAACTCACCTAATGATTGCTTTAAGAAAACTGCAACAAGGCTCACCCGATACCTTCAAAATTTTTCCTTCAGAGGAAGGATTACATGTTAAAGAAATAATTGGCAATTACACAATTGAAGAGTTATTAGTGCCAAGTTTTACAAGTCCAAGATTACGAACGACTCTTCAAATATTATGGGATTTGGGAGTTGTGTCGGTTGAAAACGGGTTTCTTCATTTAACCACTATTGGTGAGAATATTTTGGAGGAACTCGGCAATGATTAAAAATCAAGAATTATCTTTGTATGACGTTATTGGTGACAAAAAGAATAAATACGAATTTTCCTTCATTACGACCTTTAACGCTTATTTGCCATTTTATGAGCAAATTGTTTTACGTCGTTTAGTTAATGCAGGATGTCGAATTAATACAGTATTGATAGATGCCGGTGAATTCGCTTCCTCATTTCAAGATAATACAAACCAGACATTGTTGGCGGGGCGCGATTTTACTCTTGTTCCTATTGACGCTGGAAGAGGTGTTTTTCATCCTAAAATTCTTTTACTTTTAGGAAAGGATCACGCCGCGCTCTGCATTGGAAGCCATAATCTTACACTTTCAGGATTCGGTAAAAACCGTGAGCTAACTACAGTTTATTTATTAAATTCCAAGAATGAGTCAGGCGAACAACAAATTTTTCGGGATGTTTGGAGAGCGATGAAGCAATGGATGGTTAAACAACCTGCTGAATTTTCAGACCCTTTTTTATTTGTTGAGAAAGAAATTACTTGGCTGACTGATGTTGACGAACCAATGGCTGAAAATCAAGATGCTTTTTTTGCATCAAACGAAAATTTATCGCTTTGGGAGCAAATAAAACCCTCCTTGCCAACTAAAAATCGCCGAGTAATATTAATCTCCCCATTTTTTGATGATAAATTAAGTTTTTTAAGTGAATTAAAAGACAGTCTCAATCCGAAGGAGTATATCGTTGGGGTCGAGCCGGAAACTGTCTATCTTTCTATAGATACAAGTACTCAATTTCCGGGAATTAAATTTGTGGATACGAATAAATTACGGGGAGGAAATGGTTACCTACACGCCAAAGCAATTTACATTGAAACAGATTCAGGCAAAGAAATCTTAATAAATGGAAGCGCCAACGCGAGTAGTCCTGCTTGGTTACAAGATGGTAGTCGAAATTTTGAGGCTGTAGTTGTTTTGCGCTCAACAGCATCTAATGTCATAAATCAATTAGGAATAAAGAAACTTACAGATAGTCCCGAAATAACTTCGAAAGGTTGGGATTTAATAAGAAAAAATAGTAAGAAAAAGCAGGATTTATTTATTAACAAGGAAAAGGAATTTCTTTTAACCGCCATTGAAACAGAAACTGGGTTTAAGGTCATACTAAAAAAGCAACAAATTAACTTCGTGTTACTGGCAGAACTTTATAATGTTACGGGAAATGTGATTTCTCGAAATGAAATAACAAATGTTTCGAAAAATGAACTATTTATTGAGATACCCGATCTCAAGACTAGGTCATTAGTTAGTAGAATAGAACTAAAATCTTCAACCGGCGAAAAATTTAACGTCTATATACACCACACTTCTGCTATTGTTTCAAAATTTCATCAAAATCGACACCGTGAATTCTTTGCTGCTTTGGAAAATTTCGATGTACCACTAGACGATAAACTTTGGCGACTTTTTGAAAAAATTATATTCGTCGAAGGCGATGAATTACCCGATTACTTGGATGTGCGAATCTCTCATAGAACAGAACTACAAAACTTAAAAACAAAAGAAGATAAATCTGAAAGCCTTCAGGAAACATTTTCAATCAAAACAGCGGAATTAAACTTTAAGGAAAGGTTAACTCAACACTCATTTGATAGCGTTAGTGAACTTATAAATCTTCTTAATCGCCGATTATTTATACCCGCAGAATTTAACCAAAATTTTGTTTCGTCGTCTGTAAAAACTGAGGGTTTTATTGAAAGCGAAGATGAAGAACACGAAACTGAAGAATTTGTAGATCTAAAGCGTGAAACCGAAAAAATTGGGACTACATATCATCAGAGAGTGCTTACTGTCATGAGGCGAATGGCTAAGAAGTTAACCTTGACTGACGCAACCAATTCTCGGACTACTTTTGCAACCATCCGCCAACTAGTCGTAGCCCTCGGAGTTATTCATTGGATGAAAGAACTCGAAAAAAGTAAAAGGTTCTCACAGTATGAAATAGAATTAATTTGTCCAGATGCTGAATGGAAACTTTTTGTAGCAGCCGTTACTTTTATTGCTTCAGCAAAAAATGTATTTTCACTAAGAGAGAAAGAAACTGAAAAGCAATTAAATTCGGTAGAAATATCTACTGTTATCGGCTATCTTCTATGGCTTGGATATGATTGTGGTTTTGATATTGAATTAATCGAAGAATTACGAAATCAAACTTATGACCATGAAAATTTATCCGGTTGGACAAATCTTGAAATTCTCGAAGGCACTGCTTGTTTTTTAAAACTCGCTGTTCTTTTCTTTGAGGATAATCAAGCAGTTCAAACCTTTGAAGAATCTTTAAAAATTTATGATTCCACAGATTGGGTTGAAAAAAATATTGCTTGGCTGAAAGAGATTAATCAAATTTCTAAAAATATTGAAAGCGCCCAAATCTTAAAAAGAAAAGCTCATCTTGGTGATTTAGTTTTTCTAACCAAATTAAAGGAAAAAGAAATTCTAATTGTTTCTAATAACCCAAGCCATACTGAAGTTAGAGTATTGGAAAAAGAAATTAAATTCAGAAAATATTCTTCAGATTCAGTATCCGTAATTAAAATTTAGAGAAGTTTATTTAATATTTAGTAGAGGGTATAAAAGATTTTGTGATAAATTGGAATCTTTTATCTCTGATAAATAAGAACTAACTCAATTCGGCGGTTTCGGCTTCTTAAAATTTCGTCAGCATTATCTTGAGTAATTTTGTCCCAATCGTATTCGACCGTTTCGCTATTTCGTTGAACTGGTTTGAATTCACCAAAAGAGGTTGCGGACATAAGATGAGTCGAAGGATCTATGCCTACCTTGTTTTTATCCTGTAAATATTCTAATACTGCAATTGCTCGACTGGCAGCTAACTGCGTATTACTTTTAAACTTATTACTCTTTAAAGTGTCTGCATGCCCCTGTATTTGAATTTCTTTTATGGCAGAAAGCTGGTTCTTTAAGATCTCCCCCACTGCATCAAGGACAGCTTGCCCATTTGAATTTATCTCAGTTTGATCAGGTAGAAACAACAACTTATCACTAAAAGTTATTCTTTGAAAATTTAATTCATTTTGAATCTGAACATCATAATTTGAGTTGTTTGTCGTTGAAATGCCGTAAGTATTTTCGCCGATAATAGATGGAACAACACCGTATTTCTTAGCAATCGAATCAATCATAAATTGCTGATTTGTTTTGATTTTTTGAATATCTTCGGTCCCGGCAGAAATGGCGACGATAACCACAAAAAACAATACGCACAATACCAACACGAGTGCCAACATTAAATCGGCAAATGCTGTCCACAAATTAAACTCAAGAAATGATTCGTTATCCATTCTTCCTCCTGAAATAATTCAATACCTTATGATAAAAACTTTTTTCTGTTTCAGGTTTTCCATTACCGGAAGCTCTAGGCGGCGTTCTTTCAAGAGTCCTATTATCAGGAACAAAATTTCTGGCTTTGTCTAAGTTTTGATTAAAATTGTTAATTCTTTCGCTCAGGACTTGAAGATTTGAGTTAAGTATAGATACGTTTTTATTGACCGTATTTAAGTCCTCAAGATACTGTCTATTTTGCTGGTTCTGAGTTTCGAATTCGTTTTTAATGCCGCCGACAAAATTTTCCGTGCGTTTATCGAATTTTTCGGTTATTAAGCTCATTCGTTCGGCAGCTTTTTCCAAAGGTATATTGATTTGATTTAATTTGGTTGAAATGCTCCCTAAGTCAGCGGGAATGTTATTCATGCTTGCGGTAATTTCCTTCATATTACCGACTAATTCTTCTTTTAGTGGCGAACCAATTGATTCAACCAAACCTTGTATAACAGCCTCGTTAGCCGCTCCCAATTTTTCACCGGCACTTTCTACTGCAGAAAGTGTTTTAATTAAAGTTTGATCGATATCTTTACGAGTTGAAATGTACGTTTCTTCATAATTCTTTAAACTCTGTAAAAGAGTTGTAAGCTGATTTCTTTGTTCTGAATATTGTTGATTAAAAAATTCGCTTTGTTGCGAAAAATGTGTTCTGACATCCCCTAAGAAAGTTCGATTGCCATCGAGAAAACCTTTACTATCCTCTAGGGATTGATTGAAATTTGCCTGAAGCGGGACCAAGAAATTTTCAAGTTTAGAATTAACTGTATTTAATACTTCCACGAATCCCGCATCCATTTTTTTCAGAGCATTTTCAATGGTTGTATGTAGCAGTTCCGATTCTCCTAACATTTGCTTATTCAGGTCGCGCAATTCGTTTTGAAAATTCGGAAGATCATGAACGCTTTTACTAAAAACTTCTGAAAACTTAACAAGATTTTCGGAAGCCGATCGTAAATCCTTGAATCTTACTCTGGTTTCACTAATTTCCTCTTTTAAACCTTCTGCTTCGTTCCGTATATTACCGGCAAATTCGGCAACTTTCTGAGCGGCGTCAAAATTTTCTTTAAGTTGCTGTTCACTTCTTTTAAGTTGATCGGAAAGATGTTGCGGCGTCGTTGGATAAAGATACAAAATCCAATTACTCAACGTTTCCTTTTCCATTAATAAATTGATCGTGCTGGTGCGTTTTTGGACAAGAGTAATTATTAAAACTCCCAAGATAGTAATAAACACGCCCGTTAAACTCGGCGTAAACGCGCTGCCCAGCTTTTCCAGCATTTGGCTAAATGCCTCGGAGGCAAACCCACTATTTGCGGCTGTTTTAACACCACCGCTGGAAAAAGAAGCCAGATTAGTGGGTAGATGCGTTAAACTGGTTGCCAAACCATATAAAGTGCCTAAAAGCCCTAATACAATGAAAAGTGAAAGTATTGAACGGAGAGTCTGATTGATTGAGGAAATATTCGCCGCCGTGTTCTTAATTAAAGCTTGCATGTCCAGATGACTTTGAAAGAAGCCGGCTCGGTATAGTGTTTTAAGATGAGAATAAATAAAAGAGTTTTCTGGCAATTCAATTTGATCACAATATTTTTGAAAGCTTGATAAAGCAGATGCTTCAGTAACAATCGGCGACGCGTTATTCTCGCCAGAAATATTTGAAATACTATTGCAGCTTTTAATTTCCTTAGAAGTTTTCTGAAGAAAATACATCTGCCATATTACAAGAACCAACCAAAAAATAAACAGTGCTATTTGGATGCCGATAATAGTTTGTTCAACCGGATCTTTCGGATAAAGATAATCTAAAGGATTCATATAGATATGTAAGAAAATTAAGCTTTTAAAAACATTTTTCCCGGATTTATTAAAGTCCACTGATCGCCGGTTTGCTTAAATACGGCAGGTTCTTCGACTTTTATCGAAGAATAAGAATATCCGGGTTGATAGTTTAAGCACTCAAAAACAACGCCGAAACCGCCTTCTTTATAAGTTGTATTATTTATTGTCGTATCGAACTGGGGAACAACGAAATATCTATCATCATTAGGCAGTTTTACCGCAATAAAATCTCCGCCATCTTTGGTACGAAAATCAAAATCGGTATCTTCACCCCTAGCCTGTGCGGCGGCATTTTTATTTCCGAAATGAGTGAAGTTTTTATAATTTTCCCAAAATAGCTGTCGTTCTCTGCGATCAACACAGGCTTGATTGTACTGCCTGATAAACTCGTTAGTTGGCGAAAGCGATTGAGGAACGTCAATTCGCCGGTAAGGCTCTTCGGTTGGTTCTCGTGTTTGGGAGTAACCGTAATTATAATTGAACGACGATGAAGGAACGTTATTCGATTCAAAATCATCATCGTCATCAAAGTCGTCGTAAAAATCATGGCGGGTAGATTTTACGGTTTGCACGGTGTCGGTTTTATTGGCTTCCTTTTGAATCTCGGATGTTTGCGATGTTCCGGTTAATTTGTTCGTTCTTCGTGAATTTAAATCTACTAATTTGTTAAGAACTAATCTTAAGTCACTAGAAATTTTCATTAATAAGTGAATTTTTTTCTTAGACCTGTAAACTTTTACTTTATTACCATGCTGATTGTTACCATAATTTTCCGGCTCAGAAGAAATTTTAAGTATATTTTTTATGCTATTGATTATATTTTCTACATTTTTAAGTTCGTCATCAAGAGACCCTTTCTTAATGTCCGGTCTCACTTTACTCAAAAGTAACCCAGCCAAGGTTCCGGCAATAAAAGCTATCACCGAAGTTATTACTATCCAAGAATAATCAGCCATAAGCTTATCTCACATATCTAACTTAACGTTTCCAATAATCCTTTTAATGCCAGGATAAAGATCACCTTTTGCGTATCCTCATCATCCTTCTTTAGGGCAGTATCTAGCGAATTATATACGCGGCTGGCAAGCTGCTCGGTAAAATTAATTCTTTCCAGCATATCCTTATTTCTTTTTGCGTAATCATTAAAGGAATTAATAAAGATAGCTAATTGGTCGAATTTTTCTGCTGGCTCGATAGGCGAAACCTCCAAGAAGTCTTCATCTATAATTTGATTCCATTCATAAGAAGTTCCTTTTTGAATAAAAGATTCGCCGGAAATAACAATGTTTTTATCGAGTGCGGCTTGTAATTCCGGGGGACATACCAGTCCATAAGCCGATTCATGTTTAGGCTTTACACTCATCCACAAATCCAGAACGCCTCTTAACTCTTGTCCAGACGCGGCGATAAATACTTTTTCGAAGAGTTCCGTAAACGGATGGCTTTGATTAATTCTCGCTCCTCCAGATAACCACCTGAACATTTGTGAAGCGTTTCCGCCAAAATATATGTTCGGAATTCGTCCTGCATATTCCCCTTTCTGGCTCAAATATTTAATACATAAACCGAGATAATAAAATAGTCCCGAAAGACCGATAGCTAAGTGCTGGATGAGCGGCTTGATGCGGTTGTCGTCTAAGTGAGCAGGAAGATCCGTGAATATTTTATTATTGTTACTTTTTAACACCGAATCTGCCTGTGCCCAGAATTTGTCTTTATTATTAGACTTTTTGATCTTCTCAAGGACCTTGATATCAATGTTGAAAACCTGCAGCACTTCGGGATGTTTCCAGAGATACTCCAAAAAGATATCCCGACCGGCATAGCGAAGAGAAAGTTGTAAACAAAGCGAATTATCGTTCCATATAGAAATATCGGAAGTACTACCTCCAATATCAACGAAAATAGCTCCCGATGCTGTTGTCGCCAGTTTATTGTTGGGAGTTGCTCCGCCCTTCAGAAAACACTCGGCAGAGGCAACGCTTTCCGAGAGCGAATCCAGAGTAGTTGAATGAATTCCCGTTAGAGTAATATTTTGATCGATAATTTGATTCCAGATTGCCTCATAGCTGGTTTTTTGACTTGTTGTAAATGCTGTCGGGTACGAAAATCTCCAATAAACCGATGACGCGCCTTTTGAGGCTATTTCGGCGGAGGCTTGTAAACAAATTTGAGCCAAGAAAGATTTCACCCTAAATTTTGTATTGGCGTCGGTAGACCATTTAAGGTTTGAATGGACATCGCCATCGCCGGTCAGATCCGGCACGCCATAAAGGTAATAAATATGCCCGTTCAATAACGAAGAGTGCTCTCCGTCTTTATTGTTAAAATCTTGGTAAAGAGTTAAAAAAGCCGGCGTAACTTCTTCTTCGGGTAAAAAGAACTTTAAAACTTCCGCCTTTTGGCTATCTGTTTTATCCGTAATACTTAACTTGCGATTTTCAAAATTCAGCTGGTTTCTTTCATTTCCATCTGAGTAGTAAACCATCGTGCCGGAAGCCCCGAAATCTATGCCGACCGTGTATTGCCGATTTATCTGTGGAGTTTCAAGCGGCTTTTGGAGAAGGAGAAGTCCGATTTCCTCCT
>JANOBZ010000015.1:0-2941 GCA_031411895.1 Acidobacteriota bacterium | reverse complement strand
ATCCTCGCCCGTTTTGAGATCTTTCGCCAATTCACCGGCTAATTCCTTCAATTTCTCTTCTTGTCTACTGTTCATTTTGACCTCACTATTTTTAGGTTAAATTTTAATGAACAGTTACACAATTTATTTTACATTCTCTTTTATCTCGCTTGAAAATTTCCCGCTTATTGCTAAGTCTTCGCACAATTACGCTTATATTTGAATACTCTTAAAACGAAGGCAGGTTTTTATCTTTTGAAATCTCGGTAATATTTGAAACGTTTTCGGTCGAGTTTGAAGGCAGCCAATTCTGTTTTTCAAATATCAATTTTTCCATTGTTTCCATCGGCAGAGGCTTTGACATCAAGTAACCCTGACCGTAATCGCAGCCGAGATTTTTCAGAATATTGAGCTGGCTTTCGGTTTCGATGCCTTCGGCGATGACGCGAATCTTGAGGTTTTTCGCGAGCGAGATAATGGTTTGCAGAATCTCGGAATCCTCGCCGTTTTCGCCGACCGAATTAACGAACGAACGGTCAATCTTCAAAGTATCGAGCGGCAGGCGGTGCAGATAACTTAAACTTGAATAACCCGTCCCGAAATCGTCGATCGAAAGCTGCACACCGAGACTTTTCAGATGCGACAGCATTCGGATCGTCTGTTCGGCGTTTTCCATCGCGGCGCTTTCCGTAATTTCCAGTTTCAAACTTGACGGCGAGAGTTTCGTCGCTTCGAGCGCCATTTCGACGTCAACCAGCAAACTTTGATACGACAGATGTTTACCCGAAATATTGACGCTGACGATCAATTGACGATTGGCGTAAGACATCTTCTGCCATTTCGCCAGCTGACCGCAAGTTTCCTTTAAAATCCACGTCGTGATCGGAACAATATGCCCGGTTTCCTCGGCGATCGGAATAAATTCGGCAGGCGACACAAAACCGCGATCGCGGTGAAACCATCGCAAAAGCGCCTCGAAACCGATCAGCGAACCATCCTTTAAAGAAATAATCGGCTGATAATGAAGCGCCATTTCGCCGCGTTCGATAGCAAACGGCAGCTCTGATTCGACCTGCGCGCGCTGGATAAACTGCTGGCGCAGGTCGCGGCTGAAAAGCTCGACCCCCGAGCCTCGCTCTTTTGCATAATGCATCGCAATATCGGCATCGCGCAAGACATCTTCAGGCGTCGCGTAATCATCGGTGCAGGGCGCGATGCCGATATTGATGCCGATATTGATTTTATTGCCGCTGATCGAGAACGGCTGTGAGATTTTCTGATGAATGTTCCAGACAAGGTGTTCGGCAATCTCGGCGCTTTCGATGTTTTTCAAAACAATCGCAAATTCGTCGCCGCCCAGTCGTGCCACAAAATCCGTCTGCCCGAGCATTCGCAAAAATCTCTTGGCAACGAGCATTAATACCTTATCGCCGATAGTATGTCCGAGACTGTCGTTAATCGTCTTAAAGCGAGCCAGGTCTAAAAACAAAACATAACAACTCTGACACTCGCTGTTCTCACGATTTTTAGCAATTATTTCCCGCACGATTTCGCCGAAATAAGCGCGATTCGGTAATTTTGTCAACGAATCATGCAGCGCCGCATGCTGAAATGCCTGCCGGCTTTTTCTCAAAGCCTTCCCGGTTTCTTCCTCTTTCTTAAGCGCATGAGTCAAATCCTCCGCATATTTTTCCACCTCGATACGCCTATCCCTTTCCGCCTCCGCCTTATCCCGCTCCGCCTGCTCCGCCTGCTCAATAGATTTCGTCATCTCCTTGATTATGTGCCGGTAAGTAAAATAAACAACCGAGAAAATAATCAAAGAAACGGCAATCGAAAAAACATCAGCATAATTGAGAAGCTTAAAGATAATTCCTGCTATACCAGCACCTGTAAAATGTGTTAAGGAACTTGAAAGACATTCTTGTTTCCATACTTGCCAAATTGGCAAGTTCGATTTAAGTGAATAGTAAATAGAGACGAAAATTGAAGTATAAAAAAATTGGCATAAAGCTAAAATTCCTAAATTGGTGATTAAACTAGTTGTGCTAGGAGAAATCAAATCAAGTATTAAAAGTTGTCCTATAAAAAGCCAAGTCTGATATGTGAGCCAGGTAGATATTGAAGCAATAGATACATTAGTCAAAATTACAGAAAATTTAGATGATACACCTTTATGCAAGAGGCAAGAGGCAAGCATTTCAATTGTAGCAATAAAAACGGCGGCTTCTCCGCCAAATAAAAAGAATGTTAAAAAAATAATAGAGTCTGAAAAATTCAGAATATATTTTGATCTTGGCAAAGTAATGCTCATTCTTGTAGCAATTAAGATAGTAGAGGCAAATAAAAAAGCAAATGCCCATGAAAAAATATCCTCTTTTAATCGAAAAGAAGCCAAGACAAAACTTGAAATGCCTAAAATGGTAATCAGAATTTTATAGAAATTTGAAATAGGATATCGATTCATAGTCGAAGTGGAAATTGTAAAGAAGGCTTTGCGATGGCTTAAAGAAAACTGACACTACTTTTGAAGGAAGTTATGTGGTAGAAATTTTGCCATAAATAGATTACCATTTTGACTCACTAAAAATCTAGATTTTTTTAAACGAACAACTAATTGCCCGCCGATTGCTTAGTAAAGTGTCGCTCAAAAATTTTGCATATTCACTCCTTTAATTTTTGAAGCAAATTGTAGCCCACATTTTAGAATCTTTGCGCAACTCTCAATTCTGCACAAAAACGCCCATTCTTGCACAAAAAGTCGAGTTTCTGCACAAAAACAGGCTTATTTTAGGTAGTTTTTGTGCAAAGCCCTGCTAGTGGGCTTTGCACAATAATTCACTTTTGCACATTTATTAAGTAATCTGCACAAATATTAAGTTTCTTGCACAAAAATTACCCGTTCTGCACAAAAATTAACACATTTGCACAAAAATTCGTTTTTGCTACTAGCAAGAACAGT
>JANOBZ010000014.1:0-22634 GCA_031411895.1 Acidobacteriota bacterium | reverse complement strand
CGCGCCGGTCGAAGGGCGATAAACCGCGATATCAGTTTTAAGATCGCCGTCGAAATCGGCGGGCGTCGGAATATCGCCCGCGACGCCGAAGACATTTTCGCGAATCGCCGCGTTCGAGCTTTGCAGGATATACCATTTATTTTCGGACGGTCGAAAAACCGAAACGTCGGCACGTCCGTCGCCGTCGTAATCGAACAGCGTTCGCGCCGGCGCTGCCGCGTTCAGAAGGCGCGCGATTCGAACGTGCGATTGTCCGTTTATTTTGGTAAACGGTCCGCCGATCAAAATCTTACCGTCAGTTTGCAAAGCGATGTCCGTAACTCCGGGGATGTTGAGTCGGGGGGGAATAAAACCCGCGTCGATCGTTCCGTTCGCGTTGAATCTGGCAATCGCAACTCTGCTGGTCGTGCCGATTAAGGTAAAGCCGCCGACGGCGAGTATCTTGTTGTCCGGCTGAACCTGAACATCGAGAACCGGATTGTTGAGCGG
The DNA here is from genome assembly GCA_031411895.1 of Acidobacteriota bacterium. Classification (GTDB taxonomy): domain Bacteria; phylum Acidobacteriota; class Blastocatellia; order Pyrinomonadales; family Pyrinomonadaceae; genus JAFDVJ01. The sequence continues at coordinate 22,145 of JANOBZ010000014.1, read as the reverse complement.
CTGATTCTGAACGAATGTCGTATCGAGCGAGCCGTCCGCATTCAGCCGTCCGACGTATTGTTGATTTAGGCTCCCGTTAACGCCCATAAAATCGCCGCCGATCACGACTTTTCCGTCCGCCTGCACGTCAACGTCGTTAACCGTGCCGTTTGCGCCGCCAATCGGGTTGAAAGAAGTATCGAGCGAGCCGTCCGCATTCAGCCGCGCAAAGCCGACGCGCAGGTTGCTCCCTAGCGAGGTGAAACTTCCGCCGATCACATATTTGCCGTCCGGCTGAACGATGATCTTTTTAATCTCCCCGTTAGGCAGAGGTGCTGAAAATGCAGCAGGGGATCCGTTAGTATTGAACATAAGCAATCTTTCACCGTTGATATTGCCGGAAACCACAAATCTACCGTCCGGCAATGCGGCAATATCTCTAATGCTGTGGTTCGTGTTTAGCGGATATGGAGTTAAAAATCCGGTATCGCGCGAACCGTTAGCATTTAATCTGTCCAGTGGAATTCCGCCGTTCATTCCGACGAGAATCTTGCCGTCCGCCTGAATCGCGACGGACGTGATGAAGTAAGTAATCGTGTAATACGGAACAAACGAGGTGTCGAGACTGCCGTCCGTGTTAAACCGCGCGATCGAACGCCGGCTTGTATTGCCCGAATATTGAAAATTGCCGACGACGACGAGCTTGCCGTCCGCCTGCAAAGCCATATCGTTGATGCCGGAAATAGATCCGGCAACCAGCGTCGGAAGACCGGCGGTCGTTCCGTCCGCATTATAGGCAAAAAGAGTGAGTAGCGCGGTATTCGAGCTGAATCCGCCGATCATTTTCCCGTCGGGGAGAAACTCGAAAGCTAATAAATTATTGGCGCTGACGGCTGAGGTTCCCTGAAAAGAATTGTCGAGACTTCCGTCGGCGTTTAAGATCGCCGCCCGCCACCTGGAAGTGCCGTTATAGAACGAGAAACTGCCCCCGACCTTAAACTTTCCGTCCGGCTGGCGAATAATTCTGAGAACCGATCCGGTTATGAATCCGGTCATATTCTGATTAAAAGTCAGATCGAGCGTCGCGTTTGCGTTCAACATCGCGATTCTGCCCTGCTGAAATCCGTTGACGGTCGTAAAGCTTCCGCCGAACAGGATTTTGCCGTCCGGCAAAGGAACGATTTCCTCGATCGAGCCGTTGGTCGGAACTTCCGTAAAAGTATTGTCGAGCGTTCCGTTGGAATTATATCTGCGAAGTCTGGCAGAGGACTCATTGGTCGCCCCGAGAATTTTTCCGTCAGCCAGAACTTCAAATTCTTTAATGTTCTGGATCGTCGTAAATGAATTATCGACCGTGCCGTCCGGGTTAAGGCGCATTCCGCCGGCTAAAATCTGATCGTTGGACAAAACCTCGATATCGTAATAAACCGTGGCGCTCGAAGGCGACTGGAAGCTCGTATCCAGATGACCGTCCGGGAAAAGCCGTTTCAGTCCACGGTTTACGACACCGTCGATCGCATTGATATCTCCGCCGACGATGATTTTGCCGTCCGATTGAAGTCCGAGAGCAAAAACCAGTCCGCCAAGGAAGACACCTCCTCCGAAATCCGGCGCATTAAATGAGGTATCAACCGTTAAATCGCTGTTCAGTCGTCCGAGCCCGCTCGCGGCAACGCCGTTTAGGTCTTGAAAATTACCGCCGACCAGAATTTTGCCGTCCGGTTGAACCTTAAAAACATAAACCGAACCGTTTAGTCCGCCGGATACCGAAGCATTATATGAAGGATCGACTTCGCCGGCTCCGCGAATCGCGAATAATCCCGATAAAATCAATAAAAATAACTGTAGAATAATGATCGCCCGTTTGTTTGATTTGATTATCATTTCCTTCCTCTGAGAGTAATAAGCCCGTAAATTTGGAAAAATACGCTTGTAAAAAAGGCGGCTTTTCATTTACTCAACAAAAATTGCACTCTGAAAAATCGAAAAACCGCCCGAAGTCTTTAACTTTAGAACAATGAAGGTTCATAAATTGAAGATTAGATTTATGTCCGATTCTAATTTAGCGGATTCATTATAGAAAAATCCTTAATAAAGGTAAAAAAACCTTAAAAAACATAAAATTCGTTTATAGTTCGGATAAACGGGTGATTTTGTTCAATTATTTTCGGTCCGATTCAGTGCATCGTGCGGGAAAATCTTTTTAGCCGCGACGATTCAAAAACGTTGCCTTTTCTTGCTATCTGCCTTTTTTGCGTATAAATTAAATTCTTACCAACAATCTTTGTTCGCCGTTCTTCGTCAGACGCTTTTTTAAACTCTTGACGAAATCCGATGGCATATTTTATACGCGGCGAACAGCGAACAAAAATAGTTCGGACAAATCTAATTAAAAATAAGGAGAATTTTGCCGAAAATGAAAGCATTTACTACTGAAAACATCAGAAATCTGGCTGTCATTGGACACGGCGACGCGGGTAAAACGCAGCTTATTGCGACCTTACTCCACGTTGCCGGCGCGACTTCGCGCTGGGGAAAAGTTGAAGAAGGAACGACCGTTACCGACTACGAAGACGATTCGATCGCCCGTAAGGTTACGCTTAACAACAACTTCACGCATCTCGAATACAACGACACGAAAATCAATCTGATCGACACGCCCGGATACGCCGCGTTCGTCGCGCATTCGCGTCCGGCGCTGCGCGTCGCAGACTGCGCGCTCGTCATTGTTGACGCCGTCAAGGGCATCGAAGTTCAGACCGAAAAAACGTGGTCTTACGCGAACGAATTTCTGCTGCCGCGCTTTATGGTCATCAACAAGCTCGACAAGGAACACGCCGATTTCGGACACGCGCTCGACACGGCAAAAGAATCTTTTGCGCGCTCGATCGTGCCGTTTACGCTGCCGATCGGTTCGGAACACGATTTCAAAGGCGTCGTTGACGTCGTTCATCAGAAAGCCTACGAATTCGACGCAGACGGCAAGGCGAAAGAAATTCCGATTCCCGAAGCCGGTCGCGACGTTTTCGAAACGACGCGCGAACGTTTAATCGAGATCGTCGCCGAATCGGACGACGCTTTGATGGAAAAATACTTTGAAAACGGCACGCTCGACGAAGAAGATATTTACCCGAATCTGGCGCGCGCGATCGCGAATAGCAAGCTTTGTCCGGTTTACGCCGTTTCTTCCGTGAACTGCGTCGGGCTGTCGGTCTTGCTCGATCACATCGTCGAATTCGCGCCGAACCCGGCGACGCACGAAGCCGAATACGGCTATGGCAATCCCGAATCGGTCGGCGAGAAGATCGCGCGCAAATATTCGACGGACGAACCGTTTTCGGCGTATGTTTTCCGCACGATCGCCGACCCGTTTGCCGGACGCATCAATGTCATGAAGATCGTTTCGGGCAAAGTCGGTTCGGACGCGACGGTTTATAATTCGAGCCGCGATACGGCGGAACGACTCGGCGCGCTCCACGTTATTTCCGGCAAAACTCTCGACAAGGTTGACGCGGCGCAGACCGGCGACATTATCGCGGTCGTTAAATTAAAAGACACGCAGACCGGCGACACTTTGTGCGATAAAACGAACGCGATCTGTTATCCGAAGGTCGAATATCCGGAAGCCGCGATCGCTTTTGCGATCGAGCCGAAATCGCGCGCCGACGAGGATAAAATCTCGACCGCGCTGCACAAGATTCTCGAAGAAGACCCAAGCTTGCATTTCGACCGCGATTCGCAGACCAAGGAATTTATTCTGTCCGGTTCCGGGCAGCTCCATATCGAAACGGTCGTCGATAAATTACACAACCGTTATCACGTCGAGGTCGCGCTCCATCCGCCGAAGGTTCCGTACAAGGAAACCATCACGGCGCAGGTCGAAGTTCAGGGACGCCACAAAAAACAATCCGGCGGTCGCGGACAGTTCGGCGACTGCAAAGTTATTTTCGAGCCGCTCGATCGCGGCGCGGGATTCGAATGGGTCGACAAGATTTTCGGCGGCTCGATTCCGCAAAACTTCCGTCCGGCGGTCGAGAAAGGAATCCTCGAAGCCGCGCAGGGCGGCGCGGTCGCGGGTTATCCGCTCGTCGATTTTCGCGTCACCTTGATCGACGGAAGCTATCACTCGGTTGATTCGGACGAACACAGTTTTCGCGCCGCCGGACGCAAAGCGTTTCGCGCGGCGATGGAAAAAGCGCGTCCGACCTTGCTCGAACCCGTGATGGACGTCGAAGTTTTCTGCCCGATGGAAGTTTCGGGCGATATTATGGGCGATCTCAATTCGCGGCGCGGGCGCGTTTCGGGAATGGACATGCGCGGCAAACAGCAGGTCATCAAAGCGCAGGTTCCCTTATCGGAAATGCTCGATTATCAATCGAAACTAAACTCCGTGACGCAGGCGCGCGGGAGCTATCACATGCAGTTTTCGCACTACGATCCGCTGCCGCATAATCTCGCCTCGAAAGTAATCGACGAAGCCGTCGCCGCCGGCAGAGTAAGGGCGCACGAAGACGACGAATAGTTTTCCAATAATAAAACTGGTAACGAAAAGTAGAAAATGTTTCAATTAAATTATCAAAATATTTTCTACTTTTTTATTTTTGATGAAAAAGCGCGTAAAAATTGAAAATTCTCTTTTATTTTTTCTTTATTAAACCAAAATCAAAATAACATCAATCAATTTTCATACAAGTGAAAATTGATTGATTGTTTCCGCAATAGTTTGGAAAAAATTATGAGTAATACAACTTCTGCAACAAGTAAGGGCAAAGACAAATATATTCCGTCAGAAAGAATTATTACACTTGAAGATTTAGCCGAAATAATTTTGTCTGAATCCATTACAAACAAATGTCTTAATATTCACCCGCCGCGGCTGTCTTTGTTTCTCGGCGCAGGCGCGTCGAGGTCTTCAAAAATCAAACTCGGAGGACAAATGGTAAAACATTTTGTCGAAACAATTTTTGCTAGAGAACGAAAATATAAAAAGGAAAACAAAGACTCTGAAGCTATAGAGAAAAAAGAAAATGAGTTAATAAATTTGAAAAACGAGACAAATGAGAAAAAACAACAGGAATGGGACATTTACGAAGAAAAAAAACGATTCTTAAAAAATCTTCTGAGACATAATGAGACTGAAAGTGAATACAGCTTCTTTTTCAGAAACTGTTATCGGAAAGAAATAGACCGAAGAGACTACATCAGAAGCATTATTGAACCGGCTGAAATTTCGTGGGGGTACATTCAGTTAGCCAATTTGATCGAGCGCGGAGTTTTCAGAAATATTCTAACGACGAATTTTGATGATTTGGTTTATCAAGCCTGTACGAGTTTCACCAAAATACGCCCGATTCTGTTTTCATACGGTAATTTTGCATCTGAAGTTACTTTTTCATCCAACAGACCTCAGATTTTCAAACTTCACGGCGATTTTCTTTATTCCAAACTTAAAAACACCGACGACGAAATAAATTCCGATGAAACTTCTGATGAGGAAGAAGACCCGAATATGCGGCGGGCGTTTGAACAAAGCTTGCAAAACCATCAGGGAATTGTTGTTATTGGTTATGCCGGCGCTGATAAATCCATAATAGATTTATTTAAAAAAATTCCAAAAACTCATTATCTGCTCTGGTGTGTAGTCTGGAATAAAAAGTACGATAATCAACCACTAACATGGGATTGGCTGGAAAAAAATCACGGTAAAAAACTAGCCGAGCTTTTAAAGACAAGAGACGGCTTTATCGTAAAAACGAACGGATTTGACGAAGTCATGTCAAAACTTTGTGAATCGGCTGACATCGGATATGACGATATAATCTGTTCCGTTATCAAGAGGACCACTAGTTTAAGGAACACACTTTACAACTTTAAACGCGAACCGGTTAAATTTCTGTCGCGTACGGAAACCGAAGAGAAAGAAAGATTAAAATTATTTAAGCAAGAAATTAATAAAGTTTATTTAGCGACTTCTTACTTTTTCTTAGGCTATGACTCATATCTTAAAAATATTTATGACAAGGCGGAAGAATACTATGAAAAATCAATAAACATTTATGATAAATTTGCGGACGTGTATTTGAATTATGCGAATTTACTGGCTAAAGATGGTGAAAAACAGCTTGAAGCGGAAATGAATTATCGAAAGGCGATCAAGCTATCCCCTCTGGACGCCTATGTTTATAACCGTCTCGGCAGTTTATTAACTTTTCATCCTTCTCAGAAAGACGAAGCTAAAATTCTTATTGAAAGAGCTATTGAACTTAAACCGGATTTCGAGTTTGCTTTTTATAATCTCGGAATCTGGTATCGGCAATGGCAGGACTTTGAAAAGGCAAAGGATAATTTTGAAATGGCTCTAAAAATCAGTGTGGAATTCGTAAATCCGTTAATTTCGCTGATTGCCATCCATATTATTTTAGGTAATCAAAAAGAGTTACCGGAGCTAAAGGAGAAGATCTTAAAACTACTGCAAAAAGATGATTTATATAATCAGGCTTGTTTCTATGCCGTCATTGAAAATAAAGATTTGGCTATTCGTTATTTAATAGAAGCTATCAAAAAAGACCCCAAAATTCGTTACGCGGCAAAAAACGATTTAAATTTTGAATTTATAAGCCATGATCCGGAATTCATGAAAATCATCATTGAATAAATCATCATTAAATTTTTCTTTACTTTTTTGGCGTTTGGCGTTATTTTATTAAAAATTTCAAAGAGCGCACCGAGCAGGCTGACAGGGCAGGAAGCAGTATTTAGCAGGGCTTTTTGAAGTTTATTTGATTTGGATAACCCGGAAATTACGGTCTGGCAATTTCAAATCGGTTTTCGGGAAGTCAGAAATTAAATTTTGTGAAGCCTCCTTTTTTATCAAAGACTTCCCAATTTTTTTTCCCGACTTCCCGAAATCAATTTCCGAGTAGTGTGAATCAAACCCCGACTAGTCCAACCTGTGTTTGGCTTGTCAGGAAGTGTTCCCGACTTGCCGAGAGCCAATACGAAATGACGGGCGGCACGCGCTCGTCGGAACGCAAAAAGCCGGTTAAGAAAACGACCGAAGCGCCGTAAGCGGCAAACGATGAAGGATGAGGGATAAGGGATAAGTAATTGGTTTTGAATTCATCACTTATCCCTCATCCCTCATCCCTGCTTTCAGCATCCGCCGACGTAAAGGCTTACTTTGGCTTCGGCGATTTTTTTGCCGCCGCGCCATTTGGTGAGGCGTCCTTTGAGCGCGACCATCGTATCGTGCTCAGTGCCGCCGTCGTTGTAGTCTACTTTCTCGTCAACGAACTTGCCGTCGAATTGATAGCTGATGCCATTGCGCTTGCGCGTCACGATGCTGATTCGCTTGCCGTTAATGTTAATCGCGGAAAACTCGTATTCCTGCGAATCCGATCCTTCTGATGACGTATAAACCGCGCCGGACGGTTTGACGGCGACGAAGCGACTTTTTTCGTCGTTCCATTCGCCCGTGACGATCGAAATCGAGTCGAATTCCTTGAAGCCTCTCGGAGTTTCACCGCCGATGTAGTAATCGCCCGTTTCGCTCCATTCGTATTCGGGTTCTGGGGCGGGTTCGATCGCCGGATCGCTCATCGGTTCGGACACAAAATCGGCGGGTTTGAATTCGACCTGCGGCGGCAGGGTAAACACCGGCGTTTTGACATTAACATTCAGCCGTTCGGAAAAACCGCCGACCCATCGAACGATTTCAAGCAGCCCGACGCTCGCACCGAACGCCGCCAGCGCGACCGCGCAGCACAAAATAAATCTTTGTATTTTCATAATCAGGAAACACCTCTCTTTTTCAAAGCTGTCCCGGATTATCGCGCTTTATTTTGACGATTGGTAACGGTTTGTCCTCACACGAAACTGTGGCAGTCCACAGTTCGCTGGCGGATTTAACCTTATAGTGTGTATATATGAGAATTGCGAGTTTTTTTGTTGCGGTTGCTTTGCTGACGACTTCATGTGCAATTAATGAGAAATTAGTCGAAAATCAAGTCAGCGTCAATACCAATCAAAACGCCGTGACAAATCAAAACGCCAATGTTCAGAGTGTTTCAGCGCCAAACGTTAAAAAGGAAGTTGATTATTTTGCGCATATCAAACCCGAGCACCGCGAGGTTTTGCGCGAATGGCTGAGATCAAAACCGCATCTTCGCCCGGGAGTCGAAGAAATTGATAATGCGATGTTTGACGAAGCCGCTTACGAAGATAAAGCGAAATTTAAGGAAAATTATGCGATAAATATGAAAATTCTGCGCGAAGCTGTCGGCGAAAAAGGCAATCAATATTATTCGGTCGCCGATCTTAATCGCGACGGGAAAAAAGATTTCGCCGTAATTTTATTGAGCTCGCGGGTCGAATACGACGTGAATTATTTCGGCTTAGCCATTTTCAATGCGCCATTTAAGAAAGGTCAGAAACCCGCCTATTATGAAGAAATCTTTCGCGGCGTCGGAAACAGTTATATTGTGTTCGACAAAATGATCGAAAATCGTCTCTATCTCGGCAAATTTGAAAGCGACTTCTATTGCGAAACCTTCTATCCGAAAGGCAAAACTTATTATTCCAAAAACTGTTTCGAATAAACTCTTTTTATTTAAATTAATGAAATGAACAAAAGTCCTTCGGTTCTTCGCCCTGTTTGAAGACTTTCGATTCCTTGTCGGGACAATTTATCGTCGCGCGCATTCCCGAAAGCGGGCAGACCATGACGGTGATGCGCGAGATCGGACTGACGTCGGGTTTCGAATTTGAAGGCTGTGGCGTCGTGCCGGGTTTGACCTGTTCCGTCCATGTTCCTTCGAACGGCGTCGGCGTCGGTTCGGGCAGATTCTGCGGCTCGGTGATTGTCTCGTCGGTCGGCAGCATCATTCTGGTCGGCACGGTTCCGGCGACGAACAATTCGACGCGGCGAAATTCCGCCGGAACGTCCGTCACGTAAATCTCGCGCGGCGTATCGGGCGATTCGAGATCGGTCGTCGGCTGCTTCGTGTTCGCGTTCTGGTTCTTTTTCGCAGCCTTCTGCTGCGCCTCGACCGAATCGGCTTCCTCGTTCGACAATTCGCGAATCAGCTTGCCGGTGCGCGAATCGATTTCCGCTTTGCGAACGCCCGAAGGCATCTGCCAGTCGCCGTTCCATTCCGGGTGCAGAGCGAGTGCTTCGCGCATAAAATCCGCCCAGATCGGCATCGCCGAATCCGAGCCTTTCATGCCGAGATCGTCGTTATCGTCGAAACCGACATACACGACGACGACGAGTTCGGGCGTAAACCCTACGAACCAGCCGTCGCGCGAAGTTCCCGTTTTTCCGGCAAAACCCGTTTTTCCCGCAACATTGCGAAATCCCCAGCCCGATAATTGCGCGGCGGTTCCCTTGTTAATAACGTCCTTCATCATGTCGTTCATAATGTATGCGACGTCGGGACGAATCACGTTTTTCTTTTCGGTCTTCGGCTCGACGACGGTTATGCCGTCGCCCGATGTGACGCGGTTGATCGCGACGGGCGAAGATTTGTCGCCGAGATTCGGAAAGATCGTGTAGGCGGTCGCCATCTGCAAAGGCGTCGCCTCGGCGGTTCCGAGCGCCATCGAAGGATAAGCTTTTTCGACGCGCGGCAAGCCCGCTTTCGTCGCCAGATTCATCACCTTGCCGATGTTCAGCTCCATTCCGATATCAACCGTGATCGTGTTTTTGCTTTTCACGAGCGCGTCGCGCAAAGATATGTCTTTGTTCGAAAAAGTGTCGCCGTAATTGTTCGGCGCGTATTCATCGTTGCCGAACGTGAAAACTTTTTTCTCGTCGCGAAAGGTCGAAGCTGCCGTCATCACGCGCGCCGACGAATCGTAAGCCGTGTTGATCGCCGCCGCGTAAACGAACGGTTTAAATACCGAACCCGGCTGGCGCTGCGCGCTCGTCGCGCGGTTAAATTGGTTTTCGAGATAATTGCGCCCGCCGACCATCGCGACGATCTCGCCGGTTTTCGGGCGAATCGCGACGAGCGCTGCGTTTAAATTCCCTTTCGGCTTTTTCGGGAAAAACTTATCGAGCTTTTCGAGCCGCGCCGAGACGATTTCGTAAGCCTTTTTCTGCAAATCCGGGTCGATCGTCGTATAAACGCGAAGATGCTGAATCGCTTCGGGGTCGCTCACGACCTTCGGCAGTTCTTCGATCGCAAACTGCGAAAAATACGGCATTCCCTGTAAATCGCGCGTCGCCGAAATCTGTTTCAGTTCGAGTTTTGTCTGTTTGGATTCGGCAAACTGCTGCTCGGAAATTTCGCCCGCCTGCATCATCGATTCGAGAACCTGATTGCGGCGTTCGCCGACGCGTTCGACATTTTTATACGGGTTGTAGCGGTTCGGACTGCGGATAATGCCCGCGAGAAATGCGGCTTCGGAAAGCGTCAATTGCGAAACGTCCTTGCCGAAATAAACGTTCGACGCTTCGCCGACGCCGTAGATCGAAATGCCGTTCTGCTGTCCGAGATAAATCTGGTTCGCGTAAAGCGTGAAAATCTCTTCTTTCGAAAGCCGTGTTTCTAAGATTACTGACATAAACGCTTCTTTCGCCTTGCGTTCATAGGTCGGATCGTTCGATAAAAGCAGGTTTTTGACCAATTGCTGCGTGATGCTTGATCCGCCCTGATTGGCAAGCGGCGAATTGTCGTCTTCCTTTTCGTAACGCCGCCAAAGAGCGCGCGCGATGCCGCGAAAATTGACGCCGTAATGCTCGAAAAACGCGCGGTCTTCCGTCACGGTGATCGCCTTGACGAGATGTTTCGGCAAATCGTTGAATGTCACGACCTTGCGCCGACCGTTGCCTTCCTCGGCGATCGAGTTGAGCAGTTTCGGTTCCAGTTTCGTCTGTTCGACTTCGTTCTTTGCGCTTTTGTCCGTAATGGTTTCGACCGCTTTGCCGTCCTTTCGGAATTTGACCGTCAGCGCCGGAAAAACCTTGACGCCGTCAATCGAGCCGGTTGTGCCGGGTTCGATTTCGAGCTGGTTTTCGCCCAGAAGATAGCGCGAACGCGAAAGATCCGCCTGATTGTTTTTTTCGACGTAACCCGCCGATTTAAGGTAAGCGACCAATTCCTCGGGCGTTATTTCTTCCTTGTCCTTGAGAATTTTCGGCGCGGAATAAATGCCTGCGTTCGCCGTGTAAACCTCGCCGCTTAAAAGCCGGCGGTCGATCGCGTCGGAATATTCGAACCAAAAGTAAGTCGTCGTCAGAAAAACCGCGAGCATCACGAGCATCACTGCGGAAATCGTATAGCCATTAAAGATCGCCCGAAAAACTCGCTTATAAAGCGGCGGTTTCGGCGCTTGAAACGATTTTGTCGGATGTTTATCGCGCCAGTATTTCGGCGGCTTAATCGGTTTTCGGCTTTTTCCTGAAACTCGGTTTGGCATTTTCGGCTGATTGTATAAGAATTAGTGAGAAAAACGGCGGCGGCGGTTGCCCGTCTAAATTTTATAAGTTTTTAATCCCAAATGTCTAGCTTTTTAGAATGAATCTTTTTTTGTGGCTTTCTAAAATCACGCGCCAGAGGTTACTCAACGCTTTATTGACCATCTTCGGAATGATTTTTTTCGGAGCGATTGGTTTTCGATTTTTTGAAGGCTGGACATGGCTCGAAAGTTTTTATATGGCGACTGAAACCGTGACGACCGTCGGTTACGGCGACATTCCGCCGAAAAGCGACGGCGGACGAATCTTCGCCATCTTTTTTATGCTGCTTGGCGGCGGAACTGTGCTTTTTGCCATCACGACGCTCATTCAATCCGTTATTCAATCCGAAATTATCGAAGCGTTAGACTTTCGGCGCAAGGCAAAGGAAATGGACAAACTGCAAAATCATTACATCGTGTGCGGCGCAGGTCGGGTCGGTCGGCGGATTATCCGCAATCTGCAAAAGGAAAAGCTTCCGTTTGTCATCATCGAACGCGACGAAAAAAGACTCGCCGAATTTGAAAATGAAAATCTGCCGATTCTGGTCGTTGACGCAACGCTCGAAGAAAATCTGATCCAGGCAGGCGTCAAACGCGCCAAAGGTCTGGCAACTTGTCTGCCCGACGACGCAGCAAATGTTTACGTCGTTTTGACCGCCCGGGGCTTGAACGAAAATATGCACATCGTTGCCCGCGCCGTCGAAGAACAAGCCGAACCGAAACTGCTCCGCGCCGGAGCGAACCGCGTCGTCTCGCCGACGATTATCGGCAGTCAGTCAATGGCGCGCGCACTTCTCAAACCCGCGATTGCCGATTTTATGGATTCGATCGTCGCCGAAACGCTCGATCTGGTTTTCGAGGAAATCGCCATTGATTCGCATTCCGCGTACATCGGCAAAAAACTGCGCGAAACGAATTTCAGCAAAGAACTGAGCCTGATTATCATTGCCATCCGCCGCAAATCGGGCGAACTTTACTTTCACCCGACCGGCGAATCAATCATCGAAGAAGGTGATATGCTGATCGTCGTCGGCAAAGCCGATTCTGTGCAGAAATTGATTGAAACGAATAAATAATGGTTAATTGTTAATTGTTAATTGTTAATTGTTAATAGGCTTTTGCCATTTACCATTTACCATTTACCATTTACCATTAAATTCATGAAAGTTCTCGTAACCGGCGGCAGCGGATTCTTAGGCACGCACGTCCGCGAATATTTTAACGCCGACGATTTTTCACGAAAATCCAATCTCGATGTTTTGAATTTGCAGGACGCAGCCGTTGTCGAGGATTACGACGTCGTCATCCATCTCGCCGCCGAACTCGACAAATCGCCCGAAAACGCCGAAAGCGTATTTCTCTCGAACGTCGAAGGCACGATCAATCTTCTGCGCTCGATGCGCGAAAATTCGGTCTTTATTTTTGCTTCGACGAAAGACGTATACGGGCGTTTTGCCGATAATTATGCGGAAGTTCCGGAAACCTGTCCGGTCGTTTATTCGGGACAAGCGCCGCTCGAATGGTCGAAATATATCGCTGAAAAATACTGCGAATATTACGCTTATCAAAACGATTTCCGCTCGTGCATCTTTCGTCTTTCGACCGTTTACGCGAAAAACAGCGAAGGCAACACGCCGAATTTCGTAACGCATTACGCAAACGCGCTCAATTACGGCGAAACTTTACGGCTGCCCGCAAACGGAACGCCGCGCCGCGACCTTTTGCACGTCGATGATTTCGCCAAAGCGTGCGAAGCCTTTGCCGATTCCGCATTGCGCCACGGCACATACAATCTCGGCGGCGGCGCGCGCAACACTCTGAGTTTGCGCGATCTGGTCAAAAAGCTCGAAGAAGTTTCGGGCGTGCAAGCCGTTATTGACGAAGAAAATCCTCTGCCCGCGCCGATCCCGATGCATTACGTTTCCGATCTAATGCTCGTCACGCAGGAACTCGACTGGAAACCCGAAATCGGTCTTGAAGAAGGTTTGAAAACGCTTTTTTAACGCGAAGACACAAAAGCGCAACAGTTTTATAAATTATTAACGACCGGGTGAATTCCGTTTCCGACGCGCTTTTCGCCAAAATTGATGACTAAACCGAGTCTGAGATTCATCATTCTCAAATATGTTAACAATTGAGATTCGAAAATAGAGTCATAGTCAGCAACGGCTTTGACCTCAACAATAACTCTATTTTCAACCAACAAATCAAGCCGTAAAGGTGAAGCCAGCAGATTGCATTTGTAATTAATCGGAACTTCCAATTGTTTTTCGACCAATAAACCGCGAATCTGCAACTCCCAATAAAGTGATTCTTCGTAAACATTTTCAAGCAATCCCGCCCCGCCCAGCGTTCGGTGAACCTCGACAGCGGAATCTACAATTACTTTGCTGTATTCATTTTCGGTCATAGAATATTTCTCTCGCAAAGGTGCCAAGATTGATAAAGATTCTGCATAAACTAACAAAAGAAAGTCTTTAATTTCTCTTAATTTTTCTTAATACTTCTAAAAATTCTTTGCGACTCCGCGTCTTTGCGCCTTTGCGTTAAAATAATTCTGTGAAAATCCTTGTGCGCGGAACAAATTGGGTTGGCGATGCGGTGATGACGATTCCGGCGATTCGCGAATTGCGCCGCATTTTTCCCGACGCCGCGATCACGCTTTTCACGCGCGCCTGGGCGGAAGGGATTTTTCGCGATGCGGAATTTATTGACGAAATTCGCACCTTCGACAAAACGAAATCGAAGATCAAGGACACGCTCGCGCAGGCTGCCGAACTCAGAAAACACGAATTCGATCTCGCCGTTTTGTTTCCGAATTCGTTTGAAACGGCGCTCGTCGCGAAACTCGCGAAAATTCCGCGAAGGTTCGGTTACGCCAAAGAAAGCCGCAGTTTTCTGCTCACCGATTCAATTGAAATTCCGCAGTGGAAAAACGAGCGGCACGAGGTTTTTTATTATTTGAATCTCGTCGCCGAAATCGAAAAAGCGTATTTTGACCGCGAAACGATTTTCGAAAAGCCGCCGCCGATAGATTTAGCCGTGTCCGCAGAAAGACGCGCGGCGGCGCGCGAAATTTTGAAACAAAACGGCGTTGACCCGTCGAAAAAAATCGTCGCGCTCGGCGTCGGCTCGACCAATTCGCGCGCTAAACGCTGGCAGACGGAAAGTTATGCAAAACTAAACGATCTGCTGCAAACCGATTTGAACGCGAATGTCATTCTTGTCGGCGCGAAGGACGAAATCGAGGTTTCAAACGAGGTATTTGCAAAATCCGAAAAAAAACCGATAATCCTGACAGGCAAAACGAATCTTGCGGAAGCCGTCGCCGTGTTGAGCGAAGTTGATCTGCTCGTTTCGAACGATATGGGATTGGCGCACATCGCGCCGGCGGTGGCAACTAAAACGATCGTCATTTTCGGACCGACGAATGAGCAGACGACGCAGCCCGTCGGCTCGGAAATCATTCGAAAAATGCCCGACTGCGCGCCGTGTATGCTCCGCGACTGCCCGATCGACCATCGCTGTATGACGCAGATTTCGCCCGCAGAAGTTCTTGAAATGGCAAAAAAGAAACTTAACGCTGAGACGCAAAGGCGCTAAGACGCTAAAGTAATCTAATAAAAAAAGCCGGAAAGTATGTTATCTTTTACACTTAAAAGCTTTGCGAATCTGCGCCTTCGCGCCTTCGCGTTATAATTTTCATGAAACAGAAAGCCGTATTTATTGACCGCGACGGAACGCTGATCGAAGAAGTGAATTTTCTTCACCGCGTCGAGGATTTGCGTTATTTTCCGTTTACCGACGAATCCGTGAGGATTTTAAAGAAAAAAGGGTTTCTGGTCGTGCTCGTAACGAATCAATCGGGCATCGGGCGCGGCATTTATACGGTTGACGATATGAACTCGGTGCACGAACGAATTCAGGCGGATCTGACCGAAAAATTGGATGCGATCTATTTTTGCCCGCATCTGCCCGACGAAGACTGCGAATGCCGCAAGCCGCGTCTCGGCATGATCGAAGCGGCGACGGCTGATCTGCCGATTGATCTGGAAAATTCGTGGATGATCGGCGACAAGAATCTCGATGTCGAACTCGGGCTAAACGCGGGCATCAAACCGATTATGGTGATGACCGGGTACGGCGAGAAGCATCTGCCCGAACTCGAACGTCCGCCTTTTGCCGTCGCCGAAAATCTGATCGAAGCGGTTAGAATTATTGTTGAAAGGTAATTCGTTCGGGAAAAGTGAAAAGTGAATGGTGGCAAGTAAAAAACCAACTTATTACCATTCACTTTTCACTTTTCACTTTGTTCAGCCGGAAACCTGACGGTAAACGTCGCGCCCTTGTTTTCGCCTTCGCTTTCGACGCTGACCTCGCCGCCGTGAAGACTCGTCAGCTGGCGAACGATCGCCAAACCTAATCCCAAACCGCCGCTTTTTTCGATCGTCGCCGCGTCCTGCCGGAAGCGGTCAAAAACAAACGGCAGAAAATCCTTGCTGATGCCCGCGCCGTTGTCTTTGACTTTGATTTCGACGTGATTGTTTTCAGCCGCCAGCGAAACGTCGATTTTTCCTTCGGCGGGCGTGAATTTGACGGCGTTGGTCAGAAGGTTCAAAAGAATCTGCCGCAGGCGGGTCGCGTCGCCGGAAATAATCTTATCGCGCGCCGCGCCGTCAATCGAAAGATCAACCGAAATATTCTTTTCTCCGGCGGTCGGCTTGATGGTTTCAACCGCCGTCGTCACCGTCTCCACGACATCAACATCTTCGCGCTCGATCACCAGTTTGCCCGAAACGATCCGCGCCACGTCCATCAAATCTTCGATCAAACGATTCTGAGTTTCGGCGTTTTTAATGATCGTATCGACGGCTTTGACTGCGTTTTTTTCGTCCGCCTTGCCTGACTTTAAGATTTTCGCCCAGCCTAAAATAGCGTTGAGCGGCGTCCGCAGTTCATGCGAAACGGTCGCCATAAATTCGTCGCGCAGGCGAGTCGCGATTTCGGCGTCGCGCCGCGCATTTCTTTCATTCAGCAGAAGCCGTTCGCGCTCCAGCTCGTTATTTTTTCGCTCGGTAACTTCGCGCGAAACCGAAATGACGCGGTGAACTTTACCGTTTTCGTCGACCACCGGCGCAACCGCGACTTCCCACCATTTCGAATTTCCCTTTGCCGTTTTGCAGAATCCTTCAAATTGTCCGGCTTTGCCGTCGATCGCTTTCTTAAATGCTTCTTCCGCCAGTTTTCGTTCCGGTTCTTCCCAGTTATCAACCCATTTTTTACCGACAAAAGGCTGAAAATCGTCAATTTCCATCAGACACATTCCCTGATTGTTCATCGAAACGAATCTGCCGTCGAGGTCGAGAACCTTAAAGCAATCGGGACTGCTTTCGATGATCGTGCGGCTGAATTCTTCGCTGAGCTTGACGGTCTGCTCGGCTTTGACGCGGTCGGTAATATTGTAATGCGACACGACAACGCCGCCATTCGAACCCTGCAAAGCGTTGACCTGCATCAAAAACCAGCGTTCTTCAGATGGCGAATGACACGGATATTCGATCGTAAACTGCTGTTTTTCACCATCTAAGATCGCTCGCAGATTTTCTGCAATAATCTGCATCTCTTCGTCCGTCTTGTCCTGTCCGCAAATGGACAGATAATTTTCACCGATGCCGACTCTCGAAAGCTGTTCGACGCCGGCGTTGGCTTCGGCAAAATGTTCCCACGCGTTATTGACGAGAATAATTTCACCGTCGCGATCCAAAACGGCGATGTGCGCCGACAGCGAATCGATCACCGAACGGCTGAAAAGCTCGCTTTCGCGTAAGTTTTTGTTTGCCGCTTCGAGCTCGACGGTTCTTTCCTCGACGCGTTTTTCGAGACTCGTTTCGGCTAATTTCCGTTTTTTGATCTCATAGAGAACGACAAAATTCGCCAAGCCGAGCGCGCCGATGCCCGCCAGAGAACTGACGATCATCAGCCAGAAATTACTATTGACCGTGGCTTCGAGATTTTCTTCGCGAAATTTCAAAAGCCGGTGTTCCTCGTTCTGCATTTTTTGGACGATCTGGCGGATTCGATTCATCAAAACGTCGCCTTCGCCCTTTGAAAGCTCGTTGACCGAACTCAGAAGACCGTCGCGGCGGCGCGTTTCGATATAGCTTTCGGTCTTGGCGATTTTTTCGTTGACCAGATTTGTCAGCTGAACGAGATATTCGGCTTGCTGTTTATTGTCGGCGGTCAGGCTTTTCAATTCCTCGATCGATTTGAGAGCTTTTTGTTTACCCGTATTGTATGGTTCGAGGAAATTGTCCGTGCCGCTGATGACAAAACCCCGTCCGCTGGTTTCGACATCGGTCGCCGCAATCAGCGTTTCGTCTATTTTGATTAGAACCTGCTGCGTATGTTTCTGCCAGCGAACGGCGTCGCGCAAGGAACTCGTGCTTTGATACGCGAAAAAACCGATTGCCGCCAGCATTAAGAACGCTAAAAGCAAGATAAGAGGCAATTTTTTCTCGAAAGAAATGAGCATAAGTCGCTTAGATTCTTGATTTACGGTTTTAGTTGCGAAGCATTTTCCGCCTTTGTTGCCGACGTTTTTTATTTTAACAAAAAAAATTTACGCGCGGCTTTTCCGCAAACGATTATTCGGTTTAATTTTTTACGCGCCGGAAAGCGGTCTGAAGCTTGTTTTTACTGGAAATCGGCAACAGTTTAATGTTACTTTAGCAATGCCGCACGCATCGCGCCCCGACGGCTCAGATGTTACCACCTATTTAATATGTTCAAATTGGTCGCCGGAAAGGTATTGTCGTCCGATACGAAACCGACGCAGAAAATTCAAAATCTGATTATCGGAAGACTGCTCGTGGTCTTTCTCTTACTGGTTGCGAGCTGGGTTTGGAACAGCGGGCGGCTCAAATTATCGTTTGACGATTTTCCGCGCGGACTGTTTTTCGTCTTCCTGATCTCGGTCGGGCTGACGATCGCTTACTTTTTTATTCTGCGTCTGAGCCGAAATTATACGCTGCAGGTGCGCGTCCAGTTTTTCTTCGATACGCTGCTGATTACCTGGCTCGTCTGGCGGACGGGCGATCTGACATCGCCGTATATCACGCTTTACATCGTGCTCGTGAGCATCGCGAGCGCGTTTTTAATGGCGCGCGAAACGATTCTGCTGGCTTCGTCCTGCGTTTTGATGTTCGCCGCTTTGTCACTCGCGGTCGCAATGGGCTGGCTCAGTTCTTTCGGTGTCACGCCGTCAAGCGAGAAGATCGTCCAGATCATCGCTTTTAACGGCGGCGCGTTATTACTCGTCGGGCTGCTCGCGGCGCGGCTTTCCGACCGCCATGCGTCGGGCGAACAGTTAAAGGAAACCGCCAAAACGCTCGCTTCCCTGCGCGTTCTGCACGAAAGAATTATCGAGTCCATCCGTTCGGGACTTATCACGACCGATCTCGAAGGAAATATTTACACTTTTAACGCGTCGGCTTCGGAAATCACCGGCTACAAATCCGACGAAATGCTCGGCAATCCGATCGCTTCGCTCTTCGGCAATATCGAGCAATCAATGTCTTTGACGTTTGAGGCGATCGAAAACGGCGACCAGCCGCCGCGTTACGAAGCTGATCTGATGACGCCCGAAGGCTTTGCCGTGCGCGTCGGCTACGGCATCTCGCCGTTATTCAGCGAGGAAGGCGAAACGACCGGCTTAATCATCACATTTCAGGACTTGACCGAAATTCGCACGATGGAAGAAAATGTCCGGCGCAAAGATCGTCTCGCGGCGGTCGGGCGCGTCGCCGCCGGTTTGGCGCACGAAATCCGCAATCCTCTCGGCGCGATGCGCGGCGCGATTCAGGTTTTGGATTCACAGACGCCGCGCGGGACAGCGCAGGCGAGCTTGATGGAAATCATCCTGCGCGAATCCGACCGCTTAAATAAAATCATCACGAATTTTCTGACCTACGCCCGCCCGCGCGTGAGCAATTTTTCGGAAATCGATGTGCGCGAAGCGATCGGCGATACGGTTTTGCTGCTCAAACACAGTCCGGATGTGAAAGAGAATCATAAGCTCGAAACGATACTGCCGCGCAATCCCGTTCTGCTTGCCGCCGATCCGACGCAGCTCAAACAAATTTTCTGGAATCTGGCGCGCAACGCGCTGTTTGCGATGCCCGACGGCGGCACACTGACGGTCGAGACCGAACGCATTTCCGTCAATCGCGTCCGCATCGTTTTTTCAGATACGGGCTGCGGAATGTCGCCCGCGCAGGTCGAACGGCTTTTCGAGCCGTTTTCCGACTCGACGACCGGCGGAACGGGTCTCGGGCTTTCGATCGTTTATCAGATCATTCGCGATCACAACGGCACGATCAACGTTCGCAGCCGCGAAAATGAAGGCACGACCATCACCATCGAAATGCCCACGGAAGCCAATAAACAAAACAATCCGGATGAAGCCATCCACGAAAGCGAATACAAATCGTCGCGCCTCGAAAGTTTTCTGCGCGTCAAAGAATAATATTGGATTTGGGATTTCGGATTTGGGATTAAATAAATTAATTCATTTAGTCATTGGTTGATTTGTTCATTTTCGGAATGAAAATCAATAAATGAACAAATGTTTCAATGATTAAATCGCCAACAATCCCAAATCCCAAATCCCAAATCCCAAATCGAAAAGAATTTTCTTCTTGAATAAACCGCGTAACATCTGCCAAAATAGAACGGGCGGAAATTTCTTTTCCCGTCCGGCTCGTTTCCAAACCCTGCTTTAATTCAGAGAAACCTAAATTTCCAATGTCAAATTTATTAATCGTTGACGACGAACAAAGTTACCGACAGCTTTTAACACTTGTTTTTGAACACGACGGACATAATATCCGCACCGCCATGAACGGGCGCGAAGCGTTGATGATGCTTCAGGACGAACCTGCCGAAGTTATTATTTCGGACGTAAAAATGCCTGATATGGACGGCATCGAACTCCTGAACGCGGTGCGCGAGTTTTCGCCCGATGTCGGGTTCGTGCTGATGACCGCGTTTGCGACGGTCGATACGGCGCGCGAAGCTTTTAAATTGGGCGCGGACGATTTTATCCAGAAGCCTTTCGACGTCGAAGAATTAAAACTCATCGTCAAGAAGGCGCTCGAAAAACAGGAACTGATCGTCGAGAACAAGGCTTTCAAACGCGCCCAGCGCGAACGCGGCAGCATCCGCAACATCATCGGTCATTCCGACAAAATGCAGGCGGTTTATCAAATGATCGAAACCGTCGCCGAAGTTCAGTCAACCGTTCTCGTGACGGGCGAATCCGGCACGGGTAAAGAACTCGTCGCGCGCGCGATTCACGATCTGTCACCGCGCGCCGAAAAACCGTTTATCTCGATAAACTGCGGCGCGTTTACCGAAACGCTGCTCGAATCCGAGCTTTTCGGCTACGTCAAAGGCTCGTTCACGGGCGCGAACACGAACCGCAAAGGATTATTCGAAGCCGCTCACCGGGGAACGATCTTTCTCGACGAGATCGGCGAAATGTCGCACGCGATGCAGGTCAAACTTCTCCGCGTTTTGCAGGAAAGAAAAGTTCGCCCCGTCGGCGCTCACGATGAAATGCCGGTCGACGCGCGCGTGATCGCCGCGACGAACCGCGATTTAAAGAAAATGTCCGAGGAAGGAACTTTCCGCGAAGACCTTTTCTACCGTATTTCCGTAATCCCGATCAGCCTGCCGCCGCTCCGCGAACGCAAGGAAGATATTGCCGAGCTGGTCAGCCACTTTATCAAAAAATTCGGCGATCAGACGGGCAGACATCTTGCGATCAGCCCGAAAGCGACGCAGTTTCTCGAAAATTACGCGTGGCACGGCAACGTCCGCGAGCTCGAACACACCATCGAACGCGCCGTCGCGCTCGAACGCACCGAGGAAATTCAGCCCGAACGCCTGCCCGAACACGTAACTAATTACAACCCGACGCGCATCCAGAACGAATTCGATTTTCCCGACGAAGGCATCAATATGACGACACATCTCGAAAATCTCGAAAAAACTTACGTTGTGGAAGCCTTAAAACGCACCGGCGGAAACCAGACGAAAGCCGCCGATATGCTGCAAATGCCCGTCCGCTCGCTGCGCCATCTGTTAGACAAACACAGCATCCGCACACTTTCCGCGCAGATGCGCAGTTCGGGCGAGTAAAAGCGGCTCTGAAAACAATAAACCTGAAAAGAAAAAGGTGATAAGCCGCGCGGCTTATCACCTTTTTCTTTTTCATCTCGTCCTCGCCGAATTACGCCTGAATTTCTAATCGGTCAAAATGAATGAATTCAATATTTCCCCGGTTTTTCTGACATTTTTTGTCATCGGTCGTTTACCAAAAACTGTTATTTAACGGTTTTTGGTGAATCAGCTAAACCGATTTAGCAAACCCTGTCGGAGCTTATAAACCTCGATAAATACAGGGTTTTCTTTATCACGGCAATCGTTAAACAAGTTTGGCACGAAGTTTGAGTTACTTATCTGCGACCTGAGAAAGGTAAAAGACTAAAACAAAACAAAAACTAGGAGATTGTAAAAAACAAAATGAAAAATCAAAAAGGTTTCTCGCTTATCGAACTTTTAATCGTTGTCGTCATCATCGGCATTATCGCCGCCATCGCTATTCCGAACTTGCTTGCCGCGCGTCGTTCAGCTAACGAAGGTTC
>JANOBZ010000013.1:0-6266 GCA_031411895.1 Acidobacteriota bacterium | reverse complement strand
CTTTACGCTGGTAAATTTTCTGCTGTCGCTGTTTTTGATTTTCAATAAAGGCGCGGCATCGGCGAGCGGATTTTTCTTTGAAAAGAATATTCCGTGGATTAAGGCGATAAACACCAATTATCACGTCGGCATTGACGGTTTGAGTTTGTGGTTAGTCATTTTGACCACGTTTATAATGCCGATTGCGATTCTTTCAACGTGGCACGCGGTCGAAAAACGTCCTGGCGCGTTTTACGTTTTTCTGCTTTTGCTCGAAAGCGCGATGATCGGCGTTTTCTGCTCACTTGATCTGCTCGTCTTTTACCTGTTTTTCGAGGCGTCGCTCGTGCCCATGTTCTTCCTGATCGGCGTTTGGGGTGGCGAAAACCGCATCTATTCGGCAGTCAAATTCTTTATCTTTACGGCATTAGGAAGTCTTTTGATGCTCGTCGCGATCATCGCACTTTACTATTTTTATGCAAAAGCGACAGGCGGCGCGGGAACGTTCGATTATGTTCTGCTTTTGAACGCGATGAGATCAGGAGCTTTAAGTTTTACAGGCGAAATGGCAACTGCCGGTGCGCTGCTTTTCTGGGCTTTCGCGCTCGCGTTTTCGATCAAAGTTCCGCTTTTCCCGTTCCATACCTGGCTGCCCGACGCGCACACGGACGCGCCGACCGCAGGATCCGTGATTTTGGCGGCGGTTCTTTTGAAAATGGGAACTTACGGCTTAATGCGGTTTAATTTCGTGCTGTTTCCGGATGCTTCGCGCGAATACGCGTGGATTTTTATCACCTTGGCGATTATCGGCATCATTTACGGCGCGCTCGTCGCGATGGTGCAGCCTGATATTAAGCGTCTGGTCGCTTATTCGTCGGTCGCGCACATGGGCTTTGTCATCCTCGGAATGTTCTCGTTTACCGAGCAGGGAATGCAGGGCGCGCTTTATCAAATGCTCAGTCACGGCGTTTCGACCGGCGCGCTTTTCTTGCTCGTTGGGTTTATTTACGAGCGCCGTCATACGCGCCTGATCACCGAATACGGCGGCATTGCGAGCGTCATGCCGGTCTATGCGACGATTTTCGTATTTACGACGATGTCGTCGATCGGTCTGCCGTTTCTAAACGGTTTTGTCGGCGAATTTCTGATCATGATCGGAATGTGGAAATCCACCGTTCTGAGCGTTTCGGGCGGCAATAACTGGAATTATATCGCGACGATGCTCGCCGGAACGGGCGTGATTTTTGCGGCGGTTTACCTGCTTTGGATGGTTCAGCGCGTGTTCTTCGGCAAATTGACGAATCCGAAAAACAAACGGCTCAAGGATTTGAGCTGGCGCGAGCTCGGACTGATCGCGCCGCTCCTGTTTTTGATGGTCTTTATGGGCGTTTACCCGAAACCGTTTCTCGAACGCTCGCGCCAGACGGTCAACGCGATTCAGCAGCGCGTGATGGGACAAACGAGCGGCTCGTTCGATAAAACCGCACCGGCGGCAAATTCCGGTGCTCATTAATGAAACAAGCGTTTTCGACAATTTTAATCCTGTTCGCGCTCGCAATTTGCGGCGCGGCGCAGGAAACCGAATACGGCACGAACGACGTGCGCCGGTTTCGCGAAATGCGCGACCGCGATTTTCGAAACGCTTCGCTGTCGCCGCTTTTGCGCGAAGATTTTATAAACTTTAAAGGCTTATTGTATTTCGCAGAGGACGAAAAGTTCGCGGTCAAAGCAAAACTCGAAAGAACCGCAGACAAACAGATCTTCACAGTCCCGACATCGGTCGGAACGAGCCGCCGGTATTTGAAATACGGCGTTTTGAAATTCGAGATTGAAGGCAAAAGCTATACTTTAATCGCTTTTCAGCCGGAATCCGCGCCGAAAAAAGAAGAGTATCGAAGCCTTCTGTTCATTCCGTTCCGCGACCGGACGAGCGGCAAGGAAACCTACGGCGCGGGCAGATATATGGATATCAAAGCGCCGACGGGCGACGAAGTTACGCTGAATTTTAATCTTGCATACAATCCGAGCTGCGCCTACGGAAGCGAGAAATACAGCTGTCCCTTGCCGCCGAAGGAAAATTTTTTACAAGTTGAGATAAAGGCTGGCGAAAAGGCTTTTCCATACGCCGCCCAAAAGCGATAGTTCTTTAAAACAGTAAAATGAATACGTTATTTTTACAGACATTAACAGCCCCGAACGTCAATCTACAGGCGGTCGCGCCCGAAATGATTGTCGCCGTAACCGGCATTGTCGTAATGCTTTACGATAGTTTCGTTCCGAAACAGCGCGGCGTCACGACCGCTCTTTCGCTGCTCGGTCTAGCGATTTCCGCCGGTTTCCTGATCTCGATGTGGACGGGCACGCCGCAGGTTTCGTGGAACGGCATGGTGACGAACGACAATCTGCGAATGAGCTTTTCGATCGTCGCGCTTTTGACGACCGCCGTGACGATTCTGATCTCGTCCGTCTGGGTCGAAAACGAGAGCATTCCCGAGGGCGAATATCACGCGCTGCTTCTGTTTGCGACGTTCGGCATGATGTTTATGGCGTCGGGTTCCGATCTCGTAATTATATTTCTCGGGCTCGAAACGCTTTCGATCGCGACGTATGTCATGGCGGGTTTGCGGAAAGGCGATTTGAAATCGAATGAATCGGCGATGAAATATTTCATTCTCGGCTCGTTCGCTTCCGCTTTTCTGCTTTACGGAATGGCGCTTGTATACGGCGCGACCGGCTCGACGAATATTGCCGGAATCGCGGCGAAAATCGCCGATCCGAACTTCCCTGCTCTTTTACTGATCGGCGGCGCGATGCTGATTATCGGTTTCGGTTTCAAGGTCGCGACGGTTCCGTTTCACGTCTGGACGCCCGACGTTTACGAAGGCGCGCCGACGCCCGTCACGGCGTTTATGGCGGTCGGCTCGAAATCGGCGGCGTTTGCATCGTTTCTGCGTGTTTTCATTCTCGGTTTTCCGCTCGTCGCGGGCGCGCAGGCTTCGATGTATCTGCATGAATCGTGGGTCACGGCGCTTTCGGCGATGGCGATGCTGACGATTATTGTCGGCAATGTCGCGGCGATCGTTCAGGACAACGTCAAGCGAATGCTCGCATATTCGTCAATCGCGCACGCCGGTTACGCGCTCGTCGGATTTATCGGCGCGGGCGTTGCAAAAACTCCGGAAGCGCGCGACGCGGCAATCGCCTCGGTCGCGTTTTACATGCTGACTTATGCGGTCACGAATCTCGGCGCGTTTGCGATCGTCACTCTGCTCGGACAGAAAAACGACCGCCGCACCGAATTTGCCGATTATAACGGCATCGGTTTTAAATCGCCCGTGCTCGCGTTTACGCTTGCGCTCTTTATGCTTTCGCTCTTGGGTCTGCCGCTGACGGCGGGCTTTATGGGCAAAGTTCTCGTCTTTCGTCCGGCGCTCGAAGCCGCGAATCCGCTCTTGACAGTGATGGTCGTCATCGCGGTTCTCGGTTCGGCGATCTCGGCTTATTATTATCTGCGCTTGGTGGTCGTAATGTTTTTCCGCGAACGGACAACCGATTGGTCTGCGCCGCGAATTCCCGCCGCGCTCGCCGCCGTGCTTTTGATCACGGTCGCCGGAGTTCTCTATTTCGGAATTTTCAGCAACGGCGTGATCGAAAAATTCTCGAAATCAACCGCGCCCGTTCAAGCGGCACAGGTAAAATAAAGATTTGCAGAATGAAAATAAAATGAAATCAGTCAGGGCAGTTATTGATTGCCCTGTTTGCTTTTCCGGCAACACGTTTTATATCAATAATTCCTCGCCGCCGCTGGTTTGTGACGATTGCGGATTTATTTTGGCGGACTCTTTTGAACAGATAAGTGACGAAATTTGTATTTTCTGCGAAAACCGGGAATTTTATACTAAGGCGTCTTTGGTTTCAACATTTTTTCAACCATTAATGGTTTGTATGTCTGCGAATCCGAATACAAAGGCGTTGAAGCAAATAAACCGGATAAAGAATATGACGAGAAAACCGCTGTTCGGCTTCGGGATTCAAAAGCAGCCGTAAAATTCAGGGAACGAACTGAGCTTTATAATCAATCTTGAAATTAAATAAAGACCTAAATAATCCAAAATCCAAAATCTAAAATCCAAAATCGAATTATGTTAATCTGTTAGAGACGATATGGAAACTGCGGTTGAGATTCGTGAAAAGCTAAGTGAAGAATGGATTCCAGCCATTTACCGCGACCGTGTTCGCACACAGCGGACGCGCGCTTATCACCTCAACATCAAGCCGTCCGAAAACCGCGCCGAAATCCATCACACGCTTTTAGGCATCGAACTCAAAATCGGCAACAAACGCTTTTCCTGTCCCGATCTTTCAACCGCGCGGTATTTACAGGTTTTCGCGCGCATCGGCTGTCAGGATATTGCCGTTCCCTACGACATTACAAAAATCTCGACTCTGGCAGACGAACTCGAAATCTCGTGGCACAAAACCGTTTTACTGATCGAAGATTCGACAAAAGATAAAATAGCGACGGCAAAAGGTCGCTTGCGCTCGGGCGTGATAAAAGAAATCCGCCAGGAAATCGCCGAAATCGGCGCGGGTTCGCTGATGCCCGAATTCAAGCAGTCAACAAAACAGCGACAAAACTGATAAAAGATTTTCAGCCGCGGATCAACGCGGATTTCGCGGATAAGACTTTAATAAACATAGCGCCTTTGTACCTTTGCGGGAAATTTTAAGAAGTCCCGCAAAGGCACAAAGCTCGCAAAGAAATCAATAAATCCGCGAAATCCGCGTTGATCTGCGGCTTATAAAAATAACTGCGCTTAATAGAGGACAAAGCTAAAAATTTAACACGCATCATACTTTCGGCGTCTAGGTTACATTTTTCTGAAATGTTAAAATAGACAGCCGAAACAATATTTGTTTCAATAGAAAAGATTATGTTGGATGCAGGATTAGTTTTAACGAAAGAGACGGAAGAGGCGACAGGCTTGCCGTTTCCTTACAACAAACAGGCATTTTGCCATTACGAACCGATCGAAAAACGCATTCCGTTTGCGAAAGTTTTGATCGTTAACGACCTTTTACGCTACGAATCCGACCTTTCGGATTTGGCGCGCGAGGAGTGGAACGGCACGACCGAAACGAAGCTTCGTTTTGAAAACAAGATTTCGGGGATGGCTTGCAACAACATCGCGAAAAACGTTTTGCGGCTCGTCAAACAGCCGAAAGTGATGACGGTTCACCTGTCGGAAGTCGGTGAAGCCGCTGCGCAGTTTCGTCCCGACGCGATCGTGATGAGCGGAACTCTGACGGATTTCGATTATTACAATCCGGCGCATTTGGAAAAATTCCGCAAATTTATCACCGAGACGAAAATCCCGGTTCTCGCCATTTGCGGCGCGCACCAGCTCGTCGGCGTTTCGTTCGGAAATCCTCTGAAAACGCTCGACAATCTCGATCCGTCGGAAAAACGCGCGGCGCGAATGGTCGAATATCAATACCGTTTTATCAAGATCACGGACCCGGCAGACCCGATTTTCAGCGACATCGCCAACACCGAAAGCGGAATTTGGCAGGAATATACGACGCAGGACGATATTCTCAGAGTTTGGCAGAACCACGGCTTACAGGTCGAAGGCATTCCCGAAGGCTTTAAATTGCTCGCCACTTCGTATCTTTGCAAAAACCAGATGATGGTCAAACGCAGCGACGGACAGATGATCTACGCCGTCCAGTTTCACCTCGAAAAATCATTCGAAGACTGGTCAAAAAACCCGACACGCTGGCAGCACCCGATCGAATCCCGCGACGGTCGCATTTTGTTCGAAAACTTCTTAAAACTGGCTTTGAAACATAATAAACAATAAATCTGTGAGATGGATTGAAATAAAAAAGGATGAAGATTATATAATCTTCATCCTTTTTATTTGATTGTTAAAATTAACGAGTCGTTCCTGTGCTCGAACCCGTTTGATTGGGTTGAGTCGTTTGACGGTCATTGAATTCCTGAACCTCCACCCTGCGTTTTTTCGGAATTAGCCCCGCCAAACCAAGCAATCCGAGCAGACCAATCCAGCCCCAATCAGTATCATCTTTTTCCACCACTTTCGTCGTGTTATCGTTTCTATCGCTCCGGTCGTTCCTATTATTCTGAGCCTGTCAAGCAGATTGTGTAACTGCCTTTTTTACATATAAGGAGCAAGCTGCTCCTCGAACTCAATGGCGAATCGATTCATCGCCTGTTTCCAGTTTTGGATCGGCATCGTCCATTTCCGGGCTGCCGCCTGCGT
>JANOBZ010000012.1:0-126832 GCA_031411895.1 Acidobacteriota bacterium | reverse complement strand
ATCAAGAAACATGGCAGGACGGAAAAGAGCGTTTTCCGCCTCGGGATCGACACATTGCGAAACTGTTTCTGCCGGATTCAAATAAACTTAAGGCAAAAGCAACGCTTTCAACAGCTTATATTACTTTTGTCCTGTACTTAGTTATTTTTTATAAAACTTCGTGTATTTTAGTGGCTGAATGCAGTCGCTGAATCTTAAAAAAATCTTTCTTTATCTGTTAATCGCATCGGTCGCGTTCAGCGCTTTGATGGGCATCGGCGTGATTCTTTTCGGCAATTTCGGGCAGACGGAATCGAGGATTCTGCTCACGACGCTGATTATTACCGTCACGAGTGTTCTCGGTTTGGCGTGCGGCGCGTTTCTCGAAACCGGGCGCGGGAAAACCCTGCCCGTCACGGTAATCGCGCTCGCGATTTTAGCCGCGATTTTGTGGATAATTTTTATCTGGGCGACGCCCGGTTATGAAAACACTTTCGTCAGAATCGCTTTTTCCGCGACGCTGCTTGCCGCCGCGTGCTCGCATATTTCGCTGCTTTCGATCGCGCGGCTCGACCGGCGTTTTATCTGGTCGCGCTACGCGGCGCATTTTGCAGTTTGGATTTTGACGGCGATTCTGCTCTGGATAATCTGGGTTGATCTAAAAGACAATCCGGAAGCGTTCACGCGCGTCATCGGCGTTTTATCGATCGTCGTCGCCGCGCTGACGATCATCACGCCGGTCTTTCATAAACTCAGTCATCAAACGGCGAATGGCGCGGAAATAGACACGGAAATCGCGCGATTGCAGGCGCTAATCAGTGAACTCGAAGAGCGGCGCGAGAATCTTTCAAATGATGAAAACTGAAATTCACGGCGAAAATATTATTCTCAAGGCTTACGAAAAATCGTTCGCGCCGCTTTTGTATGAAGCCGCGACGGAATCGCGCGCGGACGGCGAATTTACGCGCTGGATGCCGTGGTGCCACGAAAATTACACGATCGAAGAAAGCCGCGATTTTGTCGAAAAAACCGAAGAAAACTGGCGCGATTGCAAAGACATCTGGCAAAGCGAAACGCAGTTCGGCTACGCGGTTTTCGACCGCGAAACCGGCAGATTTTTAGGCGGCGTCGGGCTTAATCAGCCGAACAAGACGCACAAATTTTTCAATCTCGGCTACTGGATTCGGACGTCCGCTCAAAATCGCGGCGTCGCGAGCCGCGCCGCGCGAATTCTCGCGCGGGCAGCGTTCGAAGATTTACCGATCAACCGCATCGAGATTCTCGTCGCGGTCGAAAATATTCCGAGCCAAAAAACGGCGGAAAAAGCCGGCGCGCGCCGCGAAGGAATTTTGCGAAACCGTCTTTTAATCAGCGGCGAACCGCACGACGCGGCGATTTTCTCGTTCGTCCGGGAAGATTTTCAGAAATAAAATCCGTTAGTTCTGCAACTTTCGGCGGTAGCCGTTATCGGCTAATTCGCGCGCTTTCACATTTGCTCCCGGCGTTTTGGCATCGACGTTAAAATTTATGCCGTCGAATCCTTTCAAGCCGACAATTTTTAATTCTTCGCCGATCTTTTTGCCGAAATAATCAGACTCGTTCGCTTTTTCATCGCCGTATTTGAAAATACGAATGATGACGGCAAACGGCTTTCCGTTCGCCAATCGCCATTCGACGTTGATTTTTGTCGTGTCATAATCGAAACCCTGCATTGGAATATCGCCGATCGTTTCTTTTTCCGGCGTTTGTATGGAAATCATCATTGCGGCGGCCGCCGCTCCGACGTACATTTTATAACCGCCGACACCTCTGCAATAGGCTGCCTCGTCCTGCCCGTCGTCGCCGCCCACAGTTTTGCAGTCCTTATTAAGATTCGTGTAAACGGAAGAAAACTTTGTCGTTTTAGCCGTTTTTTGCGCGTAAATATTTCCCGCAGATAAAATCGCGGAAAATGCCAAAAGCATTACCAGATGTTTCATTTTATTTTTCATCGAGCAATTATTTATTATTAATAAACATTACACAAGGAAGGAGACAGTTTTAGGCTTTTGCGTCGTTTTCGGATTGATACGCGAGCGGGTCGCGCACGCCCGCGCGTTCGAAGCCGCGAAGTCGCAGCGCGCACGAATCGCACGTTCCGCAAGCCAAATCCTCGCTTCGATAACATGACCACGAAAGCTCCAAAGGCGCGCTCAGATTGATTCCCTTTTGCACGATGTCGGCTTTTGAAAGATGAATGATCGGCGTTTCGATCGAAATTTTCGTGTCGGGTTTCGTGCCTCTTTCGATCGTTTTTTCAAAGGCTTCGTAAAATTCCGGGCGGCAATCCGGATAACCCGAAGAATCTTCGGCAACCGCGCCGATGTAAATTTTTTGCGCGCCCAAAACTTCCGCCCAGCTCGTTGCAATTGCAAGCATATTCGCATTGCGAAACGGCACGTAACTCGTCGGAATTTCACGGCTTTCGAGATCGGCTTCCGCAACTTCGATGGCTTTGTCGGTCAGGCTTGAGCCGCCGATGCGCGCGAGATATTCGATCGAAACGTCGAGCCGCTTCGTCACATTATAAAAATCGGCGATGTCGTTAAACGCCTGTCGTTCGCGGCGTTCGGTGCGCTGACCGTAAGAAACGTGCAGAAACGCTACTCGATCGTTCGCCGCCCGCGCAATCGCCGCCGTCACGCACGAATCCATTCCGCCCGAAACCAGGACGATTGCGGATTTGTGATTTCGGATTTCGGATTTATTTTCTGAGTTCATCAATTTTTAACTTTTAACTTTTAACTTTTAATTCGGCTAAACTCCGTGAACGTCCGCGCCCCAGATGTACTTGTGAAGCTGAAGATTCAAGCGAACTTTCAAACCGCTTTTCGCAACGCTTTCGGCGATTTCCCGTAAATTTTCGATGCCGAAAACGGGCGAGATCAAAATCTCTTTCGTGCGGTTTTGAAGATCGTATTTTTCGATAATTTCGCGCGCGAAATTCCAGTCCGCCAGATCGGCGACGACGAATTTTACCTCGTCTTTTTCGGCGTTCAAGCGTTCGAGATTTGCCCAGTGATTTCTTTCGCTCTCGCCCGATGCGGGACATTTAACGTCCAAAATTATTTTCGCGCGCGCGTCCACGTTTTCGGTCGAAACATAGCCG
The DNA here is from genome assembly GCA_031411895.1 of Acidobacteriota bacterium. Classification (GTDB taxonomy): domain Bacteria; phylum Acidobacteriota; class Blastocatellia; order Pyrinomonadales; family Pyrinomonadaceae; genus JAFDVJ01. Next base: position 123,705 of record JANOBZ010000012.1, on the reverse strand, counting down.
CCGGTTTCGATCAAAACTTCGTAATTTTTATCCAAAAGCTCTCTAATAAACGGAAAAACGTTTTTCTGCGCGAGCGGTTCGCCGCCCGTAACTTCGACTAAATTACAGCCGAACGCTTCCAACTGCGCGAAAATTTCGTTGAAACTTAAACGTGTCCCGCCCGTGAAAGTGTATTCCGAATCGCACCAGCGGCAGCGCATCGGGCAGCCGGTCAGCCGGACAAACGCGCACGGTCGTCCGGCGTGCGAAGATTCGCCCTGAACGGAGAGGAAAATTTCCGTTATACGCAGCGTTTGGTCTTTGGTCTTTGTTTTTTGGTCTTTGATTTCAGCCGCCTGCATCGTTTTCAGTTTATCAACTAAACAATCCGAACCATTGATAATAATTGATAATTTCGCCGATTCCAAAAGACGCGAGATTTGCCGCGATGATCGCCGCGAACGAGCGCAGCCAATCGCTTTTTTCAAGCAATCCCGAAGCGCGAAAGGCGAGCCAGAAAAACAGACATTCGCCCAATGGCGCAAAAGTTTCGGCGACAATTAAATACAAATTGCGCGAGTAATCCATCAAGAGCGCGGGCAAAACCAGCACGACGATCGGATACGTGCAGGCAGTCAGCCAGATGCCGCACAAAAGTTTCTGTTTCAATGAAAGTTTCGGCGAAAGCCCGAAAAGCAAAACCGGCGTTTCGATCAAAATCGTCGCCAGATAACCGACGGGCAGAAAAAGCCACAAACGGTCGAGCGGCGCGCTGCGGACGGTTTCGATTACGGGTTCTTGAAACATTTGTTTAGTGGTCGGTGGTCAGTGGTCGGTTCAGCTTTTCACTGACCACCGACCACCGTTTCAAAGCATTTTTACAAGAAACGGAAATTCCGCCAAAACGTGGGCGATGGCAAACGCGAAATAAACGTCGCGCGTCGTTTCGTAATTTACCGAGAAGCCGAGCCAGAGCGCGAAAACCAGTAAAACGCCGATTGCCAGAATGCCGGCGGCGAGTTTCGGAAAGCCTTTGTCGCGCGCGGCGAGCGGAATTTCACGCACACGCCACGGCACGGCACGGCGGTCGGCAAGCGGGATCAGCAGAATCCAGACCGTATAATGAATAGTTTCCAGAAAAACGTGCGCCGCGACCAGAAAATGGCTCGAAAGATTCGTCAGAATTCCGCTTCCGGCGTGCTGCGTAATGCGCCGGAAAAGCATCGTTTCGCCTGATAGATCGGGCACGTTCGCGAAAAGTAAATACAAACCCGCAATGAAAAACGGAATCGTCAGCAGGCAAAAATGATACGCGCGCAACCATTCCGGGCGCGTACGGCGGATTTGTCTTTCGAGAAACCAGAGCGCGATAAACGGGTGCAGGTAAACGAGCGAAAGGCTGAACAATGTCGGCGCGAGCCAGACGAACGCGGCGCTCAAAAACGCGACCGCAAACGCCCAGCTCCAATCGGTTTGCGGCTTTTGCCGCCCGCGCAGGTAAAAAAGCGTTCCGACCCAGAGCACGAACGCCGTGTTCCACGCAGAAACCGCAAAATCCCAGTTTGCGGCGCTCCAGAGCCAGTTTCCGCTGCCGAAATAAATCAATATGTAACCGGCGGTCAGCGCGATCACGCCGCCGATGCCGAGCGTATAATAGAGGCGCGATTTTCCCCAAACGCGCGGCATTCGCGCGGCGAAATAACGAAACTCGAACCAGTTGTGAACGCCCGCGAAAAGAAAAATCGTGATGATCGAGGCTTGCAGAGGAAACGCGCCGATCGCCGCCGCGCTCAAGACGGCGAACGCGAGAAATCCGGCGACGAAAATCTGCGCCGACGAGATTTCTAATTTTGCTCTTTGAATTTCCTGCATCAGGCGAAATTATTTTGAATCTTCCGTTATGACGTGCGGAACGATCAGCCGTATGCGGTCGCCGCTGTCGGCGATTTCGAGCTTGACCGCGCCGCGCAATCCGAGCGGGCGAGTAAAAAATCGGTTATTAAAAATCTGGCTCGTAATATCAGCGTTCGTCGCCGGCGCGATATTCGCGAAAGCGACGCTTAGAAACGCGCCGCCGAAGAACAAAAGCGCGCCGGCTGCCGCAATTCTGACTTTTTTCGACGCGTTTTTGCCCGAGCGAACGAACCAGACGCCGCCGAAAACGACCGCTAAACTTAAAAATAATCCGCCCGCGACGGTTTGCGCGCGCGAAATGCCGGAAAGCGTCGCCGCGCCGCCGCCGTCAAGCGCGTCGAGTTCGGCACGAAGCCGATTTAACTGGCTTTTCGGAATGACGAGCCGCGCCGTTTTTTCATTTTTCGAAAACTCGATCTGCATCGTCGAATCAACCGCTGCGGGTTCGGGCTTCGGCGTATTTGCAGGCGTCGGACTCGGCGACGGCGTATCGGGCAAACGTATGTCGGCAAACGCGGGAAGCGAAAAAAGCGCCATCAGGACGAATAAACCAAAAATTCTTTTCATTTTCTTGTCTCCGTTTCGGGTAAAATTTTGGAAATTATAACAGTTTTCGCGGGATATTTTAACGCAAAGACGCATTTCGATTGCGGATAGCGGATTTGGGATTGCGGATTTGTTTTTTATTGGAAATTCAATCCGCAATCCCAAATCCCAAATCCCAAATCGAAATGCGTCTTTGCGTTAAGTTTTCTTTCCGCCGTTGTTGCGTTAAACTCGTTTCAAGGAGAATTTATGCGAAAACAATTGAAGGATTTTATCGAACAAATCGGCAAGGACGCCGTCGCGATTATCCCGGCATCGCACGAGATGACGCGCTCTTACGATACGGAATTCAAGTTTCATCAAGACCCGGATTTTTATTATCTAACGGGTTTTCCGGAACCGGACGCGATCGCCGTCATCGCACCGGGCAACAAAAAAGCGCCGTTCACGCTTTTTGTCCGCCCGCGCGATCCATTGATGGAAACGTGGTACGGACGCCGCGAAGGAACCGAGGGCGCGAAGAAAAATTACGGTGCGGACAAAGCTTTGCCGATCGAAAAGTTCGAGACGGAACTGGCGAAACTCCTCGACGGCAACGAAAAACTTTATTATCGTTTCGGCGTTGACGCTAAATTAGACCAGACGATTATTCAATATCTTTCGGGTCAGCGTTTCCGCCGCCTGAAATCCGCTTATCCGCCGCACACGATCGTTGACCCGACGATCATTTTGGGCGAAATGCGCCTGCATAAAACCGAGGAAGAAGTCGGATTTATGCAGAAAGCGGGCGACATTGCCGCCGAAGCGCACGTGCTCGCGATGCAGGCGTGTAAACCCGGAATGAACGAATCGCAGATCGAAGCCTTGATCGAACATCATTTTCGAATGTCGGGCGCGTCGGGCGCGGCGTATAATTCGATCATCGGCGGCGGCGACAACGCGACGATTCTGCATTACGTCGAAAACAACATGCCGCTCAAGGACGGCGATCTGCTGCTGATCGACGCGGGCTGCGAATACAAAGGCTACGCTTCGGACATTACCCGCACGTTTCCCGTTAACGGCAGATACACGAAAGCGCAGCGCGAAGTTTACGACGTCGTGCTCGAAGTGCAGATCGAATGCATCGAAGCGACGAAAAAAGGCAACACCATCAAACAGCGCCAGAATTTATCGATCGAATTATTGACCGAAGGCATGAAAAAACTCGGACTTCTGAAAGGCAAAACCAAAGATTTGATCAAAAAGAAGGAGTTTATGAAATATTACATGCACGGCGTCGGGCATTATCTGGGCTTGGACGTGCACGACGCGGGACGCTATTTTACGGAACAGCAGGCGAAAAATTCGCGCCCGTTCGCGCCCGGAATGGTCTTAACGGTCGAGCCGGGACTCTACATTCCGCCCGACGACAAGAGCGCGCCATCGAAATATCGCGGCATCGGCATCCGCATCGAAGACGACGTTCTCGTGACCGAAACGGGCAACGTCAATCTGACGTCGAAAGTGCCGAAAGACGCCGACGCGATCGAGGAGATTATGAACTCGGCAAAAGCACAAAGCGCCAATTCGTAGTTTAGTAAACAAAATGTCAGCTGAATTCCGGAAATCGCGCCAGGAAAACTCCCCTCCTTTCAAAGGAGGGGAAGGAGCGAAGCGCCGGGATGGTTGTCAAGATTCAAAATTAACCGCCCCGAAAGAAAAAATAAATAACCTGCCTTACCTAAACACTTTTAGAAAAGAATTAAGAAACAATCTGACTCCGGCTGAAGCCAGATTCTGGAAAGCAGTCCAAAACAAAACTTGGGAAACAGAAAATTCAGACGGCAGCACAGCTTCGGCAATTACATTTTGGATTTTTACTGCCCATCGGAAATATTGGCGGTTGAACTTGACGGAGAAGTGCATTTCGGCGACGCCGCCCGTGAATATGATTATGAACGACGATTGTTTTTAGAATATTATGGAATCAAAGTTCTGCGTTTTGAAAATAAGCGTGTGTTTGAGGATTTGGAATGGGTGCTCGGCGTAATCAAAATAAATTTTGGCTGGAGACAGCAAGATAAGTTAAGTGAAGCTTTAACCACCCCGCCCTAAAGGGCACCCCTCCTTTGAAAGGAGGGGAGTTTTTCTGCCTTCGCAAAAAGGCTAAGTTGATAAGAAGCTATGATACTTGAACTGATCGGCAAAAATCTTCCTGCGCTTTTCGGCGCAGCGCTGGTTGCGATTCTTTTTATTCAATCGGGACTCGACAAGGTTTTCGACTGGGCGGGCAATCTCGGCTGGCTCAAGGGACATTTTGAAAAAACGTTTATGGGCGGAATGGTTCCGATGCTGCTCGCGACGATTACCGTGATGGAAATCGCAACCGGACTTTTGAGCGCCGCCGGAATCGTCTATTTTTTGATTGCCGGTTCGCTCAAACTAATCTTTTACGCCGCCGCGCTCGGCGCACTTTCAATCCTCGCGCTCTTTTTCGGTCAGCGCATCGCCAAAGATTACCCCGGCGCGGCGACGCTCGTGCCGTATTTTATCCTGATGATGATTCTGATGTATCTGACGAATCCTTTTCTGAAGGCTTAGAGGCTGACCGGCTTTATGGAAAAATAAAATTTTGATGGCGAAAAACAACGAAGCGGTCGGTTAAATTTACCGACCGCTTCGCTCTTTTTCGTAGAATCGTTATATTTTTCGCACGGTAAAGCTCGCCGTGTAGCCGTTCGGGTCAATGCGGATGTTCGAAGCCGGATAGGGCGTGACTCTGCCGAGCGTGATTTCGTAACCGCCGAATCTGACCGATTTAACGTCAATGCTGGTGTTGAGATCGAAGGTTTCCGATTTGCCGTTGCGATTTGTCACTTTGATCGTGACTTTGGCGTTGCCCGCCCAGACGCAGTTCACGTCCTGCGGACAGCGCGAGTCTTCGATGGCGACAACTCTTATTCTCAATTTATCGCGCATCACGCTTTTCTGCGTTTTGACGCGCACCGTAACTTCCTGCACGTTCTGCGCGCTGACGCCGTACGCGCCGCCGAAAATCATTGTTAAAATCAAGCTTAAAAATATCTTTTTCATAATCTTCCTCCCGGTCTCCGATAAAATTATAGCAAGCCCCGTTCCGCTGACGGCTTTTTGAGGAAAAGAACGGCAAACGCTGCCGGAAACATATTTTTTTATGGCGGAAACCTCTACGGCGTCAACCATTTCGTACAAAGCTTGCCGTTTTCGTGCCACTCGAAAAGCGAGCGCCGATGACCTTTGACATTAAGCTCGTAGCAATCGATTTCGTTAACCGTCGAAGTGATAACGACGAAATTCGCCTTACCGGCTTCGGATTCTTCGGGCGAAGGCTTGCGGTTAATCAAATCGTCGGGCAAACCGGATGTCGGGTGTTCGCTGACGAGCGAAGGATCGCTGCCGATATAGCAGCGGCGCGAAAAAAGCTCGGTCGCGAGCCATTGTTCCTCGTGCAGTTCATCGTCGAAATGCAGCCGCGCCGTGCCTTTGATGCGCAGCTGAAATTTTTCCTGCGGGTGATAAAAAAGCCAGTAAACATTGGGATTGGCGCGCAGTTGATTGATTTTCGGACTTCCCGTGTGAGCGTGAAAAGCGAGTCGCGGCGTTCGGCGCCAGAAGCGGCGCAAAACGACCATCCGCATATCCGGCGCGTTGTTGCAGACGGTTCCGAACACGGGCGTGTGAAACGGATGACTGCGCTCGAGCGTTCCCAGATCGAGATGCTTCCAGATTCTTTTGAGTATTTCCCCGTGCGAAATCGCCTTGTCCCAGATGCTCTGTTGATTCATAGATTCAAAAATGCTCTATGATTATAATACATCAGCGCAGACGCGAAAAAGCCGAGAGTCCGAAGTCGGAAACAATTTGACTTCGGACTCTCGGCTAATACGAGGCTTTGACGAGTGTCTTGAAAATCATTACCGGCTTGGAGCACAGAAAAAAAGCGAAGTCACGGAAACTTTTCGTAAAATTTCCGTGACTTCACCGATTTTGAAGAATGTTTTTATTTGAGTTTTTCGACAATCGCGGTCGCGAATTCGTCGGTTTTCGACGTGCCGCCCAAATCCTTCGTGCGCACATTTCCCTCGGCGAAAACATCCATCATCGCTTTTTCGACGCGGTCGGCGGCGTCCATTTCCTCTAAGTGTCGAAGCATCAGAATGCCCGACATCAGAATCGCGGTCGGATTGGCAATTCCCTGTCCGGCGATGTCCGGTGCGGAACCGTGAACGGCTTCGAAGACCGCGCCGAGTTCGCCGATATTCGCGCCCGGCGCCAAACCCAACCCGCCGATCAGACCGGCGCAAAGATCGGAAACAATGTCGCCGTAGAGATTTTCGAGAACCATCACGTCGAACTGTTCGGGACGCATCACTAATTGCATACAGGCGTTATCAATGATTTTGTCGTCCGCCTCGATTTCCGGATAATCTTTCGAGACATTATAAAAACATTCGAGAAAAAGCCCGTCCGAAAGCTTCATAATATTTGCCTTGTGCATCGCCGTCACCTTTTTGCGGGCGTTCGAGCGCGCAAATTCGAACGCGTAGCGCGCAATCCGCGTCGAAGCTTTTTCGGTAATGATCTTGATGCTTTCGACAACGCCCGGGACGACGACGTGCTCCAAACCGGCGTATAAATCTTCCGTATTCTCGCGAACAATCACCAGATCGAGCTCCGGATAACGACACGGAACATTCGGTAAAGACTTGATCGGGCGGACATTCGCGTATAAATCGAGCGCCTTTCGCAGCCCGACGTTGACCGACGTAAACCCTTTGCCGATCGGCGTCATCAGCGGTCCTTTGAGCGCGACTTTGTTTTTCTTGATCGATTCGATCGTCGAATCGGGAATCGTCGTCCCGAATTTTTCCAGAGCCTGCGCGCCGATAATCTGCGTTTCCCATTCGATATCAACGCCCGATGCCTCGATAATCCGCACGGTCGCCGCGACGATTTCCGGTCCGATGCCGTCGCCCGGAATAAGTGTAATTGTATGTTTTGCCATATATTCTTTATCCTTAATTCTATCCTGTTTGATAATGTCTAATAATATAACAAACTAAATTGACCGCCGCATAATACTTAATTTAGGTAGACAAATTTTCTCTTTGTAGTGTAAGATTCTGCCTACTTGCCCAAAAATCAAATCTACCCTTAACTTAATGTTTTCAGGAGAAGATAAATGAAAAACTGTATTTTACTGCTCGTTTTACTAACTTTGTTAGTATTTTCGGCTAATCTCTCAACTCAAAACGCGGCTCCCGTCAGAGACACTATCGTTACCAGTGCGATTTACAACACCAACTCAAACGGCGCGCCTTACCGCATTCAAAGCGATTCGCTCGGCGCGTATAAAAACGGCGTCGGTTCGGTCGTTTCGATCGTTCAGGGAATCGGCAACTGGGAATTGGATTTGCTTAATTCGACGAGCCGAAAAATTTTCGTTGATCTCGGCGACCCGGTTCCGAATAGCAATCCGAACAATCTTCCACCGCCGTTTTCGACCGCTGTCGTGCCGGCGCGCTTTATTTCAAAATGCGTGACGAATATTACGACGCTGACGACCGGCGCGACGACTCTTTGTCCGTTAGCAGTCGCGATGGATTACAACGGGCAGCGTTATGCTCTGCGGATTGAAAAAACCAATTATCCGGGAACACAGGAAGTGTTATGGACATGCGCGGCGACGGCGAACGGCAAATGCACCGCCTGGAAAATGCAAAGCGACCCGGCGGGACAAGGCAAAGTCGCCGCTCAACTGCTGAAAGTATCAACCGTCAAAGGCAAAACAGTCGAGGAGCCGCGCGGGAAATATTACATTTCGTTTTCGGTGGACGTTAATAATCCGTAATTTAAAGTTTTTTACAGAAACGAAATAAAAAAGCGCGGCTTAATTTGAGCCGCGCTTTTTTATTTTCCGCCAACCTCTCGAAATGTCTGTAATCAGTGGGTGTTGATGATTTCTTCGATTTCCGTCATAGAGCAGCGGTTCATCATATCTCGGCTTCTTTTTTCATTTTCCGATGCGGGCGGCGAATTGTCGGGATTGATCAATCGTTGAAAAGGGGTTGGAATTAGTCGAAGCCGGGCAATTAGCCGGACAAAGTTAAACCCCACGCTTTCCGGCGGCGAAAAGCGGAGAGTTCAATTAGCAAGAGTCTTGGCGCAAATTTGGGAAAAGCCGGAAAGTCTGGCAAGATGTTTGTTATTCGATGAGCCGACCGCCGGTTTTAATTTACCTCACCGGCATTAAACTTTGAAAACCACCTGCCGGTCCGCCGAAAAAACGGTGAGGAAAGATGTTATGACGATCGCGACAGAGACGAAAAGTAATTTAAAGGAAATTTGGAAAAACTTCAGGGCTGAGAATCCGCAAGTTCGGATTCGCGACGCCGCCGCGCAGATAGGCACGAGCGAAGCCGAACTGCTCGACACGGAAACCGGCGAAAACGTCGTTCGTTTGAACGATAAGTTTGCCGAAATGATGCACGATCTGCACACGCTCGGATACGTCATGGCGCTCACGCGAAACGAAGAAATCGTTCACGAAAGAAAGGGCGTTTATGAAAATGCCGACACCGCGCTGCCGCATAAAATGGCGCTTTTCGTTAATCCCGACATTGATCTGCGGATTTTCCTCGGCAGCTGGCATTTCGGCTTTGCCGTCACGAGCGAAGGCGCGCGCGGAACGATGCGATCCTTGCAATTTTTCGATTGCGCAGGAACGGCGATTCATAAAATTTTCCTGACCGGCGAAAGCGATCTCGACGCGTATCGAAATTTCGTCGAAAAATATCGCGGCGAAGAACAAAACGCGCCGCTCGACATAAAAGCGAAACCCGCCAAACCAGAGGATAAACCCGACGCGGAAATTGATGTCGAAGGTTTTCGCGCGGCGTGGGCGCAGTTAAAAGACACGCACGATTTTTTCCCGTTGATGAAAAAATTCGGCGTCGGACGCGAACAGGCTCTGCGGCTGGCGGACGATCAAATGGCGCGCGCGGTTTCGCCCGAGAGCTTCAAATTCGTGCTCGAAAAAGCCCGCGACCGGAAACTGCCGATCATGATTTTCGTCGGCAACGACGGCATCATTCAAATTCACACCGGCGAAGTCGAAAACGTTCTCGAAGCGCGCGGATGGTTTAACGTGATGGACGAAAAATTCAACCTGCACATCGATCAAAACGAAATAAATTCAGTCTGGATCGTCAAAAAACCGACCGCTGACGGCATCGTTACGAGCCTTGAGATTTTTAATAAAAACGGCGAAAACGTCGCTTTATTTTTCGGTAAACGCAAGCCCGGAATTCCGGAAATGAACGAATGGCGCGAATTGATCGGGGAATTAGTTAAATGAAGCCTATGCGACTTCGTTTTTTTACCGCGTTAGCGACTGATTTATGTACCCGCTTCAAGTCGGCTTGGCGATAACTCCCGAATCTCTCGATTTTTCAACTCGCTTGTCGCAATCCTGCTGTTAAGCAATAATTAGTGTTGATCGAATTTGCAAAAACTTCGAAGCACTATAAGGCAAATGAATTCTACAGGCGAAAACAATTCGGACGTTTTAATTATCGGCGGCGGCGTCATCGGCTTGACGCTCGCGCGCGCGCTTCACAAAAAAGGCGTCTCGCGCATTACGATTCTCGAACGCGGAAGCGTCGGCAAAGAAGCCTCGCACGCGGCGGCGGGAATGCTCGCGCCGAACGCGGAAACCGAAAAAGCGGACGATTTTTTCCGATTATGTAACGAATCGAACAAACTCTACACCGAATTTGCCGCAGAATTGAAGGACGAAACAGATATAGACATCGAACTGGACAAACAAGGGACGCTCTATCTTGCATTAACAGAAAGCGATTCGGCGGAAATCCTGCGGCGGTTCGAATGGCAGCGCGCGGCGGGTTTGGCGGTCGAGCATCTGACGGCGCAGGAAACGCGGGCACTCGAACCTTTTGTCTCGCCCGACGTGCGCGAAAGTTTGTTCTTTCCGAACGATTGGCAGGTCGAAAACCGCAAGCTTCTTCTCGCGCTCGAAAAATACGTTTTGATGAACGGCATCAAAATCCGCGAAAACGTATCAATTACAAACCTTTTAACCGAAAACGGCGAAATCACGGGCGCGAAAAGCGAAACCGAAAAGTTTTTCGCTTCGAGAATCGTGCTGGCAACCGGCGCGTGGACATCGCTCGTCAAAGCGGAAAATCTTGTTTTGCCGCGCATTACGCCGGTTCGCGGGCAGATGATCGAATTTCACACGGCGAAAAGGCTTTTTCAAAAAGTGATCTACAGCCCGCGCGGTTATCTCGTGCCGCGCGCCGACGGCAGAGTTTTGGCGGGCGCGACGGTCGAAGAGGCGGGTTTTGACAAGAACTTGACGCGCGCGGGAATCGAATTTTTGCAGGACAACACTTTCGAAATCGCGCCGAGTCTTTTGAATCTGGAAATCGCCGGTAAATGGGCTGGCTTGCGCCCCTTTGCGGCAGACGGCTTGCCCGTTTTGGGAAGTTTTCCACATGTGGAAAACCTGACTTTAGCGACGGCGCATTATCGCAACGGGATTTTGCTCGCGCCTTTGACGGCACGAATTCTGGCTGAAAAAATCGCCGAAAATAAAGATTCGGAATATTTGAAGATTTTCAGCCCCGGCAGATTTACCGCGCCGAACGGTTTGCGAAGTTTGAATACGACGGTATAAATTTAGTTTCAAGTTTTAGGTTTCAGGTCGTTTAGATTTAACCTGAAATCTGAAACTTGAAACCTGAAACCTCTTTGATATGCGTAGTTTTATTGTTTTTACATTTTTGTTTTGCGCCGCGATTTGCGTTTCTGCTCAATCCGGACGCACAAACGCGCAAACCGTTGCAACGCCGCAGATACAAAACGCCGCGACACTTTCCGCCGAACAGCTTTTCGACGAGGCGAATATCTATTTCAGAACGAAAGCCACCGAATTTCAGCAAAAAAAAATCCCGTATAACGAAAAACTCCGTCTGCAAACCGTTCAGGAACAGAAACAACTTGCCGCCAAAAACGCGGCGATCCTGCTCGAAAGAGAGAATCTCGCGGGCGAGGATTTTTATTTTCTCGGAATGCTTCACTGGATCGCCGAAAACAACGACGGCGCGGCTGAATCATTAAAAAGTTTTATCGGAAGCGAAAATCCGAACGTCGAAAAACTTCAGGCGGCGCGGTCGGTCGTCGTTATTTTGGCGGCGCGCAAAAAAAATTTCGCCGAAGCCGAAAAGATTCTGGTTGATTATCTGAACACGAACCCGACCAAACCGCGCGAGCGCCTGCGGATGGAAACGGAGCTGACAATCGTTTACCGCGCGGAAAACAATCTGGCGAAAGCCGCCGCGCACGCCGAAGAAGCATTTCGCGCCGCCAAAACAAATTTTCAAAACGCGCCGACGCGCGCCGCCGGCGTCAGCGATCTGATCGAAACCGGAATGATCGTTTTTGAAATCTACCGCGATGACCGGCAGCCGGAAAAAGCCGAAACCGCGCTCGAAGATCTGCGGCAAACCGGCGCGTTTGTCGAATCAACGAACATGTATTATCTGGCTGTCGACCAGCGCGTCAAATATCTGATCGAGACCGGACGCAAGCCCGCCGCGCTGCAATTTTACAAAAATACGCTCGAAACGGCGACGAAGGATTTTAAAACGAAAGGTTGGCAGGACGATATTCTGCGGCGCTTAAAAGAGCGCCAAAAGCATTACGAGATGCTCGGCGAAATCGCGCCCGAGCTTGCTGAAATCTCGCAATGGTTTCCGGGCGAAGCGAAAAAACTCGCCGAAATGCGCGGAAAAGTCGTGCTGCTCGATTTTTGGGCAACGTGGTGCGGTCCGTGTTACGGCGCGTTTCCGTCGCTGATCGAGTGGAGCAAGCGGTTCGAGAAAGACGGGTTCGTTATCCTCGGCGTCACGCGCTATTACGGCAAAAACACGAGCGCGACCGTTAAGGACGACGCCGGTGAGATCGAATATCTGCGTAAATTCAGGATCGAAAACAACCTGCCGTATGATTTCGTGGTCGGCAAAGACGTTACGAATCAGGCGGCTTACGGCGCGTCGAGTCTGCCGACGACTGTTATCATCGACCGCAAAGGCGTCGTCAGGTATGTCGAAATGGGCGCGGGCAAAGAACCGGAGATTCAAAGAACGATCGAAAAACTTTTGGCGGAGAAATAATTCGAGATTCAGGATTCAAGATTCAAAATTACAATTCGGAATCTTGAATCTTAAATCTTGAATCAATAAAAAATGGTTCAGGAAATTGAAAAGACAAAAACTCAAAACTTCTACGACCGCATCGCCGACGTTCACAATCTGGCGCTGAAAATCAACGGCTACCGCCAGTCGGTTGAAAAATATCTCAAATCGCTCGACTTAAAACTTGACGAAAATTCGATGGTTCTCGACGCCGGAAGCGGCACCGGCATCGTCACGCTCGGATTTCAAAGCACGGGTTTTCGCCCGCGCAAAACCGTCGCGCTCGACTTGTCCTTCAATTCGCTCAAAGTGGCGCGCGAGGAATTTGAAAAAGACGGCGAAACCGATCACGAAAACATCGAAACGGTGCAGGGCAATATTCTCAGCCTGCCGTTTGCGGACGAAAGTTTCGATCTGGTTTTAAGCTGCGGCGTGCTCGAATATGTTCCGCTCGACGACGGTTTGCGCGAAATGGCGCGCGTCTTGAAGCGCGGCGCGAAACTGGTTTTTATTCCCGTCAAACCGTCGCTTGTCGGTTCGGTTTTGGAGTTTTTATATAAATTCAAAGCGCATCCGCTGAAAAATGTCAGAAAGATTTCACAAAAGTATTTTAATATGATCGGCAATCACGAATTTCCGATCACCGAGCCGATCGGCTGGTCGAAAACGATTTTTCTGCTGGAGAAGAAATAGATTTTATAAACCGCGAAACACGCCAAAACCGCTAAAATCACGCTTTATTTTTTAGCATATTTCGCGTGTTTCGCGGTTTAATTCTTATGCAAAAACCTTTAATCATCGCGCATCGCGGCGCGTCCGCGCTGGCTCCTGAAAATACGCTGGCGGCGTTTCGCAGAGCGATTGCGGACGGCGCGGAAGGCATCGAATTCGACGTCAGGCTTTCAAAAGACGGCGCGGTCGTCGTTTTTCACGACGCGACGCTTCAAAGGCTCACGAACCGCAAAAATCTTGTTTCGAGCCAAACTCTTGAAGAATTGCAGCAAATTGACATCGGCTCGTGGTTCCGCCGCCGCCGTAGTAAAGCGAATCATTCAAACGACGATTTTTCCGCCGAGCGAATTCCGACGCTAATTGAAACTCTGGATTTTTTGCAGGATTTTCAGGGCTTGATCTATATCGAGCTGAAATGCCGCGAATCGGAAACCGAAAAGTTGGCAAAAGCCGTCTGCGAAATAATTTCCGGTTCCCTGCTTCTGCCGCAGGTAATCGTCAAGAGTTTTCAGCTCGAAGCGATTCCGGCTGTCCGCCGCGCTTGCTCGCAGGTCAAAACCGCCGCGCTTTTTGCGCCGAAAATCATGACGATTCTGCGCAAGGAAAAACGCCTCGTAAACATCGCGGCGGACATCGGCGCGGATATGCTTTCGGTGCATTTTTCGCTCGCGACGCGCAAATTGATGAAAAAAGCCGCAAAAAAAAATCTGCCCGTGACGATCTGGACGGCGGACAATCCGCGCTGGATAAAACGCGCCTTCGATCTCGGACTTTTTGCCGTCATCACCAACAATCCCGCGACGCTTCTCGCAAAACGCGCGGAGATTTTAGAGAAAAATTAGCCACGAATTACACAAATGAACACGAAGTATTTTTACTTTGAATTTATTCGTGTAATGCGCGTGTAATTCGTGGCTGATTGTTTTTTCTTCGCTTTCAATTTTGCCGCGTCGCGAAACTAGGGCTAAAATTATAGCGTTATAACCGAAATTTTTTGGGAAATCTTTATAAAATGAAAACTTACGACAATATTCTCGGACTGATCGGCAACACGCCGCTCGTTAGAATCAATAATCTGACCAAACAATACGGCATCAAGGCGCAGGTTTTCGCAAAACTCGAAAACCTGAATCCGGGCTTTTCCGTCAAAGACCGCATCGGCATTTCGATGATCGACGACGCCGAGGAAAAAGGCATCCTGAAACCCGGCGGAACACTGATTGAGGCGACATCGGGCAACACCGGAATCGGCATGGCGCTCGTCGCTTCCGTGAGAGGATATAAATGCGTTTTCGTGATGACCGATAAAGTTTCGGTCGAAAAACGCCGCTACTTAAAAGCGGTCGGCGCGGACGTCGTGATTCGTCCGGCGGCGGCAAAATACGGCTCGCCCGAGCATTACGTCGAAACCGCGAAACGCATCGCGCGCGAAACGCCGAATTCTTTTTATCCCGACCAATACAATCATCCGGCAAATCCGCTCGCGCATTACCGCACGACCGGACCCGAAATCTGGAACGACACGGACGGCAAGATCACGCATTTCGTCGCCTCGATCGGCACGGGCGGCACGATCACCGGCACGTCGCGCTATTTGAAGGAAAAAAACCCGAACATCAAGGTTATCGGCGCCGACCCGTACGGCTCGATTTTCAAGCAGTATAAGGAAACCGGAATGGTTGCCGAAGCGACGCCTTACTTGGTCGAAGGAATCGGGCAGAATATTCCGGTCGGCAACGCGGACGTGAAAATCATTGACGAAATCATCAATATCACCGACCGCGAATCGTTCGAATTATCGCGCCAGCTTAGTAAAAAAGAAGGGATTTTCTGCGGCGGCTCTACGGGTACGATCTTCGCGGGCGCGCTTAAAGTTGCGAAGGATTTGGATGAAAATGCGGTCGTCGTGTTTATCGTCTGCGACACGGGCGAGCATTATCTCACCAAACATCATTCGGACGAATGGATGAAGGAAAAACTTTTGCTCGAACCGCAGAAAATCACCGCCGGACTGCTTGCCGAAACGAAATCGAACGGCGCGCCGGCAGAATTGATCTTTGCCGCGCCGGATGAAATCGTCAGCGACGCGCTCGCGAAAATGAGCGAAGCGGGCATCACGCAGATTCCCGTGCTCGAAGACAATCAATCGGTCGGAAGTTTGCGCGAAAGTCAGGTTTTAACCAGAATTCTCAAAGACCGCGAGCTTTTAAACGCGAAGGTTTCGGACGTGATGGACAAGAGCTTTCCGATCGTCGATATGGATACGGGTTCGGACGAAATTCGCGCCAAGCTGCAAAAATCGCCCGCCGTTTTGATCGAAGATTTCAAACGAATTACCGGCATCATCACCCGTTCGGACGTGTTGGATTTGCTGAAATAGTTTTTTTTAACCACACGATGCGCGACAAAGCGCAAACATTCTTTAATTAATCTGATATTTTTCCCCGCGCTTTTTCGCGTATAAAGCGGGCGCGGGAAAATTATCTTTCAAAACCGGCGACTTACGCTTCAATAGAGTTGAAACGAAATAAAATACAGGTAAAATAAATTGAAATTTCAAAAGCGAACCAGATTAAGGGTTTGTTTTGTGTTTTTTGTCTTAAGCTATCTTCCGACCTGGAGAAAAACAAATGAGCGATAATCCGAAAGACGACGATTGGGGAATGACCATGCCGAATGTGCGGCTTGAAGACGAACTGAAAAAAAGCGCTTCGCCGCAGCCTAAGAAACCGGAAACGCCGAGTCTGCCGCCCGACGATTGGGGCGTCAGCGCGCCGAATGTCAATATTCCGAACAATCTCGTTCCGCCTGCGAATCAGGCTTCGAATCAGCCTTCCGATTTTGACAAGACGACGCCGAACATCAATATTCCGGAGCAGTATAAGGAACAGCCGAAACAATCCGCGCCGCCCGTTCCGCCTGCCGACGATTGGGGATTGTCGCAGCCGAACATCAATGTTCCGAAGAACGACAGAAATAACGACTGGCAGATGCCGCAGCCGAAATTTCGCGTTTCCGAAGGCGCGAAGCCGAATTTCGATCGAACGACGCCGAATATCAATCTGAAAGATATTGACGGCGATTTCGGCGATGAAAACTTCGGCAATAATACGACGCCGTATTATCGTCTGCCCGAAAATCAGCAGACGCCGCCGCCGAATTCTGCCGAAGCGCTCGCCGCCGAACAATCCGCCGAAGCCGCGCCCGCGCCCGCGCCGCAGAAAAGCGGAAACACGAAATGGGTTTTGATGCTCGGCGGGCTTTTCGCGTTTTTCGTGCTCGTCGTCGGCGGGCTTGTCGGCGCTTATTTTCTCTTTTTCGATACCGCCAACAACGTCAAAAGCAACGCGAATCAGCCGGTTAATGCCGCGCCGACGACCGCGCCGACAACCGCGCCCGTGACGAGCAATTTGCCGGCGACGATTACCTACAAAGGCGCTATGGTTTTGGTTGCGGCGGGCGAATTTACGATGGGTTCGGACACCGGCGGCGACGAATCGAAACCGGCGCATAAAGTTACGGTTCCCGCGTTTTATATAGACAAAACCGAAGTTACGAACCAGCAGTACAAGGAATTCTGCACCGCGATGGGAAAAACTCCGCCGGCTGACCCGTACTGGGAAAAGGGATATTTTGAAAAGCGTCCGAACGCGCCGGTCCTGGGCGTTTCGTTCGACGACGCGAAGGCGTTTGCCGAGTGGGCTGGAAAACGCCTGCCGACCGAAGCCGAATGGGAAAAAGCGGCTTCGTGGAACGAGGCAACGCAGTCGAAGCTCGAATTTCCGTGGGGCGCGTCGTTCGAAGCGAGCAAAGCGGCGTTCGGTCTGAATACGCCGAAGGATGTCGGCGGGTTTTCGTCGGGCGCGAGTCCTTCGGGCGCGATGGACATGGCGGGCAATGTCGCCGAATGGGTTGACGCATTTTTTCAGCCGTATCCGGGCAACACGTCTTCGAATCCGAATTTCGGCGACATCAACCGGGTTGCGCGCGGCGGTCATTTCGGTTCGAAAACAAATGAACATTTAAGAACTACGAAGCGAATTTATCTTCCGCCGAGCGTTGCCTCGGGCGAAGACGAAGAAAAACTTTTTGCCGCCGCAATCGGCTTTCGCTGTGCGGTTTCGGCTGACGATGCGCGGCTTCAGGAAACTTTAAGAAAATAGCAAAGCAAATTGGCGGGTTTTTCAGCGTCAGAAAGATTGCGAGGAAATAAGAATGAAATTTATGACAGGTAAGAAAAAACTCAAATTTATAATTTTCGCCCTTGGAATGTGGATTTTACTGATCGGTGCCGGAGATGTTTCCGCACAGGTCGACGACGTGATGGTCGTGCGTCAGAAAGCAAAAGTCACGATTCGACCGAAAGCCAAGCCGGTTTCCAAAAAAGTAAATATTACGCGCCGCGTAACGATCGTCCGCGTCCAGAAAAAAAGCCGCCGCAAGTCGGTCAAAAAAGTTGTTAGAACAATTCAAGTTCCGCTGCTCGCGGCGCAATTGCGGCTTTTGAGCGTTGACAAGGACGGCAAGGAAGTCGAAGTCGCGCCGTTTGTCGCGTTTACGCCGAACGACCGTCTGCGCATGTCCATCAAGGCGAACCAGACCGGATATTTGTACGTTATCCGGCAGGCTTCGCCCGAAGCGGACGGCGAAATCATCTTTCCGACGACGCTCGTCAATAACGGCAGCAATCTCGTCAAAGCGAATGTCGATTACGTTCTGCCGCGCAACTGCCCGGTCGAATATGTTCCCGAACCGCGCAACTGCGCTTTGCAGCTGCTTCCCTACGAACAGTCGCCGCAGGAATTTTTCACGCTGATTTTTACGCGCGATTCGCTGATTGATCTGCCGAACGACGTTAGAAATACGCGCGTCAGTCTCGCCAATCTGATGAGCGCGGGCAAAATCAGCTCGAAAACGATGATTGATCTGATCGAAGATTCGGGTCAGGATTTGGTATCGCAGCAGGGCGACACGGCGTTTGCGATCCGCATCGTCAATATCAACCCGAAGGACAACGAAGAAATAATCGAAACATTTGTTTTGAGCAAGTTGAATAAATAATTTTACTGCCCGCGAAAACGACGAAAGACGCGCATTTTAAGATTTATTTTTAGCGTTTTTCGCGGCTTTCGCGGGCAAAGGTTTCTAAAAAAATGGCGCGCGCGATTTTAAAATTTGACGAAAAGGAGTTGACCATCGGTGAGGACGCGACCTCGTTCGGACGGACGACGGAAAACACCGTTTCGTTTCCCGACAATCCGAACATTTCGCGCCATCACGCCGACATCTGGTTCGACAATGGCGAATTCGTCGTAAACGATCTCGGAAGCAGCAACGGCACGACCGTCAACGGTCAGCGGATCGAAGGCGAAACCGTTTTGAACGACGGCGATTTTATCACGCTCGGCAATTCCGTGATCGTCGAGTTTATTCTCGACGACGACACGTCCGGCGATGCCGAAGACGATTCGCAGACCGCGCAGTCAGAAACGATTCCCGAAGCCGTTCCGGCGGGCGAAACACAAAAATCGAAACTCCCTCTGATTCTCGGCGCAACCGGCGCGGTGTGCGGTTTGGCGGTCGTTTTCGCGGTCGCGGCAACTTATTATGTCGTTTCCGGCGGCGGCGGCAGCTCGGGCTGCGACGCGACGGCGCGCATCACCAACCCGATCAACGGTCAGGTAATTTCGCAGGAAACCGACATTAACGTCGAGGTACGAAATTCGGCGTGCGTCGGAAAGGTGCGCGTCGTGCTCAACGGCGAGACGGTCGCCGATTTGAAGACCGAGCCTTTTACCGCAAAATTAGACCCGAAAAATTATGCCGCGCTTGCCGACGGCGGGCTTTACGCTTTGCAGGTCGTGCTCGAAGATTCGGACGGCAATGTTATTCCGCAGCCGCCGCAGGAAATGGCGATGCTCCAGTTCGAAACGCGCGCGATCGCGACGCCGACGCGCACGCCGGTTGATGCGGGCATTACGCCGACGCCGACGGTCGCGGGCGGTAAAGAGATAACGCTGATCGACGTCCAGAAAATGACTGCCGGTGTGGTCGGTAAATTTACCGGAAATTTCAAATATAATCTTTCGAATCCCGAATTTCTGACCGAAGTGCGGAAAAGAACCGCCGAATATTCGACCGCCGAAGGATATTTCGCGCGCGCCGCCGTTTACCGCGATATCATTAATCAATCGTTCGTCCGAGACAAGTCGCTGCCGCAGTCGCTGCCTTATATTATGGCGATGAGCCGCAGTAAATTTAAGCTCGACAAGCAGGGCGCGAACGAAGGTTTATGGCAAATATCGAATGATTTTGCGACCGCCAATCTGTATAATGCCGGCTGCACGAACACGAGCTTGTCCGATGCCGCGCAGGATTGCGCCGCGAAAGCGACCGCGCTTTATCTGGAAGATTTGCTCGTGGAAAGTTTTGACGGCGACATTATTCTGGCAGTCGCGGCATTCGGCAAAAGTCAGCAGGAAGCGAATATCTGGAAGACGAGTTTGCCTGCCGACCGCACGGATTTCTGGAAGATCATGACCGATGCGGCGCAGCGCGAACAGGTCGCGAGATTTTTCGCCGCCGCGATCGTTGCGGAAAACCCGCAGAAATTCGGACTTAAAAAGGAACGTGCGATTTCGGAGCTTTATCCGGCGGCGGCGAGGTAAAAGAAATGCTTGAAGTGATTCTGACATATCGAACGGACGAAACCTCGGGAGAAATCCCGCTCGAAGACGGCAAAATCACGTTCGGGCGCGGCAGCGAAGCCGATCAGCAGTTCGGCGACGACGGTTTATCGCGCATTCATGCGACGGTTTTCCGCGAAGGCGACAATGTCTGGATAACGGACGAAAACTCGACTAACGGAAGTTTTGTCAATGGCGAGCGCGTTAAGCCGAACGGGACGATTCTTTTTAACGGCGACAAGATCAAAATCGGAAATTACACGACCCTGGCGGTCAAAATCGGCAGCCCGCAATCCGCGCAGGAAAATAATAATTCAAGCGAAAAATCGAAAACCGTCGCGGCTTCGGGCGCGGGTTCGCAAGGTTTTCCGGTGATGATTCCGCTCGCGCTCGCGGGTATCGCGATTCTGGTAATCGGCGTTTCGGCGGCGTTGATCGGCTTCAAAGTTTTAGGCAGAGGAAACACGGCGCAAATTTCCGAAGAAACGCCTTATCAAACGCCGCCCGACGATTTGGACAACCAGAACGACAATAAAAACTCGAATAAATCGCCGAAGCCGACCGCCTCGGTGACGAGTTCGCCGAGCGGTTCGGGAACGCCGGAAACGATCGCCAATACGACCGTCGAAACGAAAAACGACGGCACGACGGTCGTTTTGCCGAAAGGCAAATATCAGGATATGACGGACGCCGATAAAAACCGCTACATCGCCGTCAAATCCGAAAAAATCGCGCGCATTATCGGCAATCAGAAAAGCGATCCGATTCCGGCGGAAGCCGTTCAGCAGATCAAAAGTTTCCTGAGCGGCTACGTCAATCGCGTGAGCAAGGCGAAAAATGATTCGTGCGAGCCAGGAAAATGGGTCGGAAGCGATTTTACGAGCGTTTTAACACGCGCGACGCGCACGAGCCCGTTCGTCGTGCGCAGTTTTCGCGCCGAAGGCATCGAACCGCAGATCGGGATTTACGTGGCGATGATCGAAGGCGAGCACTGCCCGTGTCTGACGAGTCCGACCGGCGCGAAGGGAATGTTTCAGTTTCTGGCATCGAGCGCGCCCGATTACGGCTTAGCCGCCGATCAGCGCTGCGATCCCGAACAATCGGCAAAAGCAGGCGCGAAATATTTAAAGACGCTGATCGCGAGATTCGGAACCGCGCCCGACAGCGTGCCGCTCGCGATTGCCAGTTTTAACAGCGGACAAGGCAATTTAAGCAAAAATCTCGACACGGTTTTTGCGGCGACCGGCGGGCAGAACCGCAGTTTCTGGACGCTCGCGGCAAATAAAGCGATGCTTCAGGGCGGCGCGGGAAAACAGTTTAATGCGGAAAATATAAAATACGTCCCGAAATTTTTTGCCGCCGCGATTATCGGCGAAAACCCGCAGGATTTCGGCGTCGGGTTGCAACCGCTTTCAACATATACGAAATAGAAGACAGGAGACAGAAGTCAGAAGTCAGTAGAAAAATTCTAGCTTCTGTTTTCTGCCTCCTGTCTTCAGTCTTCTTAAAAATGACCGAACTTTGGCTCAAATACAGGGATGAATACGGCGAAGACCGCAAGATTAGGGTCGAAGGCAGTAAATTTACGATCGGCAGACATTCCGATTGCAGTCTTGCCATTCCGAGCGGAAAGCTCTCGCGCGAGCACGTAAAAATAGATTCCTTCGGCGAGGTTTTTGTCGTTTCCGACTGCGGTTCGAGCAACGGAACGACGCTCAACGGCGCGGATTTGAGCGACCCGGTCGCGCTTCAGAACGGCGACCGTCTGAATTTGGGCGGCGGTTTGGAAATCCAAATCGAAACGGTTTCCGACCGACCGCAAGCGTCAAGAACGCGCGCATCTGACGACGATTACGAAGACGATAATTCGACGAACTACGCGGCGAGCGCCGGCGGCGGCGGCGGTCAAAGCGCGGCGGCTTCCGGTGCGGGCGGATCGTCAATTCCGAACTTGGTTTTTATCGCCGCGCCGGCGCTCGTTATTTTACTTCTCGTCTGCGGCGGCGGAATGCTTTTTCTTTTCGGCGGAAGCGGCGCAAACAACGGTCAGCCGACGCCGGAGATCAGTACGTATTCGCCGACGCCCGACGACGAAGAAACGCCCGAAAACTCGCCGACGCCGCGCCCGAGTTCAACTACGACCGGCGGCACGACCGTTTCGCCCTCGCCCGACTCGACCACCACCCAGCCGACGCCGCAAAATTCGGATGAGATGAAAAAAATCGAAGCCGCTTCCGGCGCTTTCCTACGACAGATCGCGCTCAACGATCCGACGCCTTTTTTGAAGACCACGGAAATCGATATCCTGCGCTCGAAGCTTTCGCAGTTCAAAGGTTCGAGCGCCTTAGCCGATAACTTTAAAGCGGTTAAAGCCAATGCCTCGCAGTTTCAGTCGCTCGCGCAGTCAAAAGGCTTGAAGCCGCAGTTTCTGGCGGTCGCCGCGCTCGCGGAGATCGGCAACAATCGCGGCAACCCGCTCGAAGTCGCCCAGCGGATGTTGCCGATTTTCGGCGAGCTGCGCGTCACGCTTTCGAACAATCTGGCGGACGATAATCTGCTGATGATCGCCGCTTACGATCAGGGCAAAGCGGGAAAATTCAAAGATCTGCGCAACGCGCTCGAAGGGCTCGCGAAAAAATATCCGGATAATCCGCGCGACATCCGCACGATCTGGTTTCTCAAAAAACAAGGAAAAATCACCGACGCCGAGTATGAATTCGCGCTTCGTTTTCTGGCGATCGGAACGATTACGCAAAATCCGCAGGATTTCGGCGTCAATGCTGAAGCCGTTATCTTTAACTAAATTTTCAGGGTGGAAAAGCGTGGGAAATTAAATCTTGTCAATCGCCACAATTCATTGACAAAATTTAAGATAAGGAACAAAATCTTAAATAATCGTTTTCAATACAAACACCCGTTTTTACAATTTTTTATCCGCTGACTTATGAGTAAGTATCGCAAAATTGTCTGGAATGAAGGAATGCTTCTGACTCCGCATCACTTCCAGCAGTGGGACAACTATCACGAAGAACTTCTAAATTCGCGTGTGCGCTCGGTGCTGCCGTTTGAATACGGCGTTCTCGATCTGCAAATCAATCGCGAAGCAATCGCCAACGGAAACTTCCAGATTATAAACTGCCACGCCGTTCTGCCGGACGGTTTGATGATTAACGTGCCCGATGCCGAAGCCGTGCCGGATTTGCGTCAGGTCGGTAATCATTTTCACCCGGAAGCCGAAAAACTGGGCGTTCATCTGGCGATTCCGGCAAAGAAAATGGGCGAGGCGAATTTTCAGGCAAACGGTATCAAATCAAACGTCAACCTGCGGTTTTTACAGGAAGGCGCGCTCGTCAAAGACGAAACGAGCGGCTCGAACGAACAGCCGCTCGCGTATGCCAAAAGCAATCTGCGGATAATTTTCGACGATGAAGTGCGCGACGGTTTCACTTCAATGAAAATCGCCGAACTCGTCCGCACGCCGACCGGGCAATTAATGATTAACGAGGATTTTATTCCGCCGACCTTAAAATCAGGGGCGTCGGCATGGCTCGTTAATATGCTCCGGCAACTGGTTGAAATCCTGAACACGAAATCGGGAAGTCTCGGCGAACAGCGCCGGCAAAGAAACGCTTCGCTGGCGGATTTTACAACGTCGGAAGTCGCGATTTTCTGGCTTCTGCATACGATTAATTCAGCGATTCCGACGATGGCGCATTTTTTCCGCGCGCCGCTGCTTCATCCGGAAAAACTTTATCTCGAAATGGCTGAGCTGGTCGGTAAATTAATGACGTTTTCGACCGAGCTTTACCCGCGCGACATCGTGAAATACGACCACGACGATTTGTATTTCACGTTCTTTAATCTTTCGACGCAGCTCAAAGAATTGCTCGAAACCGTGATTCCGAGCCGCTGCGTTCCGATCGCGCTCGAAAAAACGCGCGACACGCTGTATGTCGGTCGCGTCGAAGACGAGCGCCTCTTGAAAGAAGCCGGATTCTACCTGGCGGTGCGCGCGCAGATGCCCGAATCGAAACTTATCGAAGGCGTTCCGCGCGTCGTTAAAATCGGCTCGCGCGACGTTATCGACACGATCATTAACTCGGCTTTGCCGGGCGTCGTTTTGACGCACGCGAGCCCGCCGCCCGCGCCGATCCCGGCGCGCGTCGGCTTCCGCTATTTTATGCTCGACACGATCGGACCGTACTGGGACGGCATAAAAGGCTCGAAGGTCATCGCGGTTTACGTGCCGGACGAAATACCGGACGAAAAATTAGAAATGTATGCCGTGAAACCGTAAAAACTTGAAGTTTATTGACACTTTCTCGGCAGAAAATACGCATTAATATTTGAAGCTAGTTTTACTTTATGAGCGAAAGAGCAAACCCGAACGATATCATCGCCTTTGCCGGACCGGTTTTCGACCTGATATTGCGGCTCAAAGCCGGAATTGTCGCGCCGTCGAACGAGCTGCGTCCGCAAATCGCCGCGCTCCTCGATGATTTCGAACGCCGCGGCGAGCGTTATCGTTTCAGCAGTAAGATCATTCAGGTTTCAAAATTCGCGCTCGCGGCATTCGTTGATGAAACCGTTCTCAGCAGCAACTTTAACTTAAAGGAAGAATGGGAAAAAAATCCTTTGCAGCTCGAATTTTTCGGCGAAAATCAGGCGGGCAACAAATTTTTTGAAAAGCTCGCGGCGATGCTCAAACAAGTTGACGTCACGGCGGACGCGGTCGAGATTTATTACGTTTGTATGCTGCTCGGGTTTAAGGGCAGATACGCCGTCTATGAAAAAGAGCGGCTCTTGCAGATCATGCAGGAAACAGCGAACGCTCTGGTCAGAGCAGGAAAAATTCGCCCGGTCGAGCTTTCGCCGCACTGGATGGCAAACGACCAGCCCGAACCGCCGAAGCAGCGAAAAATGCCGACGTGGGCAAAGATCGGCGCGCTCGGCGGGCTCGGTTTCGCGTTCATAATCTACCTTGTGATGTTTATGGTAGTTACATCATTTTTGAAAAACGCGATTGAAAAACTTCAGCTTTAATTGATTTGAAATATGAATTCGTGGCAGGCTCAACAACTTAAATTTGCATTCGGCATCGGCGGTTTAATGTCGTTCTACGGCATTATCGGTTTTTTGACGTTTACCGTCGGACCCAGCCTGGGTTTGAATCCGAACCAGAGGATAATGGTAATTGTTGTGCTTCTGCTTACTCTGCCGTTCTCATTGCTGGTTGGATATTTCGCAACGCGCCGCTCGAAAAAGAAAGAGGAAGAAGTCAAAAAGGACGGCGATGCAAAAACCGGCGACGCGAAAGCCGAAGAAAAAACATCAACCGGCGGCGAGCAGGCACAGAAAACCGCGACGCCGACCGGAGATTACAAGGATTTACCGGGCGGCGCGGAAGAAGTCGTCAAGTTTCTGCAAACTTCGAATCTCGGCGGCACGAACGCCAAGGACGCGATCTACACTCTGCCCTGGTACATCGTCGCCGGCACCCCGAAATCCGGTAAATCGTCGCTCGTTTTGGGTTCGAACCTGAATTTTCAAACCCTGCCGAGCCAGCGCCAATCGGAACAGAAAATGATTCGTCCGACCAGAAATATTGACTGGCGCGTAACGAGTGACGCGGTTTTCGTGGACACGGCGGGACGCTATCAAACCGAAGGCGCGGACGAGGACGAATGGAATTCGCTGCTCGAAACGATCAAAAAATACCGCTCGAATCGCCCGATTGACGGGATGCTGTTTGTTGCCGATACGGAGAAAATTCTAAATTCCGACGAACGCCAGATCGAAGAAATGGCGAAAGTCATGCGGACGCGGATTGACGAAGCGATGCAGCGGCTCAAAGTCCGCTTTCCGGTTTATCTTATTTTCACGCACGCCGACGCGATCGAAGGCTTTCGCGATTCGTTTTCGACTTCGAAAAAAGAAGGCGAAACGCTCGTCTGGGGCGCGACGATTCCGCTCGAAAAAAGCGACACGGCGCATTCGATGTTCGACGAAGAATACGGGCTTTTACAGAATTCGATCATGAAGCGCCGTTTGATGCGTCTTTCGGCGCCGTTTCCGCCGGTGCGCCAGCTCAGAATTTTCAACTTCCCGCTTCATTTCGGCGCGGCGCGGCGCAAATTAGGCGCTTTCGTGGCGGCGCTTTTTCGTCCGAATCCGTTCAGCGAAAATCCGTTTCTGCGCGGTTATTATTTCACGTCCGTTCCGGCGGGTCGCCAGCAGCAGCAGGCGCAGGGCGATAAAACGATGAGCGGCACCGCTTCGCCGCAAACGGTCGGTTACACGTATTTTACCGAAAAGTTTTTCCGCGACGTCGTTTTGCGCGACAAGGATTTGGTCCGAACATTTCAGGAACAGCGCCAGAAACCGCCGATCTTAGGCTGGCTGCTGACGCTGCTCGGCGCGACCATCGTTTTCGTTTTACTCATTTTGGTGACCGTTTCGCTGGTCAATAATCAAAAACTGCTCGCGGCATCCGCCGATAAAGGCAGCGCGGTGTTGAATATCGCGAAAGCCGACGGCAATATCAGCCCGCTCAGCAAAGCGCCCGACGCGGCAACCCGCGAGGTCAACGCGATCGAGGATTTGCGCGCTTTGATGCTCGAACTCGACGATTACGACCGCAAAGGCGCGCCGATCTATCTCGGGATGGGTTTGTATTCGGGAAATACGATCTACAAAGGCGACGAAAAAACCAAAGGTCTGCTGAACATTTATTATAACGCCATCGGACGCCGCTATATGGACCCGACGGTCAAGCGCTTGGAAGATGAATTAAGAAAATTCGCCGCCGCGCCGCCGGTCAATTCGAACGCGCTCAACCAGCAGGAAGAAGACGTTCTGAGCCGCAATTACGATCTGCTCAAGGTTTACCTGATGCTGTCGGACAAATACCGCGACAAATCGAACGACACGGATATCGTCAACGCTTTGAAGGAATTCTGGTTCACCGAATCCAAATTGCCCGCCGCCTTAAAGGACGACGCGGAAAATCAGCTCAAATTTTACGCCAAACAAGCCGACCGTCTCGAAGGTCCCGACAAATTTCCGCGCATTCAGAACGATATGAATCTGGTCACGGAAGTTCGCAAAAAACTGCTCGCGTTTCCGCCGCATAAGCGTTATTACAAGCGCAAGGTTACCGAAATTTCCAAGGAAGTAGAAGCCAAACACGGCGAAATGACGGTTGATGCGATTCTCCAGCGCAGAGGCGGCGACGGCGGCTATCTCGAAGGCGTGGTTGCCGTTCCGGGCGCGTACACGATCGAAGGATTTAAGCTGATGAACGCCGCTATTTTATTGTCTGCTCAGGAATTAAGCGGAACCGACTGGGTGATGAGCGACGATAAAAGCGTGGTCGAAAATGTCGGCAGCCTGACCGAGAATTCGAACAAAATCCGCGATCAGTATTTTCGCGATTACGCCGACCGCTGGCGCGAATTTGTCAAGAACATTAAGATCAAGCCGTATCGCAAGGAAACCGATAAGGATAATTCGAAAGTTTCGGCAAAAGACGCGCTCTCGTCGTTTTCTTCCGCCAATTCGCCGATCAAGGTTTTGTTCAAGGAAATCGCCCGCAACACGAATCTTTCCGCCAAACCGAAACCGACCGGCTGGTGGGAAACCATCAAAGGCTGGTTCAAAAGCGAGACGCTTCCCGACACGGGCGGCGCGTCGCAGGTCGTCGAACGAGAATTTCGCCCGCTCTTTGGTTTTGTCGATGGCGATAAATCAACCAAGATCGACGAATATCAGGCTTTGATCAGCCAGGTTTACATCAAATACAACGGTTTTGACGATACGCAGATCAACGAATTGGCTTCGATTCAGGACGACGAAAAGAATAAAAAATTCCCGCAGCTGAACGATTCTTCGAGCAAGATAGACGCGGCGACAAAACCGCTCAAAGACGCGAAAGATTCGGCAGTCAGCCCGTTTTTTGCCGAGATTCTGCGCCAGCCGCTCGGAAATCTGAAAGCTTTGCTTGGCGCCGATTCGCTCAAACAGCTTGCCGAACGATGGACAAGTGAAGTTTTGCCCGCCGCGCAGCTCGCCGAACAGGGTTACCCGTTTGTCGCGGGCGACAACAACGCCGATTTCGCGAATTTGAAGGCGTTCTTAGCGCCGAACGGCGGAAAACTGTCGCAGTTTTTCACAGAAAACAATCTGCAGAAGAAATATTTCGAAGGCGATCTCGGACAATTAAAACTGAAAGACCCGACCAATTCGCCGTTCAATCAGGATTTTGTTGACTATTTGAATAAGGCGTTCACGCTTCGCAAAGCGCTCTTCGGCAAGGGCGACGACGTTAAATTCGACTATAACTTCGAAATAACGGGTCCGAAAGACGCGGTGGTCGAAATAACGATCGACGGCATTACGCTTTCTTCAGTAGATAAACCGTCGTCATTAATCAGCTTCCCGGCACCGAGCGGCAGCGGAAACGGCGTTATGATCCGGCTGCTTTCGACCGGAGCGACAACTTCGACGTCGGGCACGACGACAACTTCGGCAAATACTTCGACGAGTTCCGTCAATTCAAATAGTTCGTCAAATTCGGCTGTTACGACAGCAACACCCGTACCGGTGCAGAACAATAACAACACCGCCGGTTCGAATGACGAAAAACCGTTTTCGGGACCGTGGGGATTATTCAGATTTTTCGATGCGAGCAACGGGGCAAAACAATCCGACAATTCGTATCTTTTGACCTTTAAGTTAAAGAGCGGTAAAACTTTAACGGCGAAAATCACGCCTTCCGGCGTTGACCCGTTCAATAAGGCGATTTATGAATTACGCGCGCCCAAAACGATTTTGAAATAATATGTGGGTTTTAGGCTTTGGGGTTTAGAAATCAGGTTAAGAGCTGAATCGCTAATTCCAAAAACCAAAAGCCGAAAACCCAAAACCTAAATAAAAGAATGAACGAAGCAAAAACATTACTTGAATCGGGCGATTTAAAGGGAGCCATCGAAGCCGGGTTGGCATTTGTTAAGGCAAATCCGACTAATCCTTCGGCGCGAATTTTTCTTTTCGAGCTTTCGGCGTTTGCCGGAGACTGGGAACGCGCCAAGCGCCAGCTCGACGTGATCGGGCATCAGGACACGACGGCGATGATCGGCTCGAAAATTCTCGAACAATGCGTTTTAGCCGAATATAAACGCGCCGATTTTTTTGCAAAAAGCGAGAAACCGACATTTCTCGCTTCGCCGCCCGATTATATTTACGGGCTTTTGACGGCAAACAACCGCGTCCGCGAAGGCAATCTCGGCGAGGCACGCGAGATTCTCGACAAAGTTGACGAACAGCGTCCGGCGTTTGCCTGCAAGGTCAACGGCGAGGAGAGCGCTGATTTTCGCGACTATAACGATTTAACATCCGTTGTTTTGGAAGTAATTATCAAGGACGATTATGTGCTGGTGCCGTTCGAGCAAATCGAGCGAATTACTTTTGCAGAGCCAAAATCACTGCGCGATTATTTCTGGCGGCAGGCAACGCTCGAAACCGATAACGGGACGAACGGCGAAGTCTTTATCCCGACGCTTTACAACGATACGTGGCGCAGCGCGAACGATCAAATCCGGCTCGGCAAAGCCACCGACTGGCGCGAGATCGGCGAAGACATCTACGTCGGCGAAGGCACGAAGCTTTTCGCGCTCGGCGACGGTACGCATAAAACGATTCTCGATTTACAGACGATCGAATTTGTTAAGGAGTAAGTTAAAAGGTAATTTTCAATGGCAGAGATTGAACCAAAACCATCAGTAATTAATTTAGAAACGCTGCTCGCGCCGATTTCCGAGGAAAAACCGTCGGGCGAATATCTGCGTTATTCCGGAATCTACGACGAGATTTCCGAAGCGCGCCGCGCCGACAAGGACGTTTCGCAGGGCGAATGGCAAACCGAAGTAAAATATGCCGATTTCCGCAAAGTCATTGGTTTAGCCGTGCCCGTGCTCGAAGCCGAAACGAAAGATTTGCAGATCACCGCGTGGCTTTCCGAAGCGCTCGTCAAGGAACACGGTTTTGTCGGCTTGCGCGATTGCCTGAAACTGGTCAACGGTTTGCAGGAAAATTTCTGGGAATCGCTGCATCCCGAAGTTGACGAAGGCGATATGGAAGGACGCGCCAACGCGCTCGCGTGGATGGAACTGCAAACTTCCTACGCAGTTAAACAAGCCAAGATCACCGGTTATAACGGCTATAGTTTTGTAGATTACGAAGATTCGAAAAAATACGATATTCCCGACAATATCGAGTCGCTCGATTCGACCGAACAGGCGCGCTACAACGCTTTGCGCGCCGAAGCCGAAAAGGAAAACCGCGTGACGGCAAACAAATGGCGCGCGGAACTGGCGCAGACGCGGCGGCTTTTCTACGAAGAACTAAGCTTTTTGATCGAAGAATGCTGGGCGGGGTATAACGAGTTGAATCGCGTTATCGAGGAAAAATTCGACCGCAATCAGGCACCGGGCTTGAACAATTTGAAAAGGGCGCTCGACGACGTTCATACCCAAATCAAGAAGTTTCTCGAAGAAAAGCGCGCCGCAGAGCCGGACGAAATAACCGAAGAAGAAGCGAGCGGCGAAATTATTGACGGCGAAGGCGGCGCGGTCGTGCGAGTTGCGGGCGTGATGACGCCGAGCGGCGCGATTCAAAGCCGGCAGGACGCATTGAAACGACTCGGCGACATTGCCGAATTTTTCCGCAAAACCGAGCCGCACAGCCCGATTTCGTATCTTTTACAGAGAGCCGTGAAATGGGGCAATATGCCGCTCGAATTGTGGCTGCAGGATGTTATTAAAGATGAAACCGTAATCTTCCAGCTTCGGCAAACACTCGGTTTTAACACGAATTTACCGGAATCGTCCGAGTAAACAGGCAAGGAAGATAAAGGCAGAAAATTTTTAACCTTAAAAATTAAAAAACTAAAAATCAAAGGAGCAAATGAAAAATGGCAACCAAAGAAAGCATACAGCATAAAATTGACCGTGTTCGTCCTCCGCGCGTCCAAATCACATACGATGTGGAAGTCGGCGGGGCGATCGAATTAAAAGAATTACCGTTTGTTGTCGGCGTAATGGGCGATTTCGTCGGAAAACCCGAAGAACCGCTGCCGGCGATCAAGAACCGCAAATTTGTCGAAATTGACCCTGACAACTTTAATCAGGTCATGGCTGGCATGAAACCGCGCGTGGCTTATTCGGTCGAAAATAAAATGCAGAACGACGGCAGCAAAGTCGGCGTTGATCTGAAATTTAATAACATCGAAGATTTTGAGCCGGACAATGTCGTGCAGCAGGTCGAACCGCTGCGCAAATTGGTCGAAGCCCGCCAGAAACTTTCCGATCTGCGTTCAAAAATGGACGGCAACGACAAACTGGAAACGATTCTGAACGACCTTATTGCCGACACTGACAAACAAAAACAAATTAGCGATGCTCTCGGTATCGAAAAGAAGGAGGAATAAACAATGGCTGATAAAGCAAAACAACAAGCAGAAGCCGAAGTTCAGGAACAGGTACAGGAAGTCAGCCTTCTTGACCAAATCTTGACCGAGGGCAAAATGGCACGCGACGATTATCAACGCGAACAAGCCAAGGATATGATCGGCGAATTCGTCAATCAGGTTATGTCGGGCGAACTGACGATGTCGAAAAATATGGACGTCGCGATCAACGCCCGTATTGCCGAAATTGACCGTCTTTTGTCGGCGCAGTTGAATGAAGTCATGCACCATGAGGAGTTTCAGAAACTCGAAGGCTCGTGGCGCGGACTTCATCATCTGATCAAAAACAGTCTGACCGGTACGCAGCTTAAAATCCGCGTGATGTCGGTCACGAAAAAAGAGCTTCTCAAAGATTTTGAACGCGCACTGGAGTTCGATCAATCGGCGCTCTTCAAAAAAATCTACGAAGAAGAATACGGAACCTTCGGCGGCGCGCCTTACGGAGCGCTGATCGGCGATTACGAATTCGGCAATCACCCGCAGGATTTGGCGCTGCTCGAAAGTCTTTCGCAGGTTGCCGCCGCCGCGCACGCGCCCTTTATCAGCGCCGCTTCGTCGGAAATGTTCGGCTGGGACGAATTCCACGAAATGACCGAGGTGCGCGACATTTCAAAAATCTTCGACCGCACGGAATACGCAAAATGGCGCAGTTTCCGTGAATCGGAAGATTCGCGTTACGTTGGACTGACGCTGCCGCACGTTCTCGGACGAGTTCCCTACGGCGCGGCGACCAAACCGACCGAAACCTTCAACTTTGAAGAAGACGTTGACGGCACGGATCACAAAAAATATCTGTGGTCGAACGCCGCCTACGCGATGGGAACGCGCTTGACCGAAGCATTTTCGATGCACGCCTGGTGCGTCGCGATTCGCGGCGTCGAAGGCGGTGGTCTCGTGGATGGACTTCCGACGCACACGTTTGAAACCGACGAAGGCGAAGTGGCGATGAAATGCCCGACCGAAGTGGCGATCACCGATCGTCGTGAAAAAGAATTTTCCGACAACGGATTTATCCCGCTCGTTCACTGCAAAGGCACGGATTACGCGGCGTTCTTCGCCACGCAGTCGTGCAACAAAGCGAAAAAATACGACACCGACTCGGCAAACGCCAACGCGCGCCTTTCGTCACAATTACAGTATATTTTCGCCGTTTCGCGTTTTGCACACTATTTGAAATCAATGATGCGCGACAAAATCGGAAGCTTTATGTCGCGTCAGGAAGCGCAGATTTTCCTTAACCGCTGGATCAGCAAATACGTTCTCGAAAACGACGTTGCGCCGGCATCACAAAAGGCAAAATATCCGCTTCGCGAAGCACGCGTCGACGTGACGGAAGTTCCGGGCAAACCGGGTGCTTACCGCGCCGTCGCGTTCTTAAGACCGCATTTCCAATTAGACGAACTTTCAGTTTCGCTTAGATTGGTTGCCGATCTTCCGCCGCCGGCGAAATAATTTTAGGATTTTGTAAAAAAAAATCGCAAAATCTCGAATTATTTCGCAAAAGGATTTCTCCAAGTCGTCTTACTTAGGAAGCGAGCAATAAAGACTCGGAGAGATCGAAAAAATATAAGGACTGGGTTGTTCGCGCTTCTCGCACGAACAACCCGAGAAATAAAGAAGTTATTTTGAAAGGAGCAAATTAAAACTATGGCAAGTGCTGATTATTATTTGAAAATTGATACTATCGAAGGTGAATCCGATGCAACGGGTTTTGAAAAACAGATGCAGATCGAATCGTGGTCGTTCGGTGCGAGCAACAGCGGTTCAGCCGTCCAGGGAACTGGTCTCGGCGTCGGCAAAGTAAGCCTGCAGGACTTTCACTTCGTCGTCCAGAACGGTAAAGCGTCACCGCAGCTTTTCTTAGCCTGCGCGAAGGGCAACCACATTCCGCAAGCTATCCTGAGCTGCCGCAAAACGGGCGGCGACGGCAATCCGTTCACCTATACGAAAGTTACGTTCGGCGACATCGTTATCTCGTCTTTCCAGACGGGCGGCAGCAACGGAAGTTCGATTATGCCGATGGAGCAGATTTCGTTCAACTTTACGAACATTACGTTTGAATACTTCCAGCAGAAACCCGATGGTTCGGTTGCTTTGACCAACACCACGAGCTACGACATCAAGAAAGTCGAAGGCACAGGCGCCTAATTTTCGAGAATGTCAAAAGGTTGCGCGCCGCCTGCCCCCTTGGCGGCGCGCAATTTCCAAAGAAATCAAAAAATTTCACATACCGCCATTTTTTAAGAAGTGGCGGTATATTTTCTCTTTTTTAGACAATGTCGCGAACTGATAACGAAATTCGAATAACGCCTTCGGTTTTAGACCGTCTGCTCGATTTCGAGCCGGACGTTTCGCGCGAAGCACCGAAGTCGCGCTCGAAATCGCTGCGCGATCTGAAGATATCAGTGCGGCGCGATTTGGAATGGCTTTTGAATTCGCGTGCGTTTCCCGAGGAAATTGACGAGCAGCTCGAAGAGGTCAAAAAATCGGTCGTCGTTTACGGTTTGCCCGACATTACCGGGATCAGCGCGAAAAGCCACATCGAGCAAAAACGTCTGGCTGATGCGCTCGAAAATGCGATTAAGATTTTCGAGCCGCGCTTTCTTAATTTGAAGGTAACGTTAGAGCCGGTTAATAACATTGACCGAATGCTGAAATTTCGCATTGAAGCGCGTCTGAATGTCGAACCGACGCCCGAACCGATCGCGTTCGACACGGTTTTGCAGCTCGGCAGCGGCGAATTCGAAGTAAAAGAAAAATAGAGGAGACGTTTTTTTATGGGCGCTTACGAACAATGGAGCAATCTAACGCCGGCGGAAAAGATGGTTATCGCAGCGATGGGGTCAAATCCGCTGACAATAGTGAAAATACCTTTGATAAAAATGAGCAAGGACACGGCTTTTAACGAAACAGTCCGACGATTCGGGCGCAACGGGCGCAATGATCGAACCGATGCTTTTCGTCATTGTTTCTGGTCGTCTGTCCTGTCGCGCGACATTGGCTATTACTGGGCAAAGCTTTTTACCGACGCGCACGAAACTAATCCCGACAATCCGGCGGGCGAAAAAGAAATGGATTTGCATAATAATTCGGTCGGATTGAAAATCGGTTTTTTCTATTTTATTCCCGATTCTGATACGAATCTTTCGGACAAATGCAACAAGGCGCTAGAGAACGGCGAGTTGAAGGTGCTCAATCCATAACGACGGATGAATTTTTTTTCGAGCGGTTTAATTATCTTGCTGCTGTTAATTTTAACGGCAGCTGCCGGTGCGGGCTGCAAAACGTTTTTTTCGGAGCGAAAACCGCCGGCGAAAATAAAAATCGCGGCTGACCGGGAGTTAAATCAAAACTGGCAGGAAATAATTCCGCCGGCGCCGCTCGAAGCAACCGCGAAAATTCACGTCGTCGCCCTGAAATTACGCGACGTTACCAGTTGGGCAGACGAAAAAGAGCAGAAACTCCGGTTCAAGGACGGCAGCGAAGCGACCGTCGAGATCGAATTGATTAACGAAAAAGGCGGCGTGACCGCACTTTTTCCGAACGGTTTCGGCGAGTATATCGAATTCGGAAAAAGAGCGAAAAACAAAGAGAATCCAGAAGAAGCTTATTTTCAAACGGGAAGTAAATTTACAAAAATCCGCCTGCGAAGCGATAAACCGGTCAGGGCGGAAGAAATTCTTTGGACAGAGTTTGAATTTTAGAGACAGATAAAAGATTATTAGCTTACAATGCGCGACGAACTGCTTGGCTACTACGAACGCGAACTCATATTTTTGCGCCGGATGGGCGCTGAATTTGCCCGCAAATACCCGAAAATCGCCGGGAGACTTCAGCTTGAAGAAGAAAAAATCGAGGATCCGCACGTCGAGCGAATCATCGAAGCCTTCGCTTTTTTAACGGGCAGAATTTCGCTCAAATTAGAAGACGAGCTGCCCGAAATCACCGAATCTTTTCTCAATGTTTTATATCCGCACTATTTGTCGCCGATTCCCTCGATGGCGATTACGCAGTTTTCCTTCGGTTCGCCGAACGACCGAATAACCGCCGTCCAGATGTTGGAGCGCGGAGCGCGGCTCAATTCGCGACCGGTTGACGGCACGCCGTGCCAGTTTCGCACCGGTTTCGACGTTCAGCTCGTGCCGATCGAAATTCAATCCGCCGCGTTGGAGTCGAACGCTCCGAAAGACGGGCGCGGAAAATATTCCGAAAGCTATATTCGCCTCAGTATGCGGTGTTTCGGCGATTCTAACTTACACGAATTCAAGGTCGGCGGAACGGACGAACCGCTCAAATTCCTGCGTTTTTACATTAACGGCGACCCGCAGCTGATTTTTCCGCTCTACGAAATTATTTTCAATCAGGCGACGCGCGTCGAATTCCGCGCCAAAGAAGCGCCGATCGGCAATAAAACCTTAAAAACTTTAACCAATATTCAGTTAAAACTTCCCGATCCGGTGATTTTGTCAGCCGAAGACGCGATCAAACAAGTTGGTTTTACCGAAGAAGAATCGCTTTTGCCGTACACGAAGCGCTCGTTTCAGGGCTATCGCCTGTTAACCGAATATTTTGCTTTCCCGTATAAATTTTTGTTCTTTGACATTCACGGAATTGATCAGGCGATCGCTAAAAAATTCGGCAGTCACTTCGAAATTCTGATTCACTTAAAAGACGTGACGCCGCCGAAAGCGCCGGTTACGGCGGACACTTTCCGCCTCGGCTGCACGCCGATCATCAATCTTTTTCAGCGAATGGCTGACCCGATCTACCTGTCGCAGCAAAAATACGAATATCACATCGTGCCGGACGTGCACCGCCAGACGACGACCGAGGTTTATTCGATTGACGATGTTCTCACGACCGACCCGAAAACCAACACGACGCGCGAATTTTCGCCGTTTTACTCGCTTCGTCACGCTTACGGCGAGCAGATGGAAAAATCCTTCTGGTACGCATCGCGGCGCGATTCGCAGCGTGAAGAGGACGAAGGCACGGAAATGTTCGTCTCGCTCGTGGATATAAATTTCAATCCGCGCGTTCCGGCAGTCGAAGTTTTAAACGTGCGGACGACCTGCACGAATCGCGATCTGCCGGCGCGGCTTCCATTCGGCGGACGCGAAGGCGATTTCGAGGTCGAAGGCAGCGGGCTGCTTTCAAAGGCGCGATGTTTGACGAAACCGACGGAAACGCTGCGTCCGGCGCGTCGGCGCGCTTTGCAGTGGCGGCTGATTTCGCACTTGAACTTAAATTATTTATCAATTATCGAAAGCCAGAACGGAACGCCCGAAGCCTTGCAGGAGATTCTGCATCTTTATAATTTCGACGATTCTTCGGCGACCAGAAAACAGATTTTAGGCATTTCGAGCATCGAAAGCCGCAAAGTCGTGCGGCGCATCGGCGAACATATCGGCGCGGGTTTCGTGCGCGGATTGGAAACGACGATCACGATGGACGAAGAAGAATTTGTCGGCAGCGGAATGTTTCTTTTCGCTTCCGTTTTAGAAAGATTTTTCGGGCTTTATTCTTCGCTGAACTCTTTTAATCAGACGGTTTTGCGAACCAAACAGCGCGAGGCGGACGTCAAGATTTTTCCGCCGCGCACGGGCGAACAGGTATTGCTTTAATGCAAAATTGAAAATGCAAAATTAAAAATCACATCCCGATTTTGCACTTTTAATTCTTAATTTTTAATTGTGAGTAAAAAGCCTCTAAATCAGGAACTTCTCGAAGAGCCGTACCGGTTTGAATTTTTTCAAGCCGTGCGCCTTCTGGAAAAGGTTTTTCCCGAGCGGAAACCAGTCGGGAGCGACGCGCTTCCGCACGAAGAAATCACGCGTTTTCGCTCGCGGATGAGTTTAAGTTTTCCGGCAAGCGAAATTCAGGAATTCAAAGACGGTTTTGACGAACACAGCGAGCGTGAAAAGCTCGAAATGTTTATCAATTTTATGGGCATGGTCGGCGTTTCGGGCGTGATGCCCGTGCATTATACAGAGCTCATTATGGAGCGCGTCAGGTATCGCGACACGGCGATGTGGTCCTTTATGGACATCTTCACGCACCGCGCGGTTTCGATGTTTTTTCGCGCCTGGGGAAAATACCGCTTTCCGGTTGATTATGAACGCGGAAAAGACAATTTTACATCTTATCTGTTCGATTTTGCCGGACTCGGAACCGACGGCTTGCGCGGGCGGATGCATCTGGACGACGAATCGCTTTTGCCCTACGGCGGTTTGATCGCGCAAAAGCCGCATTCGTCAGCCGCGCTCGGCAATATCCTCGGCGACTACTTTCGCGTCAAGGCAAAAATTCTGCAGTTTTTCGGTCAATGGTTAGATTTAGACAGCGCAAGCATTTCAAAACTCGGTCAGGCAAACAGCGGACTCGGCACGACCGCGATCATCGGGTCGCGCGTTTGGGAGCAGCAATCAAAGTTTCGGATAGTTTTTGGCGCGTTGACGTTTAACGAATTTCAGGCGTTTCTGCCGAGCGGCACGGCGCATAAACCGCTTAAATCGATCGTCAGATTTATGCACGGCGCGGAATTCGATTTCGATGTGCAGCTGATTTTACAGGCGAAACAGGTTCCGAGCACGATTTTGACGACCCGCGCAAAACGGCGTCCGATGCTCGGTTGGACTTCATATCTGAAAACAAAACCGTTTTCTGAAGACGACGATCAGGTTGTTTTAAAGATTGATGATTGAGGTGTCAAATGAAAAAAATTTTATTGTTTTCAATTTTATTATTTCTTTTCGGATTGAACGCTTTTGCTCAGCAGAGATTATACGAGCCGAAAAGAGGAAGCACAGAACGGATGGCTTTAATGAAAGCGATTCGTGAGTATGACATTAAGCGCGACGCGAAACTTAAAGACGAAACTTTTAACGTCACGGCTTTGCGGGTGCAGGGAAATTGGGCATATGCCAACGTCGAACAGCAACTGCCGGACGGCATTCAATCTTATGGCGTCGCGCACGTTTTTCTGCAAAAAGCGGGCGGCAGATGGAAAGTCACTTTTAGCACTTACAATGATGCAAACGAAGTCGGCATCGAGGGACTCAAACGATTGAAAAAAGGCAACAGGTCTTTTCCGAAACAATTAGCGGATTTTGCAACGAATTATTTGGCGGGATAAAAAGATTTGAATTTTTGGTAGAAATCTAGGAGAAAAGTTATGAACGTAAATTTAAAATCATTGGTCGGCAGATTAAACGATACCTGTCGCGGCGCACTTGAAAGCGCGGCGGGACTTTGTCTTTCACGCACGAATTACGATGTCGAAATCGAGCATATTTTAGCCAAGCTGCTTGAGCAGGACGACACGGATTTGCATAAAATCTGTCGTCATTACGAAGTTAATGTCGACCGTTTGAGCAAGGACGTTTCGACCGCGCTCGACCGTCTGAAAAGCGGAAATACGCGTACGCCGGGACTTTCCGACCGTTTGCCGCTTTGGTTTCAGGACGCGTGGCTGCTCGCTTCGGTTGATTTCGGCGCGGCGCGCGTGCGCTCGGGGCATCTGGTTTTAGCGCTGCTTTCGAACGAGAGCACGGCGCGCATCGCGCGCGACGTTTCGCGAGAATTTTCGCATATTTCGGTCGAATCGCTGACCACGAAGCTGCCCGAAATCACGGCGGATTCTTCGGAAGCGCGTGACGCCGTCGCTTTGGGCGAAACCGCCGGAAGCTCGAACGGCGCGCCGGTCGCTTCGGGCGTTCCGGGCAAAACCAAGGCGCTCGACCAATACACCGAAGATTTGACGGCAAAAGCGGCGGCGGGCAAAATCGACCCGATTCTCGGACGCGATTTCGAAGTTCGCCAGATTATCGATATTTTAACGCGCCGCCGCCAGAACAACCCGATCTTGACGGGTGAAGCCGGCGTCGGTAAAACGGCGGTCGTCGAAGGTTTCGCGATGAGAATCGCACAGGGCGACGTTCCCGAACCGCTCCGAAACGTCACGGTCAGAACGCTCGATCTGGGACTCTTGCAAGCCGGCGCAAGCGTCAAAGGCGAATTCGAAAATCGTTTGAAAGACGTTATCAACGAAGTAAAATCTTCGCCGAAACCGATTATTTTGTTTATTGACGAAGCGCACACGATGATCGGCGCGGGCGGACAAGCCGGACAAAACGACGCGGCAAACCTTTTGAAACCCGCACTTGCGCGCGGCGAACTGCGCACGATCGCGGCGACGACGTGGGCGGAATACAAAAAATATTTTGAAAAAGACGCCGCGCTCGCGCGCAGGTTTCAGGTCGTCAAGGTCGAAGAACCCGACGAAGAAAAAGCGATCGGAATGATGCGCGGTTTGCTCGAAAAAATGGAAGAGCATCACAACGTCCGCATTCTGGACGAAGCGATCGTCGAATGCGTTAAATTGTCGAATCGCTATATCACGGGTCGTCAGTTGCCCGACAAATCGGTTTCCGTACTCGACACGGCGTGCGCGAAAGTCGCGATCGGACAGGGCGCGACGCCGGGCGCGGTCGAAGATGCGACGCGCCGCATTCAGCATCTGACCTCGGAAATCAATTCGCTCGAACGCGAACAGGTAACCGGCGCGGGACACGACGAACGGCTCGAAGATTTAATGGCGAAACGCGCCGAAACAGAGGAAAAACTCGCTAAATTAAACGAGCAGTGGGAAAAGGAAAAGGATTTGACGACTCAAATCCGCAATATCCGTTTAAAACTCGAAATGTCGCGGCTTGATTCGAACGGTGGTCAGCAATCAGTGGTCGGTGATCAGTCGGATGCGGTCGCGACTGATTCAGTTGATGCGCCCGAAAGTGCGGCAGCGGCGACTGCCGAATCCGCTTCGACGACCGGCGACGCGGCGGCGGCGGCGGCAACCGCGCCGGAAACCAATCAGCCGGTTGATACGGAATTCTTAAAATCCGAACTCAAGCGTTTGAACGCCGAACTGAAAGAGTTGCAGGGCGAAAATCCGTTAATGTCGCCGGTCGTCAACGGACAGATCGTCGCCGAAGTCATTTCGGGCTGGACGGGAATCCCGATTGGCAAAATGGTCGCCGACGAAATCAACGCCGTGCTGAATCTTGCCGCAACTCTTCAGGAAAGAGTCCTCGGACAAAATCACGCGCTCGAAGCGATTTCGCAGAGAATTCGCACGTCGCGCGCCGGACTTACCGACCCGAAACGTCCGATCGGCGTCTTTTTATTAGTCGGTACGTCGGGCGTCGGAAAAACCGAAACCGCGCTCGCGCTCGCCGATTCGCTCTACGGCGGCGAACGCAATCTGATCTCGATCAATATGAGCGAATATCAGGAAGCGCACACGGTTTCGAGCTTGAAAGGTTCGCCTCCGGGATACGTCGGTTACGGCGAAGGCGGCGTTTTGACGGAAGCCGTACGCAGAAAACCGTATTCGGTCGTGCTTCTCGACGAAGTCGAAAAAGCGCATCCGGACGTGATGGAGCTTTTCTTTCAGGTCTTCGACAAAG
This sequence comes from Acidobacteriota bacterium, assembly GCA_031411895.1. GTDB lineage: Bacteria > Acidobacteriota > Blastocatellia > Pyrinomonadales > Pyrinomonadaceae > JAFDVJ01. The sequence continues at coordinate 82,619 of JANOBZ010000012.1, read as the reverse complement.
GCGTTCTCGAAGACGGCGAAGGTCGCGAGATCGATTTCAAAAACTGTATTATTCTACTGACATCGAACGTCGGAACGGACACGATCATGAAGCTCTGCGCCGACCCGGATACGAAACCCGAGCCGGACGGATTGGTCGAAGCCGTCAAGCCCGAACTCGTCAAAGCCTTCAAACCCGCGCTTTTAGGTCGTATGGTAACGGTTCCGTATTATCCGATCTCGGACGATATTCTGCGGCTCATCATCAAATTGCAGCTCGGAAAAATCCGCCAGCGAATCATGGATAATCACGGTGCGCAATTTTCCTACGATGATTCCGTCATAGATACTGTAGCCAAACGCTGCACGGACGTTGATAGCGGCGCGCGCAACGTCTATAACATTTTGACCGGAACGCTTTTGCCGGAAATGTCGGGCGAGGTTTTATCGCGAATGGCATCGGGCGAAGGAATTAAAAAAGTTCACGTTGCGGTCGGCGATGGTGAAAAGTTTGTTTATGACATCAGTTAAAATTGCCGGTTAGAAAATGTAACGAGTCAGCGCGGTTTGAAGACGTTTTTCTCTTACGCGCTGGCTCGTTACATTTTAACTGACACGAAAAATCGGGTTACGGAAAATAATAAGTTTCGTGAGAGTTTAATTATTTGTTTGGAGAATTAGAAAAAAATGGCAACGACGCAAGACGGAAGATTGATGAGCATTTCAACCCCTTTGGGCAAGGATCATCTGCTTATCAACAGATTTACCGCGCACGAAGGGCTTTCTCAGCTTTTTTCGATCGATGTTGAACTCCTGCACGAAGAAACCAAAGTCAGTTTTACGCCGACGATCGTTGAGGCAAAATCGATTCTCGGGCAGGCGGTAACGATCTATATTTCGGCGGAAGACGGCTCGCAGCGCGAATTTACCGGCATGGTCAACAAGTTTTCGCAGGGCAACCGCGACGTGCGCTTTTCGTATTACTATATTTCGGTCGTGCCGCACATCTGGCTTCTGACGCAGAAAAGCCAGAGCCGCATTTTTCAGCAAATCACCGTGCCGGACATTCTAAAGAAGGTTTTTGCCGGATTTCAGGTCAAATACGAATTGCAGGAAACTTATGAGCCGCGCAATTACTGCGTCCAGTATCGCGAGACGGATTTCGATTTTGCTTCGCGGCTGATGGAGGAAGAAGGAATTTTCTATTTCTTCGAGCATTCCGCCGGAACACACAAGCTGATCGTCGCCGACACGCCGCAGTCGCACCGTGATTGTCCGGGCAAAGCAACGATTCCGTTTTTTGTCAATGTCGGCGACAACGACAATTTTATCGGCTCGATCAGCACTTTTTTAAGCGATTACAAAATTCAAACCGGCAAAGTAACGCTCTGGGATTACAATTTTCAGCTGCCGACAAACCGTCTCGATCTCGAACAGCCGAGCCGTTTTTCGTTCGGCGACAGTTTGAAGCTCGAAATGTACGATTTTCCCGGCGGCTACGCGCGGAAATACGACGGCATTGACAAAGGCGGCGGCGAACAGTCGGGCGAACTGAACAAGGTTTTTAACGATCGCCAGTCAACCGTCAAAAAAATGATGGAATCCATGGACGCGCAGGTAACGACCGCGACCGGAAATTCCGACTGCTGCTCGATCATGGCGGGTTATCGCTTCACGCTCGCGCAGCATCCGAACAGCTCTTTAAATAAGCAGTACACGATTCTGACCGTAACGCACGAAGCCGAACAGAATCCTTCCTACGTCTCGAACGAAGGCGCGACCGACCCGTACACGAACAGTTTTACGTGCATTCTGCACGGCGCGGGCGCGCCCGGTTTTCGACCGCCGCGAATGACGCCGAAGCCGATCGTTCAGGGCAGCCAGACGGCGGTAGTCGTCGGACCGGCGGGCGAGGAGATTTTTACCGATAAATACGGGCGCGTTAAGGTTCAGTTTAACTGGGATCGCGACGGTAAAGTGAACGAGGCAAGCTCGTGCTGGGTGCGCGTCGCGCAGACTTGGGCGGGCAATAAATGGGGAACGATGTTTATTCCGCGCATCGGCATGGAAGTTCTCTGTCATTTTCTCGAAGGCGATCCGGATCAGCCGATCATCACGGGCTGTGTTTACAATCCGCAGACGATGCCGCCATACACTTTGCCCGACGAAAAAACGAAATCAACCGTCAAGTCGAATTCATCGAAAGGCGGCGGCGGATTCAACGAATTCCGGTTCGAGGACAAAAAAGGCTCGGAACAGATCTTTATTCACGCCGAAAAGAATCAGGACATTCGCGTCAAAAACGACGTGATGGAAACGATTCTGCACGACCGCCATCTGATAATTGAAAACGATCAATACGAAAAGGTCAAGAAAGACAAGCATTTGCAGGTGCTCGGCGACCATAACGAGAAAATCACCGGTACGATGTCGCTGACAATCGGCTCGGATTTGCAGGAAAAAGTCAGCAACAACTACGCGCTCGAAGCCGGAATGGGCGTTCATATCAAGGGCGGAATGACGACGGTGATCGAAGCCGGAACGGCATTGACGCTGAAAGTCGGCGGCAGTTCGATTAATATCAATTCCGGCGGCATTCAAATCGTCGGTTCACCGATGTTGATGCTCAACTCGGGCGGATCGCCGACGCCCGGTGCCGGCTGCAGCCCCGAAGCGCCGAAAGACCCGAAGGAAGCCGATAAGGCAGACCCCGGAGCAAAAACGGCATTAAAGCCGCCGTCGCCGCCCGCCGCGCCGGTCAATATCGGTCCGCTCGCCGCAACGATGAAAAGCGCCGCGAAAAGCGGAACGCCGTTTTGCTGTAATTGTCAGGGAAAATAAAAAGATAGTCCGGAGCGGCTATCGCGAACCGATACAATGACGAAAGAAGAGTTGGAAAAAATCTTATTTATCGAACAGACGCGCTGCTTTGCGGTTTTGGACGGCGCTTCGATTCCCGATTTGCGGATGCGGCTTTACGAAACGCGTCCGCCGCACTACTGCCTGTTTCGCGGCGAGCTGACGCCTGACGTTGCCGAAGTTGCGCCGTATGTCATACAGATCACGCCCGGAACCGTTTTCGCTGATTGGATTTTAGGCGAATCTTTCGGTAAACATTGGGGAATATTCGCGCACAGCCGTTTTTCGATCAAGGAAATGCGCCGCCATTTTCGCGCGCTCATCACGGTTTACGACGAAACCGGCGACCCGCTGATCTTCAGGTTTTACGACCCGCGCGTACTGCAAAATTTTTTGCCGACCTGCAACGGCGGCGAATTGCAGACGTTTTTCGGCAATGTTGACGCTTTTTTCGCCGAAAACGTCGAAGACCAGACGCTTTTGTCGTTTAGCCTGGAAAATGACGAGTTAAAACAGAGAGATTTGAAATAAAAGGAGAACAGCCGATATGCCGACAGGACCAGCCGCCCGTATAACCGATAATGTGATGCACCCTTTGCCGCCCGTTTTAACGCCCGGACCGGGAAGTATGAACGTATTGATCGGCATGCTGCCGGCGTGGCGCGGAATTCCCGCCGCCGCCGCCGCCGCTTTGCAAGCCGCCAAACAGGTTTCCGACATCGCCATTCAAACGGCGGAAGCGGCAACTTTAGCCGCCGCCGGAACACCGGGCGCGCCTGCCGCATACGCCGCCGAACAAGCCGCCAAAACCGCCGCTCTCTCGGCACTGAGCAGTTCGATCAGCAGCATGGCGGGGATGAGCGACATTCACGCCTGCGTTACGCCTTCGCCCGTTCCGCCGCACGGTCCGGGCGTCGTCGTTGACGGTTCGCAAACAGTTTTAATCAACAATATGCCCGCCTGCCGAATGGGCGATACGATCATCGAACCGCTCGGACCGCCGAATAAAATTATGAAAGGCGAAATGACGGTCATCATCGGCGGATAACGAATCTGCCCTGACCGAAAACGATATGAAACCCGGAGGAAAGTTTTAATGCTGGTGATACGCAATAAGCAGATGCAAACGATGGAAAAGTTTGCGCTTGAGGAATTTGAAAACGAGCTTGTCGAACATATTAAAACGTTCGCGCCGAAACATTCCGAAGTAATCAAGGACGAAGGCGTTCGCGAAGTTGTCCGGCTCGGCATCGAGCGGTCGGAAAAATACGGTTTTACGAATCGCGGTCCGGTGCGTTTTTACGTCGAGATGATGTGTATGTTCGGCAGCGATTTCGACACAGATTTTCAGCTGCCCTGGGCGGAAGGCACGCTTAACAACGAAGTTATCAAAGACCAGACGCAGCGCGCCGACATCCTGCACGATAAAATGGTCGAATATCTCAAGGAAGTTTACGGTCCCGACGATAAATACTCGCTTGATGCGCTGCGTCGTCTAAGCAAAGCCCAGCCTGAGGATTACAACCTGACCAAACAGGATTTCAACAATCAGATCGCCGCCGCGCTGCACCAGATTTACCCGCAAAAGTGCGATTATTTGGGCGACGAGTTGATGAAGATTTTAATCCGGCGCGGAATAGATTTGGCGCGCGCTCATTCGATCAAATCGGTGAGCGGCACGGCGCTGATGATCGCTGCGATGCTCGCGCTCGGGCACGGATTCGCCGCCGACCCGCTATTTCCGTGGATTGAAAGCACGTTAAAAGATGAAGCGGTCGCCGACCCGAACGAGCGCGCCGAGAATCTTCAGCGAAAAATTAAGATATATCTAGACCGGGCATTAAAACATCTGGAGCAAATGAAGAAGTAATGTGTAAAGCCGAAACCCCTTTGCCGCCATGTCCCTCGACCACGCCTTCGAGTTCGCAGCCGACCAGCGGCGCGCAGACCAGTTGCCATCCTGTCTGCACGATATCAAGCCAAACGATTGCGACCTCGCCCGCCGACCGCACGCGGACTAAAATCGGCGTCGGCGAAGAAGTAAAAATAACCGTCAAGGGCAATCCGGCAACGTGGAAGATCACGAGCGGCACCGGAACCTTGAGTCCGAACACCGGCGCGCGCACGAGCGTGACGTTTACCGCCGACGACAAGGCAGGCAGCACGACGATCACGGCGACCGGTTCGGGTTGTAGTTGTGTCAATACGATTACTTTTACGATCGTTCAGCCCGCCAACTGGACGATGAAGCGCGCCGCCGGAACGAACCTGAAACACAACAACGGACGCCCCGACTGCGGCTGGAAGGGAAACCAGTATATTCACCCGAACGATGTCAATTTTTACCGAGTCGAAGTGCGCGAATTGGATTCACAGGCGGTTTGCACCGGCTCATACATGGTTTTCAACGGCGTCAAGCACGGCAACTATCCGCCGCCCGATAACGCAAGTTCGTGGCTGACTGCCAGCACTCATACGGACGCCGACGGCACAAAGATCAATATGATCGACAATATCTATTCGGGCGACCCGCAAGCCGCCGCCGGCAACGCACCGCCTTTTACGGTCGGAACGATGTATTTCCCGATCACCTTTCAATGGCACGTTACGGGAAACGCGACCAAGCATGACTTTGGCGTCGTTCGTCAAGAGCACGAAATTCACTCGACCGGCAAATGCGACAGTAAAAAAGGCGGCAATTCAGAATCGAGTATGTTTAGCGACCCGACGAGTACACCATAATGAAAGCGGCATTATTTTTAACGATAGCAGGCACTACGATTTTGATCGCGGCATCTTTTATAACGAGGACAGATAAATCTATGATGACGACGGAAAACGAAAAATATTTGAAGGAAGCCCAAACGCGCGTTAAAGAATTTGAAAAAGAATCCGAGCCCGAGCGACTGCGCGAAGCTTATATGGCGCTCGAAAACGTCGTTCTCGAACAGGAATATGATGCCCGAATCCGCAACCGCCTGCGCGGTGAATGTTTGACGCTGTGGCTCGAAATGGTCGCGATTTTAGACCGCCGACTCGACCCGGAATTTAATCCCGAAGACCTTCCCGAAAATCTCGTCCAGCCGCCGACCACGAAGGGAGTCGTCTATCCGCCCGGTGCCGATCCGGCGTTGATTGCCGACCCGAAAGCGCGTGCCGAATACGAAAAAGCCGTCGCCGCGAATAATGCGAAGATCAACAATTATCGTCTGCAAACACATCTTAAACGCCTGAACGATCAGATTCCCCAACGCGCGGCGGAATTTATCGAAAATTCGTACACTGAATCTGCCGATGACCAGAAAGAATTGAAAGCCGCGATTGACCGGATAATCGAAAATCCGGCGCGGCACGCCGATTTTTCGAAGCTTTTGAAATCGTCGAAATCGTAAATCTTGAAATTGGCGGCTGATCGAGCATCGGGCGAAAAAAAATTCGTGCCAACCGAACTAATTTTTTGCAGGAAGTAAAGAAGAATGTGTAAAACGGAAACTAAAACACCGCCGAAACCCGGCAAAACTCCGGGCAATTCCGATCCGAAAAACGGCGCGCAGACAAATTGTCATCCTGTCTGCACGTTGACATCGAAAACGATTGCGACCTCGCCCGCAGACCGCGCGCGGACTAAAATCGGCGTCGGCGAGGAAGTCGAATTAACCGTCAAAGGCAACCCAGCGACGTGGGCGATCACGAGCGGCACCGGTACTTTAAGCCCGAACACGGGCGCGCGCCGAACCGTTACTTTTACCGCTGACGACAAGGCAGGCAGCACGACGATCACGGCGACCGGCTCGGGCTGTTCATGTGTCAATACGATAACTTTTACGATTGTTCGACCGGCAAGCTGGACGATGAAAAGAAAGCCGGGAAGCAGCATCAAACATACCAACGGTAAGCCCGATTGCGGCTTTCTCGGAATTATGTATGTGCATCCGAACGACGTTAATTTTTACCGGGTCGAAACCCGCGAAAAAGATTCGCTGTCGGTTGCGACAGGTTGTTATAACCCTTCGCATCACGGAAAATATCACGGAAAGTACGGTCCGCCCGACCAAGCCAGCGGATGGTTTCTGCTGACGCGTCACACCGAACCCGACGGTTCGACCGACGATGTGCCCGACGAGATTTATTCGGGCTATGCGAATGATGCCGCGATGGGAACCGCGCCGCCGTTTAAGGTCGGAACGATGTATTTTCCGATTACGATACAGTGGCACGTGGTCGGAAACGCGAATATTCATGACTTCCCGGTTATACGGCAGGAACATGAAGTTTTCTCGGACGGCAAGTGCGAAACCCGTAAGGGCGGGCTGACCGAATCGGCAATGTATAGCGACCCGACAAAGGCGTGGTAGTCAGAAAATGAAGTTCAGAATTTGCATAGCGGTAACGGGTTTGGCGATTTTTATCGCCGCCTCGAACTGCGCGGGAAACGAATCTATGACGGAAAACGAAAGATATATCAAGGAAGCGCGGGAAAAAATCGGCGCTTTTGAAACCGAAACGGAAGCGGAGCGCCTGAACGAAGCGTCGAGAGCGCTCGAAAACGTCGTTCTCGAACAGGAATACGATGCCCGAATCCGCAACCGCCTGCGCAGTGAATGCTTGACGCTGTGGCTCGAAATGGTCGCGATTTTAGACCGCCGACTCGACTCGGAATTTAACCCCGAAGACCTTCCCAACAAGCTCGTCCAGCCGCCGCTCAATTCCGACGGTACGCTTTACCCGCCCGGCGCCGATCCGGCGTTGATTGACGACCCGAAAGCGCGTGCCGAATATGAAAAAGCCGTCGCCGCGAATAATGCGAAGATCAACAATTATCGCCTGCAAACACATCTTAAACGCCTGAACGACCAGATTCCCCAACGCGCGGCGGAATTTATCGAAAATTCGTACACCGAATCTGCCGATGACCAGAAAGAACTGAAAGCCGCGATTGATGCAAAAATCGAAAATCCCGCGCGCAAAGCGGATTTGATGAAACTTTTAACGACTCAAAAGCCGTGAAGTCCGCTGATCTGATTAATCGCCTGCCGACCGCGCCGGTTGTCTGGACGAAAAAAGAGCGACGCATTTATTTAGCGTCGCTCTTTTTTCGATTGCTTAACTGAAAGGGTTTATTCTTTAAAAGTCTTCCAGAACTTTTCGAAGATTTTCACGCCCTGCCCTTTATCGTCTGCCCAGATGCCTTTCATGGATTCGTTTTTAAGGGCGAAATAGCCGTAAATGAAGGTCGAGCCATTTGCCGCGCGTTCGTAAAACAGGATTTGCGCTTCGGATTTTTCGTTTTTGTAGGAATAATATTGTCCCGCGCTGCCGGAGTCGCCTTTATGATTCGGAATCGAGGTGATCTGAAATTTCACTTCCGCTTCCGACTTTTCCTTATCCCGTCCGACAATCATCGGCAAGATAAATTTGGCGGCGCGTTCCCTGAGCGCTTCGATGGTTTCGCCCTCGTTCGGATACCCGACGAAGATGCCCGACGGGCTGTCTTTGCGAAGCATTAAAATTCCCTTGAATCCGCTTTTGTTCCAGTCCATCGGAAAAACGTCGTCGGGAATTTTAAATATAACGCCGCCGCCGCGATTTTGCGCGAACGAGGTCTGCACAAACGCGGCGCAGGAAAAAACAAGTAAAAAAACAAAGATAGTTATGAGTCGTTTCATTTTATATTCTCCAAAATTTTACGGGTGAGTCATATCAACCGGAATCACCCATTCGTCGAACTGCTCGCCGGTTAAAAGCTCTAATTCGAGCGCCGATTCTTTTAAGCTGATTCCCTTTTTATGAGCGTTTTTCGCGATTTTCGCGGCATTGTCGTACCCGATGTGCTGATTTAAAGCCGTGACGAGCATCAGCGATTCGCTCAAGTATTTATCAATCTGCGGGCGATTGAGTTCGATGCCCGCGACGCAGAATTCGACGAAACCTTTGCAGGCGTCATTCAATAATCTGACCGAATGCAGGAAATTGTGAATCATCACGGGTTTGAAAACGTTTAATTCGAAATTGCCCTGCGAACCGGCAAAACCGATCGCCGCGTCGTTGCCCATGACCTGCGCGGCGACCATCGTGATCGCCTCGCTCTGCGTCGGGTTGACCTTTCCGGGCATGATTGACGAGCCGGGTTCGTTTTCGGGAATCGTCAATTCGCCGATCCCGCAGCGCGGTCCCGAAGCGAGCCAGCGCACGTCGTTGGCGATTTTCATCAAGCTTGCAGCGAGCGTTTTCAGCGCTCCGGAAGCGAAAACGACTTCGTCGTGCGCCGAAAGAGCGGCGAATTTGTTCGGGTGCGCGCGGAACGGCAAAGTTGTCAATTCGGCGATTCGCGCGGCGGCTTTATCGGCAAATTCGGGATGCGCGTTCAAACCCGTTCCGACCGCCGTGCCGCCGATCGCCAAATCTAAAAGCCCGTCTAAAACCAATTTCAATCTTGCGATGTCGCGTTCGACGAGCGACGCCCAGCCGCCGAATTCCTGCCCGACCGTAATCGGCGTCGCGTCCTGTAAATGCGTTCTGCCGATTTTGACGACGTCCGCAAATTCTTTGGCTTTCGCGTCAATCGCGTCGTGAAGCGCCTGAACGGTCGGAATCAGCGCGTTCAGGCGTTCTGCCGCCGCAATATACATTGCGGTCGGAAAAGTGTCGTTCGACGATTGCGACATATTTACGTCGTCGTTCGGGTGAACGGGGTTTTTCGAACCCATCGCACCACCCGCGATTTCGATCGCGCGGTTCGAGATAACCTCGTTGGCGTTCATATTCGTCTGCGTTCCCGAACCGGTCTGCCAGACGCGCAAAGGAAAATGCGCGTCTAATTTGCCTTCGATCACTTCGTCCGCCGCCTGTGTGATCAAATCGAGTTTCTCTCGCGTTAAAAGATTCGATTTCAGTTCGTGATTCGTCATCGCGGCGGCTTTTTTCAAAATGCCGAGAGCGCGAATCATCTCGCGCGGCATCGTATCGAACCCGATGTTAAAGTGATGCAGCGAGCGCTCGGTCTGCGCGCCCCAGTATTTATCCGTTTCGACCGCGATCTCGCCCATCGAATCCGTTTCAATGCGTGTTTCTTTATCCGTTGCAGTTGCTTCTGACATAATATTTTTCGAATTGTTAATATAAAATTATCGTGCGTTCGTATTTTGCGATTATAATTAGCCGGACGGTGTGCGAAAAAACCGCCGTCTAAATTCTTTTGCAAACCATTTGCACAATAATTTTAATCTAAGACAGGGGTTTCTATGAAAATCAAATTTAATAATTTCGTCCCTTTCGCTTTTTTATTCGTCGTTTTCGCCTGCGCATCAACCGTTTTCGCGCAGAAACAACCGGTTGTCGGCGGTTACGCGAAAGTTTCGGTGAAGGACAAAAACGTCATCAGAGCCGCGAAATTCGCCGTTACAGAACGTGCCAAAACGCAAAACACGAAGGTCAATCTGATCGAGATAAAGAACGCGAAAATGCAGGTCGTTGCCGGCAGGAATTACGAAATTTGTATGCTCACGAACTATCTCAATAAGCGCAGCAATCAGCTGGTTGATCAATTCGTTAGAGTTATCGTTTACCGCAACCTGAAAAACAAGTATCAACTTACGAGCTGGACGCAGGAAAGCTGCACGGAAGAACAAAAACCGCGATAGGTTTGACTTGGAGGGTTATTTCTTTTAAACTCTATGATTTTCGACTACAGGCAAATTTCTTGCCTTCAGAGAGCGAAGGAGATAATACGAAAAATGAGTTACGCAATTATCAGAACAGGCGGCAAACAATTCCCCGTAAGCGAAGGTCAAATCCTGCGCGTCCCGACTATCGAAGCCGAAGAAGGCAAACGCGTTGATTTGGAAACGCTCGTCCTCGGCGAGGGCAAAGACGCGAAATTCGCCAGCGGCGCGACCGTTCAGGCAACCGTTGTCGGACACGGCAAAGGCGATAAGATTATCGTTTTCAAGAAAAAACGCCGTAAACAATACAAGCGCAAACAGGGTCACCGTCAAGGTTACACGGAAATCAAGATTGAAAAATTCTAGGAGGATACCGGATTGCGGATTGCGGATTGCGGATTGCGGATTTAATTAAAATCCCAAATCCCAAATCCCAAACCCCAAATCCCAAATCGAGATATGGCACATAAGAAAGGTGTAGGATCATCACGAAACGGTCGCGATTCAGCGGCACAGCGGTTAGGTTTGAAAAAATTCGGCGGCGAACACGTTCTCGGCGGCAACATTTTGGCGCGCCAGCGCGGCACGAAATGGAAACCGGGCAAAAACGTCGGACGCGGCAAAGACGACACGCTTTTTTCTTTGATCGAAGGTTTCGTTAAATTCGAAAACAAAGGTCAGAAAGGCAAATTCATCAGCGTTTACGCGGAAGGCGCGGCAGAGCTCGCACCGAAAGAAGTAAAAGTAGCTTAGGCTAATTAATTTTTAATTAAGAAGATGTCGGCATTGTATCATTGCGGTGCCGACATCTTTTTGTGCCTTAAATTAACAATTTTTTAGCAATGTTTCTCTGAAAAATATCTTTTTTCCAGATTATTTTACAGCTTAAAAATTTTTTTTCGACGCTATATTTCAAGATTTACACAAGGCGTTAAATCAATCTGCAAAATCAGTAAAATATTTAAATAAAGCCATTAGGATGCTTGCCGGGTTTTCCACAGTTTTTTCCACAGGCAGGCGAAAAAGTTTTCCACAGTTTGGATTGAAAACGGCGACAAAATAAGCGTAAAACCTAAAGTATTTTCTACTTGACTTAAAAAAAATTGAGTGTAAACTCCAAATACAGTCAAAAATGCTTACGGGCTTTTGACCGGTACAGGGAGAGGCGATCGGAGCGGTGACGCACCGGTTGAGAGTAACAAAAGACGGAAAAAAGTTACTATTTACGCCCTGAATCGAAGCCGAAAGGCTTCGCTCAAGGAAGAGGTTGTAAAGACTTTTTCCGGGTTTTTCGGATAAAAACGGGAAACACTTTTCGGCAAGGAACCACCGGGAAGGAGCAGAAGTCGCTTATGTTGCGAAAGCAAAATAAGCCTCGTTGCCGGGAACGTAACCGGCGGTGGAGGAAAAGCCACCACAACAAAAACCTATCGGCATAGTGTTTCGAGAGAAACACAGCAAGATGTGGAAACAGTAAAATGTGAAAACAGATTGTGTGCTGACCGGAAAAACACTCGCCGCGAGATTTTTCGGGATACAAAAAGCCGGTGATGATTAGGGTGTACATCTGAAAATCACCACCTTAAAAAAGAACGCTTCGGCATTTAGCTTTAAGGCAAAAATTAGGAGTCGCATTGAGAAATCAAGGCGGCTCCTAGTTTTTTTTGCGTTTTATTCCTGTGCGATAAAATTTATATTGGTTAACTCGTCGTTAACAACTAGAACTTGCGACGATTGTTTAAAAGCATAACGCTTTGCCACGACGGAAATAATGCAAGTTTGACCGACTTCAATTTCATCAAACCGGAAATAGCCAAACGAATTTGTACGAGCCGTTAAAACACTTCCGTTTGTGTCAGTCAGCGTTACGATTACATTACGGATGCCGTTGCCGTTTACCGACAAAACCCTTCCCGAAATCGAAACATTTGCCGCCGTTGGAAAAAGTTCGTTTTGATAACGCGCAAGGGCAAAATCATAATCCGTGCCGTTCCAGGTTCTGCCTGCCGTCAGAATTCTGTCATTTAAGTAAACTCCCAAAGCATTGATGCGAGCATCGTTATCCGGAAACAGTGTTGAAGTTCTCCCGAGAGTGCCGAAGCCGAGCGCCAGCGAACCGTCGGCATTGAGTTTTGCCAAACTGAATCTTTCACCTGTTCCCGGATTGCTTGCGCCTCCGACAATTAACTGCCCGTCTGGTTGAATCAACAAAGCATTTGCCTCATCATTCGGACTGCCCAAGACAAAATCAATCAATGAAATACCGCCCGTGCCGAAATTTTCGTAAAAATTCGGGTCGAGTGTGCCATTTGCGTCATAACGAATTACGGCAAAATCGCGGTCGCTGTTAAATCCCATCGAACTCACCACAATTTTGTTATCCGATTGAACGATCATATCGGTTGCACGGTCATTAAGTGTTGCAGACATATCGGTTGTGGTTACGCCGCCTGCGCCGAAGGTCGTGTCAACGGCAAGCGTTGAAAGATGCCGACTGATGCGAACGCTGTCGCTGATGCCGTCAAATCCGTAACCGGCGACAACGATTCTACCGTCGGATTGAAGACCGCATTCATAAATTTCGTGATTATTGCCAGATGCACCCAAAGCACTCGCGGCAAAGGCTTCAAAAACACCGGTTGAAGAAAAACGGGCGATTTTTCCGCTTCGAGTCGTCGAACCACTTGAACCGCAACCGATAATTTTGCCGTCCGGTTGAACCGTAACGCCGTAAAATCTTGCCGCATTTGTAGTTGTTGCTACACCATCGCCGCTGAATGTTGTATCAGGAACGCCCGAAGATGTAAATTTAACGAGCATTGCTCCGAACGAGCCGAATTCGCCCGCCACAAAAAAACTTCCGTCGCCCAACACTTTTAGATCATAAAATGAGGTCAAAGCCGAGTTGCTTGTCTGTTCTGCATAAACGCCTTCGTCCATAAAAGTCGTGTCGAGCGTGCCGTTCGCATTAAGCCGAATTAGTTTCGATTGACTGAACGGCAACGTCCCGAATTCGCCCGAACCTGCGACCATAATTTTGCCGTTCGGTAAGCCCGCAATTACTTCGACGGTTGTAAAACCATACATCGAAAGAATCGCTTTTCCGTCTGACGGTGTAGAATTAAAATCTGTATCAACCGAACCGTCTGTGTTAAATCGTTGAACGCAAATTCCGTGAACCAACGCCGAAATATCCGAACGGTCTTGCGAACCGACGCCAATGATTTTGCCATCCGGTTGCAAAAAGGTTTCAGTTCCTTGTTCGCACCATTGCGACTTTACCACTCCATTTGCGTCAAACGAATTATCAATCGAACCGTCTGCATTGAAGCGAACCAAAAAGAAATCGGAACTTGCGAAAAAGGTAAAAACTCCGGTTGTGTCGCTGATTCCGACTATTTTCCCGTCCGGTTGGATTACAATTTCGTTGAAATAAGTCGAGCTGCCATCGCCGGTCAATTCGATGATTTTAATTCCGTCGCCGTCAAAACTCGTGTCTAAAGTTCCATCGGAATGGTATCGAACTAATAATGGATCGCGGTTGATGGTTAAAACCGCTCCGCCGCCAATCACAATTTTACCGTCGGTTTGAACCGCAACGCTGCGTGCCTCGTTAATTCCTGAGGGAATATTAACTTCAAGAACTCCGTCGCCGTCAAACGAATTGTCGAATGAACCGTTCGTCAATAAACGAACGACTGCGCCGTTTAGTAATGACGTTGCAAATTTTTGTCCGGCAAGAATGATTTTTCCGTCAGTTTGCAAAGCCAAGCCGTTTGGAAAATAGATATTAGGACTCACAGTTGCTCTGCCGTCGCCGTCAAACGTCGTGTCGAGCGAGCCGTTCGCGTTAAGGCGAACAACAACTGCGCTGGTAGGGATGGGAAACACACTAAAGCCTGTGCCGACAACGATTTTTCCGTCCGTTTGGATGACCATTGACAATGCCTCGCCCGAACTTGAAACCGACTGAATTCCGTCCGTGTCAAAACTCGTGTCGAGCGTGCCGTTTGAGTTCAAGCGAAAAATCGTCGCGGTGGAAATGCCGAAGGAACCGCCGATACCGCCCGCAACGACTATTTTTCCGTCCGTTTGAATCGCCACGGCGTTTGCCGATAGATTCTGAAAACCGGCGGGTAAAGTAAAAAAGCCCGTTCCGTTAAAGGTTATGTCGGGTGTGCCGTCTGCATTGTATCGTGCGACGAGATAGTCATAGAAAGATGCGTTTGAGGTTTCTCGTCTGCCGACAACGACGATTTTCCCGTCCGCCTGAATCGCCGAATCACGAGGTCTTTCATCAACCTGCGCCGCGCCGAAATCCGAAATCACATAACCGCCGGAAACGCCGAACGTCGTATCCAAATCTCCCGGCAAAGCAAAGATCGCGGAAGTTGAAACTAAAATGATGCCAATAAATAAAAGATTTTTCATAGATTTTCCTCCGACTGGAGCGCAATCGGCTCGCTTGCCTGAGCGCGAAGCGCGAAAACGGCGTTTGAGTAGAAATCAACTTAAATCTATACAAACATTTTTACATCGCTGAAAAACGCGATGCTGCAATCGAGCCGCTTGCGCTCCACTCGTTCACGGTGTTTCAATTTTCGTTATACTCACGGTGCAACCCGTTTTTTCATCCGAAACAGTTTCGCCTGTAATTTTGATAACTTTTCCAGCCGGAACTTCTTTACCGTCGTCGGTATAAACGAGCAGATCATTCCAAGTATAATTTTGCGAAAAAGGCTTGATTTTGTTCGGTTCGGACTTGGTTGTCGTCCAAATAGTGACTTTTACCGCATCGCCGCTCGCGTCGGCTTTGGTCATCAAAAACAGTTGGTAACCGACCGCCGTGATCGCGCCGCCTTTCGTCAATTGAATCGTGTCAATCGTTTTCGGCAGCGAAAGATAGCCTTGCGTAATGACTTTCGTGCCTTCGGGCTGAGCGCAAACGTCCTTGATTTCAAAAGGTTTCGGCGAACTGCAGCCGACCACGAATAAAATTGACGCGACCGTCAAAAATTTTAAGATTTTCATATTGGTTTATTGATAATTTTTGGAAAGCGAACAAAAAGCACGATGTTTTTTGTTCGCTTTCCGCATTTGTTGTTTACGGAATTACCAGCTTTTGTCCCGGTTTGATAATATCCGGGTTCGGACCGATAACCTGCAGATTAGCTTTGTGAATTACGTCGTATTTCATCGCGTCTCCGTAATATTTAAGCGCGATTTTTGAAAGCCAATCGCCGTGCTGCACAATGTAAATTCTTTCGCTGCCGTTGCCGCCGCGAGTTGGCGGAAGCGAACCGACGGGCTGCTGATTCGGGATTTGAAAATCCGGTTTACCGTTTGGCTTTTCCTTTTCCAACTGCTGTTTGCAATTTTCAAAAGCGAACGCGATATGATTTTTTGCCCAGTTCCAAACCTGCGCCGAGCCTGCCGCATCTTTACTTACCGTGACAGTAGTCGGCATTGTTTCGCCGGGTTCCCAAATAGTCGGAATGGGAATCACTCCGCCGACCGGATCAACCGCCTTGAGCCAGGGAACGCCGCCGACTCCGCTGTGCGTGGCAAAAAAATATTGTTGGAAAAGAGGTGTTTTGGAACTTTCGTAGGTCGTGCCGCAATTACCGAACGATGTTCTTGAATGCGTCAAAAAAACATTACGGCGGGCGTGAATTACCTGCTTGACGTTTGAAGGAATCGGCGTGTTCCGAAAAATGCCGCCGAGCGTGTTTGTTCGGTCCACCGCATCGAATAAAATCAAACACTCGACCGGAATGTTATCGCGTTCCTTTAACCATTTGGCAACTTCGATCACCGCCGCGCCGCCGCGACTGTGTCCGCCGAGAAAAACGGCTTTTGCTTCGCCCGCTGTCCATCGTTCTTTGACCCAATCGTAGCAGGCATCGGCTCTTTCTTTGGTGTCAAAGCCGCTCAAAAAAGGTCCGCGCAAATACCATGTATCAATAAATTGAACAAGTTCTCTGCGATACAAGCGATTTATGAAACTGTTGTAATAAGTAGCATCATAGGTTTCTTCTTCGGTTGATGTCCCGTCAATTCCGGCATAAATAATCATCTTTGTGTCCTCTAAATTTCACTGGCTCTCGAATAAAAATAAATTTCATTTTTTTCCAAAGGCGAAGAATAAACTCCACCACCGTTTCGGCTGATTGCCTAGTTTCTATTTCGCCTTGATTTTCGTGTGGTTGTGTCATTTACTCCGCCTTCTCTGTAAGCCGGTTTCTTGGTTTTGACCTTTGTTTTCGGCTCCCGAGTGAGGTGAGTTTCGTCGTTTTCTACCTCGATTGATTGTCTCGGCGTTTTCCTGATCTTTCGCGGACTTGGCGTAGCTGTCGGTGAAACATTATTGCTCGCTTCGGTTGCGGTTGGTTGAACTGCAAATATCGAAATAACAAGTGTGCCGAAAATTGCTGCGATGATTGTTAAGTTAGCTTTTTTCATTCTTTCTTTTGCTCCTTTTCTGTTTTGTTATAAAATCAAGCCGAAAATGTTTTTTCGATCGGATTTGCCGGATTGACTGGAAAGATAAACTAAGTTTGCGTGAATTGTCCTCAAAGATTCGCTCAATAATTCTCAAAGAAATTATCAAAGCGTTTATGATGAATGAATTCAACAACTTATACGAGTTTGCCGAATTCCGTTTTGACGGCAAAAGGGGAAAACTCTGGCAAAATAGCGAGCTTGTTTTGCTCTCGCCGAAGGCTTCCGAACTTTTAGCGTTGCTGCTTGAACGAAACGGCGAATTTGTTTCAAAGGAAGAGATTTTTGAAAAAGTTTGGGCGGATACGTTTGTCGAAGACGGCGTTTTGACGCAAAACATTTACACGCTTCGCAAGGTCTTAGGCAAAGACGCGGACAAAAATCCGATTATCGAAAATAAAACGCGGCTCGGTTATCGCATAACCGTCGCGATTGAAAAGAAAGAAAATTCCAACGGCAATGTTTCTGCGCCGCTTATTTCCGTCAAACCTTCAAAAACTCGGCTGATATTGACGCTTGCCGCCATTTCGATTTTAACGGCGCTTGTCGGATTGTTCGCTTACCGCTTTTTTCTGCCCGAAACCATTATCAGCACTTCGCGGCTTGAAAAAATCCGCATTCAAAAAATTACCGATACCGCCAATATCGCTTTTCCAACGATTTCGCCCGATGGAAATTTGACGGCTTACGTCAGAAATTCAAGCATCTACATTAAAGATTTAAACACCTCGACCGAAACAAAACTCGACCTTGCGAATGTCAAAAGATTCGGTTTTATGCAGTTTTCGGCTGACGGAAAATTTCTTTATCTGCGAAATCGCGCTTCATATTTTTTGCCTGCGGACATTATGAAGGTTTCGCGTTTCGGCGGCGAAGCAGTAAAGATTGCCGAAAATGTTTGGAGCAACGGTTTTTCGTTTTCACCCGATGAAAAACAAATTGCCTTTGCACGGATTTTTCCGAATGAAAACCGCCACGCGCTGGTTCTTAAAAATCTCGAAAACGGCGCGGAAACCGAGCTTTTATCAATAAATTCGCCTGAAGTAATCCGCATTCGCACATCTCCTTCGTTTTCATCCGACGGTGCGAAAATCGCTTTTGTCGTTGACCTCCAAAATCAGGATTTCGAGCGAATAGTTATTTACGATCTAAAAACCAAAGAGACGGAAAATCTGTCGTTCAAAAATTTCACACAGGTCGAACAGATTCTTTGGATTCCGAAAAAAAATGCTCTGCTCGCTTCGGCGCGTGAAGAGAGGGTTTACCAGATTTGGGAAATTTCCGTCGCCGATCGGAAAACCAGCCGCATCACGAATGATTTGAACAACTATTTTTCGATGACAATTTCAGCGGACGGCAAGAAACTTCTGACGACCCAGAATAACTTTTTTACCAATCTTTGGATGTTTGAAGGCGAAGAACTAACTGCTGAGAAACAAATGACTTTCGGCATTTCAAACCGCGACGGCTACAGCGGAATTGATTATTTGCCGAACGGTGAAATCGTTTATGCTACCAACGAAAACGAAAGCGGCGCGTTAGATATTTGGCGCATCAATCCCGCCAATAACGAACGGCGCCAATTAACAAACAATGCGGGCAAGCGCAACGAAAATCCGGCGGTTTCGCCCGATGGAAAGTTCATCTATTTCGCTTCCGACCGCGCCGGAAAATCGGCAATCTGGCAAATCGAAGAAGACGGCGAAAACCCGAAACAGATAACTTTCGGCGAAACCGTCAACGATTTTTTTCCGCAGCTTTCGCCCGACGGAAATTGGCTTTATTTCCTTCGCAAAACCGGCAAAACGTCAGCCGTTTTTCGTAAATCGCTCGCGGAAAACCGCGAAGAACAGCTCACGCAAACGGATAAGTTATCGCCGGCAAATTTTCTTTCGCTTTCGCCCGACGGAAAATATCTCGCCTTTCAACATCTGACGGAAAAAATTCAATCCGACAACCCGCAGCAGGTTCATCAGGTTGCCTTCATCGAAACCGAAAATCCGAACAACCTCAAATTTTTCAACCTCGGCGGCAGAATTCCGCAAATTTTTTGGACGGCGGACGGCAAGTTTTTTGATTATGTCATTCCCGTCAACGACAACGAAGAAATTCGTCGGCAAAGTTTCTTTGAAGAAAAACCGCCGCAGACGATAAAAATATTTTCAAAAGAACGGATTATTTTTATTCTGCATGCGCCTGACAATAAAACGCTGATCGCCCGCGGACGACTGCAGAACGACGCCGTTTTGCTGACTAATTTTGAATAAAAACACAATCTCAATCGTCCTAAATTGCCGGCGCCAAGCTCCTGAAAAGTCTGCTTTAAAATTTAATGCGTTTGCTAATCCAAAATCCAAAATCTAAAATCAGAGTATGTTTATTGACCGCGCAAAAATCAGAATCAAAGCCGGCGACGGCGGAAACGGCGTAACGGCTTTTCGCCGTGAAAAATTCGTCCCGCGCGGCGGACCGTCGGGCGGCGACGGCGGAAACGGCGGCAGCGTCTGGCTCGAAGCGACCGAAGGATTAAACACTTTGCTTCACCTGCGCTACAATCCCGAACACAAAGGCGAGCGCGGGCGACACGGCGAAGGCTCAAACCGCCACGGCAAAGACGGCGTGGACGAAATCGTTCAGGTTCCGGTCGGCACGCAGGTTTTCGATGTCGAATCGGGCGATCTGATTTTCGATTTCACCGAAGCCGGACAGCGTTTTCTGGCGGCACAAGGCGGCAAAGGCGGCTGGGGCAACCAGCATTTCGCAACGCCGACGCGGCGCGCCCCGAAATTTCACTACACGGGTCGTCCGGGCGAAGAAAAAGAGCTTCAATTGGAATTAAAATTAATTGCCGATGTCGGGCTGGTCGGTTTTCCGAACGCGGGCAAATCAACTTTAATTTCCGTGATTTCCGCCGCGAAACCGAAGATCGCCGATTATCCTTTTACAACGCTTGAGCCGAATCTGGGCGTGGTTGATCTGGGCGACTTTAAAACTTTTGTCGTCGCCGATATTCCGGGACTGATCGAAGGCGCGTCGGAAGGCGCGGGACTCGGCGACCAATTTCTGCGGCACGTCGAGCGCACGAAACTGATTCTGCATCTGGTTGACGTTTCCTCAATTTCGGGCAGAGACGCGGTCGAAGATTATGAAATCATCAACCGCGAGCTGGCAAATTACAACGAAGATTTAGCCGCCCGCCCGCAAATCGTCGTCGCGACAAAACTCGACGCGCTCGACGAACCGGAACGTCTTGAAAGTTTGCGCGAAAGAGCCGAAAGGGACGAAAAGGATTTTCTTGAAATCTCGGCGGTCACGAACCTCGGAACTAAAGAGCTGGTTTCAGCGGTCGCGAAATATTTGGAAGAGATTAAGCGAACGGAAATTGATTTAACCGAACGAGAGATTGATTTAACCGAACAGGCGGATGATTAAAGATTTATTTGATTTGCGGATGAACGACGGTTCGAGGCATTTTGCGGATATGCCGGAAGCCGTCTTTTTTGACGATTTCACCGACCACGCGGAAAAACTGGAAGGCGCGGAAATTACGGAATTTATCACGGACGGCGTGCTCGAAATGTGGCTCGATTTCGATTATCGCGGGCTAAAATTTTCGGTCAACAATCAATACGGCGAATACTGGTTTTTCGTTGACGACCCGAATTGTCCGGACGAAATTCTGCTCGAAGTGTGCGACCATTTCCGCCAACTTTTGGAAAAATGAAACGAATTGCATTTTACGGCGGCTCGTTCGATCCGCTTCACAACGGTCATTTGACGATCGCGCGCGCTCTGACAGACGTTTTCGAGCTCGATGAATTTGTCTTTATTCCCGCCTTTCACGCGCCGCATAAAAAAAAGCCGACTTCGGCGTTTCACCGTTTTGCGATGCTCGCCGTTGCGACCAATGACGAGCCGCAGATCGAAGTTTCGAAAATGGAGCTCGACGTTCCCGAGCGTCCCTTTACGGTCGAAACTCTGACGCGTTTGAAAAACGAATTGACGGACGCGCAGATTTTTTTCGTGATGGGCGCCGATTCGTGGACGGATATTACGACGTGGCGCGAATGGGAAAAGGTTTTGACGCTCGTTAATATCATCGTCGTCACGCGTCCCGATTACGAGATCGGGTTCACGCACGTAACGGACGAAATTCGCGCGCGAATTATAGATTTGAGGAACGGCAGTCAGCAGTCAGCAATCAGCAGTCAGCAATCAGCAATCAGCAAAATCCAAAATCCAAAATCCAAAATCTATATCACTGATGCGGTGCAGATTGACGTTTCGGCGACCGAAATCCGGCAGAAGATCAAGGAAAAAACCGGCGATTGGCAGCGCGACGTGCCGCCGCCGGTTGCAAAATATATCGAAAAATACGAACTTTACATTTAACATTCGACATTTATCATTCGATGTTTATTGATTATTTATCATCCAGCGATTGTCAATCGTTGATTTCTTGGGATAAATGGTAAATGATAAATGTTGAATGTTAAATGTTCAATGAAATTATGGAAGAATTACAGGAAAAAACTTTACAGCGCGAAAACCTTTCGACGGAAGTCGCGAATACCCCGACGCCTTTTTCGGAGATTGACGAAGAAGTTAAACTGGCGCTCACGTGCGCCAGCGAGAAAAAAGCTTTTGATCTGCGCGCGCTCGATTTGCGCGAGATTGCAAGCTTTACGGAATTTTTTATTATCGCGAGCGGCTCTAATCAGCGTCAGGTGCAGGCGATTACCGACGAAATCGAGGAACAGCTCAAAAAGCAGCTGAAATCAAAACCCGTCCGCACGGAAGGATATTCTTCGGCGGAATGGGTTTTGATGGATTACGGCGATTTTATCGTGCATATTTTCGAGCAGAAAGCGCGCGAATTTTACGATCTGGAACGCTTGTGGTGCGACGCGCGCCGCGTTGAATTGCCCGCAGAATTGTAATTAGCCACGAACAAACACGAAAAGACACAAAATCTTTTATAAATTTAATTTCGTGAAATTTTGTGCTTGTTCGTGGCAAAAATTTATGAAGTTTCGATTTCTCTGGGTCGGCAAAACGAAAGACAAAAACTGGCGCGCGTTAGAAGAAGAATATTTCGCGCGCCTTTCGCATTTTGTGCGCGCGGAAACCGTCGAGCTTAAAGATTCCAGCAAGGAAATCGAGGGCAAACTAATTCTGGAAAAGCTGAATCAAAGCTCATTCGTCTGTTTATTAGACGTGAAGGGACGCTCGATTTCTTCGCACGATTTAGCCGGAAATATTGAAAACTGGCAAAATCGCGGCTTAAAAGAAGTCACTTTTGTGATCGGCGGTGCGGAAGGTGTCGCTTCGCGGGTTGTCGAAAAGGCGGATTATAGTTTATCCTTGTCGTTTCTAACCTTTACGCACGAAATGGCACGTGTCGTTCTGTTAGAGCAACTTTATCGGGCATTTACAATTATTAAGGGTTTTCCATATCAAAAATGAGTGAGTTAAATTTAGACGAAGTAAAAAACAGATTGATCGTTGAACGAGACAATCTTTTGAAAAAACTGAAAGATAACGATCTTTCCATCGACGACGCCGAAACTCCCGATCCGGTTGACTTAGCGGTGCGGAATTATTCGAAAAACGTCATGCTGGCGGTTTCCGAAAACGACAGCCGGCAGATTGTTTTAATCAACGAAGCCTTAGAGCGCATCGAGGATGAAGAATACGGAACTTGCCAGAATTGCGAAAAGGAAATCAATCCGAAACGAATTGACGCGATTCCGTGGGCACGTTACTGCCTGAATTGTCAGGAGCTTGTCGAAAAAGGTCTCTTGGAAGAAGATTAAACTATTAGTGGTTAATTATTAATTAATAATTGTTAATGGTAACTAATTGATCGATTCGATTAACCATTAACAATTATTAATTAACCATTAATAATTGCCGCCGATGTTTCAAAAAGTCTACGATTCCCTACTTACTCTCGCTTATCCACAAGTATGTCTGGTTTGCAGCAATTCGGTTGAAAATTCAGCCGACGGCGTTGTGTGCCGTAAATGCTGGCGAAAAACGCGTATTTTTTCCGGCGATGAAACTTTATGCGCAAAATGCTCGGCGTTTTTGCAGGAAAAACCTTCTCGATACAAAACTTTCTGCCGCCGCTGCGACGAACATTTTTACGATGCTTCGCAATCTGCCGGACTTTACGAAAATGCGCTCGCGGCTTCGGTTATTCATCTGAAACGCGAACCGTTTGTCTGTAAAACTCTAAAAGATATTTTCACTTCGACTTTCGAAGATTCGCTCTTTCATGATTCGACCGTGATAATTCCCGTCCCGCTTTCAAAACGGCGATTTCTCGAACGCGGATTTAATCAAGCAGAGATTCTCGCCGATATTTTAGCGAAAGAATTTAACCTGAAAATTGATAAAAAAAGCCTCGCGCGAAAGATTCACACACCCGTGCACCGCGCCGCGATGGATCGCCGCGCCCGCGAACTGACGGTCGAAAATGCTTTTGAAGTTACGCACCCGAAAATTATCAAGGGCGAAAAAATTTTACTCATTGACGACGTTTTCACCTCAGGCGCAACGACTTCGTTTTGCGCCAAAGCCTTAAAAAAGAAAGGCGCGGACAAGGTTTATGTACTAACCATTGCCCGCGCAATTTGAAGGATGAAGGATGAAAAATCTTTAATTCATCCTTCATTCCTCATATTTCTGCCCTTAATTACGGTGCGTCGTAGCGCGGCGCGGGTAAATCTCCGTTCAACCCGAACTGCGTGAACAGGAACGAGCCGTTCGAGCTGCGGATGATGTACCAGACGCCGTCCGACGGACGGAACACGCCGATGTCGTCGCGGTTGTCGCCGTCGTAATCGCCGACGACCGGAACGTCGCCTGCCAAGCCCCAATTAGTTATTGCAACCGCGTTGTTCGAGCTGTTTAGAACATACCATGCGCCGTTGCGGAAAACAGCCTGATCGGTCTTGAAATCGCCGTCGAAATCGCCCTGAACGGGAATATCGCCCGACGCTCCGAAGCCGACTTGACCGAGAATATTATTCGAGCTGTTTATGCGATACCAGACGCCGTTTGCCGGACGCCACAGCGAAACGTCGTATTTGCCGTCGCCATCGTAATCGCCCGGAGTCGGAATATCGCCCGCCAAGCCGAACTGCTGAACGACGGAAGCTCCGTTCGACGTGTTCAAACGATACCAGTTTCCTTCGGAAGCACGAAAAACCGCGAAATCAGCTTTACCGTCGCCGTCGTAATCGCCCGCCGCCGGCGTGTCGCCGTTTGCGCCGAACTGGACGATACCGACCGTGTTGCTGCTGCTCAGATAGTGATACCATGTGCCGCTCGACGGGCGGAAAATGCCGATGTCGCTAATGCTGTCGCCGTCGTAATCTTCGGGCGTCGGGATATCGCCGTTCAAGCCGAAGCCCTGAATGCGAAACGTATTGTTCGAGCTGTGATTGATATACCAGACGCCGCTTGACGGACGAAAAACCGAGATGTCGGTTTTAAAGTCGCCGTCGAAATCAGCCGAGGTTTTTGCGCGCACGATTTTTTCGATAGTGCCGCCCTGCCCGACGACATAAATTTCGCCGTCGTCATCTTCGCCGAATGAAACGATACTGCGCGGCGTATCAAGCAACAGCGTTTGCAGGTTGTTGTTCCACATCAGGATTTCGCCCGTGCAGTAATCGGCGTAGATATACGCGCCGTTCGGAAGATTTTTCCGCGCGCCGCGATAAACGTAGCCGCCCGTTATCGAACAGCGCGACGAGGGCGAAGCGCTGCTGTATGTCAGAACCGGCGCGATGTAATTGGTCGGCGTGCAGAGTCCGGGATCTATATTCGTGCAGGAATTTCCTTCATAAACGCGCCAGCCGTAATTTCCGCCGAGCGTGATGACGTCAACTTCTTCGACCGAATTTTGTCCGACATCGCCTGCCCAGAGCTGGTTCGTGGTGCGGTCAAACGACCAGCGCCACGGATTGCGGATGCCGATCGCATAAATCTCGTCCGCGCCCGCGATGCCGACATACGGATTATCCGCCGGAACGGTATAAGCCGGCGCGGTCGGAATGCCGGAAACGTCGGGCGTAATGCGCAGGAATTTGCCGAGCAGTTCGTTGATGTTCTGCGCGCGGTTGCCCGGATCGTTGCCCGAACCGCCGTCGCCCATTCCGATATACAGATTATGCACGCCGTTATCGGTGCGAAATTCGATCATTCCGCCGTTATGATTGGAAAAGGGCTGCGCAATCGTCAGCAAAATGCGCTCGCTGTTCGGGTCGCCCTGCGTATTGCCGTTAGTTGCCGTGTAGCGCGCAATCACGGTCGCGCCGTCGGTCTGCCGTGTGTAATTGACGAAAAAGTAGCTGTTCTGCGCAAAATTCGGGTGAAACGTCAAACCTAAAAGTCCGCGCTCGCCGCCCGAAAGCACTTTCGTCGTAATGTTCATAAAATCCGTGTGAACATTCGAACCGGGCTGGACGACCTTGATAATTCCGCCCTGCTGAACAACAAAAAGTCTTCCCGTGCCGTCTTTCGCGCTGCGAATCAAAACCGGCGAACTGAGTCCCGTTAGATATGGCTGTAAGCGAATCGTTAAAGGCGCGGGAACTCCCTGCGCGAATAAATTTATTGATAGAACAAATAAAAACAAACCTGTCCAAAATCCTAATTTCTTCATTCTTTTCTCCAGTGTAAAATTTCCTAACGGGGGATTTTTCCTTTTCCGAGTTTCTGTAAATCTTCGGCGACTTCCGCATCGCGGCTGCGCGAGCATCTGCCGTCACGGAGCCTGCCCTCTGCGTCCATGCCCGCGTAGACCAGGTATCTGCCGCCTTCCTCAAACCTCGCCCGATAGCGCGCCGTTTCGTAAACGTAAACGCGAACACGCTTTGTATTCGCACCTTTCCAGTATTTTTCGACCTTAAAATCAAAGATGCGCGTATCGCCGTCTTTTACTTCGCCGACAACTTCGCCAATAAAGACGGCTTTCGATCCGCGATAAGCAGCCTGAAAAGTAGGCATCGCGCATTTACTGCCGAAATTTACGCGATTCGCGCCGTTCGTCGTTTGAAAGTCAGACGAAAAGCCAAAGCCGATGACTGAAAAAACAGCCGCCAAAGCGATAAAAAACCTGATTTTCATTTCTTTTTCCGCCCGAAACGAGACTTGCTAAAGATTATTTAAATTGTAACGATTCGGCGAATATAAAAGCAAGATAAATATAATTCAAAATTCATAATTCAAAATTCAAAATTAATTATTTTTAATCTTAAATCTTAAATCTTAAATCTTGAATCTAAAGCCGGTAGCGAACCTTTTTCTTTTTCAAATCCGCGTCTTCGTTCTCAAAATTCTGCAAACGCAAAGTGACATCCGCCGACATTCGCAAATCCGATTGCTCGCCCTTTTGCAAGTGAAAAAATCCGGCGGCGGCGATCATCGCGGCGTTGTCGGTCGAAAGATGTTTTGAAGGAAAATAAACCGGCAGATTATGCTTTAAGCCGAATTTTTCCGCCGCTTCGCGCAGTGCCGTGTTGCACGCGACGCCGCCCGCGACGATCAAAGTTTGCGGCTGTAATTCAAGAGTAAGCTTTTCGACGTTGTTCATCAGACTTTTAACGACCGTCGCCTGAAAGCTCGCCGCGATATCTTTGATCGCCTGATTCGGCGTTTCGTCTTCGGCAGCGGGCACGATCTCGTTTTCGCGAATATAGCGCGAAACGGCGGTTTTCAAACCGCTGAAACTGAAATCCGGTCGCCCGTCGGAGATTTTCGCGATCGGGAATTTTATCTTCTGCGCGTCGCCCGTTTTTGAAAGTTTTTCGATCACCGGACCGCCGGGATAAGAAAGCCCGAGCATTTTCGCGACTTTATCGAACGCTTCGCCCGCCGCGTCGTCGCGCGTCCGCGAAACGATCTTATATTTGCCTTCTTCGGGGATGTAAAAAAGATTCGTATGCCCGCCCGAAACGATCAAAGCGAGCGCCGGATAACGCACCGCCGGATTTTCGAAAACGATCGAATAAACGTGTCCTTCGATGTGATTGACGCCGATAAACGGAATATTCAAGCCCCACGCGAGCGCCTTTGCATAACTGACGCCGACAAGCAATGAACCGATCAAGCCCGGTCCCTGCGTAACGGCGACCGCGTCTATCTGCTGAAAAGTAATATTCGCTTTTTCGAGCGATTCTTTAACAACCGGCTCGATTTTTTCGAGATGTTCGCGCGCCGCGAGTTCCGGAAAAACGCCGCCGAACGGGCGATGCAGCTCGATTTGCGACGAGATCACGGACGACAGAATTTCGCGCCCGTCGCGCACGATTGCCGCCGCCGTTTCGTCGCATGAGCTTTCGATACCTAAAATCAACACGTCTTTTATTGTAATACAAAAATAGAAAAACGCGTTTTCAGTAGGATTTGAAAACGCGCGCTGGGGTGAAACTTGTGTGTATAAAATTTACTGTCTTTTATTTTCGATTTGCGCGGGGCTTTGCATGCCTCCGTCAGCCGCGCCGCCGATCAGCCCGGTGAAAAACAGGATCGCCGCAATCACGATAAAAGCCAAGACGCTGAGCAAAGCCCAGATCGTGCCGCGATACGATCTTGCCGTGTCTTCCCTGACCACTGTTTCTTCGCCGCCGACCGTTATTGTATCTTTCGCCATAAAATCTCCTTAAAAATAGTTTCGATATTTTCGATATTCATTTTCGCAATGCCTGTGCCAAACGATAAAGTGCTTATATTTATTGGTTTTTAATAATTATTAAGCCGAACCGGACGTTTTTTCGTATCGTAACGAAACGCAATTTCCGAACGATTTTAGTACGCTGGCGCGATTTAACGCTCGACCGGAAAAAATGGATGTTCGGCAATCGAAATAATTCATACTTGTATTTTTTTATTGAAGAAATCGCTCCGGTTGCGTATAATTCAACCGGCGTCTAAATCCGACCGGCGCTGTTAAAATCTTTCAAATCAAGAGAATACAGGAGAAAAATTTAATGAATTTTCAAAGCAAGTTCGTCAAAATGACGCTGCTTAGCATCGCGTTTATCGTCTTGAGCTTTACGGCAGCCAATGCCCAATCATCGGACGAATATTCGTTTAAGGTTACCAATAATACCGACACCACGATCACACGGCTGCTCGTTGCGGAAGCCGGAAAAAAATACGGCTATTTCGACATCGGCAAAGGCATTCCGCCGGGAAAAACGGTTACCCTCGTTTGGGATAAATCAACCAACAACCAAGGCTGCATTCAATATTTCAAGGCGGTTTATGCCGACGGCAGCGAGTCGGAACCGGCAAAATTCGATTTTTGCGAAGACGAGCTCGAACTGGTTTTCGATAATTAAGACGTTGCTATCGAAAAACAAAAAGTGTGCGGTAATTTTCAATTTGCCGCACACTTTTTGTTTTCAACTTATAGAGAAGGGCGCGTTTTTTCATACAATTTAAAAACTTTTAGGCGATTGCAACGTAGAAACAAAACAATACATCTTTTTTGTGATTAAAATATTTCAAAAACTTCGAGGTCTTATAATGAAAAATAAATCGCTTTTCGGCATTATTTTCGTGTTCTGCCTGTCTTTCTGCGCCTTTGGTCAAAACCAGCTAATCGCGAGCGTCGTCCACACGCAGCATAAAATAAATTCGCAAATTCTCGGCGAAGAACGCACCGTTCTCGTGCGCGTTCCGCCAAATTACGCGCGCGGCGCGGGCGAAAAATATCCGGTCGTTTATATGCTCGACGCGCATCCGCCGCAAAATGCGATGATGGCGGGCATTATCGAACAGCAGGCGTGGGGCGGAACGATGCCCGAGATGATTATTGTCGGCATTCAGAACACGAATCGCGGGCGCGATCTGACGCCGACGAAAACCGAACGCGCGGGCAGCGGCGGCGGTGACAAATTTCTCGATTTTCTCGAAAAGGAAGTCATTCCGCTGATCGAAAAAAACTATCGCACCGAGCCGTTTCGCATTTTCGCCGGTCACAGCCTCGGAGGATTAACGGCTGTTTACGCCTTTGTTTCGCGTCCCGATCTTTTTAACGCATACATCGCCGCGAGCCCGGTTCTGCACTGGGACAACGATTTCGTCATCAAGCGCGCCGAGGAAGTTTTCCGGCAGAATCGCGACTGGAAAAAGACGATGTTCATCGGAATCGGCAACGAACCCGACTATGTTAAAGGCTTCAACACATTTCAGAATCTTTTGAAAAGGACGAAGCCGAAAAACTTCGAATACGAGTTTCGAGAATTTCCCGACGACAATCACGGTTCGGTCGTTTTGCCCGCATATTACGCCGGATTTCGAAAGATTTTCGCGGGCTGGACGCCGCCGCAGACGGGAAACGTCGCCGATCTGGAAACGCATTACCGGCGATTATCCGAACGCTTCGGCTATCAGATCAAAATTCCCGAAGCGACGCTCAACCAGATCGGATATCGTCTGCTCAACGCTAATCAATCTACCGACGCGATTGCGGCGTTTCGAAAAAACGCCGAAAATTACCCGAATTCGGCAAACGTTTACGACTCGCTCGCGGAAGCCTTTGAGAAAAACGGGCAGCTCAAACTCGCGCTGGAAAATTACGAAAAAGCCTATAAAAGAGCCGAGGCGAATGGCGAAACGCAGCTCGCTCAAACCGCGAAAGCTAATTACGAACGCATTTCGGCGAAACTAAAATAGAAAATCATGGTTCTTGAATAATAATGATGAGAATTATTCAGGCAATAATGGGAAGATTGTATGAAGGCGCAGTTTTGGAATAATTTTCGAATTTTTCTACCCAAATGGGTAGTGTCAGCCGCGCCTTTTATAAATTATAATTTATAATCTCAAACCGAAAGCTCTTTGGCAGGTTAAATTGATTATGAAAAATTCGATTCAAAAACATTATTTATTATTCGCGGCATTGTTATTGAGTATTTTCGTGCTCGGCGGCGCACAGGCGGCGCAGGCGCAAACCAGGGGCACGATGAAAATAAAGATTTATTTTCCGAAAGACGACCCCGACGCAAATCTCTCGCTGGTGGCGGTCGAACGAAACGTCAAACGCACGAATCGCCTCGCCGATGCAGCCGTCCGCGAATTGCTCAAAGGCGTCAGCGAAAGCGACCGGAAAATGGGCTTAACGTCCGTTTACGCGGTCGAAAACCTGATTACCGGACGCACCGAATGCGCGCGCGAAAAAATGAAACCGCTCGCCGCCTATTTTATCGGCGTGACGATCAAGCGCGGCACGGCAACGGTCAATTTTCGTCCCGAAGCCGAATGCTACCTCCAATCAACGATCACGATGATGGGCTTCGTAATGGACCCGATTGACGCGACGCTTAAACAATTCCCGTCAATCAAAGAAGTCCAATACGCATTGGACGGCAAAGTCATTACCGAATGGGATGCATAGCGATTTCGGATTTGGGATTGCGGATTTTGGATTTAATTTCAGTCGCCGCAATTCTAAGTTCTCAATTTGATTACGTTTATGCGCCGGTTCGGTTTCCGACGTTCATTTTGGCAAATCGCCGTAAAACCGCCAGTTTGATTTAAAGTCGCGGTTTAATTTCTGCTTCGTCAGAATCGCGCGAACCATTTCGACGGGAATCGCGCCTTCTTTTAAAACGCGATCATGAAACTGTTTATTCGTCATTTTTTTCGAGCCGACAAGATCGCGGTGCAGATTGTAAAACTGCAAGCCGCCCATCATATACGCGATTTGATAAAGCGGTCCGTAGTCGCCCGCGAACGAGCGGCGGACTTCGCCGAGCGCGTTGTCGCGTTCGTGCCCGACACGGTTGACAAGAAAATCGACCGCTTCCTGCGGCGACATTTTTTCGAGATGAAAACTTAAACTGAAAATAATTCGCGCCGAGCGGTGCATTCGCCAGAAAAGCGCGCCGACTTTGTCTTCGGGCGTTTTATTGAAATTCATATCCCAGAGCAGAAATTCCCAGTAAAGCGCCCAGCCTTCCATCCAGAACGGCGTGGAGAAAACCTGGCGATACGGGCGGTAACGGCGCGTCATAAATCTTTGCAGATGATGACCGGGAATCAGTTCGTGATGCGTCACGGCGTGTGTGAAATGCGGGTTGTTACCACGCATCGACATCATTTTCTGCTCGTGCGTCATCGCGTCGGTCGGATAGGAAACTAAGATAGTTTCGCCGCCGAGAAAAAACGGCGCGACGAGCTGGCGCGCCGGACTCATCATTTCCATCCGCCACGATTCACGCGCGACTTTCGGAATCGTGACAAGATCGTTTTTTTCGAGGAATTCGATCGCTTCATACGCTTGATCGCGAATCAATTCGGGCTGTTTGCCCGGTTCGACGTACTTGTTTTTAACCGCTTCGAGCGCGCGTTTCCAGTCGTCGCCGAAATTCATTTCACGCGACGCTTTTTTCATTTCCGCTTCGCACCACGCGAATTCTCTATTGGCAATTTCGATCAATTCCTCGGGCGTGTAAGGAATCATCTCGTATTCGAGTTCCCGTAAAAGCGCCTCGCGCCCGATCGGGTCGCCGATGATCGTTACTTTGTCATCCGTCTTAATTCCGACAAGCTTTTCGCTGACGAACGTTTGATACGCGGCGAGCGCGGCGTCAGCCGATTTATACGGTTCACTGTTCCACCACGAAAACTGCGGATCGTAAGCGTTGTAAAAATTGAACCAATTTTTTAAGGTATTTCGTAAACCGTCAATGGTTTGCGTAGCGCGATTGGCGACGGTTTTTTTCGGTTTCGCGATCGTTCCCGCTTCGATGCCTTTCTGCACGGCGACAATTGTTTTGGTTAATTCATTCAAAAGCGCGGCGGTTTTGGCGGCGTCGATCGTTTCCAGACGACGGCGCGAATCTTCGAGATCGCTGATCGTTTTTGCAAAACCTTCCAAAAGCGCGTTCATTTCTTCGAGCTGTTTGCCGCGCCGGTCTGATTCCTTGATTTCGTGCGCGAGATAATTTTTGAAAAGCAGGTAATCAACCTGCTCGTCCGCGTTTAACGATTCGAAATTCTGACGATTTAAGAAATTGAGCCAATCCGTGTAAAGCGCGCGAAAACGCGTCGCGCGCTTTAAGGAAGTCGGCGCGGTGTAAAAGCGTTCGAGACTTCCCGCATCTTCCGCAAACTTTTCGATCACGCCGCGCAGACGACTCGGCGGTTCGTTGTAGCTACTTAAATCCTCAACGGTTTGGGAAAATGTCAAAGCGGCGAATAGTGTCAAAAGACACAAAAATAAAATTATCTTTGTCGGCTTCATTTTTGTTCTAAATTTTAATCGAATAAGTAATCGAAATGTCTCAAAAAATCTTTGTACCGAATCGGCGTCAGCTGATTTAAACGATTTATTTACTAAAATGGCAAATCTTTGGGCGCTTTGCTTGTCAAGCGCAGCCCGACTTTCGGTTCGCGATCCTCGTTCCAAACTCCGACCAATTTCGCTTTGGCGCTTTTTTCATCTAAATCGGTAATCATAATACTAAAACCGCCCGCCGGTTTTGAATAATAAAGAATCATTCCTTTTCTCAAATTAGCGGCGCGACCGAGATTAAGCGTCAGTTCGGTCTTCCAAAAATCGCCGGAATCTTTTTTAATCGCGGTAATTTTCGGTTTGACTGCTTTCATCACCATGATTTTTTGGTATTCTTTCGGCAAATCCGGCAAGCCTGTGCGCGTTTTTTCGTAATCTTCACTTTTAAACAAATATTCGACAAGCTGCGATGAAGCGCCGGAATGGACAGCGTAGGCGAAATTTGCCAATTCGTCGGCAGGAATCAAATAATGCTGCTCGCCCCATTTGACCGGCACGAATTGCGTCGCGACTTGCTGGTAATTCAAATGATCTGTAGCGATTTCGGGACTAAGCAGCAGGCGATTATTTGAAAACTCGGCTTTTCCGAAATTTATTCTCGACGGATAAAACGTGTGATTGCTGCCCCAGATTAAAAATCCCTGATTCAAAGACCACATAAAATACGTCGGGTGATGATCGCCTTGCTGATAAACGCCGATCCATTCGTTTTTACCGGCGGAAATTTCCTCTCCGATCAATCCTCGCCTTTTTTCCAAAATTTTATATTGCTCGTCCGAGATAGGAATATCGTTCCGATTGTTATTCTGAGCGAATAAACTTGCCGGAAAAAGGAACACGATCAATAAAAAAATGAGTTTTTTCGATAGCCAACTAAACATTCTCTCACCTGTTAAAAAATTGCTTTTCGCAGGCTAAATTAACATCTGCCGCCGAAAAATGGAACCGAATCGAAATCGCATCGTAAAAAAATCGAGGATTTACGGCAAAAAATTTTATAGTTACGTCTTTTACAAAGGAAACGAAATTGAATCTTTACCCGATTCTAAGCAAAAAGAAGATTGAGAGATAAGAATTTTATGTTCAAAAAAGAGCACATTAAAATGTTTGTCGGCGGATTGTTGTTAACTTTTGCGGTTATCAATTCGGCGTGCAGTTCCAGCACGGCAACCGCGCAGACGCCGCGCGTTCGCGCCGCCGAATCGCCGACGCCCGAATACAAACCGCCGAAGCGCGTGAGCCGCGACATCATCAAGACGGAAACCAAATCCGATGCCATAACCGAAGCGAAGCCGGTTAAAGCGAAAGCAAAATAGAGCGAATAACGAAAAAGGCGGAAAATTTTCCGCCTTTTTCGCTGTGTTAAACTCAAACAAATCAAATTTCTTTCAGAAAACTCTCGCCGTCCTTTAATTCCAGCCCGAAATTTTCCGCGATCGTCTGACCGATGTCCGCCAGAGATTGGCGAGTTCCGAGATTGACGCCGCGTTTCGCCGTTTTCCCGTAAACCAGGAGCGGCGCATATTCGCGCGTGTGGTCTGAACCTTCTTTCGTCGGATCATTGCCGTGGTCGGCGGTGATGATAAACAGGTCGTCGTCCCGCATCGCTTCGATAATTTCGGGCAAACGCGTGTCGAAATGTTCCAAAGCCTTGGCATAACCTTCCGTGTCGCGGCGATGACCGTAGAGCATATCGAAATCTACGAGATTCGAGAAAATCAGCCCGCGCGATTCGCCGTTCAAAGCATTGATCGTCTGGTCAATCGCCTGATCGTTGTTTTTCGCCGTCAAATCTTCGGTCACGCCCATCGAATCGTAGATCGAAGCGATTTTGCCGATGCAGACAACATCGAGATCGTTATTTTTAAGAAGCGGCAGAAGATTGTCCGGCGGCGGCGGCACGGCATAATCGTGGCGGTTTTCCGTGCGCTTGAAAGTGTCGGCACTTTCGCCGACGAACGGGCGCGCGATCACGCGACCGACCTTATCTTCGCCGTCGAGAATTTCGCGCGCGACGCGGCAGATATCGTAAAGTCTTTCGACCGGAATCACTTCTTCGTGCGCGGCGATCTGAAACACGGAATCAGCCGAAGTATAAATGATCGGCTTGCCCGTTTTAACGTGTTCCTCGCCGAACTCTTTGATGATTTCCGTGCCCGAAGCCGGAATGTTAGCGAGCACGCCGGGAACCTGCGTTCGTTCGACAAATTCGTTGATGATGCGCGGCGGAAAGCCTTCGGGAAACGTCGGAAAAGCCTTTTTCAAAATGATTCCCGCCATTTCCCAATGCCCGGTCGTCGTGTCTTTGCCGTTCGATTTCAAGGTGCATTTTCCGAAACCGCCCGCCGGATTTTCGATCGCCGGCAAATCCTTGAGCGGTCGGATATTTCCCAGACCGAGCTTCTGCAAATTCGGCAGATCAACGCGGCGCGATTCGAGAATATGCCCGAGCGTATCCGCGCCGGCATCGCCCCACGCCGCCGCATCAGGCATTTCGCCGATCCCGGCGCTGTCCAAAACCATTAAAACTATACGTTTAAAAGAGTTTATAGAGTTCCAGAATTCAAGAACTTTAATTTTACTCCTAACTCTACAAACTCTATGAACTCAACAAACTATTTCGTCGGCGCGGTGTAGCCTTCGCGGGCGCGGACGCTTGCGCCTGCCGGAATGCCTTTCAGCTCGACTTTGATCTTGCGGTAACTGCCGTCGCGCTTGTCGTTTACCGGATAATAACCGAGCGAATACTTCGTGCCGATCTCGTCGGCAACCGCTTTAAAGGCGTTTCGCGCTTCCGAGAGATCGGCGACCGGAAAAACTCTGCCGCCCGACGTTTTCGCCAGTTCCTGCATCTGTTTATCAGCCAGTTCATACAAGCCTTTGCTGATCGCGAGGCGTTCGAAATCACCGAGACCGCAGAAATTAAAAGTTTTTTCGACGTTCGAACGCGGGTAGTAAACGCGGTAGAAACGCCGAATCTGCGCGGTCGAAAAACGAATCGCGATGCGGCAGTCGCCGAGGAGATTTTCCTCGAAAAACTCGCGCGTGTTGACCTGTATGAAATACGAAGTGATGCCCGATTTTTCGAATTCCTCCTTAACTTCGTCAAATTCCGCCAAGCTCACCGAATCAACGCCGTCGGTCAGCGCGACGAGCGCTCGGCGACCGCGAAAATCGTCCCCAGCGGGCTTATTGAAAACCTTTTCGACAACCTGCAGAAGCGAGTCGTAATACGGCGTTCCGTTGCTGGTTTTGACCGTATCAATGACGGCTTTGAGCTTCTCGCGGTCGTCGGTCAAGCCGCTCAAAACCTCGCTCACGGCAAACGCCTGCGTAGCGTCGCGCTCGGTGCGATAGGAAATGACGGAAACCTTGTCGCCCGGTCGAAGCGACGCAATAAAATTGGCGGCGGCGCGCTGGATCAAGGCTAAATCAGGGCGCGTCGAGCCGGAAGTATCGAGCAGCAGCGCGACTTCGAACGGCGCGCTGGTCGCCGCAAACTCCGCGATCTGCTGCGGTTTGCCGTCTTCGTAAATAATAAAATTGCTTTGTTTGAGATTGAGAACCGGCTTGCCGCTCTTGTCCGTGACGACGATCGGAACGTCTACGAGCTGCGTGTCCACGCGAATCACGTCGTCGTCCTTTTCATCGGTCTGCGCCGCAAGATTAACGATAAAGCCCGAAATACAAATGAGCAGTAAAACAAATCGCGCCGCTTTCATTTTTTTAATTTCTCCGTTTTTTTAGATTCTAGCAGAAAAAAAAGAGATTACCTTAAATTTCTTTGAATTTTCCGATTTCCCATATCAATCCAAAACTCTTTTGTGATATTCTTACTCAAATTTGTAGATTTGCAAACATGCCCCACTAACATTGGCTTTTGCTTTGAAAACCAAAGGCAGACGAATGTTTCTAAACATTCGAATTATAGAAAGATTTTAGGAAGAGGAGAATTAATGAACAAGAAATTTGCATTAGGCATTTTGTCTATTTTAGCAGTAATAACAAGCATATTTTACAGCGATTCCGTACTTGCTCAGAAAACGGAAACCGAACCGGCGGCTTTACTGTTGGTCGAAGATTTCACATATCCGGCAGGCTCACTTTTAACGGCTAACGGCTGGTCGGCACACAGCGGCGCGGGAACGAACGCGGTTGCTACTTCAGCTCCGAGCCTGATCTTAGCAGGTTATCCGGGTTCTGGCGTCGGCAATGCCGTCAGTCTGACAACCAGCGGCGAAGACGTAAACCGTTCATTCGCGGCTCAATCGAGCGGTGCGGTCTACGCGGCATTTCTAGTTAATGTCAGCGAAGCCTCGACCGATCCGGCGGGCGGATACTTTTTCCACCTCGGACCCGAACCGGTCGGCACAACCTTCAGAGGCAGAGTTTTCGTCAAAAAAGACGCGTCAAATAATGTTGCCTTTGGCATTTCAAAAGCATTGACTACAGCGGCGGATGTGGCTTACACACCGTTTAGCTACTCGCTTAATACGACCTATCTGATTGTCGTCAAATATACGATCGTTGACGGCGCAACCAATGATACCGTTTCAATGGTCGTCAGCACGACTGTCCCGGCAAGCGAACCCGCGCCGACCGTAACGGCAACGGACACCATTCAGTCGGACGTCAATCCGGGCACGGTTTCGCTGCGTCAGGGCGCCGCGGCGACCGCGCCGACCGTCAGAGTTGACGGAATTCGCGTCGGGACAACCTGGGCGGACGTGACCCAGGCAGCAGCCGTCAACACACAAAATCACGTAGATTTCAACGGCGACGGCAAAACCGATTTCGCGGTCGTTCGCAATACGGGCGGCGGTCCGACCGGTCAGATCACATGGTTTATCAATCTGACCGGAACGGCGACGACCTATGCTTCAGCGTGGGGTATTACAGGCGATTTCTTCGTTCCCGAAGATTACGACGGCGATAATAAAACCGACATTGCCATCTATCGCGCGGGCGCGCCGACGGTTGCCGCTTTCTATATTCTGCAGAGCAACGGCAATACCGTCAGAATCGAAGCGTTCGGACAAACCGGCGACGAACCGCGTATCGTCGGCGATTATGACGGCGACGGCAAAGCCGACCCGGCGGTTTATCGCGGAGGCGCAAATTCCGGCGACCAGAGCACATGGTTTTTCCGCGGCTCGCTCAATAATCCGAACGGCAACGTAACTTATGTTCCCTGGGGACAAAACGGCGATTTCCCGGCTCCCGGCGATTACGACGGCGACGGCAAACGTGATTTTGTGATTCAGCGCAACAACGGCGGCGGACAGGCGCGTTTCTGGATGCTGCAGACGACTGCCGGATTCAATTCGATCGTCTTCGGAACGCCGACCGATGTCATCGTTCCGGGCGATTACGACGGCGACGGCAAAACCGATCTGGCAGTTGTCAGAGGCTCTGGCGGACAACTCAATTGGTATGTTCGTCCGAGTTCGACCGGTGTCATCAACGGCGCTCCGACGGCTATTTTCGGCGCCTCGGCAACCGACTTCCACGCGCAAGGCGATTATGACGGCGACGGCAAGACGGACTTTGCCATCTGGCGACCGAGCGCGACGGGCGGCGCTTCGGCTTTCTGGGTTCTGGGCACAACCAGCGGCGCGTTCAGCGTTCCGTTCGGACAAAACGGCGATTATCCGGTAGCAAATTACAATCGCTTCTAATTTGAAGCAAAGAAAAAAGAAGCGGCGCGGAAAACTTTTCCGCGCCGCTTCTTTTTTTATTCGAAAAGATTTATTAGACCGCGCACGCCGTCGCTTCTTTCTCAGTTTCCAAACCTTCGTTAATCCACGCCGCCGTGCCGCCCGTCACGTTATAAAGTTTTGAAAATCCGGCGCGTTCGAGAATGCTCGTTCCGGCGCTCGAACGATAGCCGCCCTGACAAATCACATAGGTCGGCGCGGTTTTATCGAGTTTGTCGAACTCCTTCGAAAGCTTATCGAGCGGAATGTTCCGCGCTCGCACGGCGTGTCCGCCCGCATATTCCGCCGCGCGGCGCACGTCGACCAACTGTAGATATTTTTCCGTCTGCGCGAGTTCGGCGACTTCATTAACCGAAACCTGTTCGATTTTCCTTATTTCTCCGTTCCAATTCTTCATCAGGATAAAGCCCCTGACCGTTTCGATCCCGACGCGTGCGAGACGCATAAAGGCTTCGTCAACCTGTGACGGCGTGTCGGCGACGATCGCGACCGGCGTACCGATCGGAATCAAAGTTCCCGCCCAGCTCGCAAACTGTCCGCCGAGCCCGATATTGACCGCTTCGGGAATATGTCCCGCGCCGTATTCGCCCGCCGTTCTGATGTCTAACACCAAACCTTCAAACGCCTTAATCTCTTTGACGGAAAAGCCTTTCGGTTTCGGCAAATCTTCGAGCGCCTTTGAGCCTTCGAGATTTTTCGCCGCCGATTTCGGGAAATAAGCTGGAACTTCGGGCTGGTCAGCCGCGACGATTTTGATAAACTCTTCTTTCGACATCGGCTGCAGCGCGTAATTCATTTTGCGCTGGTTTCCGAGCGTCGACCACGTTTCTTTCGACAGTGATTTTCCGCACAAACTGCCCGCGCCGTGAGCCGGATAAACTTCGGTTTCATCTGGAAAATCGAGAATCTTTTCGCGCAGACTGTCGTAGAGCATCGCGCCCATTTCTTCGGCGGTAAAGCCTTTCGAGCCGATTAAATCCGGTCGCCCGACATCGCCGATAAAAAGCGTGTCGCCGGTAAACATTTTCAGTGGTTCCGCCCGGTTTTCGGTATCTTCCGCGACAATCGTAATGCCTTCGGGCGTGTGTCCGGGCGTTTCAAGAAATTTCAGCTTGACGTTTCCGACTTGCAATTGGTCGCCGTCTTTTACTTTATGCGTCGGAAACTGCGTCGCGGCGCGCTGTCCGTAGACGATTTCGGCGCCTGTTTTTTTTGCCAGTTCGAGATGCCCCGACACGAAATCGGCGTGCGAATGCGTTTCGATGATGTATTTAATGCGCTGGTTATTCGCCGCCGCTTCCATTAAATACTGCTCGACATCGCGCTGCGGGTCAATGATCGCGGCTTCCTCGCCGGAACCGATATAATACGAAGCGTGCGCCAGACAGCCTAAATAAAATTGTTTGAATTTCATATTTTCAACCTCTGAAAAACTTTAATTTAACCTATTCTAAAACAATACCGCGTAATTTTTTGCAAATAAAAATAACGAAATCGCTAAAACCAGTACCGCAAACATTTTCTGCAAACGGTTTGCCGCCAGACGATGCGATAAAATCGTCCCTAACCCGACTCCGCCGATCGCTAAAATTATGACTGGCGCGGTCAAAGACCAATCAAAGTAATTCTGACTCATGTGCCCGATTAATCCGGCAGCGCAATTTAAAAAAATCACGAGAAGCGATGTTCCGACAGCTTCCTTCATTGCCAAACCGCCGAACATCACGAGCGCCGGAACAATCAAAAATCCGCCCCCGACACCAAGAAAACCCGTCAAAACTCCGACGCCGAAACCTGCCGCAATCGCTTTCCACAGAACCTCTCTGGGCGGCGTTCTGTTTTCTGCCTGTTTGCTGCGCCAGAGCATCGAAATTGCTACGACAAACATTAAAACACCGAAAATCAAAAGTAAAATATCCGGCGGAACGAGCTTTGTCAAAGGCGCGCCTAAAAATGCGCCGACGATTCCGGCAGCGCCGAAAAGCAAGCCTTTGGCGAAATTCACGTTGTTTTTCCGGTAATGCAAATATGCGCCGAAAAGACTGGTCGCACCGACCACCGCGAGCGACATTCCGACCGCTTCGTGCGCTTCGACCCCGAGAAAATAAACCAGAATCGGAACCGTCAGAATCGAACCGCCGCCGCCGACCAGCCCGAGCGAAACGCCGATTGCCGCGCTCAAGATCAATCCGATGTAAAAAATCAAAGACAATTAAATCTCCTTTGAAGGAACGCAGATTACGTCATTGACGCAAAGAACTTTAGTGATTTGTGTCATTTCATAAAAGCCGCGTTCCTGCCGCTCAGTTCGTCGCCGAAACTTTCGTTTCGCCGCTGCGCGCTTTACGATTCCACGGCATTTTCGCCAGAATCATCGCCATTCCGCACCAATCGGTCGCGCCGGCGAAGGTTAATCCCGCGCCGACAAACGCTGAAATCGCAATAAAATACGGGTGAACGGCGAGCGCTAAAACAACGCCGAGCAGGATGAGCAAGCCCGCCGTAAAACGGACTTGTCGTTCCAATGCCCACGGCG
This sequence comes from Acidobacteriota bacterium, assembly GCA_031411895.1. Classification (GTDB taxonomy): domain Bacteria; phylum Acidobacteriota; class Blastocatellia; order Pyrinomonadales; family Pyrinomonadaceae; genus JAFDVJ01. Next base: position 42,048 of record JANOBZ010000012.1, on the reverse strand, counting down.
CTTTTTCGTCGCGCTCAAACGGCAACTCCTCGTTTTTCCAAGCCTCGAAACCGCCCGCGATATTGACAACGTTGGTAAATCCGAGCGCTTTTAATTTCCGCTGCGCTTCGCCCGAACGTCTGCCCGTGCGGCACATCACGTAAATCGGCTTGGTATGGTCGAGCTCGCTCTGGCGGTTTTCCAAATCACCGAGCGGAAGCAGCTTCGCGCCCGAAATTCGTCCGCCGGCAAACTCGGCATACTCGCGCACATCAACCAGTTGTAAATCCTCTTTTCCTATTTTTTCATTCAATGTTAAGACCGTGCATTCACTCATAATTTCATTTTTTTCAAGACAAAATCTTAATAACAATATCATTATGCAGCTATATAGATGATATGTCAAGAGTCGGCGAAAAAGTTTTGGCAATAAATGTTTAACTCTTGCGTCTAGAGATTAACAAGTGTTTGTTCAAAAAGCCGCGCGCTGCGGCAGACGACTTTTTTCTGATTCGCAACCCGATTTCTTTAAGTTGAGAAATCCCGTAAAATCAATTCAACGAGGTAAAATCATGGCAAAGAAAAAGTTAAATATTAAAGGTATAACGTTTCCCGACTTTGACGACGACGACAGCAAGAAAAACTTTCGGCTGATATTTTACATTGCGTATACCGACGAAAACGGCGATGAAACGGCGACGATCGTGACCAAGCCGGACAGCGGTCACTGGCAGTGGCGAAAACAAAACAAAGATTCTTATCTGCCGCCGACGATCAAAGGCGATTCCGCCGAATTAAACACGACCGTTCTGAAAGCCGGCGGCAAAGGCTTGGCGGCGGGCTCGGACAAAATCGCGGAAATCGACGGCGAAATCACGGACATCACGGTGCAGTTTCTGGATGTTTTTGACGATTCGCTCGGCAATTTTATGAAAAGCAAGTTTTTGCCGGAAGTTATCAAACACTTGCAGGGACTCGGTATAAATCCGATCGATCTAATCCCTATTCCGGGAACTTTTACGGCAATTATTAAAGACAAAGTAAAGATTGGTGATCTGGCGACAAAGTTTCAGGATTTTCTCACCAGGGAAAAAACGGACAAAATCCTCCATACGATCAGTAAGGAATACAAGGGCGAAAAAACGTTCACGTTAAAGGAAGAAAAGGAATGGAACACGAAAAAGCATAAGAAAGGCACGTATGCCGTAACGATCGGCGTTAAATAATTTGTGTGTTTTCTTAATTCAGCGGGAATTTTCGCCGGCGAGTTTAATCTCAGGCGAAAATTCCCGCTTGATTTTTCAGGCGCGTCTCAAGCGAATTGCAGACAACTTCGCAGAGCGTGAAGATACTTTCGTCGGCAATCGCGTAAAAAGCCGTATTACCTGTCTGACGACGTTTAACGAGACCGGAAGTTTGCAGAATTTTCAGATGTTTTGAAACATTCGGCTGGCTGGTTTCGATTAAATCGGTTAATTCCGTAACGCTTTTTTCGCCGTTCTGAAGAAGCTGTAAAATCTGCAAACGCAAGGGTTCGGATAAGATTTTGAAGCGATTGGCGACAAGTTCGAGCGCTTCGGGCGACATATTTTTCCCGTTCATACCGGATAAGAATATGCCAAACGAGGAATTTGTTGCAAACCTTTGCGCCGGTTTTCAATCTAACAAGTCTGGACATTTTTTAGAGGCGGCGTTTATAATCAGTTTGTCTTAACCGAATTCGAACCCCTAAAATTTGTTGATAAAGATGAAGTTTGCGGCATCAAAGGGAAAATTGTCTAAACGACTCTCCAACGCGATCGGCTCGGAAACGCCTTTGCGTGCGATTGCCGGCAATCTTTCGCAGTTTGCCAAATACGCGCTTGCCGAAGCAAACAGTCTTTCGCTCGAAAAAATAGACATTCAGTTAAAACGCCTGCCGAAACGGCTCGACGGTTTCCGGCTCGTTCATCTTTCGGACATTCATCACAGCCCGTTCACCGGTCTCGAACACATCTCGCGGACCGTCAAAATCGCAAACAGCTTAAATCCCGATATGGTCGTTCTGACGGGCGATTACGTTTCGCACGAAACGAAATATATCGAACCGGTCGCCGAAGTTCTCGGCAAACTCGACGCGGAACACGGAATTCACGCGTGTCTCGGAAATCACGATCATTGGACGGATGCCGAAATGGTCACGGATTCGTTTCGCCGCTCGGGAATCAACGTTTTAATCAATGAAGGAATTCGCTTTACGGCGCAGGGCGCAGGCTTTTGGCTGTGCGGCGTGGACGATTATATGGTCGGCAAAACCGATCTGCGCGCCGCTCTGCACGGAAGTTTTCCCGACGAAATGAAACTGCTTCTGGCGCATAATCCGGTAATTTTGCGACAAGCGGCGCGGTTTGACGTTGATCTTATTTTAAGCGGTCACACGCACGGCGGACAGGTCAAACTGCGCGACGAAGATAAACGGATTCTGCCGCAGCGAAAGCTTAAAAACGGTTTGCATCAGCGCCGCGAGACGCAAATTTACATCACGCGCGGCATCGGCACGGTCGTTCTGCCGATTCGCTATCAATGTCCGCCGGAAATCTCGCTGATCGAACTTCACTCAATTTAATTTGCGATTTGCGATTTGGGATTTGCGATTGGATAATAATTATTCCTTACCGGTTATATGTGTTTTTAAATTATAATTTGACGACGATGATTAAATTTCAAACAAATCGCAAATCGCAAATCGCAAATCGCAAATCCTAGAAATGGCTTCGAATATCTTAACAATCCCGAATCTGCTGACCTTTCTGCGAATGGCTTTGATTCCCGTTTTTGCGAGCCTTTTGTTTTACGGCTACAGCGGCTGGGCGTTGTTAGTTTTTCTCGTCGCCGGAATTTCGGACGGCGTTGACGGTTTTGTCGCGCGCCGGTTTAATCAGGAATCCGAGCTCGGCACGATTTTAGACCCGATCGCCGATAAACTTTTGATGACCGTCGCATTTATCGTTCTCGCGATGAAGAACGTTTTGCCGGACACGCGCTTTCTGCCCGTTCCTTTCTGGGTTACAGCCGCCGTTCTCGGACGCGACGTTTTGATCGTGACCGTCGCCGGAGCGATCAATATTATGACCGGATTTCACGGTTTCAAACCGTCGTGGCTCGGAAAACTAAGCACGTTCGTGCAGGTCATCGCCGTCGCGCTGATTCTGCTCGCGGCGTTTATCAACTACAGTTTTTATCTGCCGACGGTTTATTTTATCGTCGTCCTGCTCGCGGTCGTCTCCGGCTTTCACTATATTTTCTTCGTCGCCAAACTGATGAAGGAAGAAGAAAAACCCGCGCCGCAAAAAACCGATTAATTCAAAATTCAACATTTTAAGATTCAAGAGACTTTGCCGATTGGTTTTGCGCGGCTGCCGGTTGCGCGCGATTATTTCATTTTGTCGTAAAAGCTTTTGATGACGGACAAAAGTTCGTCGAAATCAACGGGTTTGGCGAGATGCCCTTGAAATCCGGCGGCGAGCGCGCGGCGGCGGTCGTCCAATGAAGCGTAGGCGGTGAGCGCGATTGCCGTGATAAACGCGTTCTGTTCGGTTTGCAGTTGTCTGACCTTTGCAATTAAATCGTAGCCGTCCGCGAGCGGCATTCCGATGTCGGTTATTAAAACGTGAAAATCCTGCGCGGCGAGCTTTGCGAGCGCTTCTTTTGCCGAGGTCGCCGTCTCGATTTCGGCGTTTTCCTTTTCGAGAAAGATTTGCAGCGGCACGAGACTTTCGGCGTCGTCGTCAACAAGCAGAATCCGCGCGCCCGTAAGCGCCGCATTTTCGCCGAAAAGCGGCGACTTTTGAGTTTTCGCCGACGTTTTTTCGAGAAATTCCTCGGTCAGAGGGATTTCGACCGTAAAGGTCGCGCCCCGACCGTGTCCCGCGCTTTCCGCTTGAATCGTGCCGCCGTGCAGCTCGACCAGATTGCGAACGATCGTCAAGCCCAAGCCCAAACCGCTGTACGCGCGTTTGGTCGAAGAATCAGCCTGCCGGAAACGGTCGAAGATAAACGGCAGAAGCTCTTCGGCGATGCCGATGCCGTTGTCCGTCACGACAAGCCGCGCAGCGTCGCCGTCGCGCGACAGAGACGCGCCGATCCTGCCGCCTTCGGGCGTAAATTTGACGGCGTTCTGCACGAGATTGACGACGATCTGCTGAAACCGCGTCGCGTCGCCGTCAATCACGAGCGAGCTGTCCGGCGTTTCGGCTTCGAACTCGATGTTTTTCTGCGCCGCAAACGGTCGCAGAATTTCGACGGCGTCGTCGAAAACCTTCGCCAGATCAACCGTTTCTTTTTCGATCCGCATTTTGCCCGAAATAATCCGCGAAACGTCCAGAAGGTCTTCGATCAGATTATTTTGAAGCAGCGTGTTGCGCTCGATAACCTCGATCGCGCGGGCGGTTTTTTCTTCATCGAGAATGCCCGCGCGAAGCATCCGCGTCCAGCCGAGCATCGAATTCAAAGGCGTTCGCAGCTCGTGCGAAAGAACGCTTAAAAATTCGTCCTTCGCGCGATTCGCGGCTTCGGCGGTTTCGCGCGCATCGGCTTCGATCTGCAAAAGCCGCACGTTTTCGATCGCGACCGCCGCCAGATTGGCGACCATTTCGAGCGCGATGATATGTTCGTTCGTAAAAGCGTCGTTCTCGTATGCCTGCACTTCGAGTGTGCCGGTAATGCGGTTCATCGCCGTCATCGGCACGACCAGCGAAGAATTAGGATCATTGCCGTCTTCATTCAAAACGACGTGCGGGCGCGTTTTCATCAACTCCCAGTAGCGATTGGCGACAACCGATCGCTTTTCGAAAATCGCCTGCGAATTCGGTCCGCCGTCCGGCGTCAGAGGCATCGGCGGCAGAAGCGAAATATCAACTTCGCCCGCTTCGCCGCAGACATACGCCGCCGTGCGCAAATTCCGCGCCGCATCATAAAACGAAACGAAAAATGCCGTGCACGGCATCGAAGCGCGGACGAATTCGTGCAGCGCGCGGTAAATGGTCGTTAAATCACGCGCCGTGCCGAGCGTCTGCGCGACGGGCACGATGCGCGAAAGAAGTTCGAGATATTCTTCCGACGCGCGGCGCTCGGCTTTGAGCAGCGCTTCCTGACCTTCGCGGCGCTCGGTCACGTCAATACACGAACCGATGTAGCCCCGAAAAGTTTCGTTATGCGTAAAAAGCGGCACGCCTTTATCCAAAATCCAGCGGTATTCGCCGTCAAAGCGCCGCATCCGGTATTCCATCTCGAAATCCGTCCGCGCTTCAAAAACCGCTCCCGAAGCTTTCCGAACCTGCTCTAAATCGTCCTCGTGAATGTTTTCCATCCAGCCTTCGCCGCTTTCTTCTTCCGCCGTTCTGCCGGTGAAATCGAGCCAGGTCTGATTAAAATACGTGCTTTGTTTTTCGGTATCGTTCATCCAGACGAGCATCGGCGCGCTGTTGGTCATCGTGCGAAAACGGCTTTCCGATTCGCGCAAGGCTTCTTCCATTTTGCGCCGCTCGCTTATATCGGTGATCGCCGCCACCCAGCCGATAACCTCGCCGCTCTCGTCGAATTCGGGCGCGTAGGAACAATGCATAAAATGGTTGCCGATCGTCGGATATGGAATATTTATCTCAAATTCGACCGGCTGACCGCCGAGGACGATTTCGATATAGCCCGATAGTTTTTCAAACGCCGCTTGACCGATGATTTCCGAAAGCGGCTTGCCGATACAATCTTTGGGATGCAGCCCGAACCGGTCGGCGTAAGCTTTATTGATAAACTTGAAGCGCTTGTCGCGGCTGCAATTTGCGATGTAAACCGGCGCGATGTCGGTCACGAGCGCCATCTGTTTCATACTCCGGCGCACGATCTCCTCGTTTTCGCGGCGCTCGGTAATATCGCGGATAATGCTGATTAAAAGCCGCCCGCCGCCGATGTTCGCGCCGACCGACGAAACCTCGACCGGAAAACGCGTACCGTCTTTTCGCACGTGAACGGTTTCCCACTGATGACCGGTTTCGTCGGCTTTTCCAAGTTGTTCTTCAAGAACCGCCAAAGTTTCCGGCGCGCGCAGATCGTGGATCTTCATTTTAAGCAGATCCGCCTGCTCATAAGCGTATGTGTCAATCGCCGCCTGATTTGCGTCAACGATCCGACCGTCGGGGCGAATGAACAAAATAACGTCGCGCGCGCGCATCGAAAGCAAATGATAACGCGCGGAAATCTCCTCGGCTTTTTTGCGCCCGGTGATGTCCTGAATGATCGTCAAAGCGCACGGCTCGCCGCCGATTTCGAGCAGTTCAGCGGAAAGCAGACCGATAATTTCGCTGCCGTCTCTGAGCCGGAAGCGGTATTCCAAATCACGGATTTCGCCCATTTTCTGAACCTTTTCAAGTTCTTCTTCACGTTCGCCGGCGTTTGTCCACAAGCCGAGCTCGGCGGTCGTTCGCCCGATCGCTTCTTCGCGCGCGAAACCCGTAACGCGCACGAAAGTTTCGTTAACCTCGATCAGCTTTCCGGTCTTCAGGGCGGTGATCGTCAACGCGAGCGGGCTCGAATTAAAGGCTTTCGCAAAACGCTCTTCCGAATCGCGCAGCGACTCTTCCGATTTCCGGCGCTCGGTAATGTCGATCCCGATGCCGTAAAGCCTGACCGGCGCGCCTTTTTCCGAATAAACCGCCTGTCCGCGACCTTCCAGCCAGCGAATCGAGCCGTTCGTGTGCCGGAAGCGAAATTCGATCGCATATTCGCGCCGCTCATCAATCGCGCGGTTGATTTCGTTCCAGATTTCCTCGCGGTCGTCCTCATGAACGAAATCGAAAAAATCCTTCTCCGTACCGCGAAAAGTGCCGTGCTCCAAACCGAAAATTTCTTCGAGTTCCGCGCTCCACCAAACCGTTTCGGTCGCAAAATCGCGCCACCACGCGCCCATCCGGCTGCTCTGCATCGAAAGCGCGAGAATCGCCTGACTTTCGCGCAGGGATTCTTCCGCTTCCTGGCGTTCGCTGATGTCGCGGGCGATTTTCGACGCGCCGATAATTTCGCCCGCCTCGTTCTTGATCGGCGAAACCGTCAGCGAGATGGCAACCTGCGTTCGGTCTTTGCGCGTGCGGACGGTTTCATAATGCTCGATGGATTTGTCGTTTTTGATGTTTTTGAGAAATTTCACTTCCTCGTCCATCAGGTGCGGCGGTATCAGAACGCTTATTGATTTCCCGATAATCTCTTCCGCCCGGTAACCGAAAATCTTTTCAGCGCCTTTGTTCCAGCTCGTGATAATGCCGTCCAAATCTTTGCTGATGATCGCATCGTCGGAGAATTCGACGATCGCCGCCAGATGGGCTTTCGACCTTTCGATCTCTTTGCGTTCGGTAATATCGCGCTGCGTTCCCCAGACGCGCACCAGAAAACCGTTTTCGACGATCCCGATCAGGTTGTTAAGAAAGATCTTCGGCTTTCCGTCGCGGTCAATCTCATGCGATTCGGCGTCTTCGAGTCGATAATCAGAATCAATAAAGGAGCGCAGATAATCGTGATTGGTTTGGTCCGTCTCGATCAAAAGATCGCCGAGCCGCGCGCCGACGATTTCCTCGATCGAATCGAAACCGTACATCCGCGCCATCGCCTGATTGCATTCGGCAAGCACGCAATAACGATAATAAAGTTTGATCTGCTCGTCGGGCGGAAGATTGACGGAAACCGGTTCGTCGAGTTCGATGCGCCAGATCGCTTCGCTGCTCTGCGTGACGAAAACGCGGTAGAGCTCGCGGTTGATAAGCGAATCTTCACCAATTGTTTTGTGGTCGGTTATTTCGGCGGACATTAAAGGCTTTCCTGTTTACGTGGAACTTGGTATCAAGCGAATTTTACAATAAACGGCGCTCAACATACCAGTTTTTCAACGGAATATAAATTCTCGGCGCTAAAATCCGCCGTTCGAAAAGCCGTAAAAAAAAGTTGTAATAATTTTTGAAGTAAACTTGACAAGGAGACACTCATATATTATTCTAGCCCTACATTCAACCTGCCGGATATTTTATCGAATAGCGGCTTGGTGTTGAGGCATAATAAAGCAGTTTTATTTAAGGAGAAATTTAACAGATGAGTAAAATTATTGGTATTGACTTGGGAACGACAAACTCGGTTGTCGCCGTTATGGAAGGCGGCGAACCGGTCATCATCACCAATGAAGAAGGCGGACGCACGACTCCTTCGGTAGTCGCTTTTACCAAAGACGGCAACCGCCTGGTCGGACAGGTTGCAAAACGCCAAGCCGTCACCAACCCGGAAAATACGCTCTATTCGATCAAGCGTTTTATGGGACGAAAATTCGATGAAGTTTCGGGCGAGATCAAACAGGTTCCGTTCAAGGTCGAACGCGCCGGCAACGGCGACGTGCACATTGACGCGCAGGGCAAGCACTACAGCCCGCCGGAAATTTCGGCGATGGTTTTGCAGAAACTGAAAAAAGCGGCGGAAGATTATCTCGGCGCGAAAGTTGATAAAGCGGTGATCACCGTTCCGGCGTATTTTAACGACGCCCAGCGTCAGGCGACAAAAGACGCCGGTAAGATCGCAGGGCTCGAAGTCATGCGCATCGTCAACGAACCGACGGCTGCCGCGCTGGCTTACGGTCTGGATAAAAAGAAAGACGAAACGATCGCGGTTTTCGACTTCGGCGGCGGCACGTTCGATATTTCGATTCTCGAAGTCGGCGAAGGCGTTGTCGAAGTTAAATCAACGAACGGCGACACTCATTTAGGCGGCGACGACGTTGACGAATCGCTGATCAAATGGATCATTGACGAATTCAAAAAAGATCAGGGCATTGACCTGACGACCGACAAAATGGCTTTGCAGCGTCTTAAAGAAGCGGCTGAAAAAGCGAAAGTCGAATTGTCTTCGGCGATGGAAACCGAAATCAACCTGCCGTTTATTACGGCTGACCAATCGGGACCGAAGCATTTGGTGCTGAAATTGACGCGCGCGAAATTCGAAGGGCTCGTCGAATCGCTCTTAAAACGTCTGATGCCGCCGGTCGAACAGGCGATCAAAGACGCCGGACTCGAAAAAGGACAGATTGACGAAGTCGTTCTGGTCGGCGGCTCGACGCGTATCCCGAAAGTTCAGGAAATGGTCAAGGAATTTTTCGGCAAAGAACCGAACAAAACCGTTAACCCGGACGAAGTTGTCGCGCTCGGCGCGGCGGTTCAAGCGGCGGTTCTCGGCGGCGAAAAAACCGACATTCTGCTGCTCGACGTCACGCCTTTAAGCTTAGGTATCGAAACCCTGGGCGGCGTCATGACGCACATGATTAACCGCAACACGACGATCCCGACGCGCAAATCTGAAATCTTTTCGACCGCTTCGGACAATCAGACGTCGGTCGAGGTTCACGTGATGCAGGGCGAGCGCCCGATGGCTTCTGACAACAAAACGCTCGGTAAATTCCATCTCGTCGGCATTCCGCCCGCACCGCGCGGCGTTCCGCAGGTCGAAGTAACTTTCGACATCGACGCGAACGGCATCGTCAACGTTTCGGCGAAAGACGTCGGCACGGGTCGCGAGCAGAAAATCACGATCACGTCTTCGTCGGGTTTGTCGAAAGAAGAAATCGACAAGATGATGAAAGACGCCGAATCGCACGCGGGCGAAGATACCAAACGCAAGGAAGTGATCGAAGCCAGAAACCGCTTGGACGGACTTGTTTACTCGGTCGAAAAAACTTTCAGCGAAAATAAAGACAAGCTCGACGCGGCGGCATCGGGCGAACTCGAAGCGGCGATCGCCGAATCGAAAACCGCGCTCGCGGGCGACGATACGGACGCGATGAACAATGCGTTCAACCGCTTGCAGACGGCTTCGCATAAACTCGCGGAAGTTCTCTACAGTCAAACAGGCTCGGCTGAAACCGGCGGAGCAGCGGAGACTGAAGAACAGGCATCTTCGGCAAGCGCCGGCGGCGGCGAATCAACCTCGACGGGTGCGGACGACAATGTCATTGACGCCGAATATGTTGATGTTGACGAAGAGAAGAAGTAAGGCAAAATAAAGGGCAAAAGGCAAAATTTTAAGCCTGAAAAATAAGTCAGCCGTTTGCCTGTAAATGATTGCAGGCAGCGGCTGATTTTGCGATACTTCAACGACGGTTTTCGGTCTTTGGTTTTTGACCTAAGCCGGATCGAAAACAAAAGTCCAAAGACCGAAAACCAAAAACCGAATTTTGCGAAAGCAAAATTTTAATAAATGGCAAACAAAGATTATTACAATATTCTCGGCATCAAAAAGGACGCCAAAGCGGATGAAATTAAAAAGGCATACCGTAAATTGGCGCGGAAATATCATCCGGACGTTAATCCGAACGATAAAGCCTCCGAGGAAAAGTTCAAAGAAGTTCAGGAAGCCTACGACATTCTCTCGGACGAGAAAAAGCGCAAGGTTTTCGACCGCTTCGGCTATTACAACGACAATCTCGATCCTGATTCGCCGTTTAGTACGGGCGCGGGCGCAGGCGGCGGCGCGGGCGCGGGCGGTTTCGATTTTTCCGGCTTTAACTTTGAACCGGGCGGGTCGGGCAGCGGCTCATCGAGTTTTCGAGATATTTTTTCAGACCTTTTCGGCGGCGGCGGCGGCGCAAAACGCGAACCCGAACCGCCGAAACCTTTGCCGAAAAAAGGGCGCGACATCGAGATTCCGCTCAGGCTTTCGTTTGAAGAAGCATTTAACGGCTTGACGACCAATATCACCGTCAACCGGAGCGAACAGTGTTCGCGCTGTCAGGGCGCGGGCGATACGGGCGGTCCGGTCGTAATCTGTCAAACCTGCAAAGGCACGGGACAAGTATTAAAGACCGGCGGAAGATTGCAGTTTTCGCAGACTTGCGGCGACTGCGAAGGCACCGGACGCCGCCGTCAGCCGTGTTCGCAGTGCAGCGGTAAAGGCGTCACGCCGAAAACCGAACAGGTTAAAATCCGCATTCCCGCCGGAGTTGACACCGGCTCGCGCGTGCGAATTCCGAAAAAAGGACACGGCGGACGATTGGGAGCCGAATCGGGTGATTTATTTATTATCACGAATGTCGATAAGCATCGTTATTTTATGCGCAAAGGCGAAAACATCTATATAACGATTCCGATCACTGTGCCGGAAGCGGCTTTGGGTACGAAAATCGAAGTGCCGACCGTCGAAGGTAAAGCGCAGCTCAAAATTCCTTCGGGAACCGAATCGGGGCAAAAATTCCGCCTGCGCGAACGCGGATTTCCCTCTTTGAGAAATCCCTCTTTGCGCGGCGACCAGTTTATCGAAGTGCAGATAAAATTGCCGCGAATTATCTCGGAAGAAACAAAAGACGTTTTGCGGGAATTTGAAAAAGCGAATCCCGAAAATCCGCGAAAAGCGATGGGACTAGAATAATTTGGGATTTGGGATTGCGGATTGCGGATTTTGTAATCCCGAATCCTAATGAACAGCTATGAAAAGGAAGACAAAAACTTACACAATCAGCGCCGTCGCGGAGATTTTTGAGATTCATCCGCAGACGCTCCGGCTGTACGAGCGTGAAGGCTTGTTGAAACCTTCGCGTTCGGTCGGCAACACGCGGCTTTATACGGACACCGATCTTGAGCGTCTGGAAGTAATTTTGTCTCTCACGCGCGAGTTGGGCGTTAATCTCGCGGGCGTCGAAATCATTCTCAATATGCGCGAAAAGATGGACGCGATGCAGCGCGAATTCGAAAGATTTTTCGAACATTTAAGAAATCACATGGGCGATTTAGTGCCGCCGGTCGAAAATTTCTCCGAATCCGAAGCGCTGATTCCGATCTCGCGCTTAAATGTTTCCATCAAACGCATTCAAAACGACGACGAATAACTCCCTCTTTTCGTTAAAATCCCCGCGGCTAAAAAAAAGCTTTACATTCTCCGCGTTTTAAGTAAAATACTTCTAAACTCCGTCGCAATCATACCGAAAATAATATTTGCATATTATGTTTCGAACGAATTCTCCGTCTTCGTTCGTTCGAAATTCCTTGTCGGTATCTGCGCTTTAACCCTAAAAATTTGTCACAAACCTAATGGAGAGAATGAAGATGGAGAATATTTTCAGAAAGTTCGCGCTTGCTTTCGTTTTTACGTTTTTGAGTTTACTTGCCCTTAATTTCCCGACTTTAGCACAGGATTTAGATGACGTTACAATCAGCGGCAGAATCGCTGATTCAAATAATGCGCCGGTTGCGGGAGCGACCGTCACGGCGACTTTAACAACGACCGGAGCCGAGCGCACCGTGACGGCTGACGACGAAGGACGCTACCGCATAATCGAGCTTCCGCCCGGAATTTACAATATCAAGGTTTCGATGCAGGGCTTTGCCGTGCAGGAAAAGACCGATCTTGCAACGATCGCCGGACAAAACGTGCAGCTCAATTTCAACCTCGCGCCTGCCGGCGTTACCGCCGAGCAGATCATTACTCTCGAAGGCGACAACGAACCCGTTATCGACACGACGCGCACGATCGTCGGCGGCACGATCACGGGACGCGAAATCGAAGAAATCCCGAACACCGGTCGCAATCCGCTCGATCTCGTTTTAACCTTGGGCGGAACTTCCGAAGAAGCTTTGTCAACGCGCGATCTGTCTGAAGACCGCAACGTCACGAACCAGACCGCGCCCGCCGAACAGGGCAATTTTTCGCTTTCGGGCGGCGTTTCGTATTCAAACAATATTACGATTGACGGTTTGGACAACAACGACGACCGCTCGGCGAACATTCGCTTTCAGCCGTCGCTCGAAACGGTCGAAGAAGTTCAGGTCATTACGAACCAGTTTTCGGCGGAATACGGGCGCGCTTCGGGCGGACGAATAAACCTCAGAACGCGCAGCGGCACGAATCGGCTTCGCGGTCGCGTGTTTATGTTTTTCCGCGACGACAGCTTGAATGCCAACACATGGTACAACAACAGCCGAGGTTTCGAGCGCTTGCCGTTTACCGAATATAACCCCGGATTCACGCTCAGCGGTCCGGTCGTTCTGCCGAAAATCTATGACGGTCGCAACCGCTCGTTCTTCTCGGTCGGTTACGAGTATCTCAATTTGCAGGACACGACTTTTATTGACACTTATGTGCCGCTGGTTTCGAACCCGAATTACCCGCTTCCGGCTGGAAACGGAACGTGTCCGGTCGCGACCTGCACGGACGCCAACAGCACGCCGGCGGTTGCGCTCTCGCCTTACAACGCATTTTTCCCGACGCCGAACGTAAATAATATTTTCACCGCCAAATTCGACCAGATCATCAATTCGAAAAACAATTTCACGGTCGGCTACCAGATGGGCAGAAGAAAAAACCGCCGTACGACTTCCGCTTCGGTGACCCGTCTGGACGACGCGCTTCAGGCAAAGACGACGGATTCCGACGCGATAAATTTTACGGATAATCATGTTTTCAGCTCGCAGCTGGTTAATCAGTTCCGCTTTCAATATTCGATCTTCGAGCCGAGTTTTCAGACCGATTCGCCGCTTGAACCGGTTGTCCTGATCGGCTACCGGAATCCGGAAACCGGCGGCAACCAGACATTGATCGTCGGCAACTCGACCGCCTCGGGCGGCAACAGCGAAACGTTTCCGCAAAACCGACGCGAAACCCGTTATCAATTTCAAAATTCGACGACCTACATCTTTGGCGAACACACGATAAAATTCGGCTTTGACTTTCAGAAAATTCGCTCGAAAGCGACGGAATTGACCGACGCGACCGGAACTTTTAACTTCGCCAACATGGGAACGTTCCAGCAAAACGTCCTGTCCAGATTCCGCCTGAATTTCGGTACGGGTTCGAATGTCAACAATACTTATTGGGGACTCTTTGCCAACGACGAATTCAAATTAAGACAGAATCTGACCGTCAGCCTCGGCTTGCGCTACGAGCGCGAAACGAGCGTTGACGACAACAATAATTTCGGTCCGCGCTTCGGCGTCGCGTGGGCTCCGTTCAAGAATAATAAAGGCGTCATTCGATTCGGTGCCGGTATTTTCTACAACCGCACGCTGCTTCGTACGATCGCCGATTTTATCCAGAACGTCAACGGTATTATGCCGTTCGATACCAACGCGATCGGAACCGGCGCGACCGATGTCCGCCGCGTGGCGATTCTCAACGCGCTTTCTCAGCGTTTTCCGAACTCGTTCGCCTCGGAAGCCGATCTTCGTTCGCTTGTCACGAGCACCTGCGCGACAATTGCGACAACTCTGCCGTGTAACGGCAATACGGGTTTTATCATCAATCAGGGCAGCGGCGGAAATCCGCTTCGTTCGGTTGACCCGTCACTGCAAATTCCCGAAAGCTATCAATTTAACGTCGGTTTCGAACGCGAGCTTTTCAAAGGCTGGGTTTTTGAAGCCAATTACACATGGAACCGAACGATCAAGCTCTGGCGCGACCGGAACATCAACGCGCCGCTTCTGCCTTCCGGTTTCGATGATTGGGCGCAATATCTGCTCGCGAATCCGTATGTTTTCACAAACGCCAACGGAACGACCAGAACTTACCAATTTTATCTGGGAACGGCGACCAATCAGGCACCGACCACCACGATCGGCGGCACGACGGCTTGCCCGACGGCTTCGACGACCACTTGTTTTGTCAATCTGAATTCGACGAGCGCGACGACCACCGCGCCGAGCACCGCCGTTACCGGCACTTCGACAAACTCGCTCGGCGGCGCGATCGGAATCGCTTTAGCCGCTATTTCGCGGTTCAGACCCGACCTGAATTTCGAAGAAAAATCGCGCATCGGCTCGGTCGGCAAAGCGTTTTATCAAGGCTTGATTCTCGAAATTCGCTCGCGTTATCGCAAATGGGGTGCCGGTTTCGGCGGAAATTTCCGTTTCAATTACACGTTGTCTTCGACCAAAGACAACGGTTTGAACAACACGGCAAACGCGCAGGTCAACGGCGATTTCGACAGCGAATACACGCGAACCATTCAGGATCGCCGCCATCGTATCGCGTTTTCAGGTTCGTTCGATACGCCGTGGTGGCTCGGTAAATTGAAATTTTCGCCGCTTTTCCGCGCCGGCAGCTCGGCACCGTTCAGCCTCGGCAGCGGCGGCAGCGACCGCAACCTCGACGATCTCGGCACCGACCGCCCGAATTTTTCGGGAAACATTTCCGATATTGTCTGGCGCGCGCCGGGTTCGCCGTTCCCGCAAGGATTGTTCGACAGTTTCTCGCTGCCGACCATCGGTTCGCGCGGCGGCAATCTGCCGCGTAATACCGGCAAAGGACCGTCGTTCTATACGTTCGATCTGAATGTTTCGAGAGAATTCCGGATGACCGAAAGAATGCGTCTGCGTCCCGTCGCGGAATTCGGCAACATTCTGAACGCGTCGGTCTTCAACTTCGGCGCGGCGTTTATTGACTATACTTCGACGAACTTTCTGGTTCCGAGCCGCACGTTTCGTCAAAGACAAATCCGTCTCGGCTTGAGATTCGATTTTTAAGCCTCTCGGAAAACAACAAAAAGCGGGAATATTTTATGTCAAAACATTCCCGCTTTTTGTTTCCGCCGCGTCAGAATTTTGATGACTTCCGCTTCGAAAATATGTTAATTTTAAACTGTTGAACAGAGTTGTTCATCCATCCAAATTCAAACCCGTATAATTTTATGAGCCAAGTTTTAGAAAGTCCTTCCTTAGCATTCAGCGAAGTCTCGATCGAATCCGTACTTCTGGACGCCGATCTGTTCGTCAAATATCGCTCGCCCGACAAGGCGTTTTCACTTCTCAGAGAATCGATCGAACGCAGCCCGCGCTCGATCGCGCTGCGCGAAAAAATGCGCGACATCTGCGTTTCGCAGAAAAATCTCGACGAAGCCGCCCGCCAATGTCTCGCGCTCGTCACGCTTTATATCGGTCGCGAAGATTTCGATCTCGCGTACGACCGTTTGCAGGAAGCAAAACTGCTCGATCCGCGCATTTCGGTCGCGCCCGGACTCGAAGCGATTCGCCGCGCGCGCCGACCCGAGTTTGCGCAAACGCGCGAAAAAACGCCGCAAAAAGTACGCACCGACGTAACGTTTGCCGGAAATCTCGCTTATGTTTCGATCTTCGACGCCGTGCAGGTCATCGAAAGCGCGAAAATGACCGGACTCTTAGTTCTTAAATCCGACCTTCATCTGGCGAGCGTTTCGTTTAACGAAGGCAAGATCGTCGACGCCGAATGCAACGGTCACAACGGCGTCACGGCATTCCGCAAAATCATCGAAATTAATAACGGAACTTTTGAATTCTCGACCTCGGAATTCGAATTTCCTGTTGTCATCAGCATTTCGAGCAACACCAACTTCCTGCTCGACGTTCTCACCGACCTCGACAACGAGCGCGCCGAAAAACAAGGTTTGCGCAATCTGAACGACGAAGATTTTTAAAGTAAAAAATCTCAGAACTGGGTAGGAAATATTTCAACGCAAAGACGCAAAGACGCGAAGGCGCAAAGTTTTTTTATATATTGTTAATAGATTACTCGGGATTTTGAAATACTGATGAGATTTCTAATTTCAAACAGTTATTTGAAAAATCTTTGCCCCTTCGCACCTCTGCGTCTTTGCGTTAAATAAATATTCTTACCTAATAGTAAAATTTACTTCAGCGGCACGAGCCGCAAAATGCGGTCGTCTTCTTTTGAGGGATTGCCGCGCCCGTCGCGGTTTGAGGTCGAAAAATAGATCGAGCCGTCGGGCGCTTCGGCGATTTCGCGGATGCGTCCGAATTTTTCGATAAATAATCTATCCTGCGAAACGATTTTTCTGCCGTCCAAAACCAGACGGTAAATCGCTTCGCCTTTGAGCGCGCCGAACAAAAAATTGTTTTTCAGTTCGGGAAAAAGGTCGCTGCGGTAGAACATTCCGCTCGCCGGCGCGATTGCCGGCGAATATTCGATGAGCGGCGTTTCCATTCCGGCGCGTTTACCTTGGTGGCTGATTTTAGCCCAGCCGTAATTTTTGCCGCGCTCGACGATATTGACCTCGTCGCCGCCCGAACGCTTAAAGAGCGAAACGCCGTCAATCAAACTCGGTCCGTGTTCGGTTTGAAACATCAAACCCGTTCCGGGCTGAAAATCCATTCCCTGCGCGTTGCGGTGCCCGTAACTCCAGATTTCCGGTCGCGCGTCACGTCGTCCGACAAACGGATTATCTTCCGGTAGGCTGCCGTCGTCGTTCAAACGCAAAGTTTTACCGTTGATCGAATCGAGCTGCTGGGCGCGAGATTGCTTGGTCGCATCGCCGGTCGTGATATAGAGTTTGCCGTCCGCACCGAATCTGAGCCGGGTTCCGGCATGATAGCGCGACGCGGGAATTTCTTCTATAATCGTTTTCGGCTCGACCAGAGTTTCGCCGTTTTCGCGGTAGCGAACGACGCGCACAGTTTGCTCTTTTTTCGCGTTTTGATAAGCGTAAGCAAGATAAATGAAATGATTTTCGGCGAAATCGGGGTGCAGCGTCATGCCCATTAAACCGCTCTCGCCGGAAAGCTCGATGTCCGGCACGGTAAAGAAAGCCGCCGCGCGTAAATTGCCTTTTTCGACGACGCGCACTCTGCCCGGACGCTCGGTAAAAAACATCCGTTCATCAGGCGCGAAAACGATCGACCAGACGACTTCGAGTCCGCTCGCCGCCGTCTCGACCTTAAACTGCGGCACGTTTTTCGATGCCGGCACGACCGGAAAATCGGCTTCCGCGCCCGTCCACGAAGCGCCGCAGTAAATATTGAAAAAAAGCGCGATCGGCAGCAGCGCGCAAGCAAAATATCCGCTCATAAAATTTATTCGCTCAGATTAAAATCAACTCCTCGTTCGATGCCCGTTTTTAGCCGCGCGATGCCGCCCGCTCTGATATTGCCCGAAAATTTATCCGCAAGAAGCTCGACGTTGGCAAACACTTTCGCGGTTTGCCTGTTATTGCCGAATTTGACTTCGGCGGGCGAAAACAACAAAATATAGCGTTAACTCTACCCGATCAAGCGCTATATCAATGTTCAAACTTCAACGTCTCGAAATTACAGGCTTTAAATCCTTTGCCGATTACACGGAAATCGTCTTTACCGGCAACGGCATCACGGCGGTCGTCGGTCCGAACGGCTGCGGAAAATCAAACGTCTCGGAATCGATCGCGTGGGTTTTAGGCGAGCAGCGCGCCAAACAATTGCGCGGCGCGGAAATGAAGGACGTCGTTTTTCAGGGCACGAGCAAACGCAAGCCTTCGGGCATGGCGGAAGTCGTTCTGCATCTCGTGCGCGACGAAGAAGCGATGTTCGCCGGCGAAGAGGAAGATTTAAGCGACATTGACGAAGCGATCAGCGATTTGGATGAAAACGCCGTCAATGTCGAGGATTTTGAAAGCGAGCCGGAAGCAGTCAGCAGTCAGACGTCTGAAAACGGCGTCGGAATAAACGGTAATGGCTTTCAGACGGAAGAAATTGAAGTCGAAACGGCGCAAGCCGCCGTCGCGGTCGGTTCGGTGCAGATCGTCGAGAAAAAAGTCCGATCGAAACGCCATTGGCGACCGCGTTCGTTCGCTTTGGATTTCGCTCCGGGCGAAGCGATTTCCGTCACGCGGCGGCTTTATCTTTCGGGCGAAAGCGAATATCAATTAAACGGCAAAACCTGCCGCCTGCGCGACATTCAGGATTTGTTCGCCGGCACGGGTTTGAGCGGCTCGCATTACGCGATCATCGAACAGGGTCGCATCGGTCAGATTCTTTCGGCAAAACCATCGGACCGGCGCGGGCTGATCGAAGAAGCCGCCGGAATCTCGAAATTTCGCACACGCCAGCGCGCCGCCGAAGCGCGTCTGGAATCCGCGAAAAGTAATTTGAGCCGCATTTCCGACATCGTTTCCGAAATCGATAAACAGGCAAATTCCCTGCGCCGTCAGGCGGCGAAAACGCGGCGATATAAATTGCTGCGCGAAGAATTTCGCGTTCTTTTGAAAAATCTGTTCACCGCCGAAGGCAGATATTTGACCGATCTGGTCAACGAATTGGAAGAAAAATTGACGGAAGCGATTACGACCGAGCGCGCGATTTTCGCGCAGGTTGCCGAAAAGGACGAGGCTTTTCGCGCGGCGACGCAAAAGGCGCGCGAGGCGGAAGAAACCCTGGCGGAAATCCGCGCCCGCCACGCCGAAAATATTTTGACGCGCGACCGCAACGCGCGCGAAAAAGCTTATCGTCAGGAACAGATCGAAACCTTAAAAATTCGTCACGGCGTTCTGAGAAACGAGATCGAAGCGACCGAGCAGCGGCTCACGCTTTTCAAAACCGAGATTGAACGGCTCAAAAAAGACGAGCGGCAGGAACTCTCGGAAGCCGAAAAAAACGTGCTCGAATTTCAATCAGCCGAGAAAAAATATCAGTCGAAATTACAGGAACTGCGGCAGATCGAAGCCGAGCTTGACGTGACGCGCGGCGCGGTGATGCAGCACACGACCGCCGTCGAGCGTTTTGCCGAAATCGAGCGCCAGCTTGAAAACAATCTCGAACGCTTAAAGGAACGCGCCGAAGGTTTGCGCCGCGAGAAAATTCGCGCCGAGGAAACTCACGCGGAACACGCCGAAAGCGCCGTCAAGCTCGAAAAAGATTTGGGCGAAAAGCGCGAAAAAGTAAAGCTTTTGCACGACGAAAAGCGGACTCTGCTTTCGGAGTCAGGCGAGGCGCGAAGCCTTTTGCAAACGGCTGAAAAAGCTTTGCGCGAGCTGCAAAACGAGTTTTCGCGCAAGAAGAACCGGCTCGAAACCTTGCAGGAACTCGACGAAAAACGCGCAGTTTACGCGCCGTCGGTACAGAAGCTTTTCGCCGAACAAACGAAAATCGGCGTTAAGTTTTTGGGAACTTTGGCGGATAAATTCAACGTCGAGGAACGCGCAGAAAAGTCGGTCGAAAATCTTTTCGGCGCGTTTTTGCAGACGGTTTTGGTTGAAACCGAAGCCGACGCAAATAAAACCGTCGAATATTTAAAGAAATCAAATCTCGGAAGAATCGCGGTTTTGGTGTTTCCCGCAAAGGCGCAAAGCGGCAAAGAAGAAAAGTCCAAAATCCAAAATCCAAAATCTAAAATCCAAAATTTGATCGGTGTTTCCGATGATTTTGCCGCCGCGCTGGCGGAAGTTTTTCCGCGCGAGATGGCTTTGGAACTGGCGGAAAATTTGACGGACGCAAAAGCCGGTTCGAATTTGATTGACGCCGACGGCGATTTTGTTTTTGGCGGCAAACTTTTTGTCAGCGGAAAGACGAATGCGAACGAGAAAAATTCGTCTTTGCTCGCTTTTAAGCGCGAGCTTCGGGAACTTGAAACGGCGATTAAAAATCTGTCGAAAACGGTCGAAAGCGCCGAAAAAGAAGCCGCGACGGCGCGTAAAAATCTTGCCGAAAGAGAAGAACAGATAGTTGATCTGCAATCATTAATCGTTCAGGTCGAGCGCGATTTACTCAGTTTGGAAATTCAGGAAAAGTCGGCGCGAGCCGAAACCGAACGCGCCGAGCGGCATAAAAAAGTCGTCGCCAACGAGATCGTACAGATCGAAAAAGAACTCGGCGAAATTCAAACCCGAAAGAAAGAAGCGCGAATTAATGCCGAAAAAGCCGAAACGGCGCGCGCGGCGGCTTCAAAAAATCTCTCGGAAATCACCGGTAAATTAAGCGAAGCGCGAACGCGAACCGAAGCCGAAAACACGGTTTTGAGCGAAAAACGTACGCTTGCGGCGACCAGCGAAGAACGCCGCCGCTCGGCGCAAAATGCTCTGCGGCGCGTCGAAAACGAGTTCAAAGAATTGGATTCGAGAATGGCGCGGCAAAATCTCGAAATTCTCGAAACCGAAGGCAAACAAAAAGAGTTATCCGCATCAATTTCGGCAATCGAGGAAAAAATCGTTTCGGCGGAAGATGAGCAGGAAATAGAGCAGAACGAACTTGCGGCGGCGACCGCGCATCTTAAAAATGCGCGCGAAACGGCGGACGCGATGAGTTCGGAATTGGCTGATCTGAACAAGCTTTCGGCGGAAGCCAGAAACGAACGCGCGGCGCTCGAAATTCGCCAGACCGAAGCGATTACGAAACTGCGAAGCGTTAACGAAAACTGTTCGCACGAACTTAATTTGTCGCTCGTCGAATTGGTCGAAACCGAAGAAATTGACGAGGATTTCGATCTCGAAACGGCTCGGACGCGCAGCGACGATCTGCGCGAAAAACTGGAAAATTTCGGCGCGATCAATATGCTCGCGCTCGAAGAATTAGCCGAAGCCGATGAACGACTTTTGTTTTTGACTTCGCAAAGGCAGGATATTATTGACTCAATCGCGGCGGCGGAAGAAGCCTTGCGCGAGATCAAAGAGCGTTCCAGAGAGCGTTTTAAGGAAGCCTTCGAAGCGATCAACGCGAATTTCATCGAGTTTTTTCAGGAGCTTTTCGGCGGCGGTCGCGGCGAGATGACTTTGCTTGAAGCGGACGATATTTTGGAAGCCGGAATCGAAGTCGTCGCGCAGCCGCCGGGGAAACGCCTGCAAAATATTTTGCTGCTTTCGGGCGGCGAAAAGGCGATGACGGCGATCGCGCTCGTGATGGGAATCTTCAAATATCGCCCGTCGCCGTTCTGTCTTTTGGACGAAGTTGACGCGCCGCTCGATGATGCGAACGTCGGCAGATTCGTTGACAAAATCGCGCAGATGGCTGAAAAAACGCAGTTTATCGTCATCACGCATAACAAGCGGACGATGGAAGCGGCGCGCGCGCTCTACGGCGTGACGATGCAGGAAGCGGGCGTTTCGAAAGTCGTTTCGGTCAGATTTGAGTAAAAGTCGTCTCAAAAATAGTTAAATGGCTAAAAAGTCTTTGAATTTTCTTTGCGTCTTTGCGGGAAATATTAAAAACTCCCGCAAAGGCACAAAGACGCAAAGAAAATCATAAGTATTTTTGAGATTGATTCAAATAGTTTTTATGAAGAAGTTTATATTTGCAGTTTTAATTTCGGTTTTTGTCGCGGGTTTGGCGGTGTCGTTTTCCGCACAGACGAAAAAGCCCGTTAAGAAAAACGTTAAACCCGTCGCGAAAACGCCGACGCCGCAAACGACGCCGACCGTAACCGAAACGCCGGAAACCCCGACCGTTAACCGTCAGGCGAAGAAAAACGAGCGTCCGGGCGCTGGTAATCAGGGGAATCAAACGGCGGCTCAAACCAAAAACGCGCCGACTTATTTTTACGAATTCTCGCGTCCCGGCTTTACGGTTTCGAAAATTCATATCGAACACGACGAGAGCGGAAAAGGCACGATTTCGTTCATCAAAGACATTTCCGACGAGGTAATTACAGACCCGATCGAGATTTCGCCCGCCGCGCTCGAAAGAATTCAAAACACGCTCGCGGCGCTCGATTTTTTTAATTCGACCGAAAATTATCAGTACGAAAAAGATTATTCACATCTCGGTAATATCACGATAAAAATCAGTAACAACGGACGGATGCGCGAAACGAAATTCAACTGGACACAAAATCTGGACGCGCGCGCGCTGGCGGACGAGTACCGCAAGATCAGCAATCAGTATATATGGATGTTCGACATCAATCTGTCGCGCGAAAACCAGCCGCTCGAATCGCCGAAATTGATGGATTTGATTGACGGCTACATTCGCCGCAACGAGATTTCCGACCCCGCACAGCTGATTCCCTTTCTCAAGCAGTTAAGCGACGATGAACGCATTCCGCTGATCGCGCGCAACCACGCAGCGCGCTTGATAAAACAAATCGAAAAAGAGAAAAAGTAAGCTTCAAAAGAATAGAAAAAGGCACGTAAGTTTATCGAAACTTACGTGCCTTTTTTTCTTTCTCTCTTTATTTATCCGAAGATTACTCGATGACCACGAAATCCGCGTTATTTACGTCTTCGCTGACCGATAAAATTCGTGTCGGATTTTCGATCTGATAGCGGCGGCTCTGTGCGAAAAGCGTGTAAGTTCCGCCGACCGCAACACCGTCAAACCGGTAATTGCCGAACGAATTACTGACGGCGGCGCGGACGTTTCCGCTCGAATCCGTCATCGTTACGCGCACGCCGGCAATGCCCGCGCCCTTTTCATTCCCGATTCTGCCGCTGACGCTGACGTTTGCGGCGGTCGGCGCGAAATTCGAGATGATCGCGCCGCTGCGCGCCGGAAGCGTGACCGTGATATTGCCGCCCGAAACCGTGAAATTTGCGTTCGGCGCGAGCGAAGCGCTTCCTAAAATATCGCTCAAACTCGTGCCGTTCGCAAAATACGCGCCGACCGGAATCGTCGCCGTATTAGCGGTCGAACCGTTGTTCATGACGACGATGATTTTGTTCGTCGCGTCAAAACGGACAAAGGCAAACGTGTTGTTATCGGTCGAACTTGACGTCAAATCGCCCATCAAAAGCGGCGCAAATTCGCCTGTCCGCAAAGCCGGATAACTGCGGCGGACAACGCCGAGCGTCGTGTAAAAGTTTATCAAACTCGAATCCGCCGGACCGTAAACATTCGGATTGCCGGTTTCGTCCGCCCACGGATACGGCGCGCGATTATACGGATCGTCTTCGGGCAAACCGCCGCCCGAATTGCCGAGCGAAGGCGAATTCATTCCGACTTCGTCGCCGTAGTAAACCATCGGCGCGCCGATATATGTGAACTGGAAAATCGCCGCAAGCTTTAAACGATCTTTCGCTTCCGCTGTTGATTCAAACGAGTTTTTCAGCGTGTAAAGCGCGCGGTTCGTGTCGTGCGAATCGAGCAGATTGAGCATCGAGCGCTGTGCCGGAAGCGGATAATCCTCGCGAATCGCCATCATCGCGCGGTTAAACTGCGAAGGCGTCAAACCGGCGATCTTATTGCCGCCGTTGTTATCGTTGTCTTCCCAATCAAAGCCGCGCGCAAAACCGAGCACGTTTTTGCGGAAACGATAATTCATCGAGCCGTCGAGTTGATCGCCCGCCAAATATTGACTCGCGTCGGGGAAGATCTCGCCGATCAGAGCGCCGTCCGGCTTGTAGGTTTTAGCAAAACCGCGATATTCGTTCCACCATTGATGCGAAATGTCGGTCGCGACGTCGAAACGCCAGCCGTTTACGCCGCGATCGTACCAGTACTGCGTAACGTTCGTTCCGGGAGTACGATAGAAAAAGTTTTTCACGTCGTCGTTTTCGTTGAGAACCGGCAAGCCGCCGAAGCCGAACCAGCCTTCGTAATCAACCTGCGGCGGCGTCAGATCGGGACGATACTGGCACGGCGTATTGTTGTTGAAAAAATTAAACCACGAGCGATACGGCGAAGCCAGACTTTCGCACGCGCCGACGACCGGCGAGCGCCCGTAATAATCGAAATACTCGCTGTCCTGCGACATGTGATTCCAGACGCCGTCGAGAATTATGCGCATTCCGCGCGCGTTTGCCGCCGCAGTTAATGACGCGAAAGCCGCGTCGCCGCCTAATTCGGGCGCGATGCCGAGAAAATCGTCCGTGTCGTAACGATGATTCGAGCGCGCTTTGAAGATCGGGTTTAAGTAGATCGTGTCGAAACCCATTCCCTTGATGTAATCCAATTTATCCTGAATCCCTTTCAGATCGCCGCCGTAAAACTGGCTGCCGTAAGCGTTGTTGTTGCCGGTTGCGCGCGGGTCGATCATCGCCTCGTTCCAGATCGTGTGAATGATATTGTCAGACGTCGGCGCGCCGTAGAGCGACGGGCAGCCGGTCGTGTTTCCGGCGCGGCACCAGTCGTTCGTCACGTCGCCGTTGCGAAAACGATCGGGGAAAATATGATAAACCGCCGCGTTGTGCAGCCACGCAGGGGTAGTAAACGCAGCGTCGTAAACCGTCAGCTGAAAAGCCGGAAACGGCTCGCCCGGAGTCGCCGCGCCGTCGCCGCCCTGACCGAGATTGTCGTGATCGTCGCCGTATGCGTCGCTGTAAAACGCCTGCGACGCGCCGTCCGCCACGCGGAATTTATAATAAATTATCGAAGGCGTCGCCGGCGCAACGTAGTTGATCGAATAAATATCGTAAGTCGTCCCGCCTTCGCTGCGCGTTTCCAAAAACGTCAGCGGAAATTCAGCCGCCGGATCGGTCGTATTCGTTTGCGGATTGTATTTGTAAATCTTGAGAAATACGCCCGAAACATCGAGCAAATCGGTGCGAAATTTTAAGTTGACCGACGTTCCGGCCGGAACCGCGCCGAAGGGCGAGCGGTAATACGGGTCGAATGTGTCGTGCTTTAAGCCGAGATACTGAATATCGTTCGAGCCGACCGATTGATCGAGCGAAAAAGGCTTGGTCGCCGTCCCGTTTGCGGTGTTGACGACCGCGTAATAACGATTGTAATTTCCCGGCGATGTGCCTTCGGAATTGCCCTGCGGAACCTGCCCGTAAATATAGCCGCCGCTCGAACTCATATAAGCGAGAAATAGAAACGAAGCCGGTCGCCCGCCGCCCGTGATCGCCGTCCACGGAATCGCCAATTCGCGGACGTTGCCCGCGCCCGACGCGTATGCGCCGAAACCGGACGCGCCGAAATTCCAGCCGTTCGCGCCGTTCGCCGTTTGATAATCGCGATAGCCGTCTTTGAAATACGCGCGAAAGTCGGCGCGAAACGGCAGCGTTCCGATCGCCGTACCGTCGTAGTTCAAAGCGTTTAGTGTTCCGTCGGCGTCGCTGCCACCGTTCGACGGCGAAACCGGATTGCGGTCGATCGTAATAACCGCGCCCTCAGAAAGATTTGCGTTCGTCACCGCGACATATAAATTCGTATCGTCCCACGTCAGATACCACGTTTGCGCGGAACCCGTGTTCTTTTGATTTTGCCCGTCAATGTGAACTCCGTACTCGTCGGACGCGATCGCGCCGTTAATCACGGGCGTGTTAAATTGCGCGCGCGCTTCGGAAAAAGACAGAAACAGACAGACTACGACAATAAAAAATTCGACAGCTTTTTTCATATTTTTTTCAATTTTGAAGGGGCTTTGTTTGGACTAGCTACAAAGCTTAGTAAATTTTTCGCAAAATTACAAACAAAAAATGCGCTGAAACACATTTCGGCGCATTTTTCTGCAAAAAACTTTGTTCGGGTTACTTAGTAAAGCTACCGTCATCGGCAATTTTCGGAGAGTTTTTGCCGAAATCCATCGTTGAAAGCTCACGAATTTTGCGAATCGCCTTGCCGGATTTATCGAGCGTCGGACCGCCGCGACCGAGTTGTTCGCCGGCGTGAAGTTTGCCGCTCAGGAATTTGCCGTCAGCCGCTATTTTTATTTCGAAAATCGCCGTCAAAGCGGTTTCCATTTTCAGATTGAACATTCCGTAAGTTGCGAAATTGCCCATCGAATAGACGACCAGACGGTCTTTGTAAATTTCCATACCACGCAGAACGTGCGGTCCGTGTCCGAGCACGAGATCGGCGCCCGCATCAATTACGGTACGCGCGAAAAGCGGCAGATTTCCGCGTTTTTCGCTGCCGAACATTTCCGTCTGCGGCGGCACGCGCTGGGCGATGACGCCTTCCGCGCCGCCGTGAAACGAAACGACGACCAGATCGGCTTTTTTGTTTGCCTGTTCGACAAGCTGTTTGGCAAAAGTCAGATCGTTGACGTTCGGGACGAGATTATTATGCGCGAAGCCGATAAAAGCGATGCGTTTGCCTTTCGATTCGACGATCGCGATCGCAAACTTCTCTTTGTCGCTGCCGGCGTGTTTGATTCCCAGATCGTCGAGCACTTTTCGCGTGCTGATGCGCCCGTCGTCACCGAAATCGGCGGCGTGATTATTCGCGAGACTTAAAATGTCGAATCCGGCTTCTTTTAATAATTTGCCGTAGCGCGTCGGCGATCGGAAGGCAAAACAGCGCGTCGAAGTAGGCGGACATTTTTCGGTTTTGCCGCCTTCGAGCAGCGGTCCTTCGAGATTGCCGAAAGCGATGTCGGCGGCGGACAAAATCGGCGTAACTTCCTTCAACAATCCTTCGCCGTCGTTCGGAGGCAGAAACGTCTCGTTGATCGAAGTCGAACCGAGCATAATGTCGCCGACCGCGGCAATCGTGAGCGCTTCGTCGTTTGAAGATTTCGCGGGCGTCGGCGTCGGGAGAACGGACGAACCGTTTTTTTCCTCGGACATAACCGTTTTCGGCTGGCACGAAAGCGAGACAAAAGATACGGCGGCTAAAGCCAATGTAAGTAATAAATTCAGGGGGTTTGACATAAATTCCAAAAAACTCGACTGTTTTGATGTAAAAATTTGCGTTAACTTTGCTTGTCTGAAAGATTTAAGCTTGTAACCTCGGCTTCTTTTTCCTTCTTTAAATCGTGCGGTTCCTCGCGATTCAGGATTCCGTATAAAATTCGTCCGTCTTTGAGCAGATACCACGCCGCCGCGCCGTAAAGCGCGGTCAGGATCAGGAACCACAGAAAATTCGTCACGTTTTCGCCCTTGAATTTGGCGGTGATCGAATCTTCCGGCTTCGCAGTATTTCCGTCGGCAGTTTCAGGCGAATTGTAATTCATATTCGGCGAAATCGGCTGAACTCTGTAGGTCGGATTCGTATTGACGGCGATATTCGCGTTCGCGTTTTTCTTATCAACGTCAATTTTCGGCAGAGTAAAAAGTGCCGGAATCGAGCCGACGAGTCCGAAAAAAGCAGCGAGTGTCAGGTACGCGAAATAAACGCCGGCTAAGCGAATTATGAGCCAAACAACCTGATATTTGTTCATCTAAAACTCCAAATTTTTATAAAAAAAGCGGAACGATAAAAATGCGCTCCGCTTAAAATAAACTTAACGGAATAATAAAGTTGGATAATTTACCGCTTTTCGAACGTTTTCAGAAGTGCGGCAAAAACATTAAAGTTTACCATATCTTTCAAAAACAGATCAGCGAAAAGATGTTTGCGGAACAGTCCTTCGATAAGAAAAAATAGGCGGACGCGCAGATCATCCGCCTTATATTCCCGCAATTTTACCGCTTATCTTAAGGCAGATAACGATTCGCAACCGGCATATCGCCGACGACGCCGAACTGTGTGGTCACGGCTCCGGCGGTCGAGCGCAGAATCCACCATGTTCCGTCGCGGTAAACTGCCTGATCGGTTTTGCCGTCGCCGTCGTAATCCGCCGGCGCGGGAACGTCGCTTGCGATTCCCCATTGAACTGCCGCCGAACCAAGCGTGCTTCGAAGCAGATACCACGTGCCGTCGCGGTAAACCGCCAAATCCGTTTTGCCGTCGCCGTCGTAATCCGCCTGCACGGGTTTGTCGGTCGAAACGCCGAACTGCGCGACCGCATAACCGAGACTCGAACGGTTAAGATGCCAAACGCCCACGCGATAGACCGCTTGGTCGGCGCGTCCGTCGCCGTCGTAATCGCCGAGCGTCGGCAGATCGCCCGCTTGCCCGAATTGATTGATTCCGACTTGCCCGTTTGCGAGATTATAACTGTACCAGATGCCCGCGCGATAGACGGCGATCTCCGCTTTGCCGTCGCCATCAAAATCAGCCGCGACGGGCACATCGCCGGTCACGCCGAACTGAATCTGCGCGAATCCGGCGTTTGAACGAAGCAGATACCACGTTCCGTCGCGAAACACGGCAATATCTGTTTTGCGGTCGCCGTCGTAATCGGCTGGCGCAAGCTTATCGCTCGAAAGCCCGAACTGCGCGGCGGCAAAACCGCTCGTTGACTGATTCAGATACCACACGCGGTCGGACGGGCGAAAAACCGAAACATCGGATTTACCGTCGCCGTCGAAATCGGCGCGCACCGGCGCACTAATCGCTTGCGGAACGTCAAACGCCTCCGAAACACTTAGCGGTGTTGTCGTGTTTATTCGCGCGCCGAAGCCCAAACCGCGAATCGCAAAGCCGCGCCACGCGTCAATATAATCGGTATTCGTTTCGGGCGCGACCGTGTTTATCTGCGCCGCCGCGAGCACCGAATCGCGCGCCTGCAAAATCGTCGGGTTGAGCGGCGAGATCTTCATCGCGTCGGTCACGATCTGCAAAGCGCGGCGGTTTCCTTCCGCCGCGCCGTGCCGCAGAACCATCTGCCCGCGCACTTCCCACAAAGCGGTTGCCCAAACCTCGCCGATAAACAACGCCGCGCCGCAGGCAGAACTCGTAAAACGCGGTGCAAATGCGCTTTGAAAAGTCGCGCAGTTTCCGGCGTTGAGATGAGCGAGCGTCAAAGGATTATGCGGAAAGCCGTTTTCCCCGACAACCGCTTTGAGCGCATACGGAAATCGCCGCGCGCCGTAATAATAGCCGCT
The DNA here is from genome assembly GCA_031411895.1 of Acidobacteriota bacterium. Taxonomy (GTDB): domain Bacteria; phylum Acidobacteriota; class Blastocatellia; order Pyrinomonadales; family Pyrinomonadaceae; genus JAFDVJ01. The sequence continues at coordinate 12,761 of JANOBZ010000012.1, read as the reverse complement.
CGTTCCGGCGGAAAGTCCGACCGCCGCGTAGCCGCCGACCGGATGCAGGCTGAAAACATTGTCGGACGGCTCGGACAACATCGAGATCGGGTAAAAATCAGACCAGCCTTCGCCCAAACCGGCTGCCATTACCGTTCCCAAACCGGTCGTGTTGCCGTGCAGGCGCAGCGACAAACCGTGCGTCGCTTCGTGCACGAGAATATGCGCGTCGAGCGAACCGTCGCGAAAAGGCGTCGTGCCGTTCCAGAGATACATCTGAATTCGCGGTCGCGCGCCGTCTGCCGGAACCGACATATTGGCGTTGTTAAAGCCTCCCGAGTCCTGAACTTCGAGCGAAATGCGGTCGCCTTCGCTGCCGCCGCGCCCGAAATTAAAATGCTGAAAATTGCGCGCCTGCTCGGTAAATCCGAGCAGATACATTTCGTCGTGCCAGCGATTGATCGTGTAAAAAGCGTGCGTGACCGAACCCTTTTGAAATTCGGGCGACAGCGGATTATCACCCGGCGGCGGATTTCCCGGCGCGGGATTATATATAAAAGTAAAAACGCGGTTCGGGTTTCCGGAAACGGGCGCGTCGACACCGTTTATGCCGTCGCGGTCGACACCGGCTTCGAGGGCGTTTCCGTCGGTAATATTATCGCTCTGATTCGGCAATCCGGTCAGCCCGTTGTCGGGAATCCAGCCGAGATTATTAAACGTGTACGGCGGTTCGTTTCCGGTCAAAGTAACGCTCTGGCGGTTAATCAGCGCGGGTTCCGGGCAAGCGAGCGGCGACAGGCAGCCGGGCGTCGAAGGCGTCGGGCTGTCGGCGGTTTTGAGCATACTCGTCGGATTGGCATAAACATTAAAGGTCGCCGTGCGGCTTTGATATTCGGTAATGTTTTTGCGCCACAAAAGCGTTCCGTCGCGCGCATCAACGATGACATAAAAAGATTCCTGCTTAGTCCATAAAAGCACGCGCCACGAAGGACGGGCGACGCCGTAATCAACCGGAAAATACATCTTTTCGGCGGTCGTTTTGTCGGTGAACCGACCGCGCTCGAAGGTGATTTTCAAATCGTTCGACTCAGGCTTGATCGCTTTTACGTCGCGCTCGTCGCCGCCAGCGCCGATGTGGCTTGCCGCCGCCAGAACAGCTCGTCCGGCATCGCCGAAATCCGCGCTCAAATTAGCGTAATCGAGAGCGGGCGCGAGATTATTGATAACGCGAACGATCTCGCCGCGTTTGGTAAATGCGGCTTTGACTTCGCCGCGAAAAACGGGAACGTTATTAATTCTTTGCTCGAAATACACGAACGACAAACGTCCGTTCGGATTCGTATAATCGGCGGTCGTTTCAAGCGCGAAAATCTGCGCGTCGTTAACGCCGAAAAGCGCCGAGTTTTGCTTGAGAAAATTTTCTAAAACAGCGGTTCTTTTTTCGTCGGAAGGCGCGGTCAGAAAACCGGCTTTTGCGGTGTAATCGGGCGAGATAATTTCGGGAATTCGTAAGTCTTCGTTGTATTCGATTTTCAGATTCGCTTTTGCCGCGCGCAATCGTTCGGCGGCGGCGAGCGAGGATTTTCGGGCGTCGAAAGCTTGCGATTCGGTTTTGTCCGCGTCCGCTCGATATTTTCTGACTGCGGCGCGCGCCGGTTCGCTTTTGTCGGCGCGAATATCATAGTTTTCGAGTTTTGCCTTATCCGGCGCGGCGACGTTTTCCTCCTGCACGGCGGATTCGGCGGGCGGCGCGAATTGCCGGCTAAAAAACACGACTGCTAAAAGTGTAAAGACAAAAAGAGGGAGCGCAACTTTAAAGAAACGACTGCTTCGAAACATAAAAATCTTCCGCCTAAATTGAAATTCAAACGGAAGAAATTATGAAACGTTATTATTAATTTTGCAACTTTTTTATAATAAATTTCTGGTGTTACAAATCAATCAAAACCGCTATTCGACCGTCACGGATTTTGCCAGATTTCGCGGCTGGTCAACGTCGCAGCCGCGGCGCACCGCGATGTAGTAAGCCAGCAATTGAAGCGGCACGACCGACAGGATCGGAGCGAGCAGATCGGAAACCTGCGGAATCAGCACGACGTGATCGGACACGACTGAGCTCATCTTGTCGCCTTCGGTGAGAATCGAAAAGATAATCCCGTCGCGCGCTTTGACTTCGACGATGTTCGAATGCGTTTTTTCGTAGCGCAATTCGCTCCCTTCGTTGCCCTGTTCGCGCGTGTTGATAACCACGACGGGCAGTTTTTCGTCGATCAGCGCGTTCGGACCGTGTTTCATTTCGCCCGCCGGATAGCCTTCGGCGTGAATGTAGGAAATTTCCTTGAGCTTTAAAGCGCCTTCGAGCGCGACCGGAAAATTGATCCCGCGACCGAGATAGAGAAAATCCTGCGAACGGAAAAACTCGCGCGATAATTCTTCGATCGAATCGGCGTCCGATAGAATTTCTTCGATTTTCAAAGGCAGTTCGATCAATTCCTGCGCGTGTTTTTTGACTTGCTCTTCCGAGAGTTTCCCGCGCAGTTCGCCCAAATAAAGCGCGAAAATATAAAGCGCGATGATCTGCGACGTAAACGCTTTCGTCGAAGCGACCGAAATTTCCGGTCCGGCGTGCGTCAGAATCGTGCCGTCCGCCTCGCGCGTAATCATCGAGCCCTGCACGTTGCAGATCGCCATAACTTTGCAGCCGGCTCGCTTGGCTTCGCGCATCGCGGCGATCGTGTCGGCGGTCTCCCCGGATTGCGAGATGACGATCAAAAGATCGTTTTCGTCCAAGACCGGATTGCGGTAGCGAAATTCCGACGCGTAATCTACTTCTACGGGAACACGCGCGAGCTCTTCGATCATATATTTCGCGGCGGTTCCGGCGTGCCACGAGGTTCCGCAAGCGGCGATCTTGATCGAGCGTAGATTTTTGAAATCTTCTTCGGCGATGTCCATCTGATCGAGATAAACCTTGCCGGTGTCGAGCGAAACGCGCCCGCGAACAGTGTCGCGGACGGCGCGCGGCTGTTCGTAGATTTCCTTTAACAAGAAATGTTTAAAGCCGCCTTTTTCCGCCATGATCGGATCCCACGTGATGCGCTGCTGCTTCGGTTCGACGACGTTGCCGTCAAAGTCCGTGACGCGCACGGAATCTTTCGTCAGAATCGCGATTTCTTTTTCGCCGAGATAAAAAACGTCGCGCGTGTGCTGCAAGATCGCCGGAATGTCCGACGCGACGAAAAATTCACCGTCGCCGAGACCGATCACGACCGGCGGACCCTCGCGCACGGCGATGATCTTGTCCGGATCATCCGACGAAATGATCGAAAGCGCGAAAATTCCTTTTAACTGCTGAACCGATTTACGCACCGACTCTTCGAAATTCAAGCCTTCTTTCTGATGTTCTTCAATCAGATGCGCGACGATTTCCGTGTCGGTTTCGGTCTTGAAATCGTGACCTTTTTCCTTGAGCATTTCCTTCAAGGTCAAATAATTTTCGATGATCCCGTTATGGACGACGACGATCTTGCCCGAACAATCGCGATGCGGATGCGCGTTTTCCTCGGTCGGTCGCCCGTGCGTCGCCCAGCGCGTGTGCCCGATGCCGTAATTTCCGTCCAAAGGATTCAGCCGAATCGCTTCTTCGAGATTCCGCAACTTCCCTTCCGCGCGGCGCAGTTCGAGATGATTATTATCATCAACGACGGCGATTCCGGCGGAATCATATCCGCGGTATTCGAGTTTCCGTAAACCGTCAATAATCAACGGCACAACTTGTTTATTTCCAACGTATCCAACAATTCCACACATAATTTTTTATTAAAATTTAACAATCACAGTGAGAAATTTCAGAAGTATCTTCTTTTGCTTTCTCAAAATACCAATCACTGTTACCCAAAGCAGATTCATATAATGAAATTGCTTTGGTTGGGACATGCAATTTATTTATTTCATCAATTAACAAACTTTCCTTATTCTGAAATTCACCGAAACAAATCACGGGAGAAAATACTTTTCCCTCTTTGCTCAAATAACAACTATCAATAAATTCTGAGAACTCAAAAAAGAAGTTTTCACATATTTTCTGACGAATGTCTTTTTCAGTAATCCCGTTTTCCTTTAGAGTAAGGTTCAATTTTTCCACCTGTAAAATTACAAAGTTGATAAGCAATTCTTCTACAAAATGAATTGTATGATCGTCATTATGAATTACTTCCATATTTTAAGCGGCTTTCTTAACTTCTTCGGCGAGCGCGGCGATAAATTTTTTGTCGTTTAATAATTTATTTTCGACTTCTTCGAGTTTCAGATCGTCTTCCATCACGGCGCGAAGTTTCTCGTTTAATAAAAGCTGCAATACTTCGATTTCTCCCGATTCGGCGCGCTTTTGAAAATGTCTTAAAACGTCTAAATCGAGTTTCATCTGAAATTCGACTTTTGTGTTTGAAGGATGAAGTTCCTCACGTGTCGCAGTTTTCGTGCGGCGGCGAAGTTTATAGGTTCCGGGCTTGAGCAAAGATTCGTCCGTTATGCCGTTTGCCTTCATTTCTTCGTAATCTTCCTGCGTGACTGTCAAAATTCCTTCACTCATATTTTTTTCTTTCGTCCCAGTATGAATCTTCTTCCGACTTTGTTGCTTTTCGGGCAGATATAATCCGATAAATCTCTTCATACCGAACTGTATAAACAACCAATAAAACGTCTTTTACTGTTAAACCTAAAACTTGAAAACGCTGTTCGTCAGAATCCGAATGAGCGTCGTCATAAATATCCAACGCAAAATCGTCAAAAAACACGTCCTCTGCTTCATTAAAACTGATGCCGTGATTTTTGATGTTTAGTTCGGCTTTGTTGATGTCCCATTCAAATTTCATCTTAAACCGAATGACAAATCTCGTGAACGACGATTAAGATTGATTGTTTTCGTTTTTTGGTTTTCCGCGCTTCATCAAAATCAAGAATTCTGATTATTTGTCCGTGAATCAGCCGCGTCATCCGTTTCGAGCAGATTCTTTTTCACTTTCGCCGGCGCGCCGTACACGAGCGAATTTGCCGGGACGTCTTTTGTGATAATACTTCCCGCGCCGGTGACTGCGCCGTCGCCGACTTTGACGGGCGCGACGAGCATTGTGTCCGAACCGATTCTGACATCGTTGCCGATGGTCGTCGCGTGTTTGTTTTTGCCGTCGTAGTTGCAGGTGATCGTGCCCGCGCCGATGTTGGTTTTTTCGCCGATTGTCGCGTCGCCGAGATATGTCAGATGGCTTGCCTTCGAGCCGCGCCCGAGAATCGTTTTCTTTAATTCGACAAAGTTTCCGACCTTCGCTTTTTCCTCCATTTTCGCTTTTCCGCGAAGGTGCGCCATCGGTCCGACGGTGCATTGATTGCCGATTTCCGAATCGGTAATCACGCAATTATCAAGGATTTCGACGCCGTGTCCGATCTTCGAATTCGTGATGCGCGTGCCCGAACGAATCGTGCAGCCGTCGCCGATCCGGCTCGCTCCTTCGATCGAAACGTTCGGAAAGATCACCGTATCGCGCCCGATCTGCGCTTCGGCGCTGACGTATGCGTTATACGGATCAATGAACGTGACGCCGTAATCGAGCATTAAACGCTTGATAACGCGGCGGTTAAGAATGCGTTCCATATCGGCGAGCTGAACGCGGTTGTTGATGCCTTCGATTTCGTGTGAATCGGAATGATGATAGATCGCGATGTCTTCGCCGCTGTTTTTCAGCAGCGTCGGCACGTCGGTCAGATAATATTCGCCCTGCGCGTTTTCGTTTTTAACCTGTGAAAGCGCCGCGAAAAGCTTGCGCGTATCGAAACAATAGATGCCCGAATTGATTTCCTTGACCTTTCGTTCGTCCTCGGTCGCGTCCTTTTGTTCGACGATGCGGTCGAACAGTCCGGCGTCGTCGCGGACGATGCGCCCGTAACCTACGGGATCGTCGAGCTTGACGGTTAGAATCGTGCAAGCCGCGCCTTTTCCGCGATGCGCGCGATGCTGCTGAACGAGCGCCGCTAAGGTTTCGGCGCGAATCATCGGCACGTCGCCCGACAGAACGAGCAAGGTTGAATTTTCGTTTTCGAGAAATTCGCGCGCGGAATTGACGGCGTGACCTGTACCGAGTTGTTCTTTCTGCCAGACGAATTCGGCGTGTTCGCTGTCTAATTCTTCTAAAACCGCCGATTTCACGTCTTCGCCCTGATGCCCGATAACAGCGTAAACCTTGCGCGGCGCGAGCGCGGTCGCCGTCCGGCAGACGTGATTTATCAGCGGGCGACCGTCGAGCCGGTGCAGCACCTTCGCCAGATTCGAACGCATTCGCGTGCCCAAACCGGCGGCTAAGATCAGAACGTCAAGCGTTTTTTGCTCGTTTGAGATGTTTTCCATAAAGTCAGAAAAATTTTAACGCAAAGTCGGAAAGGTGCCGAGGCGCAAAGATATAATAAATTTTAAAGATCCTTCGCGTCTTTGCGTTAAATAAACTCATTCTTCTCTAAAACAAAACTTTTTTACGCGGTTGAAGCGCGCAGAGCAAGGCGACCTGCGCCAATTTTTTCGGTTGGTGACGCACCATTTCGCCTTCGTCCAATAGATTACCATAAACAACCTCTGCGCCTTCAATCGTTTCGGGCGAGATCGAGCCGTGGACGCCGATTTGCTCGGCGCCTTCTTCCTGATAGCGCAGAAGCTGTTCGGCGGAAATCGGACGATTGTTAACGACGACGTAATCGAAATCCAGATCGGGCGCGTAATCGCGGACGATCTCCAGATGCCGCATCGAAGTCAGACCGTCGGTTTCTCCGGGCTGCGTCATCAGGTTGCAGATAAAAATTTTCACCGCCGAAGATTCAGCGATCGCCTCCGTTACGCCGCGCACCAGAATCGGCGGCAGAAGCGACGTATAGAGCGAACCGGGACCGATTGTGATGACGTCCGCCTCGTAGATCGCGGCAAGCGCTTCGGGCAGCGGATGACAATCTTCGGGTTCGAGATAAAGTCGTCTGATCCGCGCGCCGACCTTGCCAATATTGGTTTCGCCGCGCACGATTCCGCCGTCCACAAGTTCGGCAGCGAGCCGCACGTCCGAAACGGTCGCCGGGTAAATATGACCTTTACTGGCGAGAATTTCGGATGAGAGTTTGACGGCTTCGGCAAAATCGCCCGTAATTTCGGTGAGCGCGGCGAGAAAAAGATTTCCGAGCGTGTGTCCGCCCAATTGCCCGTCGCCGCGAAAACGATGACGGAAAACCTTCGAAAGCAGATGCGAGTCTTCCGAGAGCGCGACCATGCAATTGCGAATATCTCCCGGCGGCAGCATCTGCAATTCGTCGCGCAATCTGCCCGAACTTCCGCCGTCGTCCGACACCGCAACGATCGCCGACAGATTTTTAAGCCAGACGGGTTCGTTGGCTTCGGCGCCGACAAATCTTTTCAATCCTGAGAGCAGCGTTGAAAGACCGTTGCCGCCGCCGATGGCGACAAAGTTCAAACCGTAAGAACTTTGCGAAAACAGGTGGTTTCTCATCGTATGTTGGTGAATTTAGCGAACATTTGAAAAATAGGCAAGAAGAAACCCGTCTGAAGTTTCCCGTTTTGGTTGAATTCGTTGAAAAGGCAAGCGCGTTTGCCAGCTAAAGTTTAGCATTTTTTCGATTTAACGGGCAATAATTTTTTATCGGCGTGGAGTGTCCGAATTTTGTGCTGCCGGTTTTATCGTGCCGAAAGCACAAAACACAAGAGCCGCCCTTTTTTAATTGTTATTGAAAATATTTATTAAAAGGTGTAAAGTCCTAGTGTTTTCGTCTTAAAACCCGATTTTCCAGGAGATAAAAATTATGCCTTCCGAATCTTTCGCCGAAAAGCCGTTTGGAGATATTGCTTTGTGTCTTTCGGGCGGCGGTTACCGTGCCGCGACGTATGCGCTCGGAACGCTCGCGATGCTCGACGAACTCGATCTGCTCGACGACGTAAAACTTCTCTCAACCGTTTCGGGCGGAACTTTTACGGGCTTGATTTACGCAACGTGGCAGAGCGAAGGAAAAAATTTCGACGAATTCTATAAGGATTTCAGCAATTATCTAAAAACCACGAACGCGATTGATAAAGCGCTCGACGATCTTTACACGACGCCTTCGCCTTCGGGTTCGACCGATCTGAGCCTGATTCGCTCGGCGGCAAAATCCTACGCGGACAGTCTTTTAGGCAACCGGACGTTCAAACAGCTGCTTGATACCGCGCGCCGCGACGGGCGATTTCGCGAGCTGATCTTCAACGCGACCGAATTTCGTGAAGGCAATTCGTTTCGTTTCCGCGCGAGCGCCGAAACGACATATTTTATCGGCAATCAAAATTTCGCCGTTCCAACGGAGGTCGCGGAAGAAATTCATCTCGCCGACATTGTCGCCGCTTCGTCGTGTTTTCCCGGCGCATTCGAGCCGATTCGTTTTCCCGACGATTTTTACTGGCATAGTCCGCTCGACGCGATTCGCACGAAATTGATCAAAGACGTCGAAAATCCCGTTTCGAAAAAACACTATCAAAACGGCTTCAACGTTGACGAAAAATGCATTCCGCTGCCGCTTATGGACGGCGGAATCTACGATAATCAGGGAATTTCGAGCGCCGTCATGGCGGATAAAAAAAATGCTTTCGGATTATTTCTCGTCACCGATACAAGCCCGCGCGAGGACGCGATTCTCAATCTGCCCGACGCGAGCCCGCGTCGCGGACTCGTTTCGCTCGAAACTTTATTCTGGTGCGCGGTCGGGCTATTCGCCGTCTGTCTCGCGGCAATCGGCATCATCGGCTATTCATTTTTTCACAAAGGCGAAGCGCCGCGCTTCGCCGACTGGCAGATTATCGTCGGCTACATCGTTTCAATCGCGCCCGCTTTTTTGCTGATCGGTGTGCTCGTCTGGGCTTACAGCCAGTTCAAAAAGTTCGAAAAACTCGATATTTCGGGCGCAAAATTCCGGCTCTGGCATTATTTCAAAAGAATGGCTTTGCCCGACGCGATCGAAATCATCAAGGCGCGCGTTTCTTCGGTTCTGGCGATGACCTCGAACGTTTTTATGAAGCGCATCCGCCAATTGCAGTTTAACAACCTGATGAACGCCGAATCGCGCGCCCGTTTCGTGTCGTTCAATCTGATTTATTCACTCAATCCGACCGTTGACCGCGAATGGCTCTGGGAATTAGACCCGGAATTAAAGCCTACGCTAAGTATGAAAAGAATTTCCGCAAAAGCCGAAATCGTTCCGACGACGCTCTGGATGAACGAAGCGCAATTCGAAATCCTGATCGCCTGCGGGCGGGCGACGACCTGTTTTTCGCTGCTTAAATATCTCTGGCAAAGGTGGGATACCGAGGAAAAAGCGGCGAAAAAACACGTTCCGCCGTTTGAAGTTCCGAAACCGAGCGAGCCCGAATCGCCGCATTACGCGATCTACACGCGGCTGAAAACAAAATGGCTCGAACTGAAGGAAAATCCCGAATAAAAAGCCGGTTTTCACTTAAGCACCCAAACAGAAATAATTTAGCCGCGGACAGAGGCGGATTTCGCGGATAAAATTAATAATTTTCTAATCTTCGCGAGCTTTGCGCCTTTGCGGGAAATTCAGTTTGTTAAATAAATACAAGCTTCGAATCCATTAAAATCACTCCCGCAAAGACGCAAAGAAAATCATTTGAATTGATCCGCGAAATCCGCGTCTGTCCGCGGCTAAAAAATAAAATTAATTTTGTGTGTTTGCTTAAATAATTTCCGACAAGCGCGATTTCGGATCGGCGATATGTTCGAGCGCCGTCTGCCGGATGCGGTTTTTTGTTTCTTCGTCGCGAATGTATTCGACCGGCGATTTTCCGTCAACGCGCGCGAGGTATAAAACCGGCAAAAGCCGCGCCGCGCGGGCTTCGAGCTTTTCGCGACGTTCCCAGTTCACTTCCTTTAAATAGCTTTCGGCAAACGATTTAAAGCAATCGCGATAACCTTTTTCAAACTGCGGCTGAAAGGCGGATTTGAGCAGAAAATGATTCAGGCAAAACGCCAGATCAAAAGCCGGATCGCCGAACCAGGCGGTTTCGGCGTCGAGAAAAACCGGATGTTCGCGACCGATCAGGATATTTTTCGGACTCACGTCGCCGTGCACGAGCGCGATTCGCGCCGCTAAGGTTTGTTCGGCGATTTCCCTTATTTTCGCCGCCGCGTTCAAATGTTTTTCGGCTGTCGCGAGCAGATACGGCTCGATTCTTAAAGCGTAAAAAAGCCGTTCGGTCGCGAAGAGCGCGGCGATTTTTTGATCAAACGCGCTGCGGGCGTGAATTTTCCCCAAAAGCGTGCCCGTTTGCGCGGCAAACGCGGCGTCGGTTTTGCCTCTCAGCAATTCGGTTTTCCAAATCTTAAAATCTCCGGGCGCGAGATATTCCATCGCGAACATCTGCATTTCGCGGTCGTGCGCAATCGGGCGCGGAACGATTGCGCCGAAATTTTCGCGCACGAATTTGAACCATTTCCATTCGTAAATATTTCGCTCGGTCGGCGCCAGCCAGTCGGCTTCGACCTTAAGGCGCGCGAGCGCGCGCTTGACGCAGACGGTTTTATCCGGTAACGAGACGCGCCAGATGTCGCTCGAAACGCCGCCTGCGAGCGCTGTCCAGACGGCTTTTTCACCGCGTTTTAACAATCGCGTGCGAAACAAAAATTCGTTCAAATCGCGTTCTGCGAAATCACTCATAATTTTGCCGGAAAATTTCGCGTTAAAGCTTTTTCCGATCTCTGAACAAGATTACGACGAATCCGACCGCCAAGTAAATCTCCGCACAAACTGCGAAAAATCACCCGTTTTCTTTTATCGGCTTATTCGTTTTGCTTTATAAACCGGCGTTTTTCGTCAGGCACGCCGCTTGCGATTCTCGATAATTATCCGTAAAAAGAGGACAATTTTATGAAAATATTAATAGCGACGGACGGTTCGGATTTCAGCCGCGCGGCAGTCGAAAAATGCTGCCGGATGTTGAAATTGTCGGATCACCCGCAGATCAAAATCATCTCGGTTTACGAACAGGTCGTGCCGATGGCAGCCGAGCCGTTCGCGATTTCGGCGCAGTATTATCAGGAAATGATGGAAATCGCGCGCAAACAATGCGAAAACTTTGCGGCTGATACCGCACGGCAAATCAAAAACACGCTTAACGGCGCGACGCCGAAGATCGAAACCGAGGTCAGATTAGGTGCCGCGTCGCAGGTTATCGTTGACGAAGCCCGGGACTGGAACGCGGATTTGATCGTCGTCGGTTCGCACGGACGCGGATTTTGGGGACGCCTGACGCTCGGTTCGGTGTCGGACGCGATCATTCATCACGCTCCGTGTTCGGTGCTCGTCGCGCGCTAGTTTTACAGATTAAATTTTCCCCAGCATCAGCCTGACCGTATCGCGGGCGATTAAAAGTTCTTCGTTGGTCGGAATGACGCAGATTTTCGGACGCGAATCCGCCGTGCTGATCGTGCCTTCGCGTCCGCCGATGCAGCGGGCGTTTTCCGTTTCGTCGAGTGCAACGCCGCACCAAGTCAAATTTTCGCAGATTTTCGCGCGGATTGTTGCCGAATTTTCGCCGATGCCGCCCGCAAAAACGATCGCGTCCGCGCCGTTTATCGCCGAGAGATACGCGCCGATGTATTTGGCGGCGCGATAGCAAAAAATTTCGATCGCGAGACGCGCGCGGCGGTCGCCGGATTCCTCCATTTCGGCAAGCAGCTCGCGCATATCATTCGTCAGACCCGAAATTCCGAGAAGTCCCGATTGCTTATTCAAAAGCATCTCGGTTTCGTGAATCGTCAAACCTTCCTTCGCGCCGATATATTCGAGAATCGCCGCATCGAGATCGCCCGCGCGCGTGCCCATCACCAAGCCTTCGAGCGGCGTCAAGCCCATCGAAGTATCGATCGAATTTCCGCCCTTGATCGCTGCAATCGAACAGCCGTTGCCGAGGTGAAGCGTGATGATGTTCACATTCTCGCGCGCGATCTCGTTCGTCGTGCGATAGCGATAGGCGATGTAACGGTGCGACGTGCCGTGAAAACCGTAGCGGCGAATTTTATGACGGCGGTAAAGCTGGTACGGAATCGCGTAGAGAAACGCTTTTTCGGGCAAAGTCTGGTGAAACGCGGTATCGAAAACCGCCGCCTGCGGTAAAGCTCGTCCGAAAATTTCACGAACGGCTTGAATGCCTTTGATGTTCGCCGGATTATGCAGCGGCGCGAGTTCGATACAATCTTCGATGGCGCGCAGAACTTTATCGTTAATTAATACCGACTGCGAAAAATACTCGCCGCCGTGAACGACGCGATGCCCGACCGCATCAATATCGCCGAGGTTTCGAACGCCTTCGATTTCCTGCGCCGAAATCCATTTAATGATCGCATCGAGCGCCGCCGGAATATCGCGGATCGGCGCGGCGCTTTTTTCAGGCGTCGCGCCTTCGACCGCGAAATTCAAGATCGCCGCACCGCCGATGCGCTCGATCTGCCCGTAAGCCAAACGACGGTCGGCGTTTTGCTCGATGCGTTCGAGATCGGTCGCAATAAGTTGAAATTTCAGCGAAGAGCTGCCGCAATTTAAAACAAGAATATTCATAAAACTAAGAAAAATTTAGCCGCGGATAAACGCGGATTTCGCGGATTAAATTGATTTTTAGGGAGAAATAAAGTTCCTTATTCTTAGCGACTTTGCGCCTTTGCGGGAGATAAAGGATTTCCCGCAAAGTCGCAAAG
>JANOBZ010000011.1:0-22014 GCA_031411895.1 Acidobacteriota bacterium | reverse complement strand
GTAAGGCAACAAATATGGGAGTGGCAAAGTTTTCAAACAACAGGTGCGGAGGTCGAGATGATAAAAATACCGCGCCAATATCTGGAATGTTTGACCGATACTTTGTGCTTCGTTTCCTGAATTGGATAAAGTCGAGCTGAGAAGTCCGTCCTGACCGGTAATCCACATCGCGCCGTCGCGGTCGAAAAACATATCGCGCGCGCCGGTCATGATTTCCGGCGTCGGCGGCGCGGTGGAATTTTCCGCCGCAAGCGGAACCGGACGAACCGAACGCGCCGTTTCCGCCATCCAGAGCCGACCGTCGGCTGCCTGTACGATGCGCGGCGCGGCGCCGATCCGCGCGCCGGTTTCCTGAAACTTTTTTTCACCGCGTTTGAGGTAAACGAGCGTGTCGTCAGTCGCCGCCCAGAGCGTTCCGTCGCGGTCGACGAACATACTTCTGATGCGCTGCGGTTTGAAATTCCAGTCCGCGCCGATCTCGATCCAGCGCGCGCCGTCGCGCAGTAGTGCCAGCCCGTCGTGCGTTCCCGCCCAGATTCGATTGTCCAAATCGCGCGCGAAACAGTAAACCTGCGATTTCGGCAGTTCTTCGGGACGCGAAAAAACTTCGATCCGCCCGTTCTTTAAAAATCCGAGTCCCGACGGGCGAAATGAAATCCACAAACCGCCTTCGGGCGCGGGCATTAGCGCGTAAATATTGTACGAAGGAAGATTCGTGTCCACGGGCGCGTAAGGCTCGAAGCGAACGCCGTCAAAGCGAAAAAGTCCTTTTGCCGAACCGATCCAGAGATAACCGTCGTCGGTTTGCGCGAGCGCGCTGATCTGGCTCGGCGCGCCGTCTTTCGCCGTCCACGCCGTGTGATGAAACTGCGCGATCGAGCGTTCGCGGTCGAGCGAAAAAGCGTTCAAACCGAATATCGCGCCGAGAAAGCAGATCGAAAGAACGCGTCGAAAATATTTCCGCCGCATCGGTTCTTTATTCAAGGGCGCATTTTTCATTCTCTCAACAGGTCGCTTAAAGACCGGCGAAACGTTTAAAATAATTGGACATTCAGGGTTTTTTGAGGCTGACTGATTCAGTTTAGCTTTCGATTATTTGGGCGGTCAACCGTTTATGATTCTATTTATGCGCGTTATTAAAACTCGCGTCCGGTCGTAAAAAATAACGCCCTTCCGGAAATTTTGATTTTTACTTGTAACTTTTACGAATTATTTGCGTATGATACAGCGGCGCAATAACAAACAAAGCGGGAATTACAGGATGAAAGCTGAAATTTAGCGCGATCTTCGGTTTGTGGTATTATCTCAAAACTCTATAAAAACAGCCGAAAGATTAATTTTGAAGCACCCGGTTTAGTCAGATTATCAAGTAGTACAAAATCAATTTTCGCCCGAGTCTTTTCAAACGAGGCAGTCGGGCGCGGCTTTGCGCTTTGAGATTAACGGGCATTTTATTTGAAAAGGAAAAATCCAGATGAAAAAAATCTTTTTAGTCTTTCTTGTTTTGATCGCGTCGTTTATCACGTCGTTTGCGCAGGGCGAAAAACCGACCTTGTATCGCCAGCCGACGATCAGCAAAACCGACATTGTCTTCTCGTATGCGGGCGATCTGTGGATCGTCGGGCGCGCGGGCGGCGATGCGCGTCGTTTGACGACCGGCGTCGGGATCGAATCGAACCCGTATTTTTCGCCCGACGGAACGCAGCTCGCGTTTACCGGCGAATACGACGGCAACGTTGACGCATACGTGATTCCGGCGACCGGCGGCGTGCCGCGTCGTTTGACGTTTCACCCGTCGCTCGACGAAGTTTCGGGCTGGACGCCGGACGGCAAAAGCGTTTTATTTGCTTCGACGCGCGATTCGAGCGCCGGATTTTCGCGCCTTTTTACTTTTCCGGTTGACGGCGCGGGACTGCCGACGGAAGTTCCTTTGCCGATGGCTGACCGCGGCACGCTTTCGCCCGACGGGCAGTTTGTCGCCTACGAGCCGCTCTCGCAGTGGCAGAGCGATTGGAAGCGCTACAAAGGCGGACAGACGCAGCCGATCTGGATCGCGCGCCTGTCGGATTCGACGATCGAAAAGCTGCCGCGCGACAATTCGAACGATAAATGCCCGATGTGGATCGGCGACAAGATTTATTTTCTTTCAGACCGCAGCGGCGGCACGGTTTCGCTTTTCATGTTCGATACGAAATCGAAACAGGTCGAACAGACGATCGAAAATCGCGGGCTCGATATCAAATACGCTTCGGCGGGCGCGAACACGATCGTTTACGAGCAGTTCGGCACGATCTACACGCTCGAAGCGGGCTCTAAAGCCGCGAAAAAAGTCAACATTCGCGTCGCCGGAGATTTTCCCGGCGTTCGTCCGCGCTATGAAAAAGTCGGCGGTCGAATCTCGAACGCCGCGGTTTCGCCGACCGGCGTCCGCGCCGTTTTCGAAGCGCGCGGCGAAATTATCACCGCGCCCGCCGATAAAGGCGACACGCGCAATTTAACGAACACGACGAACGTCATGGAACGCGACCCGGCGTGGTCGCCCGACGGCAAATGGATCGCTTATTTTTCCGATGAATCCGGCGAATACGCGCTTCACCTGCGCGACCAAACCGGGATCGGCGAAGTCAAAAAAATCACGCTCGGCGACGGCTCGCCCGGATTTTATGCGACGCCCGTTTGGTCGCCCGACAGCAAAAAGATCGCTTACAACCGCCACGATGTCAGCCTCTGGCACGTCGATATCGAAAAGGGCACGAACGTGCGAATTGATAAAAACACGTTCGGCGATTTCGGCGACGTGATGGAGGCTTCGTGGTCGCCCGACGGCAAGTGGATCGCTTACGCCAAACAGCTGGATAATCGCCTGCGCGCCGTTTATCTCTATTCGGTCGATAAAAATCAGGCGTTTCAGATCACCGACGGACTTGGCGATGCGCGCCACGTGACCTTTGATAAATCGGGCAAATATTTATATTTCACGGCGAGCACGAACGTCGGTCCGACGATCAGTTTCGCCGATCTTTCGGGCATCGCGCATCAAACGTCGCGCTCGGTTTACGCGATCGTTTTGCGCAACGATATTCCGTCGCCGCTCGCGCCCGAATCGGACGAAGAAAAGATCGCGCCCGAAAGTAAAGACAATGTGCCGGTCACGATTCCGACACCGACGCCGCCCGTGCCGACCGCGACGCCCGCGCCGACTCCGGGCGAAACTCCGGCAGCGACGCCGATGCCGACCGCCACGCCGACGCCCGCGCCGCAAAAGCCCGCCGAACCGACGCGGATCGATCTCGAAGGCATCGACCAGCGCGTGATTTCCGTCTCGCAGATTCCGGCGCGCAATTTTAACGGTCTTTACGCCGGAAAAGCCGGAACGCTTTACGTCACGGAAATTCCGCAGGCAGCGAGCGCCGGACCGTTCGGCTTAACATTACATAAATTCGATCTCGAAAAACGCAAATTCGAGGAAGTTCGTCCCGGACTCAATGTTTTCCGCGTTTCGGCGAACGGCGAAAAAATGCTTTTCCTGCAGGGTCCGATGTGGAACTTGATCTCGACGACCATTCCGACGCGTCCGGGCGAAGGCATCGTCAAAACTTCGGAGATGGACGTTTACGTTGACCCGCGCGCCGAATGGCGGCAGATGTTCAACGAAATCTGGCGCGGCGAGCGCGACTTTTTCTACGATCCAGGCACGCACGGGCTCGACATCGAAAAAGCCAAAAAGCTTTACGCGCCGTATGTCGACGCAATTGCGCACCGCGACGACTTAAATT
Source organism: Acidobacteriota bacterium (assembly GCA_031411895.1). Taxonomy (GTDB): domain Bacteria; phylum Acidobacteriota; class Blastocatellia; order Pyrinomonadales; family Pyrinomonadaceae; genus JAFDVJ01. The sequence continues at coordinate 18,238 of JANOBZ010000011.1, read as the reverse complement.
ATCTGTTCCGCGAAATGCTCAATCAGATCGGCGTCGGTCATATGTTTATCGGCGGCGGCGACCAGCAGCGCGCTGCGTTCGTGGCGGGCGGACTTTTGGGCGCGGATTATAGAATCGAAAACGGGCGCTATCGTTTTGCCCGCGTTTATAACGGCGAAAACTGGAATCCGCAATTACGCGCACCCTTAACCGCGCCCGGAGTCAACGTCAAAGCGGGCGAATATTTAATCTCGGTCAACGGGCGCGAAGTCCGTTCGACGGATAATATTTACCGTTTCTTCGAAAGCACCGCCAACCGCCAAATCGTGATTAAAGTCGGTACAAGTCCGGACGGCAAAGATGCGCGTCAGATCACGGTCGTTCCCGTGCCGAGTGAAAACGGCTTGCGAAATCTCGCGTGGATCGAAGACAATCGCCGCAAGGTTGACCAATTAAGCGGCGGGCGGCTCGCCTATATTTACATTCCGAACACGGGCGGACCCGGCTACACGAGTTTTAACCGCTATTTCTTCGCGCAGACCAATAAGTACGGCGCGGTGATCGACGAACGCTTTAACGGCGGCGGGCTTTTGGCGGATTACGTCGTCGAATATCTCAACCGCCAGCAATTAGCGAAAATCGCTTTTCGCGACGGCAAGGACTGGAACGTTCCGGCGGGCGCGATCTACGGACCGAAAGTAATGCTGATTAACGAATTGGCGGGTTCGGGCGGCGACGCGATGCCGTGGTTCTTCAAAAAACTTAACGTCGGACCGCTGATCGGCAAACGCACTTGGGGCGGGCTTGTCCGCGCATCGGGCATTCCGACGCTCATGGACGGCGGGCAGATTCGCGCGCCGAACGGCGCGGTTTACGGTCTGAACGGCGAATGGGAAGTCGAAAACGTCGGCGTCGCGCCCGACATCGAGGTCGAATACGATCCGGCGCAGTGGCGCGCGGGACGCGATCCGCAGTTGGAGCGCGCCGTCGAGTATCTGCTTGCCGAATTGGAAAAAAATCCGCCGAAGGATTATAAACGTCCGGCGTATCCGAATTATCAGCAGGGAACGGGATTGGGAAAACCGTAAGGATTTTGAACTGGTTTTGGGTTTTGGGTCTTTGGTTTTTGCAAAAACCGAAAACCAAAGACCAAAGACCGAAGACCAAATTGAAACAGGAGAAATCAATGAACAGAATAATCTTGGGCTTTATAATTTTAATTACCGCCTCGATCGCCGTATTCGCGCAGGGCGGCGCACCGATGCTCTTTCGCCAGCCGACGATGAACCGCACGGACATCGTGTTTGTTTTCGCCGGTGATCTATGGCGGGTTTCGCGCGCGGGCGGCGCTGCCGAGCGTTTGACGAGCGGCACGGGCACGGAAACGAATCCGGTTTTTTCACCCGACGGAAACTGGCTTGCGTTTACCGGCGAATACGACGGAAACGTTGACGTTTACGTGATTCCGGCGACCGGCGGCGAACCGCAGCGCGTCACTTATCATGCGGGCGGCGATCAGGTCATCGGCTGGACGCCGGACGGTAAATCCGTGGTTTTTCTTTCGGGACGCGCTTCGGGAATGCCGGCGCCGAAAATGTACACGATGCCGGTTGCGGGCGGCGGACTTCCCGTCGAACTCCCGTTTCCGATGGCGGGCGGCGGCGCGTCGTTTTCTCCTGACGGCTCGCGCATCGCCTATATGCCGCTTGCGCCCGCTTTCCAGCAGTGGAAAAAATATCGCGGCGGGCGAACGACGAAAATCTGGATCGGAAACTTAGCCGACTCATCTGTCGAAGAAATTCCGCGCCAGAATTCGAACGATTACACGCCGCTCTGGATGGGCGATAAAATCTATTTTCTCTCCGACCGCAGCGGAAAAAACGTGACGCTTTATTCGTTCGACACGAAAACGAAAAAGGTCGTTCAGGCGGTCAGTAACGACGGGCTCGATTTGAAAAACGCGTCTGCCGGACCGGACGGCATCGTTTATGAACAATTCGGCTCGATCAATATTTTCGATCCCGCCTCGGGCAAAGCGAACCGCGTCAATATCACTTTGAACGGCGATCTGCCGCAGGTTCGCCCGCGTTATGAGCGCGTCGCGCAGCGCGTCCAGGCGGTCGCGATTTCGGCGACCGGGGCGCGTGCCGTTTTCGAAGCGCGCGGCGAAATTCTGAGCGTTCCGGCGGAAAAGGGCAACGCCCGAAACTTAACGAACACTCCCGGCGTGATGGAACGCGATCCGGCATGGTCGCCCGACGGAAAATGGGTTGCATATTTCTCGGACGAATCCGGCGAATACGCGCTTCACCTGCGCGATCAGACCGGCATCGGCGACGTTAAAAAAATCTCTCTGGGAAATCCTTCGTCGTATTTTTATGCGCCGAAGTTCTCGCCCGACAGCAAAAAGATTTTGTTTACCGACAAGCGCCTCAATATCTGGTACATCGACATCGAAAAGGGAAATGCGGTCAAGGTTGACACGAATACTTTTGAAAATCCGTTTCCCGTCCTCGATCCGAACTGGTCGCCCGATAGTCGTTGGATCGTTTACACCAAACAGCTCAAAAATCGCCTCTGCGCGGTGCACGTTTTTTCGCTCGAAACCGGCAAAACGACCCAGGTCACCGACGGGATGAGCGACGCGCGCTACGCCGCTTTCGATAAGGGCGGAAAATATATTTATTTTACGGCGAGCACGAACAACGGGATGACGAACGGCTGGCTCGATATGTCGAGTTTTCCGTTTCAAACTTCGAGCTCGGTTTATGCGGTCGTCTTGAAAAACACCGATCCGTCGCCGCTCGCGCCGGAATCGGACGAAGAAAAACCGCAGGACGAACAGCGCCCGCCGCCGCCGCGACCCGGCGCGAAACCCGAGCCGGTCGTCGTCCAGATCGATCTCGATAAAATCGGGCAGCGCATCGTCGCGCTGCCTTTGCCGGCGCGTGATTATCAGGGAATCGTCACGGGCAGAGCGGGAACATTCTTTTTGGTCGAAAATGTTCCGGCAGTCGGCACTGGAATGGCTCCGCAGATCGGCGCGGCGATTCATCGCTTCGATCTGGACAAACGCCGCGCCGAGAAGATTCTCGACGGCGTGACGCAGTTCGACGTTTCGGCAAACGGCGAAAAAATGCTCTTCGGACAGTTTCCCGGACGCTTTACGATCGCTTCGACGATTCTGCCGATGCGTCCCGGCGAAGGCGTTTTGAACGTCGGCGATATGGAAGTTTACGTTGACCCGCGCGCCGAATGGAAACAGATGTTTGCCGAAGCGTGGCGCGTTCAGCGCGACTTTTTCTACGATCCAGCGTTTCACGGTCTGGATTTGAAAGCGGCGGAAGCGAAATATCGCCCGTTTCTCGACGGACTCGCGAGCCGCGCCGATCTGAATTATCTTTTTCAGGAAATGCTCGGCAATATGACCGTCGGACATCATAATTCGGGCGGCGGCGACGTTCCGCAGCCCGTCCGCTACACGGGCGGACTTCTCGGCGCTGATTACCGCGTCGAGAACGGGCGCTATCGTTTCGCTAAAATTTACGACGGCGAAAACTGGAATCCGGGACTTTTCGCGCCGCTCACGCAGCCGGGCGTCAATGTTAAGGAAGGCGAATACCTGATCGCCGTTAACGGACGCGAAGTTCGCGCGGGCGACAATATTTACTCGTTCTTCCAGCAAACCGCCGGAAAACAGATCATCATAAAAGTGAGCGCCAATGCGGACGGCAAAGACGCGCGCCAGGTCACGGTCGTGCCGGTCGCGAACGAAGGCGGTTTAAGAAATCTCGCGTGGATCGAAGGCAATCGCCGCAAGGTTTCCGAGCTTTCGGGCGGCAAGCTCGCCTATGTTTACCTGCCGAACACGGGCGGCGCGGGCTACACGAATTTCAACCGCTATTACTTTGCGCAGATCGACCGCGAAGGCGCGGTGATCGACGAGCGATTTAACGGCGGCGGCTCGGCGGCGGATTATATGATCTCGTATATGAATCGCCCGCTGATGAATTACTGGTCAACGCGCGAGGGCGACGATTTTACGACGCCGGTCGCCGCAATTTATGGTCCGAAGACGATGATTATCAACGAATATTCGAGCTCGGGCGGCGATCTTCTGCCGTTTCTTTTTCGTCAAAGCAAGCTCGGATCACTCGTCGGCAAACGCACCTGGGGCGGGCTCGTCGGAGTTTACAATTACCCGACTTTGATGGACGGCGGACAGGTTTCCGCGCCGCGCGTCGCTTTTCGCAACGCGCAGGGCGAACTCGATGTCGAAAACAAGGGCGTCGCGCCGGATGTCGAAGTTGATCTCGACCCGAAAATGTGGCGCGCCGGACGCGATATGCAGCTCGAACGCGCGGTCGAGGTGACGCTTGCCGAAATCCGTCGGAACCCGGTTCGCAAACCCGGCAAAGGACCGTTTCCGAACTACCAGAAGCCGTAACCGGCAATAAATGTCGTTTACTTGGGAAAAAGGCGGGCTAATCAATTAGTCCGCCTTTTATTTGTTTAAATTCGAGCAGACTTTAAATAAACGAGAGACAAAGTTCGGAATAAGTGAAAAGTGAAAAGTAAAAGGTGAAAGATTGTTTGTCACTAATCACTAATCACTTACCACTTATTCCGATACACTTATTCCGAATTTTGTCTTTCGTTTAGCCGCCGATGGATTGTTTTATGGTTCTTGAATGGGTTAAAGTTAACTCCAATATACAATTTTGTATAGATTATCAAACTCATGAAAAGGATTCTGGTGGTAGATGATTCGCCGACGATCAGGCGGATGGTGATCGCGTCCCTGCGCGGCTTGCGCGATGTCGAATTCGACGAGGCGAATAACGGGCTCGAAGCGATCGAACGCCTCGGGTTCGCGCCCGTGAGCCTTCTGTTTTTAGATTTGAATATGCCTGACATTCACGGGCTTGAGGTGATCGAGTTCGTTCGCCGTCATCAGGCTTACAGCGGAATTCCGATTTGCGTTCTGACGACGCGCGGCGATGAAGAAAGCCGCACGCAGGTGTTCGCGGCGGGCGCTAACGTTTATCTGACGAAACCCTTTACGCCGCAGGAATTGGTCGCCGAGGCAAACAAATTGCTGGCGACGAGCTAAATCAAAAACAAAATGCCGGAAAGTGAATTCAACGCGCAATTTTTTGAGCAGTTTCTCGACGATTACTACGCCGAATCGGACGAACATCTGCTCAGCGTGCGGCGCAATCTGCTTGCGCTCGAAGATTCGCTCGTTGCCGGTCGGACAATCGAGAAAAATGTTTTGAACGAGCTTTTTCGCAGTTTCCACACGCTCAAAGGCATTTCGGCGATGGCGAACGTCGGCGCGGCGGAAACGCTCGCGCATTACATGGAAAGTTACCTGCGCGATTTGCGCGACGGGCAATCCGCGCTCAACGAAGAAGGCGTCAGCGCCTTGATCGAAAGCACCAGAAAAATCGAAGAAATCGTCGCCGCGCGCCGTGCCGGAAACGAGCTTCCGCCGATCGAAAATGAAATAAAACTGCTCGAATCCGTGGCTGACGGCGACCAATCGAACGAAGGCAAAACGAACGCCGGCGCGATTTCGAACGAAGCCGACGCGCCGCCGCAAGAATCTCCGGCTGAAAGCGCGAAGTATCTTTTTACATTTATTTCCGCCGCCGAATTAGCCGCGCGAAATATAAACGTCAACAGCGTTCGCGAGCGTTTGCAGGCGATCGGCTCGATTCAAAAAGCGACGCCCGCCGTTAAGGAAGGCGGCAGGATCGCCTTCGAATTTATCGTCGAAACTGCCTCGGAAGAAAGCGTTTTTGAGGCTTGGCGGACAGACGGGATAACGTTCGAAAAAATCGAAACCGCGCCCGCGAAAGTCGAAACCGTTCACGAGTCGCCCGTGACGGAATCGCAAAAATCGGGGCTTTTCGGGCAGTCGAATATCGTTCGCGTTGATCTGGCGCGGCTCGACGAACTGATGCTGATGGTCGGCGAACTCGTCATCAGCCGCGCCAAACTTGCCGAACGGATCAAGCAGATCGAAAACAAGCTGCCGAGCGGCGAATGGCGAAGTTTGCAGGAAATCAATCAGGCGATCGAACGTCATCTGCGAAATTTGCGCGACGGCGTGATGCGCGTGCGGATGATTCCGATCGGCGAGATTTTCGAGCGCATGAAATTCGCCGTCCGCGATCTGGCGCGCGAAACCGGCAAACGCGTCGAGCTTGAAATCACGGGCGAGAATACCGAAATTGACAAACTGCTCGTCGAAAGAATGCTCGACCCGCTGCTCCATCTCGTCAGAAACGCGGTTTCGCACGGCATCGAAACGGCTGAAGCGCGGCAAAAGAAAGGCAAACCGCCGGAAGGAAAAATCCGCCTCCACGCGGCGACGGTCGGCGAAACGGTCGAGATCGAGATTACGGACGACGGCGGCGGCATTGACCGCGAAGAAGTCAAGCGCCGCGCCGGCGAGCGCGGACTGCTCGACGGCGGCGAAAAATTCGACGAGGCGATGCTCATGGAAGTGCTTTGTCTGCCGGGATTTTCGACGCGTGAAGAAGCCGATAAAACGAGCGGGCGCGGCGTCGGGATGGACATCGTCTGCCGGACCGTCGGCGAGCTCGGCGGTGATGTTAAACTCGAAACCGAAGCGGGAAAAGGAACGAGTTTTCGGATACAATTACCGCTCACGCTGGCGATTGCCGACGCGCTCATCGTCGCCGCCGGTCGCGAGCGTTTCGCGGTTCCGCAGTCGAACGTCCGCGAGGTTATCGAGATCGAGCCAAATGCGCTTCGGCAGTTTGAAAATAACGAGATCATCGAATATCGCGGGCTGCCTTTGCCGATCATCCGTTTGGCAAAACTCTTTGCGCTCGAAGAAAAAAACGGCGGCGCGTTTCACGCTTTTGTCGTCGGCGAAGGCGCGCAGGCGGTCGGCATCGCGGTTGACCGCGTGATCGGGCAAAGCGAGATCGTGATCCGCGCGATCAGCGATCCGCTCGCGCAGGTTCCGGGCATCAGCGGCGCGACCGAACTCGGCGACGGGCGCGTCGTGCTGATTCTGGACGTTCCGGTGATCAGGCGGCGCTTAAAGCAGAAAATATGAAAAACGAACAGTCAGCAGCCGACACTTATGTCTTATTCGAGATTGCCGGAACGACTTACGGCGTGCCGAGCGGCGACGTGGCGCAGATTGAAATGATCGAACATATCACGCCCGTTCCGAATGCGCCGGAAACGGTCGAAGGCGTCGTCTTTTCGCGCGGGCAGGTGATTCCGGCGATTAGTTTGCGGGCGCGGTTCGGTTTTCCGAAGATCGAACACGATGTCCGTTCGCGGCTCGTCGTCGTGCGGGTCGCGGGTCGGAACATTGCCTTGATCGCGGACGCCGCGCGCGAATTCAGACGCATTCCGGCAGAGGCGATAAATCCGCCGTCGGAGGCTTTGAGCGGAACGACCGGCAAATATCTCGAAGCGATTGCCGCAGACGGCGACCGCTTGATTTTACTGTTAAATTTAGCCGAAGTGGTAAAAACGGCGGATGAGATCAAAACCGAAACGGAAGTTTAAAAAATTATGGCGATTAGATCAACAAATAAGAAAGCAGAAAATTCAATGGACGACATTGACCGCATCCGCCGGCAGGCGACCGATATTACGGGGCGCGCCAATAAAATCAAGCATATCGCCGACGATGTTTCGAAAGGCGCAGGCGAGCAGATCAGCTCGCTCGACAGCGCCGTCAGCAGCGCCAACGAAATGGCGGCTTCGCTCAAGGAAACGGCGACGCAGGCAACAGCGGTCGCCAATTCGACCGAGCAGATGGTTTCGTCCATCAACGAGACTGCCGCTTCGATCGAGCAGGTTGCGGTAAACACGACGAGTTTGGCTACTTCGATCGCCGAAACTTCGACCGCGCTCGAAGAAATGGCGGCTTCGATTCAAAACGTCACCGGTTCGGCGCAGGAAATGGCGACTTCGGCTGAACAAACGACGAGCGCGATGAACGAGATCGCGGCGTCCATCCGAAGCGTCAGCGAAGACACCGAACAGCTCACGTCTTCGATCAACGAAACGGTGGCAACGATCGAAGAAATGTCGCGCTCGACCGGCGGCTTATCCAGTAATGCCGACGATTTAAGCGTCGCGGCGGAAGAAACTTCAGCCGCGATCAACGAAATGGCGGCGTCGATCGAACAGGTCACGGCGATGAGCGAGAATCTCGCTTCGATGGTCGAAGAAGTAGCCACGGCGATCGAAGAAATGGCGCGTTCCGTTCAGAGCGTGGCGCAAAATTCCGAGCGGATTACCGAAAGCGCATCCAACGCGGCAACCAGCGCCAATCTGATGGACCGCTCGATTCGTTCGGTCGCGGAGATGTCGAAAGACGCCAACGGCATCACGACGCGGCTCGCGCGCGAGACGGAAGAAGGCGGCGCGATCGCGCAAAAGTCCATTCAGGGAATGACGCACGTTCGCGACTCGATGCAGCAATCGGCAAACGTTATCAAGGAAATGGGCAAGCGCTCGAACGAGATCGGGAGCATCATCGATACGATCAATATTATTGCCGAACGAACGAACATGCTTTCGCTCAACGCTTCGATCGAAGCGGCGCGCGCCGGCGACGCGGGGCGCGGGTTTGCCGTCGTTGCCGAAGAAATCCGCAATCTGGCGGAGCGCTCGGCGAAAGCGACCGCCGACATCGCCCAGATCATTCGCGCCCTTCAGGATTCGGTTTTGGACGCCGTCAATGCGTCGAACGAAGGCGTCAAGGTTGCCGACGAAGGCAATCGTCTGGCGGAAGAAGGATTAAAGGGTTTGGAAAAAATTCTGACCGGCGTTCGCGAAGCGACCGGAATCGTCGGGCAGATTTCGCGGGCGACCGAAGAACAGATCGTCGCCGGACAGGCAGTTGTCAGCTCGGTCGAATCAACGGCGAAATTGTCGAAGGAAGTTGCGGCGGCAACCGGCGAACAGGCGAAAACCGTGCAGCTGATCGTGCAGTCGGCGACGCAGATGCAAAAGACGACCAAGGAAGTCGTGCAGGCGATGAACGAACAGGCGCGCGCCGCGAGAGAAATCATCAAGGCGGCGCAAAGCACGACCAACGTTGCCGGAGAAGTTCGCCGCGCCGCCGCCGAACAGGCGGTTGCCGCCAATCAAATCGTGCAGGCGGTCGAACAGATGCGGCGCGGCGCGGCGACTACGACACGCGCCGTTACCGAACAATCAACCGCCAGCGATCAGGTTTCGCAGGAAGCGATGCGGCTGACGACGATGATCGCCGTCGTTACACGCGCGATGGGCGAACAATCGACCGCCTCGCGGCAGATCACGACCTCCGCCGTCAGTATGCGCCAGCAGTCCGAGCAATTGACGAAAGCGCTCAACGAACAAACGCGCGCGATGCGCGAAATGACCTCGACATCGAGCGACATCGCCAAGCAGATCAAGCTCATCACCCGCGCCAATCTCGAACATTCGACCGGTGCCGACAACATTTTGGAGGTGCTTTCGGAAGTTCGAAAAATCACCGAACGCAACTCTCAGGACGTTTACGCCACCTTACACGAAACGACCGGCTTGATTGAACAGGCGCAGGAACTTGTCTCGATCACGAACGGGTTCGAGGACAAAACCCTCGGCGAAAATGCACCGGAAGCCGCCGCGCCGGGAAACGGCGGAAAAGCGCGCCGGAGCAAAAAAACAAACGCCGCGAACGGCGCGGGCGAAGACAACGGCTCAACGCAAAGCAAATAGATGAAATGGATTTTGACGCCGAAAATCAAAATTTAATCGGAGTTTTTACGACTGACGAGAATTTTATCGTGCAGGTCTGGGACGCCGCGCTCGAACAAATGACCGGCATTTCCGCTCGTGAGGCGCGCGGCAGATCGATTGTCGAAACGGTTCCCGATCTCGAACGGCGCGGACTTCTGCGGCGGTTTCAGCGGGTTTTAGCCGAAGGCACGGTCGAAGTTCTCGCGCCCGCGTTTCACCGTTATTTAATCGCCTGTCAGCCGCCTTCCGCCGCCGCGCATTTTGCCGAAATGCGCCAGCGCGTGACGATCGCGCCGCTTCGGAAAAACGAAGCGATTATCGGTCTGATCGTGACGATCGAAGACGTGACGGCGCGAATGGAGCAGGAAATCGAACTCGCCGGAGAACTCGAAAACGCCGACGATGCGGTGCGTTTGCAGACGGCGAAGGCGCTGTCGCACGAACCGGAAAATCTCGGTGAAGAAAACGCCGCGCCGATCATTGACGCGCTCGGCGATAAAAACTGGCGCGTTCGCCGCAAGCTGGTCGAAAGCCTTTCGCGCCGCGCCGCGCCCGATGCGATCGCCGCGCTGCTGCGCGCGATGCAGGAAAAGCATTTCGATTTCAGCGTTCTCAACAGCGCATTGCAGGTTTTGCAGGCGACATCCGTGAAAACGACCGAAACGCTGATCGAATTTCTCAAGGGCGACGACGCCGATCTGCGGATGCAGGCGGCATTGACGCTCGGCGAGCAAAAAGACGCGCAGGCGATTCCCGCTTTGCTCGAAGCGCTCGGCGACGAAAACGTCAACGTGCGTTATCACGCCGTCGAGGCGCTCGGCAAACTGCGATCCGCCGAAGCCGTCGAGCCGCTGCTCGCGATCGCCGAAGCGCGCGATTTCTTCTTATCTTTTGCGGCGCTCGATGCGCTGCGGGAAATCGCCGACGAAGCGACTGCCGGACGAATTCTGCCGCTTTTGGGCGATAATGATTTTTTGCGCGATGCCGTGATCGAAACGCTCGGCGCGGTCGGCGATGAGGAAACCGTTCCGCCGCTGATAAATTTATTGAACGCCGCGCCGCCCGCCGCCGCGCCGGCTGCGCGCGCGCTCGACGTATTGTTTGATCGTTTCGAAGCGGATCCGGCGAAAAGCGCGCGCATCGTCGAATGCGCGCGCGGTGAAATCAGCGAAAGCGGGAAATCGAATCTGCTCGCCGCGTTCGAAGGCGCGAACGAAGCCGCTCTGATTGCGCTGATCCGGCTCGGCGGCTGGTTCGACGATAAAAGAATCGCCGAAATGCTGGCGGAACTTCTGGAAGATGAAACATTTCATCTCGAAGCGATGCGCGCGCTCGTTCGCCACGGCTCGTCAGCCGTCGAACTATTGATTCGAGGGCTCGACGATGAAGATTCCGAAACGCGTCCGACAAAGGCGCTCGCGCTCGGACAGATCGGCGACCCACGCGCTTTCGAGCCGCTCGTCGAGCTTTTGCAAGGCGATGACGCGCTCGGTCGTTCAGCGGCGGTCGAAGCCTTAAAATCGCTCGCGCACGCGGAAACCGTCGAGCGTTTATGCGGTTTGCTCACCGATACGGAAACGGCGATTCGCGAAAAGGCGATCCAGATCATCGGTCATTTCGGCGCGAAAAATTGCGAAGACGATATTTTCGCCTGCTGTGACGACGCGGATGAGCGCATTCGCCGCGCGGCGATCGAACAGCTGCCGAATATCATGGACGAGCGCTCGGTTTCGACGCTTATTCAATCTTTGAAAGAAGGTTCGCCGCGCATCAGGGAAACGGCGGCAAAAGCGCTCGCAAAAATTAAAAGCGACGAATCGGTCGCCGCTTTGCGCGCGGCACTCGGCGATGCGGATTCCTGGACGCGATACTTTGCGGCGCGCGCGCTCGGCGCGTTGCGCGATTCGGCGAGCCGTGAAAAATTGACTGAAATGGCGGAGAGCGACGCGGCGGAACAAGTTCGCGCCGCCGCCCGCGAAGTGCTCGGTGAACTGGACAATTAAGAACATGGGGGTTGAAAAAGATAATTCGGGCGTGCGGCGCGGCGCGGAAACGCTTTTGCGCGATTTGATTCACGAACGCGTCGGATTGTTTTACGACGATTCAAAGATCAGGCTGCTCGGCGATAAACTCTTGCCGCTCATCGCCGAACGCGGCTTTGATTCGTTTCTCGATTATTATTATCTGCTCAAATACGACGCCGATTCGGCTGAAGAATGGCGCAGCGTCGTCAATGCGCTGACCGTTAACGAAACATATTTCTGGCGCGAGATGGACCAGATTCACGAGCTTGTCGAAGATGTCATCCCGTATCTGGTCGAGCAAAACCCGAACGCGCCGGTGCGTATCTGGAGCGCAGCTTGCGCGACCGGCGAAGAGCCTTTGACGATCGCGATGCGGCTCAACGAAAACGGCTGGTTCGAACGCGCCAATATCGAAATTTATGCGAGCGACGCGAGCGACGCGGCACTCGAACGCGCGCGAAAAGGCAGCTATCGCGAACGCTCTTTTCGCGCTCTGCCCGCACATTTGAAACAAAAGTATTTCACGCCTGCGGGCAAGGAATGGCTGATTGCGCCCTTTTTGCGCGAGAAGATCAAATGGTCGCAGGCAAATCTGCTCGAACCGGGCGAAACGGCGCTGCTGGCGAGCGTTTCGATCATTTTTTGCCGGAATGTTTTTATTTATTTTTCGCCCGTCGGAGTGCGCCGCGTCGTTGATCTGTTTGCGGAAAAAATGTTTGTTCCGGCGTTTCTGTTCGTCGGCGCGGCGGAATCGCTGCTCAAGGTAACGGATGATTTCGAGCTCGAAGAAATCGGCAGGGCATTTGTTTATGTCAAGCGAAAATAAATTACCATTAACGGAATCTATTTTGTATATTTTAGAATTAAGATAATCAGGCAAGGGGGAAATCGGTTTGAATAAAATAATCCGCGTTTTGATTGTAGACGATTCCGCGTATGTGCGAAAAGTCGTGCGCGAAATGCTTTCCACCAGTCCTCATCTCGAAGTTGTCGGCGCGGCGCGCGACGGTCGGGAAGCGCTCGAACTGGTCGAATCCTTACGTCCCGACGTAGTTACTTCCGACTTGATGATGCCGGAACTCGACGGCATCGGTTTTGTTCGCGAACAGATGCGGCGGCGCGCTTTGCCGATCGTGATGATGAGTTCGCAGGACGAAAACAGCGCCGAAACTCTCGCGGCGCTCGATGCGGGCGCGGTTGATTTCGTCCAGAAACCGACGGCGCTCGCGACCGAAAAGATTTTCGAAGTGCGATCCGAATTGATCGAAAAAATCAAGATGGCGGCAGAAGTGCGGCTCGAACATCTGCATTTGATTCCCGAGTTTGAACAGCGCGCCGAAAAGGTCAGCGTTTCAAACGAACCGTACAAAAATCGTTTTGACGCGGTCGTGATCGGAATTTCGACGGGCGGTCCGCAGGCGCTGCGCTTTTTAATTCCGCAGCTGCCCGCGAATTTTCCGGTTCCGATCGCGATCGTTCTTCATATGCCGGTCGGCTACACGTCAATGTACGCCGAAAAACTGAACGAGATTTCAGCGCTCGAAGTGCGTGAAGCAAAACAGGGCGACGAATTTCTTGCCGGTCGCGCGCTGCTCGCGCCGGCTGGAAAACACCTCACGCTCAAGCGCCGCAACGATGAAAAAATAATGGCGCACCTGAGCCTTCAGCCGCTCGACACGCAGCATCGTCCGGCGGTTGACGTGCTGTTTCAATCGGCGGCGGAAGTTTTCGGCAGCCGTACGCTCGGCGTTGTGATGACCGGCATGGGCGCGGACGGACGAACCGGCGCGGCGTGGATCAAGGCGCGCAGCGGAACCGTTTTTGCCGAATCCGAGGAAACCTGCGTTGTTTACGGTATGCCCGGCGCTATTGTCGAAGCGGGTTTAAGTGATAAAATCATCCGGCTTGACCATTTGGGGAAAGCCTTACTGGAGATCGCGTAAAAATGAAAATTTTAATTGTTGACGATTCTTCGATGTCCCGCCGAATGATGCGGCGCATCGTTGAAAGCGCCGGTCACGATGTTGTCGAAGCCGACGAAGGCGCGGCTGGAATCGAACAGTATTTTCTCGAAAAACCCGATCTGGTTTTTCTCGATTTGACGATGAAAGATATGTACGGACTCGATGTTCTGGAAAAACTGCGCGAGCTCGACCCGGCGGCGCTCGTCATTATCGCGAGCGCCGACATTCAGGATTCGACCAGAGAAATGGTCGAATCAGCGGGCGCGAATGCTTTTATCAATAAGCCTTTGTCGCCGGAAAAAGTGCTTCAGGCTTTGGAATCAGTAATCAGCGAGGTGAAAACGAGATGATTTTAACCGAACAACAGACCGACGCGCTCGGCGAATTCATCAACATCGCTTTTTCGAGAACCGCATCTTCGCTCTCGGAAATCACCGGGCAAAGGGTTTTGCTCGATGTTCCGCAGGTCGAGATTTATCCGATCGAAGATGTCGCCGCACAGCTTTCGCGTTTTTTACCGGGCGAGGTGGCTTCGATCCATCAGCCGTTCGACGGCGCGATCGCCGGCGACGCTTTTTTGATTCTCAATTACGAGGGCGCCGTCCGCTTGACCGATCTGTTGACCGACAACAATGTGAGCCAGCCGCAATTGGACGAATCGGCGCGCGAAGTTTTAACCGAGGTCGGCAATATCCTGCTCAATGCGTGTCTCGGAATGTTCGGCAACGTTCTTCAGGTGAGGGTTAATTTTTTTGTTCCCAATCTGCATCTCGAATCGCTCGAAGAGCTGATTAATTTTGTCAAAAAAGAGCGCGACGGGCTTCGCTACGCGATCATCGTTTACACCTCGTTCCGGATTCGTGAAAGCGCCGTGACCGGCTATCTGGTGATGGTTTTGAGCGTGGTTTCGCTGAAACGTCTGATCGAGGAGATCGAACGCTGGGAAGCGCGGCACGAAGAAGGGATAGATACGAGTCAGAACCCCGCAAAGTCAGATTTGAGCGTTTAGATTTTCTTAAAATAACAGTGAGTATAAGCGATAAAAATTCATCACTCGATACGGCGATGCTCGGCTGGATGTCGGAGTTTGCCGCGCAGGGTTTGCTTGTCACGGACGAAAATCTGAGTGTCCGTTCGTGCAATAAATGGTTTGAAAGACAAAGCGAGAAAAGCGAAAAAGAATTGATCGGCAGCAACCTGATCGAAGTGTTTCCCGAACTCAGGACGCGCGGTTTCGACCGTTATTACAGGGACGCGCTCGGCGGTCAGAGCAGAATTCTGTCGCACCGGCTTCATAAATATCTTTTGCCGATGACGCCGAGCGCGGGCACGACCGCGTTTGCGCAAATGCAGCAGAGCGCGCGCATTTCGCCGCTTTTCGAAGGCGATAAAGTTATCGGCACGATCACGGTCATCGAAGACGTAACCGAACGCGTCGCGCGCGAGAAGGAATTAAATATTCAGATCGAAGAGCGCGAGCGCCTTCTCGCAAGTGAATACGCCGCCCGCCAGCTTGCCGAAGAGAACAGCCGCCTGAAGGACGAATTTCTAGCATCCGTTTCGCACGAGATTCGTACGCCTTTGAACGCCATCAGCGGCTGGACGCAGATTCTGCTGACCGGCGACCAGAGCGAAGAAAAATTTGCCCACGCGCTCAGTACGATTCAAAGAAATGTCAGCTCGCAAATGCAGATTATTGACGATCTGCTCGATATTTCGCGCATCATCACCGGACAGCTACGGCTCGATTTTCACACCGTCAATTTAGCCGAAAGCATCGAAACCGCGCTTAATAATCTGCGCCCGGCGGCGAGCGTGAAAGAAATAACGCTCGACAAATCAATCGAATCCGGCACGACTTTCGTGATGGGCGACGTCAATCGTCTACAGCAAATTCTCTGGAATCTGCTTTCAAACGCCGTTAAATTTACGCGGCAGCGCGGAAAAATCGAGGTAATTCTGCGGGAAACAGACGGCTTTGCGCAGCTTATCGTCCGCGACGACGGACACGGCATCACGCCGGATTTTCTGCCGTTCGTTTTCGAGCGTTTCCGGCAGGCTGACGGAAGCTCGAAGCGCAAACACGGCGGGCTCGGGCTCGGGCTTTCGATCGTCAAGAATCTAATCGAAATGCACGGCGGCACGATCACGGCGGAAAGCGACGGCGACGGCGCGGGCGCTGTCTTTACGCTGATGTTTCCGCTTTTGCTGGCGCAGAAAAGCAATTCGGCGGACTCTTCGGTAAATTCCTTTAACAAATTATCGGAGAGCGATTTTGACGGCGTCCGCATTCTCGTCGTTGACGATGACGCCGATTCGCGCGAAATGCTCCAGTTTCTTCTTGAAGACAGCAAAGCGCAGATTGTCACCGCCGGCAGCGCGAATGAAGCGCTCGATCAATTTTCGACGTTCAAGCCGCATATTTTGATCAGCGATCTCGGGATGCCCGAAATGGACGGCTACGATCTGATTAAGCAAATTCGCGCGATGTCTTCCGAAAGCGCCGGCAATCGGACGCCGGCGATCGCGCTGACCGGCTATGTCAGCCTCGAAGAACAAAAACGCGTCGAAGACGCCGGTTTCGACATTCACGTCGCGAAACCGGTGGATTTTAACAAGTTGATGGAAACGATCAAAAATCTTCTCCACAAACCACATTAGAAAAGTTAAAAGTTAAAAGTTAAAACTTGAAATCCTGAATTTTTAACTTTTAACTTTTAACTTTTAATTTTAATGAAATGACTAATAATAAACTGGTTTGCGTGGACTTTGACGGAACCTGCGTGATGCACGAATATCCTTTGATCGGCGCCGACGTTCCCGAAGCGGTGCGCGTTCTCAAAAAATTAAACGAAAATCAGGTCAAATTAATTCTCTGGACGATTCGCTCGGGCGAATATTTGCAGGAAGCCGTAGAGTGGTTTGCCGAACGCGAAATCGAGCTCTGGTCGGTCAACAAAAATCCGCAGCAGCGTTCCTGGTCGCAATCGCCGAAAGCCTACGCGCTCGCGTACATTGACGACGCCGCGATCGGCTGCCCGCTCGTTTTTCCCGCCGATGCCGACGGGCGTCCTTACGCCGATTGGCTGGCGATCGAAAAACTGCTCGAAGAACGCGGGTTGTTATAAACGATTTTTACAAACGGCAGTAGATTTCTTCCATCGTCGCGTCTTCCGGGTTGTAGCCTTCGCGCGTGTTCTCGAAAGTTTCGTCGAGCATAATTATAAAATCCATATTTTCGACCAGGTAGTTTCGCCAGTAAGGCGCGTTGTCCGATTCCGTATAGCCTTCGACGAGCCATGCGCTCAGAACGTCGTTGCCCGAGGTTTTTCGACCGAAAAGATGCGGTTCGACAATCCGCGTCAAATCGTCGTAGCTGAATTGGAGAAGTCGTCTTTTTTCGATTGCTTCGCAGATAATTCGGTTCATAGCGCGCTCCTGTTCTGGTTGCTTTTAGCGATTTAATTTTGCAGACTCAAAAATAGTTATACGATGCGCGCGGTTAAAAATCAAAACTCGAAATTGCGCGCAGAATTTTTTATCAACCAAGGGAAGGAAGAAAAAATGGAAAAGATTCAATACGGCGATCTGGCGGATTGTCTGCGGCTTTCGAACGGCGATGTCGAGTTGGTTGTCGCCGTCGGTTTCGGTCCGCGAATCATCGGTTACAATTTCATCGGCGGCGAAAACGCGCTCGGGCTTCACCCGCACGCGAAGATTTCGACCGAACTCGGCGAATATCAAATTTACGGCGGACACCGTTTATGGATCGCGCCCGAAACCGTGCCGCAAACCTACGCGCCCGACAGCGCTGCGGTCGAATATTTCTTTGACGAAGCGGAAAATTCGCTGCGTCTCGTCCAGCCGGTCGAAGCGATCAGCAACACGCAGAAAGAAATGATCGTCACGCTCGAAAACCTAGGCAGCAATGTTTCGATCAATCATCGAATCACGAATCGCGGCAGTGAAGAGATCGAGCTTGGCGCGTGGGCTTTGACGATCATGCGCGGCGGCGGCACGTGCGAAATTCCGAACGAAACTTTTGCCGCTTACAGCCACGAAACGCTGCTTCCGGTGAGAAATCTGACGCTTTGGGCATACACCGATCTGGCGGATTCGCGCTGGACGTTCGACCGCGAATTTATCCGTCTGCGCGTTGATGAAACAAAGACGGAACCGCAGAAAATCGGCGCTTTGAATAAACAGGGCTGGGCGCGCTATCGTCTGGACGACGTAGTTTTTACCAAATATTTCGATTTTCACGAAAATTCGGTCTATCCGGACATGAATTCGAACGTCGAACTTTACACCGCCGGTTCGTTCGTCGAAGTCGAATCGCTCGCGCCTTTGCAAAGACTCGAACCCGGCGCGACCGCCGAACACGTCGAGCGCTGGGAGCTTGAAAGAACGTAAAAATCAGATTTTAGCCGCGGATCAACGCGGATTTCGCGGATCAAAGCCAAAATTACAATCATTCTTAACCTTAGCGGCTTTGCG
>JANOBZ010000010.1:0-37804 GCA_031411895.1 Acidobacteriota bacterium | reverse complement strand
GCCCGCCGGAATCAACGCGACCGTTGAACAAATTTATTCGATTACCGCACGCGGGCGTGATGAACTTTTGAAAACAAGTTCATCAACGACCATCAAGGCGCAAATATTAAAATCATTGGTTGAAAGCAGCGAAACTTCCGGTCGTGAACTGGCGAAAAAATTCGGCACGACGCAATCGCAGCGCGCAATGCGCGAAATCGTCAAAGCCGGGTGGGGAAACGTTTTTCACCGCACTTTGACGACACAGGTCAAACCGAAACGCCGCAAAGCCGTTCGATTGCTGCCGCCCGACGCGCATCTTCCGCCGAAGAAACCTTTTACCGAGGCGCAGGCGCATATTCTTGAAACGCTGATGCAATTCGACGGCGCGATGAGTTTCACTGAATTAATCGAACAGGCGAAAGCCAGCGCGTCTTCGATCAACACGCTCGCCAAACGCTGCGTACTCGAAGTTTTCGATCAGGAAGTCCGTCGCGATCCGCTCTCGAAAGCTGAACTGCCAGATTTGCTCAATCTGATTTTGAGCGATCAGCAAGCAGCGATTCTGGCGGAAATCAATGCGGCGCTGGAAGCGGAAAAATACCGCGCGTTTCTCGTTCACGGCGTGACCGGCAGCGGCAAAACCGAAGTTTACATTCGCGCGATGCAGACGGTTTTGGACAAAGGAAAATCGGCGCTGATGCTCGTTCCCGAAATCGCTCTGACGCCGGTTTTTTCGCGCCGTTTGCGCGCGGTTTTCGGCGATGAAGTCGCGATTCTGCATTCGAATCTTTCCGTCGGCGAGCGTTTTGACGAATGGCGTCGGATTCGTCGCGGGCAGGCGCGAATCGTGATCGGCACGCGCTCGGCGGTTTTCGCGCCGCTGCGCAATATCGGGCTTCTGATCGTTGACGAAGAACACGACGGATCGTATCGTCAGCACGAGCAGCCGTTTTATAACGGTCGCGACGTAGGCGTAGTGCGCGCCAATTTTGCGGGCGCAACGGTCGTGCTCGGTTCGGCGACGCCCGCGCTCGAAACTTTTTACAATTCCCGAATCGGTAAATACGAATATCTGCGGTTGCAGAACCGCGTCGGCAATCGACCGCTGGCGCGCGCCGAAATCGTCGATATGCGGCAGGTTTTCAAACAGATGGGCAAGGACGCGAGTTTTTCGCACAATCTGGTCGAAGCGATCGAAGAAACGCACGCGAAAGGCGAACAATCGATAATTCTGTTAAACCGGCGCGGCTTTTCGCAATTCGTTCTCTGCCGTTCGTGCGGCGAAACGATGCGCTGCCGCAACTGCGACATCACCTTAACATTTCACAAACGCGAAGGACGCCTGATCTGTCATTACTGCAATCACCGCGAAAAACCGCCGCATTCGTGCCCGAACTGCAAAAGCAATTATCTGTATTTTATGGGCGAAGGCACCGAACAGATCGAGGACATGCTGAAACGCAAATTCTCGCACCTGCGCATCGCGCGCGTTGACCGCGACACGACTTCGCGACGCAAAGAGATGGAAAACGTGCTCGAAAAATTCAGCGACGGCGAGATCGATATGCTCGTCGGCACGCAGATGCTCGCGAAAGGTCACGATTTTCACAACGTGACGCTCGTCGGCGTGATCTCGGTTGACGCCGGACTCGCCCTGCCCGATTTTCGCAGCGCCGAACGCACGTTTCAGCTTTTGACGCAGGTTGCCGGTCGCGCCGGTCGCGGCAATTTGCAGGGACGCGTTTTGATTCAAACTTATTATCCCGAGCATTACGCGCTCAAACACGCCCAAACACAGGATTACGACGCCTTTTACAACGAAGAAATCGAATTTCGCCGCCGTCTCGCTTATCCCCCGTTCGTCGCGATGGCTTCCGTTTTAATTAAACACTCGAATTACAATTATGCTTTCGACAACGCGCAGATTTTGAAGGATTGTCTGGTGAAAAATAATAAGGAAAATATGTGCCGGATATTAGGCGTCGCGCCCGCGCCGCTCGCGCGTCTGAAAAACGAGTTTCGCCTGCAAATTCTGGTCAAAGCGACAAACCGCGCGAAACTGCGCGAAACTCTGGATTTTGCGCTTCACGACGCTGCCGAAAGATTCTGTGATTTGCGGATAGTTAACGTCGAGATTGATCCGATCAATCTTTTATAAAATATGCGCGGCGAACAGGAAATGTTTGAACTAATTTTGAATGTCGCCCGCCGCGACGAGCGAATTCGCGCCGTAATCTTAAACGGTTCACGCGTCAATCCAAACGCTCCGAAAGACGATTTTCAGGATTACGATATCGTTTATTTCGTCAATGAAATAGAATCTCTCACGGAAAATCACGGTTGGATTGATGTGTTTGGCGAACGCGCAATTTTGCAGATGCCCGATTTGATGCGGCTTCCCGGTAATGAGGAAACTTCCGAAAAAATCACCTTTGCCTATCTGATGCTTTTTAAGGACGGCAACCGGATTGATCTAACGCTTTTTCCCGTGAAAAAGATAAAAACGCATTTTGTTTTGGATAGTTTGAGCGTTATTTTGCTTGATAAAGACAATCTTTTCGGCGCGATTCCGCCGCCGAGCGAAGCCGATTATCTCATCCGAAAACCGACGGAAAATGAGTTTCGCGATGTCTGTAACGAATTTTGGTGGGTTTTGCCGTATGTCGCCAAAGGCTTGGCGCGCGGCGACATCTTTTACGCGAAAGATGCGCTCGAAACGACCGTTCGAAAAATGTTTATGAAAATGCTCGAATGGGAGCTAGGTGCGAGAACGGATTTTTCCGTCAGCTTTGGTAAAAGCGGAAAACACCTAAAACATTACGTTTTCAGTAATTATATTGATAATATTTTAATGACTTATCCGGACTCCGAGCCGGAAAATATTTGGAATGCGGTTTTTCGAATGGCGAAATTATTCGAAAAAGTTTCACGCCGGTTTGCCAACGAATTTGGCTTCGAATATCACGCCGAGGAGAGCGAAAACGTTGTCAAATACCTCGAAAATATAAAAAATAAGGGGGAAAACCAATCCGAAAATCAGTTAAAAGTTAGTCAAATTTAATCTGCGAATAGATCTCGCTGAGCGAAATTTTGCAGTTCACCGATTCGATCGAAACAATGTCCTCGCGATTGCTGTAAATCTTGTAAGTCCATTGATTCTGCGTCTGTTTGAAATAATGTTCGACGCGCATTTCTTCTTCCTTGACGAGCATAATCTCACGAACGCTGCTCATTGATAAATAACGGTCGAGCTTTTCGGTCTTGTCGTGATTAAGCGTCGCGCGCGACATAATCTCGACGATTACCGTCGGATTGAGGAGAATATCCAGTTCCTTGCCCTCGAACGAAGGTTCGCCGTTGACGACCACGACATCCGGGTAACAATAATTATGCGGTGCGAGTTTGACGCGCATATCGTTGACGTAAACTTCGCATTTATGCCCGCGCACACGGCTGCCGATGGCAATCGTCGTGTTGCTCCCGATCAGATTATGCCGGCGGCTTGAACCCGAAGCGTTGACCACCTTGCCGTTCGAATATTCCTGCTTACCCGCATCCTGCCGGTTAAGCTTTAAATAGTCCTCGGCGGTATAAGTTTTTTCTGTTTGCTGTACAACTTGTTCACTCATGCTTAAATTACTCCTTAAGTTTTATAATTGATTATTTTTGGGTTGGACTAATTGCAGATGCAATTAAAAATCCGTGCGTTGTCATTTTTTTTTCGGAAGAGTTAAAAAACTCGGGGTTAGATAGATTATAATTTGTTTTAACAAAGATTTAAACACCTTTATTTTGAATTATGAAATTACACGAACTAGCCGCGCAAACCTTTGCAAACATTGAACAAGGCGATGAGAATCTGGAAATTTCCGCCGCCGCCGGACTCGATATCGCCGACTCCGGCGACATAACTTTTCTGGCAAATCCGAAATATACGCCGCAAATTCAAAACACGCGGGCAAGCGCGATTTTTCTGAACGAAACGGTCGTTCTCAAGCGCGAAGACATCGCAATTTTGCGCGCTAAAGACGCCTATCTCGCCTACACACGCGCTTTACGGATTTTTAATCCCGAACCCGCGATCGTCGCTTCGATTCACCCGTCGGCAGTCGTTCACGAAACCGCGCTTTTGGGCGCAAATGTTGAAATAATGGCGAATGCCGTGATCGGTAAGAATTGCGAGATCGCCGAAAACGTGAGGATTTTTCCGAACGCGACCATTTACGATAATGTTAAGATCGGCGCGGGTTCGGTGATTCACGCGGGCGTTGTCGTGCGTGAAAACTGCGAGATCGGCGCGGGCTGCATCATCCACAACAACACGACCGTCGGTTCGGACGGTTTCGGCTACGCGAAAACTGAAGAAAAAAGCTGGCTGAAAATTCCGCAGGTCGGGCGCGTTGTTTTAGAAGACGATGTCGAAATCGGCGCGAATACGGCGATTGACTGCGCGTCGGTCGGCGAAACGCGGATCAAACGCGGCGCGAAAATTGATAATCTCGTCCAGATCGGTCATTCCTGCACGGTCGAGGAAGACGCTTTGATCTGTTCACAGACGGGTTTAGCAGGAAGCTCCGTGATCGGAAAACGCGTTATTTTGGCAGGTCAGGTCGGCATCGCCGGACATTTGCGCGTCGGCGACGACGTTGTAATTACAGCCAAAAGCGCGACGAGCCACGATGTCGAGGACGGAAAAATAATTTCGGGCGTTCCCGCCTTCGACAATCGCGACTGGCTGCGTTCGATCGCGGCGTTCCGGCGTCTCGGGGATTTAGCGAGAACCGTCCGCAGTCTCGAAAAAATCATCGCCGGCTCGAAAAAGCCTGAGTAATTTAACGAACTTGATTTGCCTGCTTTTTCTTCATTACAAGGATAATTATCCCGATAATTGCCGGAACGAACGAAATGACGAGCAAAATCGCGCCGGCAATAACGCCGATCATCGCTTCGCTCATGCTGACGTTACGCGTCATTGACGGCAAAATCAGCGAGATTATTGCGATCACACCGCCGAGCAAAACACCGAGAACGCCTAAAATCAAAAGTATTTTTCCCATATTTTTGTTTTCCTGTTTCGACTACTTTACACGATTTCAGTCAGATTGACGTAACCGTCTGTAAAAACGCCTTTCACCGTCACCATCCGGTCGCCCTCGATTTTTGCACATTTTCCCCTTTCCGGCACTCCGAAAAAAACGATTATGATCGTCGTCAGCTTATCGCCCCCTATTTCCATCAAAATCTTCTTCCTTCGAAACGCGCCCGTATTTCCGCGCCGGTTATTTCGCCCGACGGCGGGTCAATCTATTTCGGATCGAACCGGACAGGCGCGGCGCACGTTTGGCGAATGAACGCGGACGGCACGAACCAGACGCAAATCACGCTAGGAAGTCAGACATCGGTTTATATTCAACGACTTCCGAAGTTTTGTACAAAAACTAAAACAGCCACGAATGAACACGAAGTTTCACGAAATAAGTGCAAAAATTCGTGTTTTTTCGTGTTCATTCGTGGTTCATCTTAAAAATCGCTTCATTCACGTTTCACGGAGCGATTGCCGCGCCGACCGGCAAATCGCCGTTCAGTCCCCATTGAGCGGTGAAGAAGGTCGAGAAATTACTGCTGCTTCGCGCGATAAAATATGTGCCGTTTGACGGTCGCCAGACGGCAATGTCGGTTTTGCCGTCTTTGTCGTAATCGCCCGGTGTCGGTTTATCGCCCGTTTGTCCGAAGGTTGTCGCAAAATTGCTGCCGTCCGAGCTTTTCAAAAGCCACCATTGCCCGACCGACGGACGAAAAATGGCGACATCGGCGCGTTGGTCGCCGTCGAAATCGCCCGACACGGGAATGTCGCCGTTCACGCCGAACGGGATGAAACTAACGGTGTTGCTGCCCGAATTAAGTACAAAAAAAGTTCCCGCCGACGGGCGAAAAACCGTCGGGTCGGCAGAACCGTCGCCGTCAAAATCGTTTTGGTGAAAAGTCATTGCCCGCGGCTCGCCGTAGATAAAATCGTCCATTGCGACGACATCAACGCTGTTTGTGCCGTCGACACTACCGCTCTGTAAATTGCTGTTGCCGAGACGGATAATGACTTTGGCGACTCTTTCACCGGCAGTAAAAGAGGTTCCGATAAAACTCAAGCCGTTGCTCGCGACATTGAGCGAAGAACCGGAAATTTTGCTGCCCGCCGGATCGTAATATTCGATAAAAGTATTGCTGCTGTCAACGTCGCAAAAAACCGCGCCGAATCCGCTGACGGTCGCCGGAACGTTCGTGCCGGGAATAAAAAAGAGGATTTCGATTTCGTTGGCGAAACGCGCCTGAAATAGTCTTTCCGCGCTGAAAGTTTGAAAAATGATCGAATAGCTGGCATCGATGTTGCCGAACCTCACGGCGGTGCCGGATGCTGTGCTCGCGCTGACGCGGAATTGATGATTTCCGCCGATATTTCCGATCGAATGAAAAACGACGCCGCGCGGACTGTTAACGTTAAAGAAATTGAACGGTAAAGGATTCGGTTCGGCAGAACTATCCGGCACGGCGTCCCAGTTTATCTCGCGCCGCCCGCTCATAAACGAGCCGCCGACGCCGTTATTGACGCCTTCCAAATCCGTGCGAAATTGGTTAACCGCCGCTTGAATAGCCGCCGCATTCGCCCCCGCCGCGACTCTGACAAGCGCCGCCGCCGAAATCGAATTGACCGCTGCAAGCAGCGCGAAAACGCTAAAACCAAATAAACGAACAAAGTATTTCATAATATAAATCTCCTCTTTTCTGAATCTGACCCGATCTTTTATTTTCGTAACCTTTTTTCTGCCCATGACTTTCTCTGCCGTTTTAATTAACGTCCGGCGCGGGATAATTATTTTACGGTCGTAGGCGTAGCGCGAGGCGCACATTGAATGCCAAAACCGTTCCGGCATATTTCGAATTGTGTTATCATGCGCATATCGTCCCTGTGAAAAAAGCGTAAAATTTAACTTCTGAAAAAGTCCTGAGAAATCTGTGAAATTTTGATGGAAAATTTGTGAAAGGCTTTTTATGTCGCTGAAAACGATTCAGTTTTACGAATTTGCGAACTTCCGTCTCGATATTTCCCAGAAAGTTCTGCTGCGCGATTCGAAGCCGGTTCCGCTCACGCCGAAAGTCTTCGACACGCTTGAAGTTTTTCTCGAAAATGCCGGAAAGCTGCTCGAAAAGAACGAGCTCATGCAGAAGATTTGGCAAGACCGCTTTGTCGAAGAAAGCAACCTCACTTCGAACATTAAAATGCTTCGCAAGGCGCTCGGCGACAACGCCGCGCAGCCGCGATTTATCGAAACCGTTCAGCGGCGCGGTTACCGCTTCATCGCCGAAGTCAAACCGCTGCGGGAATCATTTTCGTCAATCGAGCATAAAAAACCGCTTCAGCTTCCGGCGCAAAAGCCGTATATTCTGATCGCTATTGCCGCCATTTCGCTGATTTCCCTGTTCGGCGTCGCTTTCGTGTGGGTCGGCGGGAACAATATTTTTAAGAGCCGGCAGCCGAAATTTACGCGGCTCACGACCGGCGGAAAAGTGACGAACGCGGCGGTCGCGCCCGACGGCAGACAGATCGTTTTTTCGCAAAAAGAAGGCGCGGGCGAAGGTTTGTATCTCAGGCAGACCGAAACCGGCGCGCAAACCGAGATTTTGCCGCCGCAGGATGCCGAATTCGTCGGGCTGGCGGTTTCGCCCGACGGCAAATTCGCATACTTTTCGGTTTTTTCAAAAAACTCGGTCGGTATTACGCTTTCGCGCGTTCCTTTCGCCGGCGGCGCGCCCGAACCGATTCCTGACATCGAAACCGACGTTTCGGTCAGCTTTTCGCCCGACGGAAAAAAAATCGTTTTTACCGAATCGCACAACTCGCTCAAGGAAACTCATCTAAAAATTGCCGACGCCGACGGCGCAAATCAGCGAATTCTGCTCAAAACTGTCGGCGAAAACCGCTCGCTTCCGACTTTTCGCGCAAGCCCCGTCGCATGGTCGCCTAATGGAAACGAAATCGCCTGCGCGGTTCGCGAGACGGACGAAAGCGGCTCGTTTTACAAGATTCTGCTGGTTGACGCCGAAACCGGACGCGAAAAATATCTGTCGGAAAAATCGTGGCGGACGATTGAAAACATCGTCTGGAAAGATGCCGAAAATCTGGCGTTTATCGAATACGAGCTGAATTCGCCAGTCAAGCACATCTGGCAAATTTCGCGCGCAAACGGCGAAGCGCGACAGATGACCACCGATCTAAACGGTTACGAATGGCTTTCGAGCGCGGGCGGAAATCTTTTTACATTGCAGAAAAACGTCTTTTCCAGCCTGCACGTCGCCGACTTTGCCGAGAGCGCGAACGCTTTGCAGCCGAAACAAATTTTCGGCGAATCGGGCGTGATCGAAAACGTCGGCTGGTCGCGCGACGAAAAAATTCTTTACAATTCCTGGGCGAGCGGCAAAAACGAGATCTGGAAGATCGCGCCGGACGGGACCGCACCGCGTCAATTAACCGCGGATTCCAATCTGACTTTCCATTTCGCAGTTTCGCCTGCCGATAATTCGCTCGTTTTTTCGACGCTCGAAAACGGTAAAACATCGCTCGCGGCGGCTGACTCGAACGGGCAAAACATTCGCCGACTGACCGACGGCGCGCTCGATATTTCACCGGTCTTCACGCCGGACGGCGAAAATATCGTTTTCCGGCGCGGCGCTTCTCTGGCGACGCTTTGGAGCATTTCCGTCAAAGGCGACAAACCGCCTGAACAGCTTACGGGTTATCAGGCGACGCATCCGGCAATTTCCCCCGACGGCAAACAAATCGCGTTTCATTTCATGGATTACGGCAGTCAAAACCCGCATTGGAAACTCGGCTTGATTGACCGCGAAAGCCGCCGATTTTTAAACGAACTGGAATTTCCCGTGCCGGTCACGCAGCGGGAAACCGTCTGGAATCCGAAAAACAATCTGCTCACGCTCGTCTTCGGCAGCGGCGTTAACTCGAGAATTTTTCTATGGTCGGTCGAGAGCGGTAAATTTCAAACGTTCGAAACCGGCGCCGCCGGCAAAATCTCAGCCTTCGCGTGGTCGCCCGACGGAAGCCGGATCGTTTTCTCGCAAATCTTTGAAAAAAGCGATATTGTTTCGCTCGATAATTTTTAGGACAAGAAATTTTATTTAACGCTGGTGGCGCGAAGGCGTAAAGACGCAAAGAAGTAATTTCAAAAGGCTTTGAAATTTGAACTAAAGAGATACTTCAGCAACTGATTGATGGCTTGAAAATTATAAAAACTTGCGCCTTTGTGCCTTCGCGCCTTTGGGTTGAAAAATCCTTCGTGTGAAATCTGGAATTTTGCGCCTGATTTTGTCATCATAAGTTTAAGGAGAAAAATTTTATGACACCGGAAACTAAAACTACTGGACACGAATATTCGGAAAGCGGCTACGATATTACGCCGATCAGCGAAGAGCGCCGCGAAGAACTGGCGATGGATCTGGACGAAGAATCTTACGGCGTGCTGATAAATCACGGCACCGAACCGGCGTTTTGCGGCAATTTGACCGACAACAAGGAAAGCGGAACTTACGCCTGCCGTTTGTGCGGTCTGCCGCTCTTTCGCTCGGACGATAAATTTAATTCGGGAACGGGCTGGGCGTCGTTCTACGCGCCGTTCGATAAAGATCATTTAAAGATTTACCGCGACACGAAATTCGGGATGGTTCGCAACGAAATCCGCTGCGCGCGCTGCGAAGGGCATCAGGGACATGTTTTCCCTGACGGACCGCCGCCGACCGGAGAGCGCTACTGTCTGAATTCCGCGTCGCTCGATTTCTTTGCCGACGGCGAAGAAATAACGCAGAAATGATTTGGGATTTCGGATTTCGGATTTAATTCTTTAAACCCGAAATCCGAAACCCGAAATCCGAAATCGAATAAGGGGGAAAAATGGAAATAACTTTAAAGCCAATCGGCGTACAGGTTGCCGTCGTCTTCGGTGCTTCAAGCGGTATCGGAAGATTGACGGCTTTGCAGTTTGCGGCGCAGGGCGCAAAGATTTGCGTTGCGGCGCGCAGCGAGGAAGGCTTAAAAAGTCTCGTCGCGGAAATCGAAGCCGCCGGCGGCGACGCTTTTTATGTTCTGGCGGACGCGGCTGATTTCGAACAGGTCAGAGCGGTCGCCGAAAAATGCGTCGAGCGTTACGGCAGAATTGATACGTGGGTTCACTCGGCGGGCGCTTTTTTGTTTGCGACGGTCGAAAAAACCGAGCCGGAAGAATACGAGCGCGTGATAAAGGTCAATCTTCTCGGGCAAATCTACGGCGCGAAAGCCGCGCTGCCGCATCTCAAACATTTCGGCGGCGCGCTGATTCACGTTTCAAGCGTCGAAGCGATCCGCACCGCGCCGTATCAATCGGCTTACGGCGCGTCGAAACACGGCTTGAACGGATTTCTGCAAGTCTTGCGCGTCGAGCTCGCGCACGAGCAAATTCCCGTCTCGGTGACGCAGATTCTGCCTGCCGCGATCAATACGCCGATTTACGAGAAGGGGCGCAATAAAATGCCGTTCAAAATGCGTCCCGTGCCGCCGATTTATCACCCGCAAATCGTTGTCGACGCGATCGCTTTCGCCGCCGAAAATCCGGTGCGCGAATTAATCGCCGGAGCGGCGGGCGTCGGCGTCGTCTATGCCGAGAGATTTTCGCCGCGCGTGGCGGATTTTTTCTCGGAAACGATCGGTTTCGTTGGGCAGAACGGCGGCGAAAAAGATTCGCCCGAACAATTCACCGATAATTTGTTCGAACCCATTTCAGGCTACGATACGGTCGAAGGAAATTTTTCCGCCGAACAATTCAACTCCGACCCGTACACTTTCGTTAAAACCAGTCCGAAAGTAAAAAACTCGCTGCTGCTTGGCGGCGCGGCGCTCGGCGCTCTGGTGGCGTGGCGAACATTCAGAAAAAACGGAGGGCGAAATGGAAAGCCTGATTAAAAAAGACACGCAGGATTTGCGGCGCGAATTGCAGACCGGAGATAACGAAAACCTAAAACTGCGACGCGGCATTATTGCGCTTTCACTGCTCGGCATCGGCGCGATGACCGCCGTTTCGCTTTTTCAGACGGGCATCGTCAAACATCTGCCCGACCCGCCGCTGCCGAATTTCGATTCGGATAGGGTAAATTCTTCGGACACGGCTTATGCGCTCGGCGTTCCCGACGGCACTTTATCGCTCGCGAGTCTTGCCGTCAATATTCCGCTCGCATCGTTCGGCGGCACCGACCGGACGGAGAAAATGCCGCTTGTGCCGCTTGCCGCTGCCGCCAAAGCAAGCGTCGAAGCCGTGGTCGCGAGCTGGTATTTTTATCAAATGCCCGCCAAGGAAAAGAAATGGTGCGGTTACTGTATCGTCGGCGCGGCGGCGAATCTGGGCATCGCCGCGCTCAGTTTAATGGAAGCGAAAAACGCATGGAAGTCGTTCAATAAATAGACTCAAAAAAAGGAAGGCATTTTCATAATGAAAATGCCTTCCTTTTTTATTTCGAAAGTTCAGTTTTGAGATTCGACAAATCGCCAAAACGACAATTTTAACTTTCTCATTAGGTCGAAAAGAAATTTTCCAATCTAACTCTTTTAATTCTAACCGTTTAGTATTTTACCTTCCGAAAACATAAAAAATTTCGAATATTTTCCGGCAAAATAATGTTTGCAAAACGTCTTTTCAGTAAGCCGAATTCGACTTACTGAAAATCGCCGCGCGGCGATTTTCGGAACACGTTAACGTAATGGAAAGCAATAAGCAGTCAATTACCTAAGACGTTGAAGAATATAGGAAACTCCCTACAAATCTTCCAATCTCTTCGGTAAAAACCCAATAACTTAGGAGAATAAATGAAAAAACAATCAATCGTATTTTCTTTCGTGTTGATTATGCTTGGAGTCGCGGCGACTTCAGCCATGGCGCAATCAACCCACAGCGTTTGGACAAATAACAACGGTCTGGTTATCCGCGATGCCGAAACGAGGTGCGAGTACACATCGCTCTATTCCTTCGAAATGGCGACTTCGTGGACCGAACCGTCGGCACCGACTTATCCGGCAATCGCGCATTTTCGCGGCGTTTCGAAAGCCATCGGATACGTGCGCCCGTGCCGCGACCATTTTTACGAGTTTACGCTCGTCAAAACGGCAAATACCGACCCGGACGAAATTAAAGGCGCGTGGAACGTTCACCGCGACGGCGTGCTGATGTGCAGCGCGTGCGACGGTGTCGCCTACGGACTAAGTCAGGCGGCTGGCGTCGGCAATTACTACAAAGTTTATATTGACGATCCCGTTTACGGACCGTCAACGTGGCTTTACAGCGGCTACCTGGATGTTCGCAAGGATTTCTGATCTCCGCGCAATTCGTAGATAAAATTTGAGCTCAAAATTTGAAGGCGTCGAAAGCGAGGATTTCGAATTACCATTCGCGAAGGTAACTAAAATCCAAACTTTCAACGCCTTTTTATTTGATTAAAATCGCACGCTTAATAATTTCAGAAACAAAAAACTCTCAGTTTTCAACTATCATTTTTCAACTTCTCCGATTTTACTTACGATCCTTAAACTGCTCGTAAAGCTCGGTATGACGGCTCGTTAAAGGCAGTTGGCGACCGTTGATGAACAAGTATTTGATGTTCGTGCGCGGTTCGAGCAGATCGCCGTCGGTGACGACGATATTGGCGATTTTGCCCTGTTCGATCGAGCCGAGACGGTCGGCGATGCCCAAGATTTGCGCCGGGTAAAGCGTGACGGCTTTTAAGGCTTCGTCCTTCGGCAAACCGAAAGCTCCGGCAATTCCGGCGTGATACGGCAAATCGCGCACTTCCGCGCCCGCGTCACCGGTCGAAATGGCGAATCTGACACCCGCTTTTTGAAGTTTCGACGGCGCTTCGAACAGATAATCGTAAGAATCGTCGTCGCGAACGGGCAGATTGTAGATGTTCGTATAAATCACCGCGATGTCGTTTTTCTTCAAACCGTCGGCAGCTTTCCACGCTTCCTGACCGCCGAGAATAATGCCTTTGACGCGTGTTTCCTCGACGAATTTGATGATCCCGCGAACGTCGCGCTCGCGTTCGGCGGTAAAAATCACGGGCTTTTCGCCGCGCACGTACGGAACCATCGCTTCGAGCTTCAAATCGGTTTTCGGCGCGGGCAGCGTTTTGTCTTTCGAATATGCATCGGCAACGCGCCCGTAAGATTCGGCGTCCTTAAAGACTCGTTTCAAATCTTCGAGCCGCTGGTCGCGTCGCTTGACGGCTTCGCTAAATTCGAGCTGCGGCTGTCCGAAACCGCCGAAAGTTGCGATGCGCGGAAAATTAATCACCAGCCCGAAAGCCGGAACGACCGCCATATCGGATTGCGTCGCGCCCCAGAGATTGATGACCGCCGACTGACCCGAAATGATGCCGCCCGCCGGATACGACATGACCGTCGTAATGCCGTTGACGCGCGTCACGTTGATATGCGAGCTGTGCGGATTAATGCCCATGATCGCTTTGGCGTTGGCGTTCATATCGCCGGCTTCGACCAGATCCATCGTCGCATTCGCGCCGAGCGGAATTTCCGCCAAGCCCATATTCGTGCCCGCGTCGATCATTCCGGGATAAACGCTTAAGCCTTTTCCGTCAATTCGCTCGGCGCTTCCGGGCACGGAAACATTCGCGCCGACCGCCGCAATTCGCCCGTCCTGAATCAAAACCGTGCCGTTTTCGATCACCGCGCCCGAAACCGTCACGATGCGCGCATTAGTTATCGCAAAAGTTCCCGTTCTGCCGATAACGTTCTGCTGCGAACCGTCGTTCTGCGCGAAAGCATTGAAAGCCAAAAAGATCAATAAAACGCAAAGACGCAAAGGCGCAGAGGCGCTAAGAGCTTTAAATATTTTGAATAAATAACTTTGCGTCTTCGCGTCTTCGCGTCTTCGCGTTAAAAATGTTCTTTTCATTATTGATTTCCTCCGTCCTGATAGCTCGCTTCGTCGCGTTCTTCGACGCGGCGTTCGGTCGGGATGCGCGGCTGCGTTCCGCCGCCGGCGGGCTTATTCATTTCGAGTTTTTCGAGTTCCTGCCGCTCGCGTTCGATTTCGGCACGGCGCTGTGCGTCAAGCGTGCGGTCGAAATAAATTTCGCCTTCGATCATCGTCATTTCCGGTCGCGTATAGACGCTGAACGGATGTGCGCTCCAAATCACCAGATCGGCGTCTTTGCCGACGTCAATCGAGCCGGTGCGCTTGTCAATTCCGAGCTGGCGCGCGGCGTTCAAAGTAATCATTTGCAGCGCGTCCTGTTCGGGCACGCCGCCGTATTTCATCACTTTTGCGGCGTCCAGATTCAAGCGGCGCATTCTTTCGTCCGAATCGGAATTGATCGAAACGACAACGCCCGCTTTCCACAAAATCGCCGCGTTATACGGAATCGAATCGTAGGCTTCGAGCTTATACGACCAACTATCGACAAAAATCGAAACTCCGGTGCCGCGTTTCGCGATTTCGGGCGCGATCTTGTAGGCTTCGAGCCCGTGCTGCAAAGTTGCGATCTTAAAACCGAATTCGTCCGCCAGAAGCAGCAAATTCAGATGTTCGTCCGAGCGATAACCGTGCGCGTGAACGAGCCGCTTGCCTTCGAGAATTTCGACGAGCGGTTCGAGTTCGAGATCGCGACGCGGCTCGATCTTCGTCTTCTTGGCGCGAAAATCCGCCCATGCTTGCCGGTATTCGCGCGCCCGCGTAAAAGCGTCGCGGATAACTTCCATCACGCCCATTCGCGTGCGCGGGTAACGCGGCGTCTGTCCGGGTTGAACCTGCACGTGCGTGCGTTTCGGGTTTTCGCCGAGCGCGAATTTTATGCCCAAGGGCGCGTCCGCAATCGGAAAATCCTCGACCGGCTTGCCCCATTTGAATTTGACGACCGTATTCTGCCCGCCGATCGCGTTTGCCGAACCGTGGAGCAGATTGCCCGCCGTGACGCCGCCCGCCAATGCGCGGTAAACCGTAATGTCGCGCGGATTGAGCGCGTCGCGAACGGTCGTCATCGAAGTTACCGAAAACGAAAATTCGTTGATCGCGTCGAGCATCGAATGCGAGTGGCAGTCAATAATCCCGGGCGAAACGAATCTGCCGGTCGCGTCAATGATCTGCGCGTTTGCCGGCGCGTTCAGATTTTTGCCGATGCGCGCGATCTTGCCTTTTTCGATCAGAATGTCTGTATTTTCCAGAGTTCCGCGCGAAGCGGTCAAAACCGTCGCGTTGCGAATTAGAACCGCGCCTTTCGACTGTGCCGAAACCGCAACGTTAAAATTCGCGAGCATCAATAAACTTAGAAGAATAAAAGCCGTTATTTTTTTCATCTTTATCTCTTGTAAACTTTGCATCTTTGCGACTTTGCGGGAGAATCATTTCCCGCAAAGTCGCAAAATCGCTAAGAAACCATAATTTTACGGGTTTTTCGTTCCGGTAAAAGGAATCGCGCCCTGCGGCGAATCAATCGTGCCGCTGATCTGGTTGCCGGTAATTTTGCCCGTTACGGTAATTTCCATCTGCGTGCCGCCGGCGTTGACGGTCGCCGAAAAGCTAAAACCGTCCGACGTAACTTTGCCGTCCTTGATCGGCGCGGTGCCGGTCAGCTCGGTTGACATCGTGCCCGTCAAACCTGCGCCCTGCTGCGTTAAAGCGAGCGTTCCCGGCAGAGTTTGTCCCGGAATCTCGATCGTGATGCTGTAATTTCCGCCGACTGCCGCCAACGCCGTGGTCGTTCCGCCGGTCGTCGCGGGAGTTTTCGGCTGAATTTTTTGCTCGAACATTCGACCGTCAACAAAAACGTGCGTTATGCTTCGCTCTTTGCTCAAAATATCGCCGCGCACGACCGTTAAATTCGCGATCTTGCCCGGTTCGATCGAACCTAAACGATTATCAACCCCGAAAATCTGCGCCGGAGAAATCGTCATCGCGCGAATCGCGGCTTCGGGCGACAGACCGTTTTCGGTCGTTCGCGCGGCATTCGCGAAAAAGTCGTTGATGTTCGTCAAACCGCCCGACTGAAACGCGAATCTGACTCCGGCGAGCGCGAGCCGCGATGCGCCTTTCGGCGTTTCGGCGCGAAATCGCAAAGTTTCCAAATCTTCGGGATCGGCTTCCGCAGAAAACGATGAAGTGCGTTTCGGAAAATTCAGCGAAAGCAGAACGGCGACGTTTTGTTCTTTGAGACGCGGCGCGAGCTTCCACGCTTCCTGCCCGCCCGCAATGATCGCGTTGAGCTTGAATTCACGCGCGAGATCGAGCGCGCGGACGATCTCGCGTTCGGTGTTCGCGTTGAAAACGACCGGCATCGCGCCGCTGATTACGGGAAACAACGCTTCGAGCGAGCGATCCTCGTCGGGACGTTTCATTCCGAGCGGATTCGCGGCGTACATTTTTTGCAGTTCCTGAAGCCGCCGCGCGTCGAGCATCATCTGGCGAAACGCCGAAAATGTGCCGAGCAGCGACGCCGGATAACCGCCCGGAATCGTGCGAAACGTAAAATGCATCGCGTATGGCGTTTTCACGACCATTTCCGAAACCGAATCGCCCGCGAGATTGATAACCGCCGACTGACCGTTAAAAACACCGTCGCGCGAAACCGTTAAAGCGGTCGTAAAACCGGCGTTGCGGCTCGTTTCAAACTGCGCGTCGCCGCCCTTTAACTGGTCGAAAACCGACAATTCGGGCTGCAAGCCGGTCGGGTAATTTGAATTCGACTGCGGCGGCGGCTGTTGCTGCTGCTGTCCGCCGCCTTGTCCGCCGCCTTGCGGTCGCGGCTGCGGCGTTTGCAGACCGAGCGTCGTCAGCGAGTCGAAAAATCCCGGATAAACCGTCAAGCCCGTACCGTCAAGAACTCGCGCGTCCGCCGGAACCCGTGCCGACGCGCCGACCGCTTCGATTATACCGTCGCGCACGACGACCGTTCCGCGCTCGATCGGCGCGCCCGAAACCGTCACGATGCGCGCGTTCGTAATCGCATAAACATCGGTTCGCGTCTGCGCGCTCGCCGCGCACACAAAGAACAAAATAGACGCTCCGAAAGCGAATAAAAAAGACCGAATTTTCATAAATTTCTAATGGAATGCAGAAAAGGCGAAAGTAAAAAGTTAAAAGTAAAGCGAAAATCTTTTCCCGAAACGCCTTTTCAAATGAACTTAGAACTACTTGAACTGCTTAGACGGAAAGATATCGAAAAAGGTTTCAGATTGCAAATAAAATTTCCATTTATCATTTACCATTTGCCGCGAACCAATTACCATTAGAATATGAGCGCAGTTATTTTGTTCGACGGAGTTTGTAATTTCTGCAACGGCTCGGTGAATTTTATTATCGAGCGCGACCGGGCGGGTTACTTTAAGTTCGCGCCCTTGCAGTCGAAAATCGGCGAAAAACTGCTCGCGGAAAACGGCATCAACAAGATCGAGACGGATTCCGTCGTGCTGATCGAAGACGGCGAGGTTTACACGCATTCGACCGCCGCACTGCGCGTTGCCCGGCGTCTCGACGGCGCGTGGAAATGGTTTTATTACATGACTTACGTGCCGCGCGTTATCCGCGACGGCGCGTATAAACTTTTCGCCAAATACCGCTATAAACTTTTCGGCAAAAAGGACGAATGCATGCTGCCGTCGCCCGACGTTCGCAAGCGATTTCTGGCGACAAATTAGAGATTTGGTCTTTGGTTTTTGGCTTTTGGTCTTTGCTTCACCTTTTAACAACGTGTGAGTGAAACCAAAAACCCAAGACCAAAAACCAAAAACCAAATATATGAAAGCAATCTGGAACAACGAAATTATTGCGGAATCTGACGATACGGTGATCGTCGAAGGAAATCATTATTTTCCGGCGGATTCGATCAACAAAGAGTTTTTCGCGCCGAGCGCGACGCACACGGTTTGCGGCTGGAAAGGCACGGCGAGCTATTACGATGTCGTTGTCAAAGGCGAAATTAATCGCGACGCGGCGTGGTTTTATCCCGACACGAAAACCGAAGCGAAAAACATCGAAAACCGCGTCGCCTTCTGGAAAGGCGTGCAGGTCGTTGAATAAATGTCGGATCATTTAATAAAATTTTAGCCGCAGATAACGCGGATTTCGCAGATTTTTAAGAATTGATCTAATCCGCGAAATCCGCGTTATCTGCGGCTAAAATTTTCGTGTTAAAATCTCAAAATGAATAATTTTTCCCTTGCCGTGCTCGAATATGAAAAACTGCTCGCGCTCGTCGCGCGCAATGCGCAGACGCCGATGGGCGAAGCGCGGTTTGCCGATCTTCGCCCGCTCGTGAGCCGTCTCGAACTGGAAAAAGAGTTAAAAGCGATCTCGGAAACGATTCTGCTCAATGAGGAAAAACAGGTTTCGTGGTCGTTCAGCGGTTTGGAAGACCCGTCGGATGCGGTCGCGATTCTGCGGATCAAAGGCGCGACTTTAGAACCCGTGCGGATGCTCGAAGTCGTGCGCGTTTGCAATCAGGCGCTTTTCGCGCGTTCCGCCGTGCAGCCCGAAAAAGAATTTGCGCCGACGCTCTGGCAGACGGTCGAAAATATTCCGCCGACGCTTTTCGGGGCGATCGACAAGATCAATAAAAAACTTTTGCCGTCGGGCGAGATTGACGATTCGGCGTCGCCCGAACTCGCCAGGCTGCGGCGCGAGATCAACAACCAGCGCGCGCGGCTTCAAAAATCGCTCGAAACGACGATGCGCAGCGCGGGCGCGGCGATTCAGGACGCGATTGTGACAGTTCGCAACGACCGTTACGTGATTCCCGTCAAGGCGGATTTTCGCGGTCGCATCGGCGGCGTCGCGCACGGTTTTTCGTCCTCCGGCGCGACGGTTTTCGTCGAACCCTTGGAAGCCATCGAAGCGAATAACGAGCTGCAAAATTTGAAAGGCAAGGAAGAACGCGAAGTCGCACGGATTTTGTTTGCTTTGACCGAAGAATTGCGCGAACAGCTTCCCGCAATCGAAGCGGCGGTCGAAGCGGTCGGCGAACTCGATTTTATCAAGGCAAAAGTGGAATTCGCCCGCAAATTCAAAGCGATCGTGCCGGAGATTTCCGACGACGAAACGCTCGACCTGATCGAAGCGCGGCATCCGCTTCTCGAAGAAAATCTTCGTCAGCAGTCAGCAGTCAGCAGTCAGCAGTCAGAAAAAAGCAAAGACCAAAAACCGAAGACCGAAGACCAAACAAAGGAAATTGTTCCGGTCAGCTTTACGCTCACCAAAGAAAAAGGCGTGATGATTATTTCGGGCGCAAACGCGGGCGGCAAAACCGTCGTGCTCAAAACCGCCGGACTGCTCGGCATGATGGCGATTTCGGGCTTGCCCGTTCCGGCACGCAACGCGCGGATTCCCTTTTACAAATCGGTTCTCGCGGACATCGGCGACAATCAATCGTTAAGCGCGAATCTTTCGACCTTCAGCTCGCATATTTCAAATATTGCCGGAATGATGCGCGATTGCTCCGCGCCGTCGTTGGTACTTTTGGACGAAGTCGGCACAGGAACCGACCCGGACGAAGGCTCGGCGTTAGGCGTCGCGATCGTTGACTATTTTCGTAAAAGCTGCGGCGCGCAGGTTATTGCTTCGACGCATTATCGCGGCTTAAAAATTTACGCGGCGAACGATGAAAACGTCGTCAACGCGTCGGTCGAATTTAACGAAAAAACTCTTCAGCCGACGTATCGTTTATTGGTCGGTTTGGCGGGCGCTTCGAGCGGAATCGAAATCGCGCGGCGTTTCGGAATTCGCGACGACGTGATCGAAACGGCGCGTCAAAATCTCGATATTTCGGCGCAGGAAGCCGAAAATTACCTGCATAAATTGTCGAACGAAACGCGGCTCGCGACGGATTTGCGCGTTGCGCTCGAAGAAGAACGCGAGGCGACGGCGACGAAATACGCGACGCTCGATATCGAAGCGCGGAAAAAAGAAAAGGAACGGCAAAAAGAATTTGAACGCGAACTGGCGCAGACGATCGACGAATTCGAACGCCAGTCGAAAGCCTTCTTAAAAACCATCGAAGACAAAGCGCTGCGCAACCGTCTCGACAAAGAACGCATGGCGCGCAAAGCGGAACTCAACCGCGCCGTGATGTCGAAAGTTCAGCACGGCGGACAGAAAAGTGATCGTTGGTCGGTGGTCGGCGGTCAGTCTGAAAACCAATCCGAAATCCAAAATCCGGAATCCCAAATTGTGCGGGTCGGCTCGAAAGTCAGAACGTCTTTCGGCAACATCGGAACGGTCGAAAAGATCGATAAGGAAACGGCTGAAATAATGGTCGGCGCGATGCGTTTTCGCGAAAAACTCCAGAATCTGCAAACCGTCTCGGCGCAGGCGGAAGCGGAAAACGCGCCGAAACCGAAAACGCGCGGCGAAAAATTGCAGGATCAGGCAAAGGATTCGAATCTGCGGCTCGACACCTCGGATATGAACGCCGAACTCAACCTGATCGGCAGAACCACATCGGACGCCGAATACGAAATTGACCGCTTTCTCGACGAAGCATATCTGGCGGCACTGCCGCGCGTGCGCATCATTCACGGCTTCGGCACGGGCGCGCTCAAAAATTTCGTGCATCATTTTCTCAAAGCTCACCCGCACGTCGCGCGCTATGCGTTCGCCCCGTCAGATCAGGGCGGAAACGGTGCTACAATAGCCGAGTTGAAACAGTAAGCGGATTTTATGAAATTAACAATAACTTTTTTGCTTCTACTATTTACCTTCGGCAAATTTGCGGCGGCGCAAGGAGAAAGTAAAAGCGATTTACAAATTTTCGATTCGTTTTCCGATTACAATTGCGAAGTGCTGCTCAGTCGTCTCGACGCATTAACCGTTGACGGTTTGGGTCAGAATCCGAATTCAAAGAGCTACGTCGTTATTTACGGCGCCGACGATTCAATCAAAAACAAGTTTTTGGAGCGCTACGTCAACGATTATCGGGAATCCCGAAAAATCGATAAAAACCGCTTCGTAATTATTACGACCAAAGCGAAACCCGAATTTAAGGTCGAATTTCTGATCAGCAAAAGCGGTAAGGAAAAGCCGAACGTCTCGGAAGAGGCTTTTTCTTTCGCGCTGACGAAAACCGGAAAGCCGTTGATGTTCGTGCGCGAAACGGTCGAAGTCGTGAAAAAAGACGGAGAATGGCATTATTACGGCGATTGTCCGGCTTGCTGTATCGAAAGTTACTATTCGGATTTTTTGGCTGAATACCTGAAAGCCAACCCGCAGCTGAACGCGCAGATCAGAATTTCCGGCAAATCCAAAGATCACAAAGAAAAGCTTGCGAGTCTGATTCGTGAAGAATTAGTGACAAAATACGAAGTTTCGTCGAACCGTTTTTTAATCAGATACGTCGGTTTCGATCCAGGTCTCGTTCAATTGTCTCAAAGCCTGGTAACGATCGAAATAGATTTCGTTCCGCAAAAATAAATGCTCTACGACCAGTATTTTATTGATGATCTGAAATCGCGCGCCGATCTGGTGCGGATTGTCGAAATGCACGTTCCTTTGAAGAAAAAAGGCGCGAACTGGTGGGGCAATTGCCCGTTTCACGGCGAAAAGACGGCGTCGTTTTCGGTCAGCCCGCAGAAGGGTTTTTATAAATGTTTCGGCTGTTCAAAAGGCGGAAACGCTTTTACCTTCGTGATGGAACTCGAAGGCTTGAACTTTCCCGAAGCGATCAAGCGCGTCGCGGAAATTTCGGGCGTGATGCTGCCCGAGCCCATAGACGATAAAAACTACGAGCGGCGTAAACAGCAGAAAAAAGAGCAGAAAGCGATCGCCGACCAGGTGATCGAACTAAATAAATTCGCGCTCGAATTCTGGGAAAACTGCTTACAGGAAAACAGCGGATTTCAGGCGCGCGAATATTTGGAAAAACGCGAGATTCCGGACGAAACGATCAAAAATTTCCACATCGGCTATTCGCCCGACAGCTGGGACGCGCTGATGTCGCACTTAAAAGAAAAAGGCGCGGACGAAAAATTGATCGAGGCTTCGGGACTCGTTTCAATCAACGAAGAAAAAAAGCGCGTTTACGACCGTTTTCGCGGGCGTTTGATGTTTCCCGTTTTGAACGTTGACGGTCAGCCGATCGCGTTCGGCGCGCGCATTCTGGCACAGGGAGAGCCGAAATATCTCAACTCGCCCGAAACTCCGGCATACACCAAAGGCGAGCATCTTTACGGGCTTTTTCAGTGCAAGGAAGACATCCGGCGCAAAAAATACGCGATTTTAGTCGAAGGCTACCTCGATCTGATCGCGCTTTACCAATACGGCGTCACGAACTGCGCGGCGAGCCTCGGAACAGCGTTTACCGAGCAGCAGTCAAAACTGCTCGGCAGATTTGCGAAGAAACTGGTTGTCAACTATGATGGAGACAAGGCAGGTGTCAAAGCGGCAAGACGGGCTATTGAAATCCTTCTGGCAGAAGATTTTGAAATCAAAGTTTTGGTATTACCAAACGGGCAAGACCCCGACGATTTCATACGCGCCAACGGATTCGCAAGCTATAAGAAACAACACGAAACCAACGCGACTACCTATCTCCAATTCGTTCTAGAAACTGCTGTGCAGGAGCGCAATCTCGCAGGACCGAAGCAAAAAGCCGAGGCGATCGAGGAAGTGATACCTGTGCTTTCGGCTATTCGCAACCCGATTCAAAAACGCGATTCGTTTGATCAGGCGATGAGCTTTTTTCGGGTTGACGATTCGATTTTAAAGCGCGATTTATGGAAATCCGTAAAACTCGGCGCACGAATCGAAACCGAAAGCATCAAACAGCAAGTCGCCCGTGCCACGCAAGCAAAAATGACGGTCGCCGAAAGCCGTCTGCTTGAACTGCTGATCTACGATAACGAATTGCGAGAAATAATTCTGCCCCAACTTGAAGCAACGGATTACGAACCGCTCGCGACGGCAAGCGTTTTTCGCGCCGTTTTGGAATTGCAAAACCGCGGCGCGGAAATTACACTTGAAAGTTTGCTCGCGCTCGTCGAAGACGACGAACTGGCGACCGATTTCGTGCCCGTATTGATGATGAGCGAATCGCCGCGCGAAGCGGGCGAAGCGATTGACGAAGTTTTGCACGATGCGGAAAGCTGCGTATTAAGCTTGCGTTCGATGGCAATTTCCAACCGGATTTTAGATATCAGCCAGGAATTGATTCTGGCTGAACAAAGCGGAAACGGCGAATTGCTCGGACGGCTCGTAACGGAACAGATCGATCTTGCGCGGCTCAAACGCGATTTGCAGAATCGCCAATGAAAAATAGCTTTCGGTTTCAAGTTTCAGGGAAAAACAGACGATCTGAAATCTGAAACCGGAAACTTGAAACCAAATATAAGTTTCCGGCGTTAAAAGAATATTTTATAAACAACGCAATATAGACAGATTTAATCAAACTGAATTTACAACATGGTTATGACAGATTACGACGAAAAGGAAGATTTAATGGACCGGCTGCTTGCGATGGGCAGAGGCAAGAAGTTTTTAAGTTTTGACGACTTAAACCGGGAAATGCCCGATAAAATGATGTCGCCTGAAGACATTGAAGACGTTCTCGAAAGATTGGAAGGCGCGAATATCTCGGTTTCCGACTCGGATTCGCAGTTGCTCGAACAAGCCGCCAGTTTGGCACTCGACGACGATACCGAAGTTGACGAAGATGATCTGGATTTGGATTTATCAGCCGGAACGCTTGATAAATCGAACGATCCCGTGCGTCTTTACCTGCGTGAAATGGGCATCGTCCCGCTTTTGACGCGTGAAGGCGAAGTTTCGATCGCGCAAAGAATCGAGCGCGGGCAGATTAAGACGCAGAAATCAATCTCGCGCTCGCCGATCGCGGTCGAACGCCTGATCAAGCTCGGCGAAGACCTCGTTAAAGGCAAGGCGAGCATCCGCGAAACCGTGATGTTTTCCGAACAAGCCGAACTGACGGGCGAAGAAGACAAGGTTGACGAATATCTGCGCTGGACGCTCGAAGGCATCGAAAATATCAAGGGAAATTTCGGCAGAGCGATGAAATCGTGGAGCGATTTGCGCGACGAACAAACCAAATCGAAAGGCAAGCCGGGCAAAAAACTGCTCAGCTTAAAACGCCAGACGGCGCGCGCGCGGCTCGAAATTTCGCAGGAGATCAAAAATCTCAACCTGACCGAACACGCGAAACAGGTTTTGATCAGCGCGATTCGCAAGATTGACGGCGAAATCAAAAAAGCGGAAAGAGAAATCCGCAAAGCCGAAGAACGTCTCGAAATCAAGCCGACAGCTGACGAAAAGAAAGATTTAACGGCGAAAATCACCGATGCCAGGCAGCGTCTGACCGATATCGAAGGGCGATACTTTCTGCCGCCGGTCGAGATCAAGCGCTCTCTTCAGGCAATTCTGATCGGCGAAACGCAGACGAATCAAGCGAAACGCGAATTGGTCGAAGCCAACCTTCGCCTCGTCGTTTCGATTGCCAAGAAATACACGAATCGAGGGCTTCAATTTCTCGATCTGATTCAGGAAGGCAACATCGGTTTAATGAAAGCGGTCGACAAATTCGAATGGCGGCGCGGCTACAAGTTTTCGACTTACGCGACGTGGTGGATTCGTCAGGCGATCACGCGTGCGATTGCCGATCAGGCGCGCACGATCCGCATTCCGGTGCACATGATCGAAACGATTAACAAACTGATTCGCACGAGCCGCGCGCTCGTGCAGGAATTAGGGCGCGAACCGACTTCGGAAGAAATCGCCAAGAAGATGGACATTCCGGTTTCGAAAGTGCGTAAAGTTTTGAAAATCGCGCAGGAACCGATTTCGCTCGAAACCCCGATCGGCGAAGAAGAAGATTCTCACTTGGGCGACTTTATCGAAGACCGTTCGATCATGAATCCGGCGGAATCGGTAACGTTCGGCAATCTTCGCGAAATCACCGACGAAGTTCTCGCAACGCTCACGCCGCGCGAGGAAAAAGTCATCAAAATGCGTTTCGGACTCGGCAACACCGGCTCGGAACACACGCTCGAAGAGGTCGGACAACATTTCGCCGTCACCAGAGAGCGTATCCGACAGATCGAAGCGAAAGCCTTGAGAAAACTGCGTCACCCGTCGCGCTCGCGCCGCTTGAAGGCGTTTCTCGAAGGTAAAGCGTAATTCGATTTTATATTTTGGATTTTGGATTTGCGATTGTTCTGGGCAGTCGCAAATCCTTTTTTTGTGAAGCGAAGTTTTGAAAGCGTCAATAATGACAATGCTTTGTCGAAAAATTTGAATGTTGAATTTTAATTCGTTACAGTAAAACAAGATGGAGATTTCGACACAAATTTTCTGGCTTATAATTTTGTCGCTCGTCGTCGGCTCGATTGCGTGGACGATGACGCAGGAAGAGATTTTCCGCGAACCGCGCGAGTACTGCGAAGAAAAAAGCAAAGCCTGCCGCTCGCTTTTCCAGCGCAAATTTTTCTACGTTTTTACCTGCGAATACTGTTTCAGTCACTGGGTCACGCTTCTGATCTTGATCTTGACCGGATTTCGACTGCTGATCGACGACTGGCGCGGATATGTTCTGGCGTTTTTCGCGCTGCCGTGGCTCGCGAATCAATGGATGAGCGTTTATCGTCGCCTGCGTGTCGGCATCAAGCACGAAAATCTACAGGCTAAAGTTGTCGAAAAAAAGATCGGCGAATATTAATTATAAGCTTTTTTATAAGATTTAAATTTTTGCCGTTAACGGTTGAGCCATCTCTGCATTTCGGGAAACGGCGCGACGCCGATTTCGCGAGCCTTTTTTTCGGAAAACGCCATTTCGTTTTCTTCAAGACCGGCAAGCCCGACAAAAACGCCGAGCGCGAAGTTAAGCAATAAGCTTTCGGATCTGCCATCGTATCCGTTTTCGTGAAAAACTATTCGCGGGTCAATTTGAAGATGAATGCAGGCAGCAAAAGACCACGCAATCGCCTGTGTTTCCAAATCGTCCGAATCTGCGTCAGGGACGAGGACTTCGTCGCTCAAACGGCTGCGCAAAAGGGCTGGCACAACCGCTAAATGTCCGGCTTCGTGAAGCAAATCACCCGGAAACGCGAGCTTTTTTTCATCAATCAGAAGCGTTCCCTCGCTGACCCAAATTCCCGGCAGAAAAGTATCGCGATCGAATTCGGCGGGAATTGTCTGAATGCCGATTTCGTTTAAAAACCCGACGATTTTTTTTGTCAGATCGTTTTGGAAGAAAATACGTTCCGTCATTTTTCTAAAAGATCGAATAGATAAACGGAGCCAGTGCGGAGCTTTGCGCGAGCACCAGCAGAACGCTCATCAGAATCAGGATAAAGAGTATCGGAATCAGCCAGTATTTTTTATTCTGGCGCATATAAAGCCAGACTTCCTTGATTAAAGACATTTTGCCCATAAAATAAATTTCCTAAAAAAGCCGTTCGAAACCTTCTTTTGTCTGCCGCGTCCGTTCGCGCAAAGTCCAGTTACTCGTCATTGTTTTGCGC
Source organism: Acidobacteriota bacterium (assembly GCA_031411895.1). Taxonomy (GTDB): domain Bacteria; phylum Acidobacteriota; class Blastocatellia; order Pyrinomonadales; family Pyrinomonadaceae; genus JAFDVJ01. Next base: position 11,265 of record JANOBZ010000010.1, on the reverse strand, counting down.
CGCCGCAAAGGATCGCGACCGATTATACGTGAAACAAGATTATATGGCACGAAAAGCAGATAAAAAAGCAGCGTCAGCAAAATTATGCTGTTGATATGACCGAGAAACATTGCCAGTTTCATCCAGTAAACGTGAAAATACTTCGCCGGCGTCGGCAAAAGAGTGCCGAGCAAACCGAATCCGGCGCTCAGACTCGCAAAGACGATCCAGACCGTTTCGCGCTCGCGGTGAAAATTCCACGCCGCGATCAATAAAAAAACGGCGGCGACGACGAGCGCGGTATTTCGCGCCTGTTTGTTCGTCACATTTTCGATCAGCGAAGGCTTCGGCGCTTGTCCTTCCGTTTTTCCAAGCAGCTCGGCGCTGGCGTTTTGCGCGCGTTTATCGAGCAGAATGTCTTCGAGCACGAGAAAGTCCATCTCGGTTTTCATAAAGCAGCGGAAAGCGTCCTGCGGCGTGCAGACGATCGGTTCGCCGCGCACATTGAACGACGTGTTGACGAGAATCGGACAATTCGTTAATTTTTCGAACGCCGAGATCAAAGCGTGATACGCCGGACTTTCGTCCGGACGGACGGTCTGAATCCGCGCCGAATAATCAATATGCGTGACCGCCGGAATCGTCGAGCGGCGCAGATTTAATTTTTCGATACCGAAAAGTTTCTGTTCGTCGTCGCTCATCGCGACGCGCAAGCTTTCGTTAACCGGAGCGACCAGCAGCATATACGGCGAATCGGTATCGAGCGCGAAATAGTCCGAAACGCGCTCGCGCAGAACAGACGGTGCAAACGGGCGAAAAGATTCGCGGTATTTTATCTTCAAATTCATCTGCGTCTGCATTTTCGCCGAACGCGCATCGCCCAAAATGCTGCGCCCGCCGAGCGCGCGCGGACCGAATTCCATTCTGCCCTGAAACCAGCCGACGACCTTTTCGCCCGCTAAATGTCCGGCAACCGTTTCGTAAAGCGCGGCGCGCGGCAATTTTTGATAATTCGCGCCGACCGAATCTAGATAATCCGTGATTTCGTCGCTCGCAAATTGAGGTCCGAGATAATAATTCTTTCTGCCGCTCAAATTTTGCGATTTTTCAGCATCGCGTTCATTGCCCAGATATTGATACCAAACCGACAGCGCCGCGCCGAGCGCGCCGCCCGCATCGCCTGCGGCGGGCTGAATCCAGATATTTTCAAAAATCTTTTCGCGTAAGATTCGCCCGTTGCCGACGCAGTTTAAAGCGACGCCGCCCGCCATACAGAGATTTTTTTCGCCGGTTTCCTTTTGCACGTGCCGCGCGATTTTGACCATCGCCAGTTCGGTAACTTCCTGCACCGACCGCGCCAGATCGAAATGAAGCTGCGCTAATTCGCTTTCCGGTTCGCGACGCGGCGCGCCGAAAAGCTCTTCAAACGCCGCGTTCGTCATCGTCAAACCGGCGGCGAAGTTGAAATATTTCATATTGAGCCGCAAGCTTCCGTCGTCGTAAAATTCGACCAACTCAGCCAGAATCTTGTCCGTGTAGCGCGGTTCGCCATAGGGCGCGAGTCCCATCACCTTGTATTCGCCCGAATTTACCTTGAAACCGAGATAATACGTAAACGCCGAATAGAGCAGACCGATCGAATGCGGAAAATGCAGCTCGTTCAAAAGATGCAGATCGCTTCCCTTGCCGTAACCGTAACTCGTCGTCGCCCATTCGCCGACGCCGTCCATCGTAATGACCGCCGCACTTTCGAACGGCGAAGGAAAAAAAGCCGACGCGGCGTGCGATTCGTGATGCTCTGTAAAAAGTATTTTGCCCTTGTAATTTAAGGCTTTCGCGATATTTTCGCGCGTCCACAGTTTATCTTTCAACCAGACCGGCATCGCCTTCAAAAATGACCGCAAACCTTTCGGCGCGTAATCGATGTAGGTTTCGAGCAGCCGCTCGAAAGTCAGCAGAGGTTTATCATAAAACGCGACGCAGTCCAGATCGTCAACCGTAATTCCGGCTTGTTTGAGGCAGTATTCGACGGCGTTTTTCGGAAAACCGGCATCGTGTTTGCGGCGCGTGAAGCGCTCTTCCTGCGCCGCCGCGAGAATTTCGCCGTCGCGCACAAGACACGCCGCAGAATCATGATAAAAAGCTGAGATTCCTAAAATATACATCAGTTTGGTTTTGGGTTTTGGGCTTTTGATTTGTTTTCCTTTTAGCCTGAATAGTTTATCAAACTAAAACAAACCGAAAACCAAAAACCAAAGACCGGAAACCTACTTAAAAAATTCTTCGCAGAGTTTTTTTGAAACGAGTTCGCCGGCGACGCGATGACCTTCGGCGTTCCAGTGCCCGTTCCCTAATTCAGCGCCGAAGCCGTGAAGATACACTTTATTTTGTTCGGCGTAAGACTGCAATTCGGGCGCGAGATTATAAACCGTGAATTTTTCGCGCTCGCCAAGATTTTTTATCCGCCGGTCGGGATAAAAAATGTCGCTCGCGCCGATTTTTTCGAGGAAAGCTTGACGCGGCGCGGCTTCGGGAAAAACCTGTATGCCATTGCTTAATGTGACGACCAGAAATTTTGCGCCTTTCGATTCGGTTTCGCGGCGCATCTCGATCATCAAGCCTTCGGTCACGCGCCATGCTTCGAGCCAGTTCGGCTCGACCGGTTCGCGGTAGATCATATTATCAATGCCGATATCTTCCGCCCGAACAGCCTGTTTTTGCGGCGCGGCGGCAGGCGGCGTTTGATCAGCGATTTGCTGTGCCGGAACGGGCGCGCGGCGCTTTGCCAGGTAATTTTTGACCGCATACTGCGCGTGATGACCGAGCTGCACGAACCGCAGATTGTCTCTGAACCACGTGCCGACGCGGCTCAATTTCGACTGCCGCCAGCGAAACGCGTTGTTCGAGCGAAAAGAATCGTCGAGTTCGAGCCGATCGCCGCGATAAATAAAATACGGTATCTCGTCGGTTTTCTTGAGCGCGCGCGAATTGTCTAAAACGTCGTTATTCGTCGTCACGGCTAACAAAACGACGTCGGGCGAATAATCTAAAACCTGCCGCTGCAAGGTTATCAACTGCTGCGCCGTGCCGTAGCCCGAAACGCCGAAATTTATCACTTCGACCGTTTTACCGCCGATCGCAGAACAGTTTTGCAGACGATTTTCCGCCAGCTTCCAGAATGCCTGTTCGAGCGGAAGCTGAAAGGCTTCGGCGTAAGAATCGCCGATCACAGCGATTCGTAAACTGTTGGCGGGCTTTTGTTTAGAGTGTTCGACGTCGCGCAAGCCGTCGCTGTTGATGCGCACGTAGCTTTCGCCTTCCTTGCGATACCAGCCTTCGATTTTCGGCGTCAAAACATAGCCGCGATATTCGTCCGGCGAGTAAAACGTCGGAAACGAATAATTGATAATTCGCAGGGCAATTTCGGTAACGAACAAGCCGATCACAAGACTGACAAAAAGCAAGGTAAACTTAAAGAGAAACTTCTTTTTCCGGCTCCAATTTTGAGTAAGATTTTTTTGTTCCATCAGCGCGAAGCAATGATTTTAAGCAGTTTTGGTTTAATTGTCCAACTTCTCACCGCCTTTTGCAATCTAATCTCTTTCAATAATTATATTGTCTAAATTAGTGTGGGCGCGTATAATTATCCATTTGGTTATATGAGCAAAAAAATCATCGAAAGCTACAGACAGAAACTCGCCGTCGAAGAAGGCTGGACGACGAAACACGGCGCGCGCCTGCGAATCGCGCTGTGCTATCCGAACACGCATTCGATCGGCATGGCAAATCTCGGAATGCACACGATGTACGAGCTTTTCAACCAGATTCCGGAGGTTTCGTGCGAGCGAGTCTTTCTGCCCGATGATTCTGAAATGCGCGAATACGAAAAATCGCGGACGCCGCTTTTATCGCTTGAAACCCAAACGCCGATTCGCGATTTTGACGTCGTTGCCTTTTCGATTTCGTTCGAAACCGATTATCTGAACATGGCGAAAATGCTCCAAATGTCGCAGATTCCGGTTTGGTCGAAGGACAGAAATCATTTTCACCCGCTCGTCGTGATGGGCGGCGCGGCTTCGTTCCTGAATCCCGAACCAATTGCCGATTTTACGGACATTATCGCGGTCGGCGAAGGCGAAATTCTTGTTTATCAACTGGTTGACGCGATTCTTGAATACGGCAACAAGGAAGACATTTTATTAAACCTCGCGAAGATCGGGCGCGGTTTTTATATTCCGTCGCTCTATGACGTAATTTACAACGACGACGGCACGATTTTCGATTATCTGCCGAATGAAAAAGGCGTTCCGCGCCGCGTCGGACGCGCCGTGTCTGCCGTCAATCCGAAGGAAGGAACTTTGCGCCGTGCGCTCAAACGCGGCGAAACCGAACTAGCGGATTTTCTGATAAATCAGGATATTTTCTGTCCTTCGACGAGCGTTTGGAGTCCGGGCGCGGAAATGGGCGACCGGCTGCTTGTCGAAATTTCGCGCGGCTGCTCGCAAGGCTGCCGTTTTTGCTGGGCAGGCTACAATTATTACCCGCCGCGCGTCGTTCCGGCGAAAGACATCTTAGCAAAAGCGCGCGAATGGCGCGATAAAACAGATAAGATCGGGCTTGTTTCGACCGCCGTCTGCGATCACCCGGAAATTTCGACGATTTTGCGCGAGCTGCGCGCGATGGATTACCGAATTTCGGTTTCGTCGTTACGTTTAGACCAGATTTCCGATGAACTTTTGGACGCGCTTGTCGAATCGAACGACCAGCAAATCGCCGTCGCGCCGGAAACCGGTTCTGATCGCTTGCGGCGCGTGATTAATAAAAATCTGACGAACGACGAAATCGTTGACATCTGCGGCGCGGTTTTCGATCGCGGAATGCTCACCCTTAAACTTTATATGATGGTCGGATTGCCGACCGAAACACAGGAAGATCTGGACGAAATGTTCGTGCTCGTCGAGCGCATCAAAAACCGGATGCTCGAAGCCGGAAAAAAATTCGGTCGCGCGGGCAAGATCATTCCCTCGCTGAACGGCTTTGTGCCGAAGCCGAACACGCCGCTCCAATGGGACGGAATTTGCGACGAAAAGCAGTTAAAACAAAAAATAAAATACGTCTGTAAAGGTCTTTCGCGCATTCCGAATGTCGAAGTCCGGTTTATGTCCGCCAAGATCGCGCACGAACAGGCGCTCTTTTCGTCGGGCGATCGGACAGTTGCGCGCGTTATCGAAACGGCGGCGAAAAGCGGCGGAAATATCCGCGATACTTTGCGAAAAATGAATTTCGACGATTCGTTTCATATCTCGCGAAATCGCAGTTACGAGGAATTTCTGCCGTGGTCGATCGTCGATTCGGGATTATCGTTCGAGTTTTTGAAGGAAGAACACGAAAAATCGCAAGCCGCACTTTCCTCGAAACCGTGTCCGGCGGTCGAGAAATGCACGACTTGCGGTGTTTGTCCGACAACCTGGCTCGCCGATGCGCCGACTAATCTTGTACAGATTCAGCCCGCCAAAATCCGCGAGATTTTAGCCTTTAATGCTTAATCTTTGCTGCTCACGTAACCGTTTAAACCGACAAGAAAATCAACTACGCCGAATATAATCGCGCCCCAGAAAACGAAATATTTTCCGCCGCCCGAAGCCGAACCGTAACTTAAAACGGTAGAGATCGTTCCGCCGCCTGCCCGGAGCGCGCCGAAAAACATTTTTCGCCCCGCCGCGCTTTTATCGGCGCTCGATCCGGAGCGGCTTTGACCGGAACCTGAACAACCATAAGCGCTAGGCGCAGTTTAATTATATGAATCGTGCGTTCGATTGTCGTTTTGAGGGTAATCTTGCAATTGGTAATTACAGCGCTTACAAACAAAAGCGTCTGCAAAGTTCACCAATCCGCATTGTGAACATTTGACACTTTTCATATTGAAAGTAGAAGATTTGGGATTATTCCTTCGTTAAAAAACCGGTCGGTGTCGCAATATGGTCAAATTGGTATTTGTAATTGTAAATGCCGAACGGCAAAAGCGGCACTTCCTGGATGTAATAAACGTGTGCCGTAATAGAATTATTTTTCGCTTTTACCTCAACAAAAGCATCTGTGGGAATGTTATTGCTTTCGATCGAACTCCAGATCTTTTTCTTTACCAAATCTACCGGCGAGGTTCTGTTCGGAATAGATATTCCCTGGATAACCGCCGTTTGCATATCCTGCTTCAGACTTTCGCCCGCATAGGCAACCGGAATGAACTGATAACCCGCGTTTGCAATCAAGAACAAAACCAATAAGACGAGTAATAATTTTACGCCTGCTTCGCCGCGTTCGGAACTTCTTTTTTCTACAGCTTTTTTCATTTGGACAATTTCCTCGAAAATGGATTTTTCAGGTCGGATTCACTTTTGCAGAATTTTTTCGAGAGACTTTTTTAAAGAATTTTGGGAAATCTCTTCGCTTGACATAATAACCGGCTCGCCGATGCGCTTTAATAAAATCCATTGCAGCGAGCGACCGATGTTTTTTTTGTCAAAAGAAAAAGCCTGAACGACCTTTTCTATTTCGATGTTTTTCGTGTTTGGCAATTTGCCGATATTTTGAAAAACACCGTTCAACAAGTTTAATTCATTTCCATCTAAAAGTTCAAGCATTTTTGAGAGTTCCGAGGCAAATAAAATTCCGTAACCGACGGCTTCACCGTGTTTGAAATATTTATAATCCGTAACTTTTTCGAGAGCGTGTCCGAGCGTATGTCCGAAATTTAATATTTTTCGTGATTTAGCATCAATTCGCGAGGCTTCTTCGCGCTCATCGTTCATCACTATTTCGGCTTTAAACGCAACTTGTGCGGCAAGCAGATTTTCCAGATTTGCGAGAAATATTTTATCTGAAAAATACTTCTTAAAGTTTTTCAGCGGATAATTTTGCAAAAAACCGCCGGTTTCGTCAAAAAGCATGCGGCTCGAGATCGCGCCGTGCTTAACGGCTTCGCAGAATCCGGCGGTAATTTCGCGGCGCGGCAGAGTTCGAAGCGTCTCGACATCGATCAAAACGCCCTTCGGTTGGTGAAACGCACCGAGCAGGTTTTTGCCGAAATCGGAATTGACGCCCGTTTTTCCGCCGACCGATGAGTCGATCATCGCGAGCAGCGTCGTCGGAATCTGTAAAAACGCGACGCCGCGCAGATAGATCGAAGCTGCGAATCCGGCAAGATCACCGACTACGCCGCCGCCGAGCGCAACTATTGCGTCGGTTCGCGTCAATTTGTTTTCGCTGATAAATTTCAGAAGTTTTTCGAGCGAGCGCAGATTTTTATGCCTTTCGCCGTCTTTCATCAAAAAAACGAAAACCTCGAAACCCGCTTTTTGGAGTTTTTTTTGCACGACATTTCCGTAGAGTCGAAAGATTTTAGCGTTTGAGACGACGACCACGCGCGTCGTTTCCGACAGACAATTCCGCGCCCAATCGCCTGTGTTTTGCAGCAAATCATGTCCGATTCTGATTTCGTATTCGTGTGAATTATTGTGCAGACGGACGGAAACCTTTTTTTCGCTCATTTCAGTTAAAAATTTTGATGGTTTCGACGAAAAAAAGCAAAAGCCGTAAGTTTTAATTAACTTACGGCTTTAATCTTTTTTATAAGCAGGCGAAGCAACATGAGAGTGTACCGCACCTGCCAATGCGTAGTAACTGTCCTCACCCCAGCTACCACTAGAGACGGAGGCTCCACCAACCGTCTCGATTGAATTGACTATACACCCGCAAAGGCGTCTTTGGCAAGCGGCGATACTATAACTTTTTTTAATTTTCCTGTCCGATTAGATAATCTGAAAGAATTTCGAGACAAACCTCCGGAAAACTTTCTTCGATCGCCTCGCGCATCTTCGCTCCGACTTCGGATTTCGGCGAATTTTGAAAAGCGTTTGCGCGATGTTCGGCGGATTTCCATTGCGCGTAAGCGTAAAAAACACCATCATCGCCGCGATGCAGACGCGAGCCCAAAGAATCGAAGTTTTCGCGATAATATGCGGTAATTTCCGACCAAGCTTCGATAAACTGCGCTTCTTTTTCCGATTTTATTCGCCAGCGGTAAAAAAATACAAGCATACTTTTTACAGTGAAAAATGAATAACCAATAGTGAAAAATTAAGGACTTCACTTTTCGTTTTTCGTTTTTCACTTTTATCCGAGACTCGCTTTAATGACGTCTGCGAGGCGATGCGCCTGCGATTCGATCTGCGTTTGATTTTCGCCTTCGATCATCACGCGCGCTAAGTTTTCCGTGCCCGAATAGCGAAGCAGAAGGCGACCTTTGCCGTCGAGTTCGGTTTCGAGCAATTTCGAGGCTTCGACGATTTCGGAAACTTCTTCGAACGGGCGTTTTTCTTTGACTTTGACGTTGACCAGAATCTGAGGGTAACGCGTAAAACCTTTGGTCATTTCCGACAAGGTTTTGCCTTTTTCGTAAAGCGATTCGAGCAGAAAAAGCGCCGTCATCATTCCGTCGCCGACGAGACTCTTTTCGGGAATAATAATGTGTCCCGACTGTTCGCCGCCGATTGACGCGCCGGTTTTTAAAAGCTCTTCGAGAACATATTTATCGCCGACCGCCGTGCGCAGAAGCTTGAATTTCCTTGTGCCGAGCGCGATTTCCAGACCGATATTGCTCATCACGGTCGCGACGACCGTTTGATCTTTGAGGCGTTCATGATCGGATAAAAACTGCGCCATGATCCAGAGCGCCGCGTCGCCGTCAACCAGATTTCCCTGCTCGTCGACAAACAAAGAGCGGTCGGCATCGCCGTCAAAAGCGACGCCGAAATCGGCTTTTTCTTCGAGCACTTTTGCCTGTAATTTTTCGAGATGCAGCGAGCCGCAGTCTTTATTGATGTTTTTGCCGTCGGGCGCGCAGTTGATAACGACGACTTCAGCGCCGAATCTGCCGAAAAGCCTCGGCGCGAGCGATGACGCCGCACCGTTTGCACAGTCAACAATCATCTTGAAATTTTCGAGCCGCAAATCCTTAAATTCTTCCGCCAAGTAATCGAGATAAGCCGCCTGATACTCGTCGGCTTTTGCAGAATCCACTGCTGACTGCTGACTGCTGACTGCTGACTGCTGCTCAAAAATATCGCTTTCGATGCGCCGTTCGGTTTCGCCGTCGAGCTTTTTGCCGGTCGGCGCAAAAATCTTGATGCCGTTGTCTTCGAACGGATTATGCGAAGCGCTGATTACGATTCCGGCATCAAAATCGAATTCTTTTGTCAAAAAAGCGACTCCGGGCGTGGTGATAGTTTCCGCCGATTCGCAGTGCGCGCTTTCTGCCGCCGCGCCTGTGTGAAAGGCTTGTTCGATCCATCTGCCGGATTCGCGCGTGTCGCGTCCCGTAATAAAGCGCGGCGCGCGTCCGAGTTTTTCCGTGAATTGCCGCGCCAGCGACCGACCGATCGTTTCGATTGTTTTTTCGTCCAATGGAAACGCGCCCGCCGCGCCGCGCATTCCGTCCGTTCCAAAAAGTTTTTTCATAGTTCTTAAATCACCAAACGACAAATTAACGCCTCGTTTCAGATTTTACAAATGCAAAATGATTTTTCGGCGCCGTCTTTCGGCATTATGAGATTTATAACATTTTTTTGTGGGTTATATAAAATTTTAAGAACAAATTTGACAACCTTTCCCTTTTTGGGCGAATCTATAAACGCGCACACGAAGGAACGTGTACCGAAATTGATTCACCAAACGAATAATTTCCGAAATTTATTCTCCCCAGAGGATGCCCCGATGAAGTATTTGTCCGTATTTGCAATTCTACTCGTTTTAACCGTCAATTCACTTGCCCAACCCGATCAATCAAACACGACGCCGACCCGCGCGCGGATCGTCAGCGCGTCGCCGACGCCTTCGAAAACCGTTGTCGTGACCGGTAATAATTCGCCGACGCCGCTGCCGACGCCGAAACCGGTTGCAACCGCGACGCCGACGCCGGTAATTGTCGCGAAAACGCCGTCGCCGATACCGAATACGACTTATACGACGAGCCAGATTTTAACTTTCGGTCAGATTAGGGCAAATCTCGAACAGGCGAAACGCGAAATGTTGACGCGACCGATCACGATCGCCGACACGGACGGCACATTTACGATGAATTCGGTGCGCATCGCATTTTACGATTGGGACACGCGCAGACTCGATTACGTCGTCATGACGAAAGACGCTTTTCTGACCAAGGACGGCGAATTTTTCGTGACTTCGGCAAACAATAAATCGTTAAAGGTCAAGATCATCCGCCCGAACGGCGTCAATACGCCGATTCTTATTTCCGATTACACGAACAAAATTCACCTGCCTTTGATGGTTCAATATCCGGTCGAGCGGGGCGGTAGATATTACGAAACGGCTTATTATATGTCCACGCATCCGGGTTTGGTCACGCCCGAAGTCGTCAACGCCGGAAAATTTTACGTTCGCAATACGATTGACATCGCGCGCCAGAAACTTCTTCAGAAAGGTTATGTGATCGCGCCGAACATCGCCGACATCGCGGAAAAACTTTCGATCGTCGAGCACGTCGATCATTACCGTTTCCGCACCGAATATCACCCGAATATCTACAACGATATTTTCACGCTTTACGCTTTGAACGAAGGGCAAACCTATCGCTATTCGGTCAGTTCGGCGGGCGCGGGCGGCATGGTGCAGATGATTCCCTCGACCTATGCGATGATTCGCAGGCTCTACGGCGGCGCGGCGCTGATGCCCGATTTTGTCGAAGGAATGCGCAATCACGTCAACGCGTCGCAGGCGATGCTGCTTTATATTCAGATGACCTATAACGATCTGGTCGCCAACGCGACCGTCGCCGAAGCGCTTCGAAACGGAATGGCGACCGAAGCCGAACTGATGTCGGCGGGCTACAATTCGAACCCCGCAAAGCTTCCCGGCTACATTAAACGCGGCGGCGCGAACTGGCGCAACCTGATCCCGCGCGAAACGCAGATTTACCTGCAAATCAACGCTTCGATCGATCGCTTCGCACCGTTTATCAAACGCGCCAAGTAACTATTCGAACAAACTTTATCTGAAAAAAGGTGGAACAATTTCGCCTTTTTTATGAAATTAACGTCAGTATTGGATAAGAAAGGAACGCCGTCATCTTGACGGCACACGTCGCTGAAAGCGGCGTCAAACGTCGCGATTGACAGGAATCTTGAAAATAAATGAACCGTTTGAGCGTTTTTCAAACGCTGTGCCGTCAGGATGACGGCGTTCCGCCTTATCCAATACTCACGTTAAACA
>JANOBZ010000009.1:0-3935 GCA_031411895.1 Acidobacteriota bacterium | reverse complement strand
AAACCAACAAAAAAGCGGCGCGAGTATTCGAATCCCCGCGCCGCTTTTTTCTTCGTTTCGGCTAAAAACTATAAAATTCTATTCGCCGAAATTTAGGAAACCCAGATTGCCGACGCCCGCGCCCTGCGTGACGATCTGCTTAACGCTCTGCGCCGCGTCGAGCGTGTAACTGTAATATGTATTTGGCTCGACGACGCTGCCGCGCGTCTGCGCCGCGCCGGAATTGACGAAGTAATTACCTCGTTCGATCAATCTCCCCGGTTCGTCGCTGTCGCCGTAAAGCGTATAGGTCGGGTTGCCGACGTTTTCGAAATAATTGCCTTCGACCACGACGCCGGCATTCATCGTCGAAGCGACGCCGTATTCGTTGTTGTAATAATAATTGTTGAAAACATGCACCGATTCGGCGAATCTGACACGCGGATGACGCGTCGCGGTTCCGTCAAACCAGTTGTGATGATACGAGACGCGCAAATGTCCGATATCTTCCGAGCCGTTCGAATCGCTGTGCCCGAGCAGCATCGTTTTGCCGTGACCGTAAAAGCGATTCCACGAAACGGTGATAAAATCCGAACCGTGTTTGATGTCCAAAAGCCCGTCGTAGCCGTTCGAAAACGTGCAGTGATCGATCCAGATGTGATGCGCCTTGCCCTGCGCGTTAAAGGCGTCGTCGTTCGCATTAGTGAATATCATATTGCGGATAATCACGTTTTTCGACGCGTTCGTGACCTGCAATCCAGCGCCCGAAATTCCCGAATAGCTGCCGATTCCGAGAATCGTTTTATCCGACGAGATGTTGTGCATTCCCGAAGGCAGCACGAGCAGCCCGTTGACTTTAATAACGAAAGGTCCGGTGCGCTTGATGTAATCGAGAAACTGCGCCGTCGTCGTGACCGTCACGGTCGGACCCGCCGCGCCGCCGGTCGTGCCGTTTTGTCCCAGCGCATTGACCGAAGCGAAGCCGATCGGCTGGTCTGCCGGAACGGGCGTCGGCGTCGGAGTTGCCGTCGGCGTCGGATTCGTCGTCGCTAAATTTGTCACGACAAAATCATCGAATTCGGCTGACGCATAAAAAGTCGCGCCGCCGATGCTGCCGGATTGAAATTGGCTGTCGGTCGCCGAAAGCTGAAGCGTTCCGTTGACATAGGCTTTGAGCGATGTGCCGACGACTTCGAGTTTGACCGCGTACCAGTTCAGGGTCGAGACCGTAAAGGATTTCGAAGCGAGCGTCGTCGAAGAACCCGAAATGAGTTTTTTTAATTCCAAAGTGTTGTTGCTGCGCAGCGCGAGATAATAATAATTCGTGCTGCTCTGAGCGCGTGCGGTGAGCGCCACAAAGCGGTTGCCGCCGTTAAATTTTAACGGTTTGATTCTTGCTTCGACCGCGTAATTCGTCCACGAATTCGAGCCTGCCCGCACCCGCGCGTCGCTGCTCAAACTCGATTGCCGGTAAACTTGCGAACCGTCGGTAATGACCCCCCACGTGCCGCCGGATTTCGACCAGCCGTTCGCGTTGCCGTCTTCGAAATTGTCGGAAAAAAGATTCTGCGTCTGCGCGGCGGAAGCAAAGTTTATGATTAATGCGAGCAGCGATCCCCGCAGATTGTCGTCAAGTAAAGGAAAAGATTTTTTTTGTTTTGGATTTGTCTGTTTTGTGTAGTTTTTCTATTCATTGTTCTGAACGTACTTCGGGTCAGTTTATTTCGGTATCGAAATAAAAACCCACGTTTATTGGTAAATACCAATAAATAAAAATAATATTGAAGTCTTAGGGTATATAGGGGGACTATTTACGATTTATTGCCGCATTTATTGCTGTTAGTGCAATGCGACATACAAAAACTATATCGCATTGGTAAGACCAATATCAATCAAGGTGATGAATATAAAACTTTGAACTTTCGACGTGTAAAAATGATTTTGACGCACAAGCTTTTCGCTTGTCCGTCAAAATCGGGGAAAATACTTGCTTGCGAATTATTTTATTTCGTCCATTCGTCGGCGATATGCGCGTCAACTTTGACGGGAACTTTACGCACGTATTCTTCGCCGGCGTCGCACATCGCTTTTTCGAGAATTTTGCAGACCGATTCGGCTTCTGCCGCGTCGCATTCGAGAATCACTTCGTCGTGCACGATATTGACGAGTTTCGCGGATGTTCCCGCAATTTCCTTGTGCAGAAGATGCAGCGCGCGTTTAAGAATATCGGCTGATGTGCCCTGAATCGGAAAGTTTTTGCCGTTGCGCTGCGCCGCGCCGATCGCCTGGCGGTCGCCTTCTTCAAAACGGAATTTGAACATTCTGCCCGAAGCCGTCCGCGCGACGCGGTCTGACACGACCTTGCGCGCCGCGTCGCGAAGCCACGCGTCAAGTCCGCGATAAGTCGCAAAATAGCGCCGCATCGTGTCCTCAGCCTGCGTCTGCGACAATCCGGTCATCAACGCGAAACGCTGCGCGCCAATGCCGTAAACGACGCCGAAATTCAGGCGTTTGGCAAACGAGCGCTGTTCGCCGGAAACTTCTTCGGGCGCGACGTTGAAAACCTGCGCGGCGGTGATCGTATGAAAATCCGCGCCCGTCTGAAACGCCTTGATAAAATTCTCGTCGTTCGAAAATTCAGCCAAAATCCGCAGCTCGATCTGCGAATAATCGGCGATCACGAGCTTTCTGCCTTCGGGCGCGCGAAAACACCGGCGATAAGCTTCTTCGTGCGGGATTTGCTGAATGTTCGGTTTCGAACTCGAAAATCTGCCGGTCGGCGCGCCGATCTGCCGGAAATCCGAATGAAGTCTGCCGGTCTGCGGTTTGATAAATTCGAGAAGAGTTTCGCCGAAAGATGAAATCGCTTTTGCGACGCCGCGATATTCGAGCAGCTTGGCGACGACCGGATATTCGAGCGCTAACGGCTCCAATTGCCAGCCGCGCGTCGTCGTCGGAACCGGAACGCCGAGATTTTTGAGCGCGTCCGTAACCTGGCTTTGCGAATCGAGATTGATCTCCGCGACGCCGAACAGCGACGCCTGCGCGACACCGGCGGAGAGCATCTGCTGGAGCTCGAGCGCCACCTTGTCCTGAACTATTTTGACCTTTTCGAGCTGTTCGCGCCAGCGCGCCGCGTCGAGATAAAAACCGTTCAGTTCCATCTGCGCGATCGGCGCAACGCAGTCAAACTCCAGTTTCGCCGTTTTAACAAGCCCGTCCTGCACTAATCGCTCGACGACCTTTTCACGAAGCGCGACCATGATCGCCGCGTCTTTTGCCGCGTACTGAATCTGGGACTGCGACAATTCTTCGGCGCTCCAATCGGAAACCTGTTCGGACTTATCTAATTCGACGCCGAGAAAAAAGTTTACGACTTCCGCCAGATTATGCCGCCGGTCCTGGTCGCCCGCCGCGATCAGCTGGCTTGCCAGAAGCGTGTCGAAAACGCCGTTGACGTCAACGCCGAGGTGATGACAAACCCATTTCGCGTCGAACTTCGCGTTATGCGCGATTTTTATCGGTTTCGGCGCGCTCAAAAGCGCGCGCAAAGGCTCCAGATCGGGCGAAGTCTTGATATCGCCGCGGTCGGCAAACGGTTTGAGGTCAATAATATACGTGTTTTTGCCGTCGCTGAACTGGACGAGGCGAATGTCTCCTTCATACGGGTCGAGTTCGGTGGTTTCCGTATCAAAACCCAGATATTCTTCCGTGATGAGCGCGTCGTAAGCGTTTTTGACGCCCTCGGCGTCCTTGATAAGCTCGAAATAAATTTCCATATTTCTTAAATTTTAAGTTGGAACGCGCAAATAAGAAAGCCGTCAGGGTGCGCAGGGAAGATTAATTTTTTAGCCGCGGATTGACGCGGATTTCGCGGATTAATTTTCAAATCTATCTAAAAATAATTCGTTAAAACTTAGCGCCTTTGCGCCTTTGCGTGAGAAAATGTTTCACGC
>JANOBZ010000008.1:0-6053 GCA_031411895.1 Acidobacteriota bacterium | reverse complement strand
CGCCGCAGATATCTGCGGCGCGTCTCTTTTTTACTGAAATAATACTGTAAATCAGCTGCTTGCTTGTTGCTTTCTTGCCTTTTCGCGCAGATTGCTGATAACGGTTTTTGTTTTTTGTGCTTCTTCGTCTTTTAATTTGCTCGCTCTCAAATAAAGCTCCAATTCGTCTGCCGCTTCCTTATATTTCTTTAAGTCATCGGCGTAAAGCTGCGAAAGTTCTCTGAGAATCTCGGGCGTTTTGGACGAGGAAACTTTCTTTGCCTGTAGAAGATGTTTTTCCGCCTCGGTAAATTTGCCGGCGCGGCGCTCGGCGCGTCCGAGCATCCATAAAACCTGCGGCGAAGCCGGTGCCAAAATCAATGCCTGATTAAGCGAAGTGAGCGCCGCTTTATTATATTCTTTGCCTAAATTATAAAATGCCGATCCCATATAGAAAAACGACGTCGCGCTGCGCGGGTTGACTTCGATGACTTTCATAAATACCTGAAAGGATTCCTGGTATTGTTTTCTCATGAAAAGCTCGATTCCGAAACGATACAAAGCATTATAGTAAGTCGGAAAAATCTTGATCGCAGTCTTTAATTCCCCGAAGGCTTCATCGTCACGCTTTCTGGAAAAACTGCCGAGCGCTTTTTCATAGGCATTTTTCGCTTCTTTCGGAATTTCCTGCGCAAAAATCACGCTTAGCTCGGCATCCCGGAGCCCGCCCTTTTTCGGCTGTAAATAAAAATCCTGCGTCACATACATACTTCCCGGATCGCCCGGTCTCGCGCTGATGGCTTGAATTTCGATGTATTGCGACTGGTCTTGCATATCGTATTGAAAAGGAAGCGCTTTGACAGTGTAGTTTCCGTTATTCAAACCGCCGAACTGATAGCGTCCGATCGAATCCGTCCTGATGCGCTGCAAAAGACGGTAATATTCGTCCTGCAGTTCGATGTCAACCGCGTTCAGCGAATTTCCCTGTTTATCATAAACAACTCCGGAGATAATATTCGCCGCCTCCGCACTGTGAGCGGCGCAAAAAATCAGGAGAAAAAAAACAAATACTGGAAAAACCTTGATTTTTAATGACATTTTAGCTTTTAACATCGCAACAACCTCCTCTTCAAATTAGTAAAGGGCGATCGAAACCATATTCGATCACCCTTTTTATTTTTTAATTACTCGCCTGCGTTTTTGCTTTTTCGCGTAAATCCGCGATTGATTTTTTCACTTTCTTCTCGTCTTCGTCGCTTAGCTTGGTAGCTCGCAGGAAAAGTTCAAGCTCGTCCGCCGCCTCACTGTATTTCTTTAGGTTTTGAGAGTAAAGCAGGTAAAGCTCGTTATGAATTTCCGCAACCTTTTCGGCTGAAAGTTTTTTCGCCTGCAGCAGATGCGTTTCCGCGTCGGTATACCTGCCGTCTTCGCGTTCGATCTTGCCGAGCATATAAAAAACAACGTTCGAAGCAGGCGCTAATCTTGCCGCTTCTTTTAGGGACGTAATGGCGGCTTTGTTATACTCCTTGCCCAATTTGTTAAGCGACAATCCCATATAGTAAAAACAAATTGCGCTTTTCGGATTGATGGTTGATGCCTGTCGAAGATATTGAAACGCCTCGACGTATTTTTTATTGAAGTAAAGCTCCTGTCCGAGCCGGGAATAAGCCGAGTAATATTTATCGTATTTTTGAATGGCTTCCATCAGCGAGCCCATTCCTTCGGTCGTCTTCTTTTTGGCGAGCTCATCAATTCCCCGTTTATAAGCGACTTCCGCATCTTTCGGAATTTCCTGCGCGAAGACTACGCCCAGTTCCGATTCCCGGAGTCCGCCTTTTTTCGGAACCAGAGTAAAATCCTGACGAAAATAGCCCGTTCCCTGAGTAATTCCGTTGGTGCCAAGACTCTGCGAAGTAGCTTCGACTATCATTTCCTGATCCTGATAATCATAACGGAAGGCAAATACTTTAACCGTGTACATTCCGTTAGCTAGTCCGCCGAATTGATACCTGCCTGCACTGTCCGTCCGAGCGCGCTGTACCATCCGGTAATACTCATCGAGAAGCTCGACATCGATATCGGGCAAAGCAACCCTTTGTTTATCGTAAATAGTTCCTTCGATCGTATTGGCGGCAAAGGTATTCTGCGATAGAAAGAGCAGTATAAAAAGAAAAGAAACGCTGAAAACCATTTTAATGGCAAATGGTTTACTTATTGGCTTCATAAAACCTCCTAAATTTTAAAAGAAATATAACTTGTAGTGGCGATAATTATAGCATTTACGCGTGTTTTAGGGTAGCTTTTTCTTTAGGCTTGCGAAAATTTTCCGCAGAGAACAAAATTTAGTTTTAGCAGGAAAAGGAGAACCAATCTGTCAGAAAAAATTTACCGTGATTCGGTACATAATATTATCCGTTTGAAGACCGATTCGGCGGAAGGAAAACTTCTCGTGCGGCTCGTTGACGCGGCGGAATTTCAGCGTCTGCGGCGCATTCGCCAGCTCGGTTTGGCGCATTTCGCGTATCAGGCGGCGGAGCATTCGCGATTTACACATTCTTTGGGCGCGCTTCATCTGGCGACGCGGATTTTGGCAAAGCTCGATTTGAGCTATCAAATTCCCGACGAAGCCCGCATTGCCGTCCGCTGCGCCGCGCTTTTGCATGACATCGGACACGGCGCGTTTTCACATGTCATCGAACCGATTCTCGGATTTCATCACGAAGAATTTACCATCGAAGCCGTGCTGAATCACGACACCGAAGTCGGCAAACTTTTGCGCGAATTTTCCGCCGATCTGCCCGAAGCGGTCGCCGGAATCATTCGCGGCACATTTCGCCCGACCGCGCTCGCGCAGCTCGTTTCGTCGCAGCTCGATGTTGATAGAATGGATTATCTTCTGCGCGATTCATTAATGACCGGCGCAAAATACGGCGTTTACGATCTGGAATGGATCATCAAATCGCTCGAAATTGACGAAGCGAACGACCGCCTTTTTGTTTCGGCGCGCGGCATCTACGCGGTCGAAGATTATTTGCAGGCGCGTTATTATATGTTCCGGCAGGTTTATTTTCACCGCACACTGCGCTCGGCGGAAGCCGTTCTGCGCTCGCTTCTGCGCCGCGCTTTAGAGCTTTTTCAGAGCGGCGAAGAAGTCTGGTTCGCCGAAAAGACGCCGTTTGAAAAAATTCTCAAAGGCGAAAAATTAAATCTTCACGAACATTTGCAGATAGACGACGCCGACGTAATGTTTCACATCAAACAATGGCAGAATTCGGGCGACAAAATCCTCTCCGATTTGTCGAAGCGCTTTTTGAACCGGCGGCTTTTCAAGGCTTTCGATCTCGATATGCCCGAAAACGAACGCACGGATTTTCTCGAAAAAGCGGCGCGCGTGGTCGAAGATCACGGTTTTGAGACGGATTATTATTTCATCGAAGACAAAGCGGGCGACGTTCCCTATTATTTTTACACGAAGCGGCAATCGGAACCGAAAAATCTGATCTACGTCGAAGAAGGTTTTTCGCATCCCGAAATTCGCGAAATCTCGGAAATCAGCGCCGCCGTCCGCGGGTTGCAGAAAGGCTATCAGATGCACCGCGTTTGTTTTCCGCCGGAATTAAAGGAAGAAATTGCGAAACTTTATCACAAATAGGAACAGCGAATTTTTAACGCGAAGGCGCAAAGACGCAGCGGCGCAATGTTTTTTTAATAAACATTTCTTTGCGGCTCTGCGTCTTTGCGCCTTCGCGTTAATTTTATTCTCTTCCGTTTCAGCCCGGAAAATTGCCGTCCTGTCGCCTGAAAAAACCGGTTTGAGCGAAAGTTTTGCCGAAAATCTCAAAACTTCGCTGGCTGAAGAATTCAAGACCTTGAATTCTTCGCTGAGCGAAACGGCTTTTCTTTCGGCGAGCGTCGAAAAGCCGTTTAATATGACGGCGGAAGAAGCAAAGATCGTCGGCGCGGCGATCGGGTGCGATTTTTTCGTGCTCGTCAAAAGCGAAACCCTGCGGCGCTATTCGTCCGAGAAAAAACAATATTTCGAATCCTTCGCCGCCGTTTACACGGTCAGCGCGCGCACCGGGAGACTTGTTTTCTGGAAACTGCAAAGCTTTAACGGCTTTGATTCGAAAACGCCCGAAAAACTGCTTTTCGACTCGACCGGTGATCTGGCAAAGGAAATTTCGGACAAACTTCTTCAAAGCGGAAAAGCGGAATTAGACGAAAAAAGGGCAAAACTCGAAGAGGTTCCCGACGAGAATTCGCCCGCCGCAAAAAATTTCCGTTCGCCGCTTCCCTATCGCCGCATCAGCCCGCAATATACTTCGACCGCTTATCTTTATTCAGTCGCGGCAACCGTTGACATCGAGGTTGATTTTGACGAAAACGGGCAAATTCTGCGCACCGAAATCGTCCGCTGGGCAGGTTTCGGGTTGGACGAATCGGTGACCGAAACCGTCCGCAAAATGAACTGGCGACCGGCAACGCGCGGCGGGAAACCATTGCCGATTCGCGTGCTCCTGCGCTACAATTTCAAGAAAATAGAAAAAGAAGTAGAAGAGTGATCAGCCGCGGGTAAACGCGGCTTTCGCAGATGTCAATTTTTATAATTAAAAGCAGAATCTTATTTATTTCTTAGCGGCTTTGCGGCTTTGCGGGAAATTCATTTTATCTGCCGCAAAGCCGCTAAGTTTATTAAATTCCTATCCGCGAAATCCGCGTTTATCCGCGGCTAAAATTTTGACTTTTCCGCTTGCACACGTTATTCATAATTCTTGCATTTTTTGGTTATGACTTCGTCGAAATCATGATTTTTGTTTTCATCTTGCGAATGATTTAAGATTAACGTCAGTTCGGGATAAGAATCAGCCAACAAAAGAAACTAGGTCTTTGAAATTGAGATTCAAGGACGGTTTCTTTTCTTCCAACTGTAAGCAATCAATCCTGAAGCGAGATTGCCTAAGAAGTTCCAAAACGAGCGATGTATGGAGTGTTCAATGTTCGAGATGTTTTTCAACTGATCATTGACCGTTTCGATAATCGCTCGTTTTCTCAATAACAACTTTTCCTCCATTTCCATCAGGCGATTCTTCATATTCCGCCGCAGTTTGGTAATCAATTTCAAGCCGCGATTCATTAACCGCTCAAACAAAGTTTGCGAAATATAACCTTTATCGCCGATCAGCTTGCCCCATAAGTTTTGCGTAATCCAATCAGCCGTCATCCGTTCATCAACATTGGCAGCCGTCACATAAAACCCAAGTATTTCGCCGCGTTCATTGACTGCCAAATGCAGTTTGAAGCCGTAATACCAGCCCGTTGACGATTTATCTCTCGTAGCACTGCCACGAAACACGCGATGCGACGGAATTCGCAAATTGTGACAAACCTTCAAAGCGGTCGCATCAATAAAGGAAATTCCGGTGCAATCTCCGCGTTTGCAAGCCAAATAGAAATAAAGCGGTATTACGCAGCGCGCTTGCAGTTCAACAAAACGCTTATCGCTGACTAGCGAGCGAAAATCCAAACTGTGATGGCGAGTTATTTCCAGCAGATAAAAACTCTTCAGATTCTTATATCCCGACCCGTGATACAAAACCAGAATCGTCATCACCTCCGATTGGCTTAATCGCGTTTGCCGCGTGCGCCGCTTCTTACTGCCGACTAACTGATTTGTTCGCCAAACTTTTTCAAAAACCTTGCAAAAGTCGTCAATCTCACAAAAAAGCGATAAAATGTCCACGATGGAAAGCTCCTTTCAAATGAATGTTTCTTGATAAATTCATTTTAACTTGAAAGTATGTCTTTCCATCATTTCTTATCCCGAACTGACGTTATGTTTATCTATATGAATTCGAGTTTTTTGTCACAGATAACACAAATTTATTTGCTTTAGTATTTAATCTGTCACAAGATAGTTCAGTTTAACTGTGAACGACTTGTATATTAAGTCCGGCAACCAGATGATAAAATCTGATTGCCAAAAAGAAACGAGATTCCGATGTTCGACAGGTTCCGAAACCGTTAAGTAGCTTGGCAACTCGTTTCTTCAATTTAGTTTAACCCGAACAGTTACC
>JANOBZ010000007.1:0-15905 GCA_031411895.1 Acidobacteriota bacterium | reverse complement strand
GCCGTCCGGGGTGGAAATGGTGATGCCGGGCGATAACATTGCGATGGAGATCGAACTGATCGCCCCGATCGCGATGGAAAAAGGACTGCGCTTCGCGATTCGTGAAGGCGGCAGAACGGTCGGCGCGGGAACAGTCTCCGATATTGTTGAATAATTGATTGTCATCTGCCGGTTTATCAATGCAACGCATAACCGGCAGCTGACAACAAACAGATTTATAAGGTAAGAAGTTATGCCGAGAGATAACATAATTTTGCAATGCACCGAGTGCAAAGAACGCAACTACGTAACGACCAAAAACAAGAAAAACACTCCGAACCGGATTGAATTGAAAAAGTTTTGCCGTCGCTGCCGCTGCCATAGACTGCATCGGGAAAATAAATAAGTTGGGTTAAGAATAAAAGAGTGGAGCGCAGCGAGTAAAAGTTTTATGACTCGACTGCTCTCCGCTCAATAGTCTTAATTTGTTGAAGGGGTATGGTGTCAATGGTTAGCATGGAGGTCTCCAAAACCTTAGGTCCGGGTTCGAGTCCTGGTACCCCTGCCATTTAATTTTGTAGGAGAAAAAAAGTGTCAGAAGCAATTGACACCTTAGACAACGGAAACAACAAAGACGGGAAGGAAGGCGTCGGCGATTTTATTCGTCATACGCGCGAAGAGCTGGATAAAACCACTTTTCCTTCTTCTGATGATGTTCGAAACACGGTAATTATCGTTATTCTCAACGTCATCTTCTTTGCAGTATTTCTTTTTTTAGTTGACCATGCCTGGACGTATATCTTACAGGGCTTTACATGGTTGGTTAATAAAATTGCCGGATTTTAAGGATTTAAGAAATGAGACAGTGGTTTTTTATCCACACATATTCGGGACACGAAAATAAAGTCTTGGAAAGTCTGAACGCGCGCATCCGTGATATGGAATTGAGCGAGCAGATTACCGAGGTTTTATTGCCCAAAGAAACCGTCGTCGAGATGCGCGGCAATAAGCGCATTGAATCGTCGCGGATGTTCTATCCGGGCTACGTCCTCGTGGAAATCGAATGCGACGACCGCGGAAAGATTCCGGATAATGTGTTTCACGCGATCAAATCTACGCCGAAAGTCACGGGCTTTCTCGGCGGGAAAAATCCGACGCCTTTAACACAGGAAGAAGTTGATCAAATCGTTCATAACATCGAGGTTGCGACCGAGAAACCGAAGCCGAAATTCTCATACGAAGTCGGCGAGGTCGTGCGCATCAAATCGGGACCTTTTGCAAGTTTTACGGGCAAGGTCGAAGAAGTGAACGAAGAAAAATCAACTTTGAAGGTAACAGTAACTATTTTCGGACGTTCAACTCCGGTCGAACTGAATTTCTTGGACGTTGAAAAAGTCACTTTTGCCGAGGAAGAGTAAATAGATTTGCAATTTTCAATTTGCGATTTGCGATTGATAAATTGCGAATCGCAAATTTTCGTTGAGTAGAGATTTTTTATAAATAAGAGGACATTTTCGAGTTAGTTATGTAAAAACTCGAAATCGTAAATCGAATTATGGCTAAAAAGATTACAGGTTATATCAAATTACAGATTCCCGCCGGAAAAGCGAATCCGGCTCCGCCGATCGGACCGGCTTTAGGTCAGCACGGCGTCAACATCATGGAGTTTTGCAAGGCGTTCAACGCCAAGACGCAAAACGACGATCCGGACATGAAAGTGCCGGTCGTAATTACGGTTTACGCCGACCGCTCGTTCTCGTTTGAAACGAAAACGCCGCCGGCAGCCGACCTTTTGCGTAAAGCTTCGGGCATTGCGAAAGGTTCGGGTAAACCGAATAAAGAAAAAAACGGTACGATTTCGCGCGCGCAGATCGAAGAAATTGCTACAAAGAAAATGCCGGATTTGAACACGACAAATCTGGAATCGGCGATGAAAACGATCGAAGGCACGGCGAAAAGTATGGGACTTACGATTGCGGATTAGGAAATTCGGATTTGGGATTGAAATAAATCCGAATTCCGAAATCACAAATCCCAAATTGAAAGGGAGAAATGTTTACGGCAGCAGTCGTAAATTCAAAAACATTTCGTTCGAACCTTAAAATAAAATGGCTAAAAAAGGTAAAAAATACAGAGCGGCTCTGGAAAAAGTTGAGCCGAACAAAAAATATACGCTGGAAGACGGTTTGGCAAAGGTCAAAGAGATCGCTTTTGCTAAATTCGATGAAACGGTTGAACTGACAATGTGGCTCGGCGTTGACCCGCGCAAAGCCGACCAGATGGTTCGCGGAACGGTCGTTCTGCCGAACGGTTTGGGCGGAAAAGCAAAGGTCGTCGTGGTGATCGCGCAAGGCGATAAAATTCGCGAAGCCGAAGAAGCCGGTGCAGATATGGCTGGCGGCGACGACATTGTTGATAAAATCAAAGGCGGCTGGCTCGATTTCGATGCGCTGATCGCGACGCCCGATATGATGGGCAAAGTCGGTCAGCTCGGAAAACTCCTCGGTCCTCGCGGCTTAATGCCCAATCCGAAAACAGGAACGGTCACGATGGACGTGAAAACCGCCATCGAAGAAACGAAAGCCGGTAAAGTTGAATATCGCGTTGATAAAACGGGCGTTATTCACTCGCCGGTCGGCAAAGTTTCGTTCGACGATGCGAAGCTCGCTGAAAATACGAGAGTTTTAATCACCGCCGTAATGAAGGCGAAACCGACGACGGCAAAAGGTCGCTATTTGAAGAAAATCAATCTCGCGGCGACGATGAGCCCGGGCGTTTTGCTCGACGAATTGGCATACGTTTAAGAAGTGAGGTGCGAAAGAGAGTAATATGAAAACCAAAGAAAGAAAACAAAAAGATTTGAACGCCCTCACCGAAGAGTTGGGCAACTCGAAATCAGCGATGATTGTCGGGTTTAACAAACTGAGGGTCAATAAAGACCAGGAATTTCGTAATCAGCTCCGCGAAGCGGGCGCGAAATATCAGGTTGTTAAGAATACGATTGCCCGTCTGGCAGTCAAAGGCACGCCGTATGAAGATGCGAGCGAATTTTTTAAAGGCGTTACGGGAATCGTCTGGACGGAAAACGATCCGGTCGTTTTGTCGAAGACAATTTCGAAATTTGTTAAGGACAATGCCGATTTCTATACGCTCAAAGCCGGGATTGTTGACGGTAAGGTAGTTAATCAGAAACAGGTCGAAGCGATCGCCAGCCTGCCGTCGAAAGAAGAACTTTTGTCGCAGCTTTTGTATGTTATCAACGCTCAGGCAGAACGCATCGTGACGGTTATCAATGCCGTTCCGCGCGATTTGGTCAGCGTTATCAAACAAATCGGCGACGAGAAACCGGAAGTCGCCGCTGAAGCAGAAGCCGCACCGGCAGTTGAGGAAGCAAAAGCGGCAGAAGTTCCGGCGGAAACCGCTGAAGCGACTGAAACCGCTGAAGCAATCGAAACACCGGAAGCCGCTGAAGCGACCGCCGCGCCGGAAGCTGCTGAATCTTCTGAAGCAGCGGCAGCCGAAACGGAAGAAGCGCCGAGCCCTGAACCGGAAGCTGAAGCCGCCGCGCCGGAAGCGACGACTGAAGAAACACCGGAATAATAATTTTTTTTAAGCCGTACTCAAGGAAAGCGAGCAAAACGATTGTCAGGTCGGTTTTGCGTCGGATGCCTTTTTAAGGAGATGCAAACCTTAAGATCGTATCCCGTGGGTTCTATCGGCTGACACAACAAAACGTAGCGTCCATCAAAAGACGTTATTAATTTAATTAAACAAAAGAACCCTATTTGGAGGAATATAAATAGTTATGGCAATTACAAAAGACGAAGTAGTCGAATATTTGAAAGGCATTACGCTTTTAGAAGCGTCGGAATTGGTCAAAGAATTGGAAGAAGTTTTTGGCGTTAAAGCGGCTTCGGGCGGCGGCATGATGATGATGCCGACAGCTGCAACCGATGCGGCTCCGGCGGCGGAAGAAAAAGATACGTTTGACGTTATCTTGACGGCTCCCGGCGCAGGCAAAATCAACGTCATCAAAGTCGTTCGCGAAGTTGTCGCCGGTCTCGGTTTGAAAGAAGCGAAAGACCTCGTCGACGCAGCGCCGAAAGCGATCAAAGAAGGCGTTTCAGCAGCTGAAGCCGAAGAAATCAAAACTAAATTGACGGACGCCGGTGCAACGGTCGAAATCAAGTAGTTTTTTCCGGTCAACCTAACTTCAAATGACCGCATCTATTATCAGCGGTCATTTGAAGTTAGTTAATTTACTTGTTAAACTTGATGAGCAAGCACGAGAAGGATTTAAATGTTTTGATGCTTGCCTATTAGTTGGTTCGAAACTCTAAATACTTGAGTTTCCTGGGTTAAACAGAGATAATTTCTCGCAAAAATGGAGAGTTGGTGTCTTTTTCGGCACTCTCGAAAAACCGATTTTAGCAACAAACTGCTAAGAAAAAAGCGGTCTGGGTAAGTTTTGCCCTCGACCGCATTTGCCGTCTTTTATTGAAAATTTTACAGGATAATTTTTAATTTTTACTAAAAAGAATCCTAGCAATAAAAGCCAATATAATCAAGAAATATTTTCTTCAAGACCTGTTGTTATAAAAAATTATGATTGCAAATCCGCTACAAAATAATACAAACGGGCTTGGTCGCCGAACGAGTAAAGCGCCCGAGCGTGTGGACTTTTCAAAAATTTATACATCCGCCCGAATTCCGAATCTGATCGAAGTCCAGCGCGAATCTTATAATCGTTTCCTGCAGATGGATTTGATTCCCGAAGAACGCGACACGATCGGCTTACAGTCGGTTTTCGGTTCGATTTTTCCGGTTTCCGATTTTCGCGAAACGGCGACGCTCGAATTTGTCGAGTATCAAATCGGTAACTGGCAGTGCAAGTGCGGAAATCTCGAAGGACTTGAGCATCTTCGCTCGAATTGTAAAAGCTGCGGTTCGAAAATCAAAGTTGACCCGTTTAACCCGGCGGAAGTTCTTTGTAACAATTGCGGAACTTTCAACTCGGTGCGCCCGAATTTGTGTCCGAACTGCGGCGAGCCGGTCGGTTTGAAACATAAACACGACCAGCAGGAATGTCAGGAGCGCGGAATGAGCTATTCGGTGCCGCTGAAAGTTAAAATTCGCCTGACGGTTTACGATAAAGACGCGGAAACCGGCGTTTCGACGATTCGCGACATTAAGGAAGAAGAAGTTTTCTTCGGCGAAATTCCTTTGATGACCGACAACGGAACTTTTATCATCAACGGCACGGAGCGCGTTATCGTTTCGCAGCTTCACCGCTCGCCCGGCGTCTTTTTCAAGGGCGACCGCGACACTTACTTAGCGAAAATCATTCCGTACAGAGGTTCGTGGGTCGAATTCGAA
The DNA here is from genome assembly GCA_031411895.1 of Acidobacteriota bacterium. GTDB lineage: Bacteria > Acidobacteriota > Blastocatellia > Pyrinomonadales > Pyrinomonadaceae > JAFDVJ01. Next base: position 10,550 of record JANOBZ010000007.1, on the reverse strand, counting down.
TTCGACCAGAAAGGAATTCTTTACGCGCGTTTAGGCAAACGCAAAATCCTCGCGTCGATCTTTTTGCGCGCTTTGGGCTTATGGCTCAATCCGCAGATCGATATGAAGACGATTTCCGACAATATTCTGGAAGAAGTCATCAAAAATGCGGAATACAGCAACGCCGATATTCTGAAACTGTTCTACACGAGCGACGAAATCTCGGTTTCGAAAGGCAAGCTTTTCGTGAGCGTCAAAACTGAGGGCAAAACGCATCTCGAAGGTATGCGCGCCGAGGAAGACATCAAGGACGGCGGCGAAGACGTTGTGCGGATCGGTAAGAAAATTACCAAATCGGCGCTTCGTGAGCTTCGTAAATTAGGCACGGAACGCGTCGAAGTTGCGAGCGCTGATTTCGACGGCGCGTTTGCGCTCGACGATGTAGTTAATACCGAAACCGGCGAAGTCGTGGTCGAAGCCAACACCGAAATCACGTCGGCGAAATTGCAGCAGTTGATCGAAGACGGCGTTGAAAGTTTTACGGTTTTCTTCCCGGAAAAAGACATTATCGGCGGTATTATCACGCAGACTTTGAAAAAGGACACGATTTCAAAGCCAGTTGACGCGCTGCTCGAAATCTATCGCAAAATGCGCCCGGGCGACCCGCCGACCGTGCCGACTGCGTATCGTCTCTTGGAAGGAATGTTCTTCGATGCGCGACGTTTTGATCTGTCGCGTGTCGGACGTTTGAAGTTCAACATTAAGATGGGCAGACCCGAGCGCGACCGCATCAACGATCCGCTGCTCGCGCCGACCGATTTTATCGAAGTCGTTCATTATCTGCTCAACATGAAGCGCGATTTTGAACATTATTCGCAGGACGACATCGATCATCTCGGCAATCGCCGGGTGCGTGCCGTCGGCGAATTGCTCGAAAATCAGTTTCGCATCGGTCTTGAAAGAATGGAACGCGCGATCAAAGAGAAAATGTCCATTCAGCAGGACATGTTCACGACGATGCCGCGCGATCTGGTCAACGCCAAACCGGTGACGGCAGCCGTCAGAGAATTTTTCGGTTCGTCGCAGTTGTCGCAGTTTATGGACCAGACGAATCCGCTCTCGGAAATCACGCACAAACGCCGTCTTTCGGCGCTCGGACCGGGCGGTTTGTCGAGAGAGCGCGCCGGATTCGAAGTCCGCGACGTTCACCCGACGCACTATGGTCGAATTTGTCCGATCGAAACGCCTGAAGGTCCGAACATCGGTTTGATTTCGAGCCTCTCGTGTTTTGCGCGAATCAATGAATTCGGTTTTATCGAATCGCCGTACCGCAAGGTCGAAGACGGTCGCGTGATCGAATACGTTCAGATTCACAATGGCGGCGAGACGGAATTCAAGCCGAATCAGCACGTTCCGCTCGAAGATGTCGAAGCGGCAAACGCGAAGCTGAAAAAAGATCAGAAGCAAGCCGATTACGTTCCCGAGCCATTTTATCTGACCGCCTGGGAAGAAGATAAATACATCATCGGACAGGCTAATATCGAACTCGACGAAAAAGGTTATCTCGTCAACGAACGCAACGCGGCGCGCCAGAAAGGTGAATTTATCACGGCTGACCGCGCGGAAACCGAATATATGGACGTTTCGCCGAAACAGCTTGTTTCGGTCGCGGCTTCTTTAATTCCGTTTCTCGAAAACGACGACGCCAACCGCGCGCTGATGGGTTCGAACATGCAGCGCCAGTCGGTGCCGCTGCTTCGCGCCGAATCTCCTTATGTCGGAACGGGTATGGAGAAAATCGCGGCGCGCGATTCGGGCGCGGTGGTTATCGCCAAACGCGACGGCATCGTTGATTACGTCGACTCGGAACGCATTATCGTGAAAGCCGATCACCACGTCGACGGCACGATTTCGCGCGAAGTGACGGCGGATATTTATTCGCTCGTGAAATTCAAACGCTCGAACCAGAACACCTGTATCAATCAGCGTCCGATCGTGCAGGTCGGCGAGCGCGTCAATAAAGGTCAGGTGATTGCCGACGGTCCGTGTACGGACAGAGGCGAACTCGCTCTCGGCAGAAACGTTTTAGTCGCGTTCATGTCATGGCGCGGTTACAACTTCGAGGATGCGATTTTGGTTTCGGAACGTCTTGTGAAAGAAGATTATTACACTTCGATTCACATCGAGGAACTCGAAATCGAAGCTCGCGACACCAAGCTCGGACCCGAAGAAATCACGCGCGATATTCCGAATATCGGCGAAAATATGCTTCGCGATCTGGACGAATCGGGCATTATCCGGATCGGCGCGCAGGTTAAACCCGGCTCGATTCTCGTCGGAAAAGTTACGCCGAAAGGTGAAACTCAGCTGACGGCGGAAGAAAAACTGCTTCGCGCGATTTTCGGTGAAAAAGCCGGCGACGTGAAAGACGCCAGCTTAACCTGCCCGCCGGGAATCGACGGCACGGTCGTTGACGTTCAGGTCTTTACGCGTAAAGGTCAGGAAAAGGATTATCGTTCATTGGACATCGAGTCGATGGAAGAAGAATCGCTTCGCCGCGACCTTGAGGACGAAATTCGAATCCTCAGCGAACAGCGCGATCAGCGTATCTACGAACTTTTCGAAGGTCGTACGCTGACCAAAGATTTGTCGGACGCCGAAGAAGTTATCCTGAAAAAAGGCGAAACCCTGACGAAGGAAAAACTTCAGGGCATCGAGCTGCGCTATTTGAAAAAAGCCGAAGTTTCAGCCGGAACGATTGATATCGTCGGCGAAATCAAGGAATACGAACAGCGCACGACGCGCCAGATTAATATTTTGAGCGACATCTACGAGGAAAAAATCACCAAGTTGAAACAAGGTGACGAACTTCCGCCGGGAGTTATCAAAATGGTCAAGGTCTTCGTCGCGATGAAACGCAAGCTTTCGGTCGGCGACAAAATGGCTGGACGTCACGGAAACAAGGGCGTTATCGCGCGCATTCTGCCGGAAGAAGATATGCCTTACTTGCCGGACGGAACGCCGGTTGATATCGTTTTGAATCCGCTCGGCGTACCGTCGCGTATGAACGTCGGACAGATTCTCGAAACGCATCTCGGCTGGGCGGCGCGCGTTCTCGGTTTCCACTTTGCAACCCCCGTCTTTGACGGCGCGAGTGAAAACGAGATCAAGGAATATATCGGTCTCGCGAATAAAAAATTCGACGAACTCGGAATTCCGCCGTCGGTCGGACCGTCGGGCAAAACGCGTCTTTATGACGGTTTGACGGGCGATCAGTTCGAGCAGAAGGTAACGGTCGGTTACATTTATATGCTCAAACTTTCGCACTTGGTTGACGATAAGATTCACGCCCGCTCGATCGGACCGTACTCGTTGATTACGCAGCAGCCTTTGGGCGGTAAAGCGCAATTCGGCGGACAGCGTTTCGGCGAGATGGAAGTTTGGGCTTTGGAAGCTTACGGCGCGGCGCATATTTTACAAGAACTTTTAACTTGTAAATCCGACGACGTTGCCGGACGCTCGAAAATCTACGAAACCATCGTCAAAGGCGATTCCGATTTTCAGCCGGGTATTCCCGAATCGTTTAACGTTCTCGTGCGCGAGCTTCAATCGCTTTGTCTCGACGTCGAACTCATCACCGAAGATGAGATCGATCCGGAAGAAGCGCTCGAAGGCGTCGGCGAATTGGTAGGTGCTGATTAAGAGTTGTGAGTTAGCAGATAGTTTTCAGAAAGTTGCAGAGTTTAATACATTAGCTCTGCAACTTTCTGAAAACTCTGGAAACTCTGGAAACTTTTTGGAGAAAAAATGTTTAGATTGCAACAAGATAATAAAACACAATTAACCCCGAATTTCGAGGCGATTCGCATCTCGCTCGCGTCGCCCGAAAAAATTCGTTCTTGGTCGCACGGGGAAGTTACCAAGCCGGAAACGATCAACTACCGCACATTCAAGCCGGAGCGCGACGGGCTCTTTTGCGCCCGCATTTTCGGTCCGGTTTCGGATTGGGAATGCTTGTGCGGAAAATATAAAAGAATGAAGCACCGCGGCGTGATCTGCGACAAATGCGGTGTCGAAGTTACCCAATCAAAAGTTCGCCGCGAGCGTTTAGGTCACGTCGAATTGGCTTCGCCCTGTTCGCACGTCTGGTTTTTCAAAGGCTTGCCGTCGCGTATCGGTCACCTGCTCGACATTACTCTGCGCGATCTGGAAAAAATTCTTTACTTTGAAACCTACATCGTCGTTGATCCCGGCGACGTTCCGGGACTCAAGGAAAAAGAGCTTTTGACGGACGAACGCTATCGCGAACTGTCGCGCGATTATCCGCATCAGTTCGTTGCTAAAATGGGCGCCGAAGCGATCAAAGAATTGCTCGCGACCGTTGATATTGCGGAGCTTGTCAATGAGCTTCGTCAGAAAATGCGCGAAGAAACTTCGCAGCAGAAAAAGCTCAAGTTTTCGAAACGCCTGAAGGTTTCAAATTCGTTTCTGCGTTCGGGCAATAAGCCGGAATGGATGATTTTGGACGTGATTCCGGTCATTCCGCCCGAGCTTCGCCCGCTCGTGCCGCTCGACGGCGGACGTTTTGCGACATCGGATTTGAACGATCTTTACCGCCGCGTGATTAACCGCAACAACCGCTTGAAGAAGCTGATCGAGCTGCGCGCGCCGGAAGTCATTGTCCGCAACGAAAAACGCATGCTCCAGGAAGCGGTCGACGCGTTGTTCGACAACGGTCGTCGCGGTCGTGTTCTGCGCGGTGCGAACAATCGTCCGCTCAAATCGCTGTCCGGAACTTTGAAAGGAAAGCAGGGACGTTTTCGTCAGAATCTGCTCGGAAAACGCGTCGATTACTCGGGACGTTCGGTGATCGTCGTCGGTCCGGAACTCAAACTGCACCAGTGCGGTCTGCCGAAGAAAATGGCTTTGGAACTTTTCAAACCGTTTATCTACAATAAATTGGAGCGCGATCAGCACGCCGCGACGATCAAGCAGGCGCGCGAAATGGTCGAACGTCAAGAACCGATCGTCTGGGATATTCTCGAAGAAGTGATTCGCGAGCACCCGGTTCTTCTGAACCGCGCGCCGACGCTTCACCGTCTCGGAATCCAGGCTTTCGAACCGGTTCTCGTCGAAGGAAAAGCGATCAAGATTCACCCGCTCGTCTGTACGGCGTTCAACGCCGACTTTGACGGCGACCAGATGGCGGTTCACATTCCGCTTTCGGCTGAAGCGCAGATCGAAGCGAGCGTTTTGATGCTTGCCTCGAACAACCTGCTTTCGCCCGCATCGGGACAGCCGATCACGGTTCCTTCGCAGGATATCGTTCTGGGCTGTTATTACCTGACGCTCGGACGCGACAAAATGAAGGGCGAGAATAAAGTCTTTAACTCGGTTGACGACGTTCTTCTCGCGCTCGACGCGAAAGCGATCGAAACGCAGACGAAAATCAAACTTCGCTGGAAGGGCGAACTGGTTGATCTGACGCAGGAACACAGTCCGCAGGACGTGATGCGCGCAACTCCGCGCGATGTTGACCGCATTATCGACACGACTGCCGGACGCGTTGTTTTCAACGATCGTCTTCAGCGCGAAGGCTTGCCTTTCGTTAACGGAACCTTGAAGAAAAAAGGTTTGCAGTCGCTCGTCAGCTTCGCATATCTGCGGCTCGGACACGAACAAACCGTCGTTCTTCTCGACGATTTGAAAACGCTCGGCTTCCTTTATGCGACGAAAGCCGGAATGTCGATCGGCATCGACGATATGGTGACGCCGTCGAATAAGGGCGAAATCATCGAAGCGGCTCGTAAAGAAGTTGACAAACTTCAGAAACAGTACGAAGACGCGACGATGACGAACATGGAGCGCGAGAACAAAGTAACGGCGATCTGGTCGGAAGTTACCGACCGCGTCGCGAAAGAAATGTTCAAGGCGATGGACGCCCGCGAAAAAGACCGCAACGAGCTGAACCCGATTCTCGTCATGGCTGATTCGGGCGCGCGCGGTTCGGAAGCGCAGATTCGTCAGCTTGCCGGGATGCGCGGATTGATGGCGAAACCGTCGGGCGAAATTATCGAAAACCCGATCATCGCTAACTTCCGCGAAGGCTTGGACGTTTTGCAGTACTTTATTTCGACGCACGGCGCGCGTAAAGGTTTGGCTGATACGGCACTGAAAACCGCCGATTCGGGCTACCTGACACGCCGTCTGGTTGACGTCGCGCAGGACGTGATCGTTGCCGAACAGGATTGCGGAACGGTTCGCGGCGTCTGGTCGGAAGCGATTATCCGCAACGGCGAAGTCGTCGAAAGTTTGCGCGACCGCATCGTCGGCTGCACGGCTTTAGACGATATCATCGATCCGGTTGACGGCACGACGATCGTCGAAGCGAACACGGAAATCAACGAAGACCTTGCGGGACAAGTTCAGCTTTCGGGTCTGCAGCGCGTTCGTATTCGTTCGGCTCTGACCTGCGAAGCGCGTCGCGGAATCTGCGTCAAATGTTACGGACGCAATCTGGCGATGGGCAGAACGGTCGAGATCGGCGAAGCGGTCGGCGTCATTGCGGCGCAATCGATCGGCGAACCGGGAACTCAGCTCACGATGCGTACGTTCCACGTCGGCGGCACGGCGCGATTGGAGCAGGAAACCAAGCACGAAGCGGCGATGGACGGACTGGTCAAATACATCGACCTGAAAACCATCAAGAACCGCGAAGGGCAGATCATCTCGATGAAACGCCAGTCGGAACTCACGCTGATCGACGAACGCGGGCGCGAAGTTGCGCGTTACCCGATCGTTTACGGTGCGCAGATTCACGTCGAAGACGGCAGTCAGGTTAAGGAAGACGATATCTTAGCGACCTGGGATCCGTTCACGTTCGCGATTTTGACCGAAGTTTCGGGAACTGTGAAATATCAGGACTTGAAAGAAGGCAAAACGCTCGAAGAAGACATTGATAAGGTTTCGGGGCAGAAACGCCTCGTGGTTAAAGACTCGGACGAGAAAAGTCAGCCGCGTCTTGAAATCCGCGACGGCAACAAGGTTTTGAAAACTTACCAGATGCCGATCCGCGCCAACCTGCACGTCGAAAACGAGCAGGAAGTCAAAGCGGGCGACATCATCGCGAAGATTCCGCGTGAAACGACCAAAACGAAGGACATCGTTGGCGGTTTGCCGCGTGTCGTCGAATTGTTCGAAGCGCGTCGTCCGGGCGAAACGGCGGTTATGTCGGAAATTCACGGCGAAGTCAGATTCGGCGCGATTTCCAAAGGTAAGCGCAAGCTGATCATTACCGGCGAGGACGGTTCGGAACGCGAATACGACATTCCGCGCGGTACGCACATCAACGTGCAGGAAGGCGATCACGTCAAATCGGGCGAACCCTTAATGGACGGACCTTTGAACCCGCACGATATTTTGCGTGTTCTCGGGATGGAAGCTTTGCAGGAATATCTCGTTAACGAGATTCAGGAAGTTTACCGTTTGCAGGGCGTTAACATCAACGACAAGCACATCGAAGTCATCGTTCGTCAGATGCTTCGCTGGGTGAAGATCAAGGATGTGGGCGATACCGAATTCCTGCTCGAAGAACAGGTTGACCGTTTCCGTTATGAAGACGAAAACCGGCGTGTGCGCGACGAAAACGGACAGGCGGCAAGCGCCGAACCGCTTCTCTTGGGCATCACGAAAGCTTCGCTTTCGACCGACTCGTTCATCTCGGCGGCATCGTTCCAGGAAACGACGCGTGTTCTGACCGAAGCGGCGATTTCGGGACGTATTGATTATCTGCGCGGCTTGAAGGAAAACGTCATCATGGGACGACTGATTCCTGCCGGAACGGGTATGAAATATTACCGCAACGTTAAAGTTGACCACGACCCGACAATGAATCAGAAGGTCACGGACGAGTTTGACGACGAATTTCCGATTCTGACCGGCGGCTTGGACATTCCCGTGCCGATTCCGGGCGTCGAATCTTTGGATTTCGAGGATGACCTCGATGATATCGATGATTTCGAGGAAGAAGAAACGGAGCTGGATTTGGAAACCGAAGAGGTTTTCGAAGCCGATGCACCGGCGGACGATCTAGGCGACGACGACGATTTTTAATCGTTGAAGTCAGAAACTAATAGAAAGAGGCTGAGAGTTTTCTCAGCCTCTTTTTTTGTTGCAAAATGCAGCGAAATGAAATATAAATTAGAGCGCGAAAAATTGATATTTCAAGAAATCCCATGCAGTTCGAAGCGTTTCGGATTACCGGAAGCGCTTCGTTTTTACCATCCGAAATCTAGACAAAAAGGAGAATCTATGGCTATCAACGAGGAAAAACTAAATCAATTTTTAGGGAATTGTGTTAACGATTTCGGTGCGACAATGCACGCCGGATTAGTCGTTATCGGCGAAAAGCTCGGGCTTTATAAAGCATTGGCGCAGGCAGAGAGCGCGCTGACGCCTGCGGAATTAGCCGAACGCACCGAAACCAGCGAACGCTACGTGCGCGAGTGGCTCAACGCGCAGGCGGCGGGCGGCTATGTTTCATTTGACCCGGAGAATGAAAATTATTTTCTCTCCGAAGAGCAAGCCTTTGCCATGGCTGACGAAACGAGTCCGGCTTATCTGCCCGGCGCTTTTCTGCTTGCGGTTTCGGCGCTGCGTGCCGTGCCGGAGTTGACCGAACGTTTCCGCACGGGCGAGGGATTCGGCTGGCACGAACACGACGCGGGACTTTTTCGGGGAACGGAAATGTTTTTCCGTCCCGGTTATGCGGCGAACCTGATCAATGCATGGATTCCCGAGCTCGACGGCGTCGAAGACAAATTAAAGGCGGGCGCGAAGGTCGCCGACATCGGCTGCGGTCTCGGTGCTTCGACGATCCTGATGGCGCAAGCCTATCCTAATTCGACCTTCAAAGGCTTCGATTATCACGACAAATCAATCGAAATGGCGCACGGGCGCGCTAATGAAGCCGGAGTCAGCGACCGCGTTTCCTTCGAAGTCGCCAAGGCAAAGGATTTTCCCGGCGGCGGATACGATTTTGTTACTTATTTCGATTGCCTGCACGACATGGGCGATCCGGTCGGCGCGGCTGCTCATGTCAAAGAATCTCTGGCGACGGGCGGAACATGGATGATCGTCGAGCCGTTTGCCCACGACGACGCGAAAGACAATTTTAATCCGATCGGTCGCGCGTTTTATTCGGCTTCGACCCTGCTCTGTACGCCGGCTTCTTTGTCGCAGGAAGTCGGGCTCGCACTCGGCGCGCAAGCCGGCGAAAAACGTATGCGCGACGTTATCGCCAAAGGCGGGTTCAATCATTTCCGACGCGCGACGGAAACGCCATTTAATTTGATCTACGAAGTTAAACCGTAACGGCTTTCTGAAAGTCCCGTCAGGGACGATTCGATAATAAGCCCCGCGATTTATCGCGGGGTTACGATTTATCAGATAATCAAAGTCCCGCAAGGGACGACAGAAAAACGTTTAATTTACTGTCGTCCCTTGCGGGACTCGCTGTTTTGTTCTCCGCCTGTCCCAACGATCAATCGTTGGGCTATTAACAGTCATCCACTTCGCGGATTCGTCTTGTTATCAACACTGTAGATTTAATAAATGGTTCAATGCTTTTGTTAAAATTGAAAAATGAGTAATTTCGAAGATGAAGATGAAGATTTTTGGGAATTTCGCCTGAAAACAGCCACCCAAACGCCGTCGCAATTTTGACGGACGAATTTTACTGGCACGAGCTTGATGATAACTCGCCGTCTGGGAATGATACGGGGAATGACACCTTAAAGCTTTTTCAAGAGTGGCGCGAAAAATATTGGATGGACTCGCCGATAGTATTTCTCGACAAACTTCTTAAAAGATGGAAAGTAATAAACGACTTTTGGGATGTAACCGATACTGCCGAGGCGCAAAATTTACTAGAACACGATAGGTTTAGTTTTATCGTGCGGGATGAAGCCATTATCGCATTAGCATTTGGACAACTACTGCTTGCAGGTAAAGTTGATGCGGAGCTAAAATGACGTGCATTATTGGCAATCGAAAGACAGTCTTTACCGACAATAGTAAATTTTTTTGGGAAAGATTTTACTAAAGAACGAACTGAACGACTCGGAAAAATGAAAAACATTCTCAAAATTGAGAATGTAAAATAAATTGTGTAACTGTTCATTAAAATTTAACCTAAAAATAGTGAGGTCAAAATGAACAGTAGACAAGAAGAGAAATTGAAGGAATTAGCAGGTGAATTGGCAAAGGATATAAAAACGGGTGCGGATTTGAGTTCTTTATCCGCAATCCTGGTCAAACTGACGGTCGAAGCCGCGCTTGGTGCAGAAATGGAAAATCATCTCGGTTATCCGCGCCATTCCGTCGCCGGACATCTTTCGGGCAACTCGCGTAACGGGACGACGCCCAAGATTTTGAAAGGCAATCACGGCGAGGTGTTGATCGAAACTGCGCGCGATCGCAATGGGACGTTTGAACCGGCGATCGTCAAAAAAGGAGAGACGCGGATCACCGGGATGGATGAGCAGATCCTGTGTCTTTATGCGAAAGGGCTT
>JANOBZ010000006.1:0-38883 GCA_031411895.1 Acidobacteriota bacterium | reverse complement strand
TGCGCCTTTGCGGGAAATTGTTTTCTCCCGCAAAGGCGCAAAGCCGCTCAGAAAAGCGCGATGTTTTTATTTTTCTCTAAGCGGAATTTTGCCGAAATTTCGCGTCGTTTCTTCCGTCACCGAAATCGCCGGTTCATGGTATTCGTTGAGCTGATTCGTGTTTTTTGCCGGCAGCTGAACGAGCGGCACAAAATCCTGCGCATCGCTTTTTTCGAATTCATTTTTTCCGCGCGAGCTTTTAACATGCTGAAGAATCAAAAAGAAAATACCGAAAAGCGTCGCCAGATAAAAGAACGAAAGCAATATCAGAGTTTTTTCGGGCACTTGATTTTTAAGAAGCATCAAAATCATAAAAATAAAGCCGACAAATCCGAAAACGCCGATGTAAGGCAGCGATTCAGAAATTTTGGCGGGATCGCTGCTTCGCGTTTCCGAATCAATTTTATTGACCGCCGTTCCGCACCGGTTGCAGTAATTCAATCCGGCGTTTAACTGATTACCGCATTTTGAACAAAACATTTATCACGCTCCTTTTTTGCAAAAAATCTACTCGCTCGGCTTGATCTTGTCTTCGAGCCAGTTCGTCAGATCGTCGACCGCTTCGATGTGGATCGGCTTGCCCTGATAAGACTTGATGGCAAAAACGATGAGCATAATGGTCGTTACGATCGTGAAAATCGAAGTGCCGAAACCCATTCCCGTCAATCCGCCGATACTGCTTAAAATCCAGGCGATAATAATGATCGCGAGATGCGCGGCAACGCCCTGCGCCGCGTGAAACCTAACTTTCGCTTCCGATTTCGGAACGATAAACAGCTCGACGATTCCGGCAATTAAACCGATATGAAACGGAACATACGGCAGAGCGGTGAGAATATTTTCGGGCAGACCGATCTTCGCGACCTTGCGCTTGCGGTCGTTTTGCGGGTAGAGCGGAGTCTGCGGCGGCTGGTACGGCGACGGGACGTTCTGACCGTTAAAAGGCGCTTGATACTGATTAAAATTAGCGTCGTCAAATTTGCGTGTCGTCTGTTCTTCGGTGATGGTTTTCGTGTCAAACTCATTCGTCTCAGCCGCGCCGTTCTCGGATAAAATTCGAGTCTCCTGCGGCTGCGGTTCAAACGCCGTCTTTTGGGGAAAATCGGGGTCGAGCGGATTGGTATCGAATTTTTTCTTTGCCATGATTCTAAAATTTTACGACTTATCTTTAGGTTTAGTTCAAGATTTTTAGTTGCCGAAAGCAACAATCAAACAACCTCATTCATCTCTCTATAAACGCTCCGCACGGGTTTTAAATTTATGAAAATTATTTTTAGCTTACTTTTAATTATAACTTTCGCTTCACATTTTGGCACAAATGCCGTTTTCGCACAAAAGAAAGCCAAGCCTAAGGAAGTTATTATTTTTGAACTGTTGTTACCGGATCAGGAATCTTTTGCCAAATCGGAAATTCCGATAAATAACACACCGAAAGGAGTTTTGGAAGCAACCGGTGGAGCCGTCAGTGAATGCGGAATCCCCGAAAATCCAGAATGCGCAAAAACCATCTATGCCAGTTATGTATTTCGCGCTAGAGCTTTTGCCTCCGGTAAAAACCAACCACGAATAAATCTTCAAATCAAAATGAGCTTCGACAATAAAGATTGCACGATGCAAAAAAGGAATTTCATTGTTTACCGCAACCGGCAAACGAAAATTACGCTCGAATGCGGATTCACCCTAATCGCCCGTCACGGATTTGAAGGCAAAGAGGCAACCTATAATTTTTAGGCTGCCTCTTCCAAATCACTCCGCGATTTTTATGCCCAGTTCGTCGAGCTGCGCGTCGTCCACGTCGCCCGGCGAATCCATCATCAAATCCTGCGCCGAAGCGGTTTTCGGAAACGCGATCACGTCGCGGATATTGTCGGTTTCCTGAAGGAGCATGACGATTCTTTCGATGCCCGCCGCGAAACCGCCGTGCGGCGGCGTGCCGTATTTTAGGGCGTCGAGAAAGAAACCGAAACGCATTTCGGCTTTTTCGTTCGTCAAGCCCTGCGCCTTGAAAATCAGGCTTTGAATCGCGCTCTGATGCACGCGAATCGAACCGGAACCGATTTCGTAACCGTTGATCACGACGTCGTAGGCGCGCGCGCGAATTTCGCCCAAAAGGTCTTTTTCGCCGTCTTCGATCGCGCGTTTGAAGAGCGGCAAATCTTCGTCGAGTAGCGACGTGAACGGGTGATGCATCGGGTCGTAATTGCCGGTTTCTTCGTTGTATTCGAACATCGGAAACTCCGTTACCCAGAGCGGTTTATAGACGCCACGCGGTATCAGATTTTCGCGCCGCGCGACTTCCCTGCGAAGCGCGCCCAAACTTGCGGCGACCACCGATTTTTTGCCCGCGACGATCAAAACCGCGTCGCCTTTTTCCGCGCCTGCCGCCGAGGCGAGCTGATTGATCTTTTCTTCTCCGAGAACTTTCAAAAGCGAGCTTGTCGTTTCGTCGCCGGTTTTTATCCACGCTATTGCCGACGCGCCGTAACGCTTGACGAATTCCTGTAATTCATCGAGCTGTTTGCGCGAATAATCCGCTTTGCCTTTCGCGACGATCGCCTTGATTTCGCCCTTGTTTTCCAAAACGGACGCAAACGGCGCAAAATCCGTATCGCGCAAAGTTTCGGACAAATCTACAAGTTCCATTCCGAAACGCAAGTCGGGTTTATCAACGCCGAAACGCCGCATCGCTTCGTGATAAGTCATGCGCGGAAACGGCGCGGGAAAATTGGATTCGACAAGCGAAAAAACTTCCGCCAGAACGCCTTCGAGCGTGCGAAAAACCATTTCCTCGTTGGCAAAGCTCATTTCGATGTCGAGCTGCGTAAACTCGGGCTGGCGGTCGGCGCGCAAATCTTCGTCGCGGAAACAGCGCGCGATCTGATAGTATTTGTCCAAACCTGCGATCATCGAAATCTGTTTTAAGATTTGCGGCGACTGCGGCAGCGCGAAAAATTTGCCTGTGTGAATACGCGACGGGACGACGAAATCGCGCGCGCCTTCGGGCGTCGATTTTAAGAGAATCGGCGTTTCGATTTCGAGAAAATCGCGCGCCTCCATAAAATCGCGAATCTTTCGCAGAGCCTTCGCGCGCATCATCAGATTCTTTTGCAAATTCGGACGGCGCAGATCGAGATAGCGATATTTCAGACGTAAATCTTCCGACGCAAGATTCTGCGAACCGGCTTTTTCCAGCTCGAACGGCAGCGTTTTCGCGTCGTTCAAAATCAAGAGTTCCTTTGCTTTCACCTCAATTTCGCCGGTCGGAATTTTTAAGTTTTTCGCCATTTCGTCACGCGCGACGACTTCGCCTATAACGGCAATAACAAATTCGCCGCGCACGTTTTTCGCCTTTGCGTAAACTTCAGGTGAAACGTCTTCACCAAAGTAAATCTGCGTAATTCCGTAACGGTCGCGTAAATCCACAAAACTCTTTGCCGGATGTTCGCGTTTTCGCGCAACCCAGCCCATCAAAATAACCTGTTCGCCGACATTCGATTCGCGCAGTTCGCCGCACGTGTGTGTTCTTTCTAAATTTCCTAAAACGTCCAACATAATCTTAATAATGGTTAATTGTTAATTATTAATTGTTAATTTCTAAGCACTAATCATTAATCATTAATCATTAACAATTACAAAAAAAACGCCTTTCGATTTTGAAGACAAACGAAAGGCGGAACGCTAAAATTTTTGCGCTCTCGCCGGTCAATTATCGTCGTTATTAAATCGAACTGCGTTCATACAGACTAAAATCTAAAACCGTGCAGAATCATACAAGAAAACTCCGGCAAAAAGCAAATTGTGAAATTATTCATTTTTCAAACGCTGATTTTACCGGGCGTTTTAGAAATAAAACCGCGCGAAATAATAAAGAACCGGCGCGTTGAAAAGCAGGCTGTCGAGACGGTCAAGCAGTCCGCCGTGTCCGGGCAGAACACTTGCCGCATCTTTGGTATCCGAGCCGCGCTTCATCGCGCTTTCCGCGAGATCGCCGACGACGCCGATGCCGGTCATCGCGAGCGCGAGCGGAATCGAAAATTTATACGGCAATTCGGGAAAAAACGTTGCCGAAGCGACCGCCGCGAAAATAGAACTTAAGAGCAGCCCGCCGCCGACGCCTTCCCAGGTTTTACCGGGCGAAATTTTCGGCACGAGCTTTCGCTTGCCGAAATTTTTGCCCAGATAATAAGCGCCCACGTCGGCGCCCATCACGACGAGAAAGAAAAACGCGAGCAGTTTGGTCGAAAGATGCGGCACTATGGTTTCGCCGAATCCGACGCGCATCGAGATCAAAAAACCGCCGAGAAAAACGACGTACAAAACGCCCAGAACCGTCACGCCGATGCCGGTCAGCATTTTTGAAAAATCGACCTGAAAGCGAAACATCTGCGTCACGAGAACGATCATCAGAAAGAGCGCAACGGTTAAAATCAGCAAATCCGGCGCTTTCGTCGGCGCGTCGAAAAGAAAGGCGACAAAAAAAGCCGCCGCGCCAAGATACGCGATTCCGGCATCCGCTTTTAATTCGAGCTTTTTCGTAAGACTGAAAAATTCGAAAAGCCCCGCGCCGAGCGCGAGCGCGGCGATCACGAGAAAAAGCCAGCTTGCCCACGAATACTGCGGCAAAAGATACGGCAGAATGACTGATAAAATTAAAACCGGGAGCGCAACAAGCGCGGTTAAAAGTCTGCTGTTCATAAAATCACAATAAAAATTAGCCACGAACAGACACGAACAGACACAAAAGATTTTATTTCGTGTTCTTTCGTGTTTGTTCGTGGCTAATTAACTCCGCCGAAACGCCGTTCGCGGTGCTGAAAATCAATTATCGCCTTGAAAATTTCGGCGCGGCGAAAATCGGGAAAAAGCGTCGGCGTGACGTAAATTTCGCTGTAAGCTAACTGCCATAAAAGAAAATTCGAGATGCGAAATTCGCCGCTCGTGCGAACGAGCAGATCAACTTCGGGCAAACCGCGCGTGTAGAGATTCGCTTCGATGTCCGCGTCGCTCAATTCGTCGAGCGATTTCCCGCTTTCAATTAAATTTTTCGCCGCGCGTTTCGCAGCTTCGACAATTTCGGCGCGACCGCCGTAATTGAGCGCGACACTTAAGAATGTTCCCGTATTTTCGGAGGTTTTCTCTGTCGCGAACGCGATTTGTTTTTGAATGTCTTCCGAGAGTCCGCTGATTTTGCCGATCGCCTGAAAACGAATATTGTTTTTATGCACGGTCGAGAGTTCTTTTTTCAGGTAAAGCTTGAGCATCTGCATTAGACCTGAAACTTCGTCTTCGGGACGTTTCCAGTTTTCGGTCGAAAAAGCGTAGAGCGTAACGGCTTTGATCTGCAAACGCGTGCAGGTGTCAAGAATCGAGCGCACCGATTCGGCGCCTTCGCGATGCCCGAAAATACGCGGTTTGCCGCGCTGTTTCGCCCAGCGACCGTTGCCGTCCATAATCACGGCGATGTGCTGCGGCAGACACGCCGCGTCGATCTGCGCGAGCAGCTCGGCTTCCTCGGATTTCGGTTTAACGACTTTTGCGAAATTTTCGTGCATTTTATTTAGTTAGCAGTGAGCGGTAAGCAGCGAGCAGAAAAAGTTTTTGTGTTTATTATCAAACCTTTTCTAATAGGATTTTTATAATCTGCTTACTACTCACAGCTCACTGCTTACTTTATAATTCTTTCCTCGACATTAACGATCGCCGGTTTATTGATTTTCCCGTAAATATGCGGGTAAATCTCGCGGTTTGTCGAAGGTTCGGCAACGAGCGGCGAAGTCAGATAATGCGGATTGATGTGCAGAATCAAGACTTTTCCCGCCCCGTTGTAATATCTTTCGAGAACCGCGTCTAATTGGTTGCGATAACTGCAATGAATAAAGCCTTCGGTTTGCAGACTTTCGGCTTCGTATTCAAATTCGTCCTTAAATTTTTCCCACGTTTCGGGCAAAACAATGTGATAGATCAGCATAAATCAATCGGCTAAAGCAAATTCGACCGCTGCTTTAGCGTGTAAAAAGGTCGTGTCAAAACTCGGAACCGGCGAATCTTCGGGCGTTAAAAGCATCGGAATTTCGGTACAGCCGAAAATCACGCCTTCCGCGCCGCGACTCCTTAAATTTTCGATTATTTCGACATATTTTCGCTTCGTTTCGTCGGTAAAAATGTCTTTGCCGAGTTCCTCAAAAATAGACCAGTGGATAAAATCGCGTTCCTCATCGCTCGGAATTAAGGTTTCGATCTCGAAACGCGCCAGCCGTTCGCGATAAAAATCGTTGTCCATCGTAAATTTCGTTCCCAACAGCGCGATCTTTCGCAAACCCTGCCGCCGAATTTCCAGCGCGGTCGCGTCGACGATGTGAATGAGCGGAATCGAGATATTTTCTTCGACCTGTTCGGCGACGATATGAATTGTGTTTGCGCATAAAACGATCGCTTCCGCGCCCGCGTTTTCGAGATTTCGGGCGATTCCCGACAAAAGTTTACCGAGATTTTCCCAATCGCCCGCGTCGGCAAGAGCTTTGACATCGTTAAAATTAACGGAATAAAGCAAAATCTCAGCGTAATTCAAACCGCCGCGCCGCTCGTTCGCGAGTTTGTTGATATAGCGGTAATAATCAATCGTCGAAACCCAGCTCGTGCCGCCGATCAGTCCTATCGTTTTCATTCGCCGGATTCCTCAACCGCCTTTTGTAGTTCCAAAAACTTCTCGCGCACGAACGGATCGAGTTTTTCAGCAAAGTTCGCCGAAAGATTTCTGATTTTGATAACTTCCTGTACATCTGCCAAATCCTTCAAACGATGCGGCGCGGTCATTCCTGACGCGAGTTTCAATTCAATCAGTTTTTCCAGCGTCAGCGTTTTTATGCCGTCAATTTCCGTCTGATTCTCGGCAGGGTTTGGAAAAACAACTGGTTTTGGTTTACCGTCGCCCGGAAATTCGCCGCTCGTTATTATTTCAACCGGCACATTTTCCTCGGTCGTCCGAAATTTTTTCGTCGCGCCTTCAAATGCCGGACGATAGTCGAGTCCGACCAGCTCCTTTTGAAATTTTTCTAAGCCCTCGCGTGTTAAAAGCAAATCAATGTCTTCGGTAAAACGTCGATACCCGTAATTATTGAGCGCAACTGCGCCTATGACGCTGTATTCGATTCCGCGACTTTCTAAATCGCGGACGACGCGCCGCAAAGTTTCGTTCAAAATTCCTTCGCCCATAAAAAACCTCAAACCTTCCTGATAAGCTAAAACAGGCGAATTGATGATTTGCTGAAAATCGGTTCTCATTCGTAATAAACCTTCAAAAGCGTCAAACCGTGCGCCGGGGCGGTTGCGCCCGCAAGATTTCGGTCGCCGCCGACGATTGCCGTTTGAATTGTATCAAAATCTTTTTCGCCGCGCCCGACTTCGAGCAGCGTTCCGGCGATCGAACGCACCATGTAGCGCAAAAATCCGCTCCCAGTGATGCGAAATTCGATGACGACGGCTTGGGCGCGCGCGTCCCAGTGCGATTCGACCGAAAAACTCGTTACGTTGCGCACCTTGTTTTCGCTGTCACTCTGCGCCGACGAAAACGCCGTCCAATCGTGCTCGCCGAGAAAAAAACGCGCCGCGTCGTTCATCCGGTTAATGTTGAGCGGTCGCGCTTCGTGATGCGCGTAACGCGCCCAGAAGGGCGAAATTACCGGCGTGTTGACGACGCGGTAAAGATAAGTTTTGCCCTTCGCCGAAAAGCGCGCGTGGAAATCGTCCGCCGCTTTTTCGACCGTTAGAATACGCAGATCGCGCCACAGATTACCGTTGATCGCGGCGCGCAGTTTTTCGGGCGTAAATTGTTTTGTGAGCTTGATATTCGCGACCTGACCTTCGGCGTGAACGCCCGCGTCCGTGCGACCAGAACCGCAAACGTAAACGTCCGCGCCTTCGAGCAAAGCGACAACGCGCTCCAATTCGCCCTGAATCGTGCGCTCGCCCGCCTGCACCTGCCAGCCGTGAAAATCCGTGCCGTCGTATTGTATGAGAAGTTTGAAATTCATAATTCGGGAAACAAAACCTTAAATCTTTTGCATGAAACCATCAATGTTTCGCTGAATTCTATCCTTAAATCGCGGCAGCATTCGGTGAAAAACTTGCGATGCGCGCCGCGCCAATATTCCAAACTGCGGTCGCCTTCGCCTTCGTCAAACGCAAACTGCGCGTCAACTTCGATAAACGGTAAATATCGAACTTCAGTCGTTTGAACCACGCATTGCGGTTCGCCTTCAAAATCCGTCACGACGCTGCATCTGCCGACCGTGCCGCCGTCGCCCGAATCGTTTTCGTGTTCCATCAAGCTCGCCGTCGCCGTCTTTATTCCCGCCAGAACCAATTCGGCAAGCTTTTTCGACGAAGGCTGATTATGGTGAAAACACCAGACTTCATACGGCGAATTTTTATTTATTTCGGGATTCGCGGCGCAAAACTTCTGCCAGAATTTTTCAGCCTTTTCGTTGTTCATTTGCGGCTTCCGGGTTTGACGGCTTCACTGCCCTGTTCGCAAAGCGGGCAATTTTCCGCTTCGTAGCCCGGAACTTCCATCGAAACGAGCGCGATGCGCGGAACGCCGACGTCTGCCGCGCCGCCGGAGCGGTCAATGATCGAAGCCGCGCCCGTGACTTTTGCGCCGCGCTGGTTCAAAGCCGCGATACATTCGCGCGTCGAACCGCCGGTCGTGATAACGTCTTCGACGACCAGAATCCGTTCGCTTTCCCTGACCGAAAAACCGCGCCGGACGGTCATTTCGCCGTTCTGCCGTTCCGTCCAGATGAAGCGCACGTTCAACGCGGCGGCAACGGCGTAGCCGATAACCAAGCCGCCGATCGCGGGCGAAGCGACGGTTTCGATGTTTTCGTTCGTAAAGTGTTCAGCAATCGCGTGAGCGAATTTTGCGGCGTCCGCCGGATATTGCAGGGCAAGCGCGCATTGCAGATATTTCGGGCTGTGCAGACCGCTCGAAAGAATAAAATGCCCTTCGAGCAGCGCGTTCGTCTGGCGAAAATGTTCTAAATAATCCATAAAAGTTTGCCGAAGTTGCGGGAAGTTTACAGAAGTTGCAGATAGTTAACGGTTTGAGTTTAGAAGTTTTTTAACTTCCTGCAACTCTGCAACTTTCTGTCAACTATCCTAAGATCGGTCGCGGGTCGAAAAATCCGAAGGCTTCGATGATTAAACGATCGCGGACGCGAAACTTTTCCAAAATCGGAATTATGCCAAAAACCGTATCAACTTCCCAATGCGTCACGACAAATTCGTCTTCGCAGACGTGGCTCAGAATGCGCGCGTCGTTGATCGCCGGTAAAAAGCCCGATAAAAACGCCTTAAAATTTTCCGCGCCCGTGTTTTTTCCGGAAACCGGGTCTTCAAACGCGATGTCGTCCGCAAACGGCGCACGGCTCAAATCCTTCTCTTTCATCGCATTGATATAGGCTTCGACCGCTTTGATATTTTCTTCTCTCATTACTCAAATCTCCTAAAAATCGGGGAATATCATTTATTCGCTTTGTTTTTGCTTGCGGTTTCAGTTTTTCTCGCTAAAATCAAAAGATAGATGCCGATTTATCATAATTTAATTTCAGACTCATTGCTAATAAACGAAACTATCGAGCTTTTACAATCGTCGGGCGGTCGCGCCTCGGCGGTTAAAGTCGTGGATTACGTAATGAAAATCAGCATGCCCGAACCGGATTTCGCGAAAACGCTCGTTCTCGATCTGGTTCAAAGCGACCCGCGCCTGCAGATGAACGAAGACACGCTCGAACTCGTGCCGATCAAATTCGCGAATCGAAAACTGGACGAAACCGATTACGTCGTTTTTGACTTCGAAACGACCGGCGCGAAAACGCCGCCGTGCCGCGTCACCGAAATCGGCGCTTACCGCGTTTCCGGCGGCAAGATCACGGACGAGTTTCATACGCTGATTAATCCCGAATCGCCGATTCCGTTTTTTATCACGCAATTGACGGGAATTTCCGACCGGATGGTCAGGCACGAGCCGAGATTTCGCGACGTCGCCGAGGATTTTCTAGCGTTTATCGGCGATTCCGTGCTGGTCGCGCATAACGCGAATTTCGATATGCGTTTTTTGAATCACGAAATCAGTCTGGTTCACGGCGATTACCGCGTGGCCAATCCGCATCTGTGCACGGTTCAGCTTTCGCGCAAGCTTTTGCCGCATATCGAAAATCACCGCCTGAACACGGTCGCCAATTATTTTTCGATCGCGCTCGTCAATCATCACCGCGCCGCCGAAGACGCGCGCGCGACCGCGCATATCTTCATTAATTTGCTCGAACACCTGCAATCACGCGGCATCCGCGATCTGGCGACCGCCAAAAAATTGAAAGTATAAAAAAGTTAAAAAGTGAAAATGTGTAAAAGTTTTGCCGGTTAATCGTTAACCGGCTTTTTCACTTTTTAACTTTCAAAATGCTAAAATGACTGTTTGCTTTAAGCCAGGAGAAGTTTTCTATGTTAGACAATTACAATTTACCGCCGACAAATCAGCAAAACCTCGATATTCGCTCGACACCGCGCGGAGAAATGAATCTCGTCGAGCTCGACAGTTTCGACTACGATTACAAAGGACGCGAAATCTGGGTCGAATTCGAAATCCCCGAATTTACGGCGATCTGCCCGTTTTCGGACTTTCCCGATTTTGCGATCATCCGCCTCAAATACGTTCCCCGAGAACGCTGTATCGAATTGAAAAGCTTAAAGCTATATATCAATTCGTTCCGCGAAATAAAAGTTTTTCACGAACACGTCATCAACATCATTCTCGAAGATTTCGTTAAAGCGTGCGACCCTTTGAAGGTCGAGATCGAAGGCGATTTTCACGTGCGCGGAAATATCAAAACAGTCGTTCGCGCCAGCTACAAAAGAGAAGAAAAGGAGTAGAGGAGATTTATTTATCTCTTCCACTCCTTTTCTCATTTTCTCCTCTTCTTTCTCAATGATTCGTTGCCGATAAAACACGCGGCTGCGTGACGAGATGTTTGTTGCAGGCTTTTTCGATCAGATCGTCGAGTTTTTTTTCAAAAAGCTTCTCGCTCGCCAGATCGGCGTTGATTACTTCGGAAACGATCAGGAAACGCGCTTTTTCAAGATAGGTTTGTTCGCGGAACGAGAGTTTTTTCTCGTGGCTCAGGAAAGTGAGTTTTTTGAGCACGTCGGCGGCTTCGAAAACGTCGCCCGATTGAAGTTTTAAGCCGAACTCGCGCGAGCGGATTTTCCAGTCGTTTGAAACTTCCGTAAAATCGGCGCCGAGAAATTCGACTAATTTGCGAAATTGTCTTTGTGATATAACCGGACGGATTCCGACGGTTTCGGCGTTGCCGGTCGGTACGAAAATAATCGAATTGTCGCTCAAAACCCGCAGAAAATAATAGTTTGTCGAATCAATGCAGCCGTCGCGCCTTTTAATGTCTTCGACGACACAGACACCCTGAGTCGGATACGCAACCTTTTGCCCGATGCTCAAATTCATAAGCGTTTTTCCCCTTTCCTGAAATTTTCAAAGATGAGAAAAGAAGCGAAATCATAAAACTTTTCGCCTTAAAAAAGAGCCTTCGCCGTTTCGTGTATGTTTAATATAACACACCCCGAGCGCGACTTGAAAGGAAAGTTATAAATGGATTTCAGGCAGATTTTTTCGGGAGTTCGATGGAAAACGTCGAACCTTTGCCGGGAGTTGAAGTTAGAGAGATTTCGCCGCCGTGAAGCCGCGCGAGATGTTTGACGATCGCCAAGCCCAATCCGGTGCCGCCGATCTCGCGCGAGCGGGCGCGGTCGGTGCGATAAAAGCGTTCGAAAATTCTTTGGAGATGTTCGTTTGAGATACCTTCGCCGGTGTCGGTTATGGAAACGACGTCGTTTCCGTCTTCGGACGTGTAACTGACCGTCACGCTTCCGCCTTCGCGATTGAATTTGACGGCGTTGTCAATCAGATTCGTGAGCATTTGTTCGAGCCGCACGGCGTCGGCGAAAACACTCGTTTCGTCCGGCACGTCGTTGACGAGCTTGATTTTTCGCTCTGATGCTTTATTCGAAAGATTCATAAATACTTCTTCGACCAGATTCGCGAGATTCGATTTTTTCGGTTCGATCGTGATCTTGCCCGATTCGATTGACGAAAGTTCGAGAATGTCGTTTATCAAATGATGCATCCGTTCGGCATTGCGGCGAATCACGTTCAGAAAACGCATATTGTTTTCGTCGTCGTCAATCGCGCCGTCTTCCAGAGTTTCGACAAACGCGAGGATTGACGTTAAAGGCGTGCGCAGTTCGTGCGAAATATTCGAGAGAAATTCCTGGCGAACATTTTCAAGTCGTTCGATCTGCGAAATATCGTAGAAAATCCCGATCGCGCCCTTTTTTTCGTCGAATTCGAACGGCGCTATGCGAACGTCGTATTTTTTATCCGTGCCGATGATTTCCAGTTCGACATCCGACATTTTATCTTCTTCGAGCGCGCGTCGAAATGCTGCATGCAGATTCAAATCGCGGATAACTTCGCTCAGGCGCTTGTTTTCGAGCGTGCCGTTTCGACGCGCGAAAGCATCGTAAGCCGCACGGTTCGAAGCAAAAATGCGCGTGTCTTCGCCGATGACGATGACACTTTCGCGCATTGTTTTAAAGAGGTCGTTCAAGGTCGTGCGGGTTTGATTTATCGGCGTCAGGTTTTTTGAAAATATTGATTTTAGAAAGCTCATACTTTTGAGACAGAAGCCCGCACGTAAGGGCGGAAATATTGAGCATCAAAATCCGTCCTTGCGCGCGCGGGCTTCTGCCTTTATTTTTGACTAATGAACCGATAACCGATGCCGACGACCGTTTCGATGCAGGTGCCGCAATCACCCAATTTCTGGCGCAGACGGCGAATGTGAACGTCGAGCGTCCGCGTGTCGCCGAAATAGCTGTAGCCCCAGACGCTGTCGAGAAGCTGCTGGCGCGTCGCGACGCGTCCGGCGCTTTTGACGAGATGCACGAGCAGCGCAAATTCCTTGCGCGTCAGCTTGATGTTTTCGTCACCGCAATTGACGCGCATATCGGCGAAATCGATCGCGATGCGCTCGTCCTTGTAGATTTCAACCGTCGTCTCGCTCGACCGGCGCAAAACGGCGCGGACACGCGCGACGACTTCCTTAACGGAAAACGGTTTGATGATGTAATCGTCCGCGCCGATGTCCAAACCCGCGATTTTATCGGCTTCGGCGGCTTTTGCCGTGAGCATGATGATCGGCGTTTTTTCCGTCAGAGGCTCGCGCCGCAGACGGCGGCAAAGCTCCATTCCGCTCATTCCCGGCAGCATCAGATCGAGGATAATCAAGCTCGGCGGACTTTTTTCGTTTAAAGCGAGCCGCAACCCTTTTTCGCCTGATTCGGCGACCACCACCGCAAAATTTTCGCGCCGGAAATTGTACAGCAAACTTTCGGCAATGTCCGAATCGTCTTCGATAATTAAAATTTGATTCATAATTCGATTTGGGATTCGGGATTTGGGATTTGGGATTTTTAATTAAATCCGCAATCCGAATTTCCGAATCCGCAATCCTATTGGTGTTTGATAAAAACGGCTTCCTTCATATAGACCGTCATTTCGCAAATGTCTTTGACATAATCGGCGATCCGTTCGAGGTTTTTGGCGACGAACAACAATCTCGCGAGCCGGACGGATTTGCTCGCGTCCTGCGACATCGTTTCCATCAGATCGGTGACCAAACGGTCGTAAATTTTGTCAACTTCCTCGTCCTGCGCGATCAGGCTGCGCGCCTTTTCCGAATCGTTCGACGTAAACGCGTCGAGCGCCGCCTGCAGCATATCGAGCGCGCGATCAGCCATTTCGCCGAGCTCTGCGTAGTTTTTTAATTCGGGTTCGTCATTCAGTTCCAAAGCCGCTTTCGCGATGCTCGAAGCATGATCGGCGATGCGTTCGAGGAGCGGCGTGATCTTTGAAATCGAAATAACGAGTCTTAATTCACGCGCCACCGGTCGCCGTAAGGTCAAAAGCTCGACGCTCAGGCGGTCAATCTCCAATTCCATCCGGTCGATCACGCTGTCGTGTTCGATAACCTGATTGGCAACGTCCGAGTCGCGCTGAACGAGCGCGTGAATCGCTCTTTGAATTGATAATTCGACCTCGCCGCCCATCAAGAGCAGACGGTCGCGCAAAATATCCAGCTCGCGTTCCAAAAGTTTTCTTTGCTCCATTATTAAACGACTTTAGAACAAAATTTCAAATAACGAAAGCTCCTGTTCGTTTGAAATAAAAGTGAAGAATATTACACCGGACTTAAGGCGATGTGAATAAACTGTGAACAAGATGTTAATTAAAGGCAGGTTTTTGGTGTGGTTGCAGGTTTCGAGTTGCAGGTTTCAGGCTGGCGAATTTTACCTGAAACCTGCAACCTGCAACTTGAAACTAAGGTTTGTTTGCCGCCGGTTTTTTCATTTCTTCTTTCGGGCGGATCAAAAATTCGAGCTCGTTCGAATCAGTGTCGAGATCGCTCCATTTTTCGGCGCTGAGATTGATCTTGGCAAGCGCGGCGGTCGGCATCGAAATGCTTTCGCCGGTCAGCATCCGGACGATATTTTCAAAGCCCGGATTATGCCCGACGATCAAAACCGATTCATATTTTTCGTCGAATTCGCGAATTAAATTAAACAGCGTGAGCGGGCTGGCTTCGTAAATCCGCTCGTCGAATGTAACCGGCTTTTCGATTCCGGCGAGTTCTTTGGCAAGCACGGCGGTTTGTTTGGCGCGTTTGGCGGGCGAGCTGACGATGATCTGCGGTTCGAGATTGCGGTCGTAAATCAATTCGCCGATAAAGCGTGCGGCATCGAGTCCGCGTGAATTTAAGGGGCGCTCGAAATCCGACCAATCGGGATTATCCCAGCTCGATTTGGCGTGACGAAGGACAAAAAGTGTTTTCATTAGACGCTTTTTTACTGCTTAATTATTTTTTATGAAAATTAAATTGGTTATACGACCAGAAGTCCTGAACATATTACAACGCATTCATAAGAAAAATCTACCGCAAACGGCAAACCTGTCAGAAATATTTATGTTAACTTTACTGCTGCGCGTCTTCGCTCTGCGCTTCGAGCACGATCGGCGCAGGTTTGGCAATCGCTTCGAGCGTCGAAAAAATCAGCTTGCGAACGCTTTTTTTCTCGCCCGCTTTGATCAGAATGTCGCTTAAGGAAATAATGCCGTGCAGCTCTTTTTCCTGATTTATCACGCACAGCCGACGGATTTTGTATTTGCGCATTCTTTTCAAAACGTCTTTCACATCGTCTTCCGCGAAACATATTTTGACCGGGCGAAAAGCCATGTCGCCCGCCTTGATGCTCGACGTTCGGCGATTGCGCGTCGCGGCGGCGATTGCGATGTCGCGATCGGTAATCACGCCGACGATGCGCTTTTCGGCGTCAACGACCGGCACCACGCCGCAATCTTTTTCCCACATGATCTGCGCGGCTTTCGTCAGATTATCTTCCGGATGACAGTAACCCACGTCAATCGTCATTACTTCAAAAACTTTCATAAATCCTTATTAGAACTTCCCTGTTAATATGTTTTATTATCGTCTCTTAAGAGATGAAAACACAAACCATCGCCGCCATTGACATCGGCTCGAACTCACTCAAACTCGCCATCATCCAAGCCGCCGCCAGCGACTCGTTCACGATCATCCTTCAGGAGCGCGAACGCGTCAGTCTCGGACGGCAAACCTTGCAGAATAAGTTTTTATCAAAAGAAGCGATCAATCTTTCGGCGGACGCGATCGCAAAATTCCGCTCGATCGCCGAAAGCCGGAAAGTAGATTCGATCATCGCCGTCGCGACCGCTTCGGTTCGCGAAGCCGCGAACGCCGCCGAGTTTGTGAGCGAGATAAAACGCCGCACGGGCATTACCGTCGAAGTACTTTCGTCGCTCGAAGAAGCGCGTTTGATCGGCATCGCCGCCGCGCAAAACTGCAATTTTAACAAAGGAAAGCTTTTGAACATCGACATCGGCGGCGGCTCGACCGAATTATCGCTGATGCGCGACGCCGAACCGTACAAGCTGTTTTCGATGAAGCTCGGCGCGGTCGGTTTGACCGAACGCTTTATCGCGTCGAACCCGCCGAAGAAAAAGGAACTCGATAACATCGCCGCCGAAATCGCGTCGGCGCTCGAACGCCCGCTGCGCAAGATAAAGAGCGAAACGTGGCAGATTTCGACCGGCACATCGGGCACGATCCTGAATCTCGCCGCGCTTTTGAATTTTCAAAAGTCGGGCGAAAAAAGCGAAAAGAACGATTCGAAACCCGTCATCGGGCTGAAAAAACTTTCTGCCTTAAACGAGATGCTCGCGCGCGTCACGCTCGAAGAACGCGCCAAACTTCCCATCATCAGTCTGCATCGCGCCGGAGTTATCGTCGCCGGCGGATTGATTCTGGAAAACGTGATGCGGGCGTTGAAGATCGAGACTTTGGAGCCGTGCGGTTTCGCCCTGCGCGAAGGCGTTTTGATTGATTACCTGCGCCGCGTCGAAGCCGAATCGCTGCCGCCCGTGCCGGACGTTGAAGACAAACGACTGCGCGGCGTTTTCGCCATCGGCAGGCGCTACGGCTACGAGGAAAAGCACGCTTTGCAGGTGGCTGACCTGGCGGAGAAAATGTTCGACCAGATAGCGCCGCTTTATAATCTCGAACGCCATCTCCGCACATTGCTTTCCGCCGCCGCGCTTTTGCACGATGTCGGCTATCATATCTCGCACGAATCGCACCACAAACACTCGTTTTACCTGATAAAACACTCGGAAATTACCGGTTTTTCGGAAAACGAAAAGTTCGTTATCGCCAACACCGCGCGTTATCAGCGCGGTTCGATGCCGAAGGATTCGCACACGGATTTTATGAAACTGCCCGAAAAAGACCGCCGAACCGTCATCGAATTGGGCGCGATCCTGCGAATCGCCGAAGGACTCGACCACGGCTACGAAAGCCGCATCAAGGACGTTAAATTCAAACGCGACGGGCAAAATCTGCATTTAACGCTCTTCGCCCGCGAAGACTGCGCCGCCGAACTCAAAGCCGTCGAGCGAAAAAAAGACTTGTTCGAAGCGGCATTCAAAACAAAACTCGAAGCCTCGGCAAAAGAGATTTGATCGAACCCGCATTTTTATTTAACTCCGCAACCTATCGGAACACACATTACGCGCGTGGAAAGTCTAATTACGTGTTCGGAAAGTGTCTTTCCGTGCGTGTAATGACTGTTTCCGTGCGTGTAAAGTGTCTTTCCGTGTTCGGATATAGTCTTTCCTCTTGAGTAAAGTGTCTTTACGCGCACGGAAAGTCTAATTACGTTTGCGAAAAGTGTCATTCCGCGTGTGGAATTTTATCGCAAGCGTTTGAAAGTTATTTTTATTATTTTCGAAGTCGGAAATCTTGACCGCGCCGCAAAATTGCTTTAACGTTCAAACATCAACCCCGTTTACCAAAAACAAAAAAGGAGAAAAAACTAAATATCCATGTTGAATGACTTTAAAGCATTTATTGCGAAAGGAAATATTCTCGATCTGGCGATTGCCGTGATTATGGGCGCAGCCTTCGGCGCGGTCGTCAAATCTTTTACCGACGGAATAATTATGCCGATCGTCGGTCTTTTAACGGGCGGAATCGATTTCAAAAGCAAGGTTTGGAATTTGGGCAATATGCCTGTCACAAACGGTAAAGAGATCGAAGCGGCAATTGCGGCGAAACAGCCGCTCATCATGTACGGGCAGTTTATCAACGAGATCATTACATTTTTGATCGTCGCAATCGTGATGTTTTTTCTCGCGCGTTATGCGGTAAGCCTGTTCAAAAATCTCGAAGCCGAAAAGGAAGTAACGCCGCCGACCGGCGAAGAAGTTTTGCTGGCAGAAATCCGCGATCTTTTAAAGGCAGGAAAACAAATTTAGCGTTTCAGAACTTAAAAACTTCGTCCGGCGTGAGGCAGTAGTCGAGCCGGATGTCGAATTCTTCGATGTCCGCGATATCTTCGACCGGCGGAAAATGGCTCAAACCGACTTTTAAACAGTCGGCGCGGCAGATTTTCAGAAGTTTATCGTAGAAGCCTTTGCCGTAGCCGACACGGTTTCCGCGCCGGTCAAATGCTAAGAGCGGCACAAAGATCAAATCTATTTTTTCGGTTGCGACAAGCTCGTTATGCGCGGGTTCGTGAATCATCCAGGCGTTCTGGATCAGCTCTGTAACGGGCGTGAACATCAGATTTTCAAGCTCGCCGGTTTTGAAATTAACGCGCGGGACGAGCGTTTCGACGTGCGCGTATTCGAACCAGATGCGGTGCAGAATAAGCCGCGTATCGAGCTCGTTGAATTTTTCGATCGGCAGAAAACTGTGCAGGTAATTGATTTTATTCAAATCGAAATTTTGAAAAAAAAGCTCGCCGACCTGAATGGTTTTTCCCTTCACTTCCTCAGAAGAAAACTCTTTGCGTTTTTCGAGATAAATTTTGCGAAGTTCTGATTTAAGCATTTTATTTCACCGATTCTTACATTCTACATTCTGAAAAAGAGATATTTCAACGCAAAGACGCGAAGGCGCGAAAGCGCAAAGGTTTTATTAGAATAAAGACTCTGAAATATTAACGGCATTCCTGATTTCAGACACTTATCTAAAAATCTTTGCGCCTTCGCGCCTTTGCGTTAAATAAACTCTTATGTAAATTTGCTTTTGAGCCGAACGGCGTAACGGCGGCTGACGGCGAGCGGCGCGCCGAAGCTTTTAAGCCGCACCTGAAACGTGCGGTTAAACCAGGTTTCGATTTCAACGATTTCTTCTAAGTTTATGATCGTCTGCCGGTGAATCCGCAGAAAATGCTTTTCCGGCAGACGCGCTTCCCATTCGCGCAAAGATTTTTCGAGCAGGAATTTTCTTTTATCGATCGTAAAAATCTCGGAATAATCGCCCGAAGAATTGATGTGCGAAATCTCCGAAACCTTCAAAAAAACCGAGCGATTGCCGATTTCGAGAAAAATCCGATCGTCGAATTCGAAGCGGCGCAAATCGCTTTTTTCGTCCACGGCTTCGGCGTTTATTCGTTCGATCGCTTTTGCAAGGCGTTCGGGATTGACGGGTTTTAAGAGATAATCGAGCGCGTTGACTTCGAAAGCGCGAATCGCGTAAGCGTCGAACGCGGTCACGAAAACGAGCCGGAAATCGCGGTCGGTTTTTTCCAGCAGTTCAAAGCCGTTTTCGCTTCCCAACTGGATGTCGAGAAAAACGATCTGCGGCTTTTCGCGTTCGATAAGTTCGAGCGCTTCCGCCAAATTTTCCGCCTCGCCCGCGACCGCGATTTCGTCAAACTCCGCCAAAAGCCGCCGCATCTCGCGCCGCGCCAGCCGCTCGTCGTCAATAATGATGGCTTTATATTTCATCGAATTTTTTAGCCACGAATGACACGAATAACACAAATAAAAACATAAAAGTAATTCGTGTTATTCGTGTCATTCGTGGCTAATTCTTATCTATTATCTCAACCCGCGCTCGGACGAAATCGCCGTCCTGTTTAAGCTCGAAGCTGCCGCGCGCACCGAAAAGCTTTTCCAACCTTTCGCGCACGTTCTTCAAGCCGATTTTCGTGCCGCTGCCGTTTGAGTTTCCGTTTAAGCTGCCTGAATTTGAAACCTCCAAAATCAGTTTATTACCGGAAACGCTTGCCGAAATATTGATTTTCAGCGGTTTCGCGCTCGAATTCAAACCGTGTTTGACGGCGTTCTCGACCAAAGGATTGAGCAGAAAAGACGGAACTTTAACGTCTTCGGCGCGTTTTTCGATCTCGAAATTTATCTCTAATTTATCCTCGAAACGGATCTTTTCGATCGCCAGATAATTTCTGACGGCTTCGATTTCTTCATGAAGCGAGATTTTTTTCGCGCTTTCGTTGAGCAAGGAAAACCGCAAGAATTCCGAGAGCTGCGTAATCATCTGCTTGGCGCGCGCCGAGTCTTCGTCAACCGACGCGCGAATCGAATTCAGGGCGTTAAAAAGAAAATGCGGATTTAATTGATAACGCAGCATTTCGAGCTGCGCCTTGTTTGCGAGCGCCGCCGCCGCAAGCGAGTTTTCGCGCTCTTTCTGCCAGAGCCACCAATTTTTCACGACGAGATAAAACGCGCTCCACGCGGCAAGCGTCATCGCGTAATCGAGCGCGATGCGGGGCGAGCGCGCAAGATAATTCGTCGTATTAAAAGCGGCGTTCGTCAGGTAAATGTAACCCGATTCGATCGCCGTCCAAGCCGCGCCGAAAATTACCGTGCAAAATAAAACCAGCCCGATCAGATAGCCGATCGAAAGCCGGTTTTCAAATTTACGGTAAATCAAACGCAGAAAAACTGACGTCAGAAAGAATCCCGTCAGCGCGCGAAAGCCTTTGAGTAAAAACAAGTTGAGAAAATTTCCAGGCTGCGCGACGGTCAGAAACGTGATGTAGATCGCGATGAAATAGACAATCCAGCCGACAAGCTGGATTGTCCAAAAAGACGGAAGTTTTTTCTTAAAATCAACGGAAAACATTATTTTTTCTGCGGCTGCTGTTTCGGTTCGGCGTGAAACGATTTATTGATTATTTTCCACTCGCCGTCAATTTTCAGCAAGGTCATGTAATCGGTAAATTTTACGTCCGGATAATCGAGCACGACTTTCGCGATCGCCGCATTGCCCGCAATATCGAGAATCTCGAAAGAGCGTTTCCGTTTCGCTTCGTCCGGCGCGGGCGTTCCTTTAGTAAAAAAAGCGGCAAATTGTTCAGCCGACATTTGAGCGAATTTTCCGTCGCGCTGCAGCGACATCACTTTCGTTTCCGTGTGAAAAGCCTGACGAATAAAATCGCCGTTGCCGGTCGCGTGCGCGCGAAGATAGTTCTCAAGCGGAATTGCGACCGCTTTTTTGTCTTCGTCCGTCATTTTGAAAGCGATTTTCTCGGCGGCGTTTGCACGCGTTTGAACGTGAAACGATTTATTGACGATCTTCCATTCGCCGTCGATTTTCAGAAGCGCGAAATAATCGACAAAATACGCCGTCGGATAATCGAGAATGACTTTAGCGATCGCCGCGCTGCCCGAAACGTCGAGCATTTCGATGCGCCGACTACGTTTCGCTTCGTCGTCCGCCGCTTTGCCGCTCGCGCCTTTGATATATTCGGCGCTCGTGCGCTGCATAAATTTGCCGTCGCGGACAAAAAGCAGACGCGCTTCCGGATAAAAAGCCTTCATGTGAAATTCGCCCTTGCCGGTCGCGTGTCCCTGCAAATAATTTTCGAGCGGAAGCCGCACGGCTTCGTTTTCTCCTTGCGCCGCCGCAGTGATACAAAAAATTGCCGTCATCAATAATAAAAAGATATATTTCTCCATAAATGCTCCTGATTTTTATTTTCTATAATGCCCTGATAAACGTCCGCGCCTCAGCGCCGGTTTGACCGACACTTTTTTCGTTAAAGAAATCGGTCTTTCGGAATATTACGTCAATTTTCGCGGGCGGGTTAGAAAAAATCTGCGAGCGGCAAAAATTGTCGTCGGGCGGCAATTCGACTTGGGATTTGAGATTTGGGAATTCGGATTTGTTTCGTTGACGAGTTTATGCGTGAACCGTCTGGTCACTTCTTTTCTGAAATGCTTCTGCTAAATAATCCAGTTAATCAACGCGTCAGCAAATCCGAATTCTGAATTCAAAAATCCCAAATCAAATCGAGTACATTTCCAATGTGCCGCCGAGGCGTGTGCGCAGGGCGTCGAGATGCGCCGAATCTTTTTCGTTTGCGAGGCGTTCGATTTCGGGCGCGTAATTGATGAAGTTGATCGCTTTGGCAACCGGCATGAGCTCGATAATTTGCTTTTCCTTTAAGCCGTAGCCTTCAAGGAAAAGCTGTTTTTCGTCAATCGAAAGATCGTGCAGAGCGATCGACAATTCCCACGCGGGCGCGAAATTCGAGGTGCAGTCTTCCCAATCGAGAAACGCCGTAATCCGCCCGCTGTCGTCAACCATCACGTTTTTCAGACGAATATCGCCGTGGGTCAGCGCCGGTTTGATTTTCTGTTTTTCGCTATCGAGCAGAATCTTGCGCAGTTTTTTGGTCTGCGCGGGGGCGAGCATTTTATGTTTTTCGAGCGTTTTTAGTCTGTCTTCGAATCTGAGCTCGCCTTCCAGATATTCCTGCCACGTTTTGTTATGCGAAAGCAGATTGCTCGACCAGTCGAAGGTCGTGCCGAAACCTTCGGTTTTGATCGAATTGATGAGCGCCGCAAAGCGTCCCATTTCTTTAACGATTTCGAAGCGTTTCGGGTGAAACGTCGCTTCGCTGCCATGGACGACGCGCGAGATCATAAACGGCTGATTGATGACGTGGCTCCCGACTTCGAGAATTTCCGGCACGGGAACGCCCGATTCACGCGCTTTGTTTTGCGCCCATTGTTCCTTGATAAAAGAATTGATGCGCGTCTGGTCGGGACTGATCCGGACGATAAAATCGCCTTCGGCGTGCGCGACCTCGAAAACCAAATTCGAAAGTCCGGCGGTTTTATGCGCGATGCGGCGCGGCTTTTTGTTGCCGAAGTGATGCGCGATCACATCGCGCGCCATTTCCTTCGCCTTTTTGATTTCTTTTGCCGCCGCGCCCGATTGGTTTGTAATCATTTAGTTTTAAGTTTGTCGCCGGAAGGTTACATTTATGTTGCCGCGTTCAGAATTTCCCGCTGAAAATCTGCGAGGCGCAGGAGAAATTCGCCGAGTTCGAACGATGTGTTGATGCGAACCGTGTCCGTCAATCCGCGAAACGCGAAACGCGGATTATTGCCGACCTGCACGGTCAGCCCGACGCCTTGTAAAAACGTGTCCATTTCCGAATCGCCCGCGCCGATCGAATGCGCCGGATCAAAGCGGAGATGTTTGGCGATTTCGTGCGTTCCCGTCAGTTTATTGACGCCTTGATGCGTAAAAAAATTGTTGCGGTTCGTGTGCTGGTAAGCCATCAGCTGGTCTTGCGGAATCTCGACGAGCAGAAAAATCATACAAATGTCTTCCGATTTAAGCTGTTCGCGCAGTTTTTCCAGTTCGACCGCCGTCACCGACGAAGCGCTCGTGTATTTTTCCTTCACGGGAATCACTTTTTCGGCAACCGGCGTCCAGATAACCTCGCCCATTCGCCAGTCGCGCGGGTAATAAAAAAGCAGAAGATCGCGCACACCGCCGTCAACAAGCGTCTTTACGCGATCTAAAACTTCGTCAATCTCGCCCGCGTCGAGCGGAAAAGCGTCGAGCTCTTCGAAGCATAATTCCTCATTCGAGTCGTGCGTCACATACCCGATCTGACTGCCGTAGAGCGAAACGACCGGAATCGGCACGTTGGCGATCGCGAGCCATTCCTTGCCGAACGTGCGCATCACCGAAAGCGGAAACCGGAGCGAATTCAGAACGACCGGACGACCGAGTTCGTAAATCTTTTTCAAACCGAGTTCGACCGGCTCCGGAATATAAACGCGCCCGCGATCTTCGTGCACCGCCGTTCCGTCCAGATCCGTGACGACCGCGCCTTCGACCGCGAACCGCGACTGCATCAAAAAGCTCCGCAGAACCTCGTCAAACTCGTATTTCTGTATGGCTTTCATAGTTTTCCCCGACTTACTTTTAATAGTTTTATAAGTCAGCAAAAGCCGTGCCTTTAAAGATTTAAATGATTTAGTTTGAATTCGAACGGAGAAAAAACGGAAAGAAGATTCGAAAAAGAGAAAAGCGGGCAAAGAAAACCTTTCCTGCCCGTCTTGATTTAATTAACTGAAGGCTGTGAATAAATAAAACATTAGTAAATACCGCGTCAGCGGTTCAATGAATTTAGCCGTGTAATTTATTGCACGGACGGAATGTATAAAAATACCGCGTCGCGTGAGCGACGATCGAACAAATGCCCGCCCATTCAATTGTCGCTCACGCGACACAAACCAATGAATATCAATATTCCGTGCAATAAATTACACGGCTAAATTCATTGCCTCGCGCTGCGACTATTTATCCACAACCTTCAATTAACTATGCCTTCGCGCGCAAATCTGCGATGAGTTTTTTGATCTGCTCGGCGTTCGGCGCGTTCGGCGAGAGTTTTAAGTAGCGCTCAAGCTCGCCGGCGGCTTGTTTGTTGCGCCCGGTTTTCTCGTAAAGAAGCGCGAGCTGCCAGTGGATTTCCGCGACCGGATTATTTTCGGCGAGTTTTTTCGCCTGCAAAAGCGCTTTTTCCGACTTTTCGTAATTGCCGTCAATCCGCAGAAGCATTCCGAGGAAAAGCTGCGCGTTGACCGATTGCGGGTTGATCGTGACCGCCGCGTTCAGAGCCTCGGTTGCCGCCGGCAGATTTTTAAGATTGTAGCTTGCGACGCCGAGCGCGTAAAAACTCGAAAAACTGCGGCGATTGACGTCAATCGCGCGGATCAAATATTTTGCCGCTTCGTCGTATTGTTTTCTGAGAACGTATTCCGAGCCGAGCCGGTCGAGCGCGTCGTAGTAATTCGGGAAAATCTCGACCGCTTTTTTTAACGATTCCAAGCCTTCGTCTTTTTTGTCGCCGAGCTGTTCGACGCCTTTTTTGAAGGATTTTCGCGCTTCGTCGGGAATTTCCTGCACGAAAACGACGGTCGCCGCGCCGCCGCTGCCGGTGTTCGCGCGGCGCGGGTCGAGCCTTAAATTGATGTCAACGTAGGCACTATCCGAGCTGTAGCGACCTCTGCCGATCGGCATCGAGGTCAGGCTGACCATTTGCGTCGTTTCTTCGTAATTCGTTCCGAACGTGATGACTTTAATGTTGTAAGTTCCGGAGCGCAGCCCGCCGAAAAAAAAGCGTCCGGTCGAATCGGTGCGACCGCGCGCGAGCGAAATTCCGAGCTGATCCTGTAGCTCGACATATAAATCGCCGACCATCTGGCGCGTTTGCGCGTCGTACACGCGCCCGTTAATGGAATTGTTATTTTGCGCCTGCGCTAGACCGGCACCGGCGGCAATGAGAAATAATAAAACGATGCTTTGAACAAACTGTCTGCAAGGCTTCATAACCCGTAAAACTCCTTAGGCTTTATCTGATAAATCTTTTACAGAAACTCCGATGCCGTTCGTGAATTAAAAGTTTATCGGTAAAAGCCGAATCTGGGGCTTTTACAAAAAAATATTTAAATTAACCCGCCGAAGATTTAGCTCAGCCGCGTTTCTTGTTCGGGCGCGGTTTGATCGCTTCGGCAGTTCTCACCGCCGATTCGTCCGGCTTAAACGCCTGGTCGTTTTTCGCGTCGGTTTCCGCCTTACTTGCGGCGAGAAGTTTCGAATCTTCCAAAATTTTCTTCGCCGCTTTGGCGGCTTTGCTTAATCTCTTTTTTGCTTGTGTCATTTTATTTTCCTTATTTTAATTAGTTTTTTTCGATCCAGCCGCCGCCAACCACTTCTTCGCCGTCGTAGAAGATCGTCGCCTGTCCGGGCGTGATCGCGCGCTGCGGTTCGTCGAAAACGATGCGCGCGCGGTTATCGGCGAGCGCGTGGATCGTCGCCGTCGCAGGTTCGTGGCGATAACGCACTTTGACACGAGCGCGCACCGGTTCCGACGGTTCATCGAACGCGACCCAGTTGACGCCTTTTGCCGTGAATTCGAGACAATCAAGTTCCTCTTTTTCGCCGACGATGATCTGATTTTTGAGCCGCTCGATCTGGACGACGTAGAGCGGTTTTTCGTGCGCGATGCCAAGACCGCGCCGCTGACCGATCGTGTAGCGGTGAATGCCCGTGTGCTGACCGATGGTTTCGCCTTTTGTATTGACGATCTCGCCGCCCGACGGAATTTCTCCGGCGCGGTCTTCGTGTTCCAGATAGCGGTCGATAAAACCCGAATAATCGCCGTCCGGCACGAAGCAGATTTCCTGCGATTCCTGTTTTTCCGCCGTGTAAAGATTCGCCTCACGCGCGATGTCGCGAACTTCGGACTTGAGCATTTCGCCGAGCGGAAAATACGAGCGCGACAGCTGATCCTGGTTTAATTCCCACAGAAAATAGCTCTGATCTTTCCAGTGATTGCGTCCGCGAAACAGACGGTAGCGATTTGCTTTTTCATCGTATTCGACGCGCGCGTAATGCCCGGTCGCGACTTTTTCGCAGCCGAGACTGATCGCCATCCGATCGAGCGACGCGAATTTCA
This sequence comes from Acidobacteriota bacterium, assembly GCA_031411895.1. Classification (GTDB taxonomy): domain Bacteria; phylum Acidobacteriota; class Blastocatellia; order Pyrinomonadales; family Pyrinomonadaceae; genus JAFDVJ01. The sequence continues at coordinate 12,603 of JANOBZ010000006.1, read as the reverse complement.
GACGCGAATTACACGCGACGCACGGAAGCGGCGTGTCGCCCGACAGATAGCTCGCGATAAATGGTTCGACCACCGCCGCGTCGAAATCTTTTTCTAAATTCAGGACATAAAACGGAAACCCCAAAGCTTCGGCAACGCGCCGCGCGTCGTAAACGTCGTCGAGCGAACAGCAGCGCGACGGCAAAGGATCGCCGTTTTCGTCCACCGACACGCCGCGCCGCTGATTCCACAACTGCATCGTGAAACCGACGAGTTCGTGTCCCTGTTCTTTTAATAATGCCGCCGCGCTCGAAGAATCGACGCCGCCGCTCATTGCTACTGCTATTTTCATTTCTCTCAAACCAATCTATGCTAATTTCGCCAAAGCGAATTATAATTATAGCAAACGACGGAAAAATGTCAGAGAAACGATTTTTATGAAAAGATGCCCGCAATGTAACAGCGTTTTCGACGATTCGCTGATTTACTGTACGAACGACGGCAGCGTACTCGCTCAGGAAACGTTCGTGCTGCCGTCCGAAGCCTCGACGCCGGAGCCGGAAGAAATAACCATTATCCGCCATGCGCCCGTAACGATTGACATTCCGAACCCGAATCCGCCGCCGATTCCGACCGAACAATTGAATTATTATTTGCCGCCGACCGAAAACGTCATTCCGGTCATCATCGAAAAGCCGCGCAACACGGGAAAATACCTGCTTTTTCTCGTTCTCGGACTCATTTTGGGCGGCGGTTTGGTTTTAGCGGCGATTTTATTTTCGATGTATCTGTCGCAAAAAGACGAACCGCAAACCTTTACCTTCCCGACGCCGATTCCGACCTCGTCTGCTAAAACAACGCCGGCTGCGACGCCAATAACCGCGAGCGCGAAGCACGAAAAACGCACCGACAAACCGGACGACGATTTTAACGGTCGCGTCATTACATTAAACGCTTACGTTCGCTCGTCGCCGAATCGCAGCGCAAAGGAAACCGACGTTTTGCCGGTTGACGACCGCTTGACAATCGAAGAACGCGCCAGCGACAACAGCCCGTGGTATCGCGTCACCTGCGAACACGGCACAACCGGCTGGATGCACGGCAACACGATTGAATACACACGCTGATTTTGGATTAAGAATTTTTAGCCGCAGATCAACGCGGATGCACGCGGATTAGAATTTAATTCTTCTCTTAGCGACTTTGCGTCTTTGCGGGAAATAATCTTTCTCCCGCAAAGACGCAAAGCGTCAAATCGCCTACTGTCCATTTTGCGTTTACGGTCATAAATTAGCGCGGAACTTCGACGGTTTTGATGATGTCGGAAATCACGGCGTCGGTTGTCGCGCCGTCGAGTTCGGCTTCGGCGCGTAATGCGAGACGATGCCGCAGAACCGGCGCGGCGACGTCGCGAATGTCGTCGGGCGTCACGAAATCGCGCCCGTGAATTGCGGCGAGCGCTTTCGAACAAAGCAGCAGGGCGACCGACGCGCGCGGGCTTGCGCCGTAGAGAATCGTCGGGTGCGAACGCGTTTTGCGGATGATTTCGACGATATATTTCTGTACACCGGGCTCTAAACGGAGCTGACGAATCTCGGCGCGGCAGTGTTGAATCGCCGCCACGTCGCCGAGCGGCAGAACGTCAATCTGTTCCAAACGGCGCGAATTAAATCCGCTGTCCCAGCGCGAAACGATTTCGAGTTCGGCTTCGGGCGTCGGGTAATCGATGATGATTTTGAGCAGAAATCTGTCCAATTGCGCTTCGGGCAAAGGATAAGTTCCCTCGTATTCGATCGGGTTTTCGGTTGCGAGAACCGTGAAAAGCGGCGAGAGCGGATAGCGTTCGCCGTCAATCGTCGTTTGGCGTTCTTCCATCGCTTCGAGCAGCGCGGCTTGCGTTTTCGGCGGTGTGCGGTTGATTTCGTCGGCGAGCAGAATGTCTGTAAAAATCGGTCCGTGGCGCATGTTGAATTCCGACGTCCGCATATTGAAAACGTTCGTTCCCGTAATATCCGACGGCATCAGGTCGGGCGTAAACTGGATACGCGAAAACTGCGCGCCGATGATCCGCGCCAAAGTTTTAACGGTTAAGGTTTTCGCCGTTCCCGGAACGCCTTCGATGAGCGCGTGTCCTTCTGCCAGAATCGCGACGAGAATCTGTTCGATCGCCTCGTCCTGCCCGACAATGACCTTGCGAAGCTCGTTCAAAATATGTGCAACGGTTGATGGTGTGTATGTCAGCATTATTCGATTTCGGATTTCAGATTTCGGATTTCGGATTTTTAAGTTCAAATAAAATCAATTATTGTTTTTGCGGCTAAGATCAAAACCGCCCCGATAAAGATTCGTTTGAGCCAAACGTCGCTTAATTTGGTGACGGTCTGCGCGCCGATGTATGCGCCGATAAACATCGTAACTGCCAGAATAAGCCCGAGCCGGTAATCTATTAAACCTTGCCACATAAAGATTAAAGTGGCAATTCCGGAAGAAAAAATATTTATCAGCTTGGTCGAAGCGACCGATTCGGTAAACGTCATCCCGAAAAACGCGACATAAACCGCCGTCAGCATCGTCACATAACCGCCGCTGTAAAGACCGCCGTAGATACCGAGCGCAAAGGTTAAAACGTAGGTCAAAACGGTCGCTTTGGTCGAAACTTCCGCCGCTTCCGCAATGCCCGCGTCGCGTTTGACGAGCGTAAAAATCGTGACGGCGATCATCGCCAGCGAAACCATCAGCTTGATATTCGCGGGCGCGATCAGGAGAACCAGTCCCGCGCCGATCGCCGAGGCGACGAGCGTGATCAAAACGAGCGGCGTAACCTTTTTTTTGTCAATAATTCCGCGGCGCAAAAACGGAATCGTCGCGCCGATATTCATAAACGTGAGCCCGAACATATTCGTCGCGACCGCCGTGCGCGGGTCAATGTCGAACTGAAACATCACCGGCACGGTAATCAGCGAATTACTGCCCGTGACGACGCCGATAATGCTTGTCGCAAAGAACAAAATTATCAATAAAATCAATTCGCCGTTCGTCATAAAAGCCAATTCCGTGAGCGATGAGCCGTGTTTATCGTTCGATAATTGTCGTTCATCGCGTGATAACTGTCGTTCATCGAGCGATGAACATATTTTATCGAACGGTAAATTCAAATTATCGAACGATAATTCTTGCCCATCACCCGCAAAATTTCATTAAACGGCTTTTCTCTGCCGCTTTCTTCTTTGCAGACCGAGTTTTTCTTCCAATTCGCGCAGGCGCGTCGTCAGGTGCAGAACTTCCTTTTTATTCGTCTTGTCGCCGTGCATTACGTCTTCGCAGCGCTGCATTAGCTTTTCGAGTTCGCCCGCATTTTCGTTCGGCAACCGCTCGACGATCAGCAAAGCCAAATCCTGCCGGCGCGTTTTTTGACCGTCAACGCCGACGAGACGCGAAACGCGGCGACGAAAATCCGTGTAGATATTTTCGATCGCCAGATCGTAGCCCTTCGTGCGCTGTTGGAGTTCAGCCATCGCCGAAACGTATTCGAGTTTCGACAAACGGTTCGGTTCGGGTTCGGGAACGGCGCGCGCAAACCTTCGGCTTTGCGAGAAGAAAAGCAAGCCGATGAGCAGTGCGATTTGCAGAAAGATCGGAATCACGGGCGTTCCCGCAAAAAATTCGAGCAGACGATTCGAGCTTGAACCGTAGCCCTGATGATACTCGTCAAAAGCGATAATTCCGCCCTGCGTGCCAACCACGTTGAGCGCGAGCTGCGCGTTGTCGACCAGATTTATCCCGCCGTTTGCGATCGTGTACGGATCGCTCAAAAAGACGATGCGCCCCGAACCGTACGGCGCGTCAACAAGCAGATTTCTGCCGTCGGCAACGAGATGCGCGACCGGCGCGAGCAGCGTGGGCGATTTGTAATCCGCAGTCGAATCGCCTAATCCTTCGGGTTTCGCGGCGGGCGGCGCTTTAAGAACTGTTGCCGTCGGCTTGGGTGTCGCTTTTTTAACGACGACCGGCGCGTTCGCGTTCTCTTCCGCAGAATCACCGGCGCTGTCGCGCGGATCATCAATCGGCGGCGGCGGCGTCGCGAAAGTTTTCGGCGGCGTTTGATAGCGCGGCGTCGGAGTTTTTGAAAAAGTCGGCAGCGGCGCGGGATCGAACGGGTTGCGGTTCGCCTTGTTTTTGATTTCCTCCGGACTTAACGGCTCGAAATTGACCGACGTCGCGAAAGCCGAAGTCTGCACGCCGTTGACGTTTTGTGTGTAAACGCTCGGCTGGACGGGTTTCGCGGCGCGGATGCCGGTCGTCATCTGTTTCTGGTCGGAAGCGTCGGTCGTCGTCGCCGGCTGGCGAAATGCGGTATTGAAAAAAATCTTCCAGTCGGCACTCGTCTGCACCAGATTTTCCGGCGGCGCGCGGTCAATGATAACGAGCTTTCCGCCTTCGGAAACCCAACGCAGAATCTGCGCTGCGTCTTCGTCGCTGATTTGCTTGCGAACGCGCCCGATGATTACAAAGGTCGCGGGCTTGTTTTCGTTATCGATCAGAAGTCCGGCGGGCGATTCCTGCCAGCGAACCGGACGACGCCCGGTTTCCGCCAGTAAATCGAAAAAAGCGCGCGTGCCCGTCGAGCCATAATTATAGGTCGAACGATTCGGATAAGCCTCGCTGTCGAGTTCCTTCTCCGTCTGCGTGTAAGACACGGCATTGAGCCCGACCAATATAACGATCAGGACAACCAAGCCAAAAACTATGAAAAACTTCTGCTTCACCCTTTTTTTAGTTCATTGAGTTTATTGAGTTTAAGAATGTTCTTTTACTCAACGAACTCAATAAACTCTATAAACTCAATGAACTCTATAAACTCTACGAACTAATCGTTTTTTGGTAATTCTCCTTAAATTCCTGCCAATCCGTTTCGTTTGCCGATTCGAAGCCGTACCAGTGGCGCTCGAAGCTGTTCGTCAGACCGTTCATATTTTGATAAAGCGGCGGCTTTTTGCGCACGTCGCGCAGGTAATCGCGATTGGTTTTATGCTGCGCGAGCCCGATCAGCTTCCGGTCGCTCAGCTCGCACAATAAAGCGATGTAGCCTTTGCGAATCGCGCCGCGCAGGTTTCCGCTGAGCGCCATCGCTTCGGCTTCGTCAAAGAGCGTCTGCGAATCTTGGTTCGCCGCGAGCTTTTCGCCCAAAATAATGCGCTCGCCCTTGTCTTCTTTTTCGCGCCGGCGAAAGCGTTCGGCGAAAAACGGCGCGAACCGGTAAATCAAAAACGCGATAAAACCGAGCACGAGCGCGTAGACGAGAATCTGCAAACCGAACGAAATCGCGCTCAAGCCCTGCGGCGCGTTTGCGGGAAGTTCGGGCTGCGGAACTTTTTCGTTAAACCATTCCCGGATTCTTCGCTGCAAACGGTCGAACCAGCTTTCCTGCTGTGCTTCGGGCTTCTGAAATTCGACGCGCCGCAAAATTTCCCCCAATTTTTGCTTGTCTTCGTCCTTCGAACGATTCGCGGCGGCGGCATTCTGAAGCTCGTCGATCTTCGCTTCGATCGCCCGCAGGCGTTCGCTGATTTCCGTCAAAATCAAACGCTGCCGCGGCGGCTGGTTTCCGGTTTCTTCTTCAAAGGCTTTCAGTTTTGCTTCGAGCCATTGATTGCCGGTTTCGATAAAACTGCCTTCCCATTCGACCTTTTCGGTCGCGGGCAGATTTTTGCGTATACCGGCGAGAGTCTGGCGTTCGTATTCGACATTTTTGAGACTCGCATTATTGTTTACGCGTTCAAAATAGGCGATCAGCTCCTCGGTTCCGGCTCGCGCTGACGCGACATCGGCGCGGTATTCGGCAAGCGTGCGCGCCAAACCGCTCTGCGCCAAAAACAGCAGGCAGAACAGCAGCGCGGCTGCCGAAGCCCGGGCGGCAAATTTGGAATTATTTTGCTTTGTGAGCGATCTCATAAAAAAAGCTTGAAAGATTTAATCGAGCCCGAGCGTTGTAAAGGATTTACTGCTTTTCGTTGCTGCCGGCTGATTCGTCGGCTGGCTCAGCGACAGATTCGGCGGCGGATTCGGAACATACGCTTGCTGCGAGAGCGCCGGGTGCAGCGGATTGATAAATTCGCCCGACACCGCCGGAATTTCGCCCAGCTGGCGCGCCGCCATCAGTTCGATGTCGTAGCCTTCGTGCCGCACGCGCTCGTCAACATAAAGCAGACACAAGCCGATCATCCAGACCGGCATCAGCAAAATCAGGCTCATCTGCGAGATAAACTGGCTCGCGATCTGATACCAAGCCGGAACCAGATCGGCGTCAAACCTGAGAATCTCGACGCCCTCGATCCACGCGTACCAGCCGAGCGGCACGTAAAAGAGCGCGAGCGCCGAATAGATCGCGAGAAGCGTAAAAACGAACAGCGCGTAAAGCCGCATCACGTTGCCGCGTCCGAGCGTCGAGCTTCTGCCGATCGCCGACGAAATGCCCTGTCCTTCGACGAGCATTACCTGCGGGATATACATAAAATTTCCCACAATTAAAAAGAACAGCCAGCCCGTGCCGAAGATCACCGCGACCGAAACCGCGATTGACAGAATCGTCGCGATAAACGGCGAAAAGCTGAACGCCGCGACGATCAGCAGAACGGCGAGCAGCGCGACGACATAACCGATGATAAACACGACAAAGCCGATAAACCCGAGCACCAGCGCCATAAACGTCGAAGCCGTGAGCAATCCGAAAATGCGCGATTTGACGTTGCGGTAAGTTTCCTGAAAAGTGATCGGTTCATTGAACAGAAGATGACGGACAAAATTGCGCGACGCGCCGCCCATCACGGTAAAGGTCGCGACGGCTTCAAAAAACCATATAAATATAGTGCCGAACCCCAAAAACAAATAATAAAAAGTCGTTTCGCCCGGACGATTGACCATATCAACGTTGAACAGACCGCGCGCAAGCATCGTCCACGCGACGGAAATCAGCGTTCCGACGAGCACCGGCGGCGCGGCGATCCAGATAAACGTCCAGAAATTTTTACGATAAAAGCGAACCGCGCGGTCGATCAGATCGCCCGCGCCGAGCGGCGTCAGAGAAAGCTGAGAATTGTTTATGCCTTCGCCTGTCATTGAAGCCGAATTTTACCACAAACGATCGGGTAATTCCGATTTTGTTTGTGAATGATAGGGATTTTTTTGTCAAAGTTTCAGGAAAAATTTACAATCCGCCGAAATATTATTTCCGCAACGCGCTGAACGACAAATCCTTTTCGAAAATAAAAAGAGCGGCTGTTTCCAACCGCTCCGAAAATAATCAGTTATTTTTAAACCGATTAGAAGAAGTAACGCGCGCCGAACGTGAATCCGCGTCCGCCGACGTTTGTAAATCCTAAATTAAGGAATGTCGCCGTGTTGACGGTATTACCAATCGTGTTCGCCGGAATGACCGTAAAATTACGGTGATTGAACAGGTTGAAAACTTCCATGCGAAGCTGCAAACGCTGGCGTTCGCCGAAAGTTTTGAAGTTTTTAACCGCCGCCATATTCCAGTTCTGGGTTCCGCCGGTGCGTTCGGTGTTTGCTCCGAGCGTTCCTAAGATACCCGAGTTTGCCGCGTTAACGATAAAGTAGGCGTTCGGATTCGGTGCGGTCGGCGTCGAAACTAAAGGATAAATTCCGTTCGGGTTGACCGAAACACGCTGCGAACCTTCGACGGTCGCAACTTGTCCAGGCAAAATCCCGAGCGCGTTGTTGGCGCTTAAGACCGAGAACGGCGTTCCCGATGCATATGTGCCGACCGCCGAAAGCTGCCAGCCGCCGAAAAGTCTCGAAGCAACCTGTTTGGCGAAGAAGCCCGAAGAATCTCTGAAGAAATTCGGGGTTTCATAAACAAAATTGACGACAAAGCGGTGCGGCTGGTCAAAAGCCGAACGCGCTCGGTCGAGCTGCGGGTTTCGCGGATCGGCGGGCAGAGTTCTGTTCGCCTGACCTCCGAGAATATCATCCGATTCGCTGATAAACGCGCTGTAGGTATAGTTGGCGTTAAACACCATATTACCGAGATTAGCGCCGAAGAAATTGAGTTCTCCGAAACGTTTTTCAAGCGTGAACTGTCCGGCGTGATAAATCGAATTGGCAATACCCTGTCCAACCAGAACCGAGCCGCGCGTCGGGTCGAGACGCAGACCGGTTCCGCCGGCGGCAGTGGTAAAGCCGTAATTAGTTTCAACTTCGCGAACCAGATTCGAACCCTGCGTGCCGATGTATTCAGCCTTAAAGACATAATCATTAAAGAGCTGGTACTGTACGCCGAGCGTCCACTGCTTTGACATCGGCTGCTTGACTCTCTCGTTCGGCGAGAAAACACGAAGCGGCAGAAGCAGCGGGTTGCCGGTAAACTGGCTCGGCGTCGGCGCCGGCGGCAGATTAATGAACGGAAGCAGTCCGCTCTGGTTCGTCAGAGCGATGTTGACGCCGCGCGGGTAGTTGCGCGAGTTGTTCAAAAGAATGTTCTGAAACACCTGGTCGTAAGAGATGGCGAATCCGGCGCGCACCACGGCTTTGCCGTCGAGAATATTCTTCGGGTTCCACGCAAAACCGATGCGCGGAGCAAAGTTGTTGATGTCCGGCTTGGCTTCCGAGAAAAATCCGAACGGAGCCGTGACATATTCATAACGCAGCCCCATGTTTAAGGTCAGGTCTTCATTGACGCGCCAGTCGTCCTGCGCGAAAAAGCTGTTTTCATACGTCGTCGCGTCGGTCAGACCGTCGCCGGCGTAGCGCTGAATCGAAGCGTTTGTGTCGGTCAAAAAGTTGACCAGACCGCCGTAGGTGACCACTCCGTTGAAATTCGGCGCGAAAAAGCTCGCCAATTTGTAGATGAGCAGGTTGTATCCGAATTTGAACGCGTGATTTTGCGGCGTAAACGAAACGTTGTCCGTAATTTCGTACACGTTGTCCGTGCGATACTGCGGAAAGTTTTGGTTGCCCAAAGTAAGACCTGCGACTCCGGCATTAAACGCGATGCCGAGAGTTTCCGGAAATTTAATGTCGCGGCGGCTATAAGTGAAGCGTGCTTCATTCAGCCAGCGCGGCGACAGAATAATACTGTCGTTGACGGTGAACGAATCGTTGCGCGTTTGTTGTCCGACTTCCTGACCGGCGATGCTGTTCGGCGAACCGGGGTCTTTAAAGGTGTCGACCAGGTAGCGGAACGAAAGCTGGTCGTTTTTGAACAAACGCGTGTTGATTTTCATCAGCCAGCGATCAAAATCAGTGCCGTAGGGAATGCCGCCCGTGCGTCCACGGTTGAAAACTTCGAGCGGAATCACGTTGCAGCTTGTCGGGTCGGTCGGCGGACATGCCGCCAGCGCGGTTGTTCCCGTCAAGGTAACCGAACCCTGCGATGTCGGGTCGTTCGCTGCCGGGAAGTTAGTCAAAAGGTAGTTTAATGACTGCGGCACAACGCCGGTTCGACCCGCATATTGCAGGCGCTGTCTGCCCAAAGGCGAAATCGCGACGCGGGCAGCCGAGCTGACCGTCGTGCGGAAATCCTGAAAATCAAGGCTCGTAAAGAAGAACGTGTGATTTTTGACAATCGGACCGCCGAACGTTCCGCCGTAGATGTTATCAACGCTAACGCTGCGGGCGTTTCTCAAAGCCCGCTCGTCACCGAGAGTCGCACGGTTCGCATTAAACGATCTTTCCTGCGACGTTGTCAGAGCGTCAAAACCGTTTCCGCCCCAAGTCCAGAAACCCGATCCGGTGAACTGGTTGGTTCCCGAACGGGTGATCTGGTTGACATACGAACCCGCGTTGCGACCGAATTCGGCGGCAAACGTGTTGGTGATGATTTGGAATTCCTGAAGCGCTTCCGGCGGCAGACTCTGACGCGGAATCGAAAGCGACTGATCGTTGTTGTTGGCACCGTCAATCGTAAAGTTATTTGAACGAGTGCGGTTACCGTTAACGGCAAATCCCGAACCCGGACGACCGTTCTGATTCGGCAGAACGCCCGGCTGCAAAAGCGCCAGACCGTTCAGCGAGTTTCTTCCCGGAAGTTCGAGAATCTGCTGCTGTCCGACGGTTTTGATAACCTGGCTCTGTGTCGTGTCGAGCAGTTCGCCCGAAGAAGTAACGTCCACCGTTGCTTCGACCGAACCCGGCGTCAGATCGAAATCCAGAGCCGTATCAATTGCCGTACTAACTTGAACGCCTTCACGAGTAAGCGGAGCGAAACCACTTCCCGTAACGCGAACGTTGTATGTGCCGACTTGTAGACCAGAGACGCGGAAATTTCCCGATTCATTGGTCACTGCCGAGCGTTCTAAACCGGTTTGGGTATTTGTAACCGTTACCGTTGCTCCGGGAATCGCCGCTTTTTGTTGGTCAACGACGTTCCCTGAGATTGTTCCATTGATAGTTTGCGCTGCTGCTGAAATGCCCAAAATAAGACAAAACGCAATAGCTAAACTAAAATTAATTAAAGTTTTGCTTTTCATGCAACCTCCTAAGTTATATAAGTAAAACATTTAAGATTGCGTAATATTATTTGTATAAATCAGGGATGAGCCATTTTATTCGTTGCAAGCGTTATGCCACGTAACTTTTATTTTTACATACCCGAAATTTCCTTCGAAAACCGTTTAACGAAAAATCAATTTCTATGCCGAATAGTATGAATTTTATGTGAATTAAAAAAAAACAGAGGTTGAAAAAACAGAACCGGAGAAAATCAAAAGTCAAGGAATTCTTCCATAAATTTGGATAAAATTTACAAAAATTTACAAAAGTAGTTTCAAAATCCGCTTTTTATACCCTGCCGAATAGTAAATCACCGTCAAAATGTAAGGCTGATTACCGGATTTAGGAAACGTCTTTTAATAAGCAAATATAATATTTGCAAAACAAATCAGCCTGCCAAGCATCGGTCAAAATGACGGCAGACTGATTTGTTTTTCGCGCGAAAGTATTATTTTGATTAAACTCTCGGCATTATGTTATAGGTTTTTATTTTGGAATTTAAGGTCGTCGCATTTAAGCCCAAAAGCCGCGCCGCTCTTGATTGATGCCCGCCTGTCTGGTCGAGCGCGCGGCGAATCAAATCGATCTCGAACTTTTTCACTTCGTCGTAAAAATTCACGCCCCGCGCAATGTCTATATCCGACGAAAAGCCTTCGGTTTCCTTGATCATTTCGAAAGCGAGTTCGGGGTCGCGGACTTCGGGACGCAGACATTCGACCGTAATTTCATCGGTCGGCGCGATCACAACGGCGCGCTCGATGATATTTTCCAGCTCGCGGACATTGCCCGGATAATAATAATTTTCGAGCAGGGATAAAACTTCGGGCGAAAGATTTTCCGAAATCTCGCGCAGATTTTCATCGTTGTATTTACGGATAAAAAACTGTATAAGCGGCAAAACGTCTTCCTTGCGATCGCGCAGCGGCGGCAGTTCGAGCGGCACGACCGACAGGCGATAGTATAAATCTTCACGAAACGTCCCGTTGCGCACAGCTTCTTTCAAATCAACGTTCGTTGCGGCAATAATGCGCACGTCAACCTTAACCGGCGTCGTTTCGCCCAAAGGCGTAAATTCGCGTTCCTGAATGACGCGCAGCAGCCGAACCTGCGTTTCGGGACGCAGATCGCCGATTTCGTCAAGAAAGATCGAACCGCTGTCGGCAACTTCGAACAAGCCTTTTTTCGCCGCGACCGCGCCGGTAAACGCGCCTTTGGTATGTCCGAAAAGTTCGCTTTCGAGCAATTCCGACGGAATATTCGAACAATTAACCGGCACGAACGGCTGATCGGCGCGCGGGCTCGCTTCGTGAATCGCCTTTGCGACCAATTCTTTGCCGGTTCCCGATTCGCCGGAAATCAGCACCGTCGAACGTGCGGGAGCGACGCGTTCGACGAGCCGGAAAACATTTTCCATGATTTCGGAACGCCCGATAAAACCTTCGCGCTTGACCGACTTTGCCATCGCCTGCCGGAGCACGACGCGTTCTTCTTCCTTGCGCTGCGCCTTGATGCCGCGCGCGACGAGCGCGAGAATCTGCTCGTTCTGAAACGGTTTGCGAATGCAGCCTTCGGCGCCTTTTTCCCACGCCGAAATCGCCGTGTCAAAGGTCGCGTAAGCGGTAATCATCAAAACATACGCGTTCGCATCCGCTTTGATAATTTCCTGCAAAGCCCTCAGCCCGCCCATTCCGGGCATCGAAACGTCCATCAAAACAACATCGTAAGGTCTCTGCGCGTAGGCTTCGACGGCTTCTTCGCCCGTCTTCGCCAAATCGACTCTGTAGCCCGCCGCCGAAACGATCGTCTCCAAAACGTCGCGCATTATCTCTTCGTCATCACAAATTAAAACCGAACCTTTCTTCGCCATAAGTTACTGAATATACCAAAAATTAAAGATTTCTTTTAACGCCAACCCGCCTTTCGATGCCGGATGTCGGATGTCGGATTGCGGATTTGTTAAAGGAGAAACATAATTGTTTCATCTATGAAGACGGTTTCGGTGTCAAGCAGAAAAGCCGCACAATTCCAGTTGTCCGCCGACTTCGGCGATCATCGAGTGATTTAATTTCTGACTTGTAACCGATCCTTCGTTCATTGTTTTAACTAACTTTTTCC
>JANOBZ010000005.1:0-14604 GCA_031411895.1 Acidobacteriota bacterium | reverse complement strand
GCGCCTTTGCGGGAGAAAGTATTTCCCGCAAAGGCGCAAAGGCGCTAAGCAGATAAAGGAACTATTTCTGATAAATTATCGCTTTAATCGGCGTGCATCCGCGTTTATCCGCGGCAAAAATCTCTTGAAAATACCTTGCTTCAACCGGAACCGTCCTATCCGACGATGCGGTTCCGGTTGCTGAGTACGCGCATCGCGGGGCGCGTACTCTTTTTTTGTTCGCGCGGCAATTGGAAAATATGATTCGGTTCAATATTTGATTTTATAAAATAAGATTGTTCCGCCTTAAAGAGTCTCAAACAAATCATTCTAAAATTAAATTTCTTCTGTCTTTTCAATCATTTAGCACAAGTTCGAGAGGTTGGCACCGGCTTTGCGCTTAATTGATTTTGAATTATTCGGATCAAATTTCGCGGCGCAGTTTAGTTAACTGCCAAACCGCGATCCGAAACTTCAGGACGAATTTTCATTCAAAAGAGGGAAGAATTATGAGACATAAAAAAAATTTCTTATCCGTGCTATTTTTCGCAATTTTACTGGCGAGCGGGCAGACGGTTTTCGGTCAAGCCTCGCTCGGCGAAATCCGTGGTCGCGTTTCCGACGTTGCCGGCGCGGTCGTTGCCGGGGCAAACGTCGAGATTAAAAATCAGGCGACCGGCGAAACGCGAACCGTAACGACCAATGAGGACGGCGAATACACGGTTTCAAAACTGCCCGTCGGCGCATACACCGTCGCCGTCAGCTCGCAGGGGTTTGCGGCGTCGAGCGTCCAGGACGTGCAGATTTCGGTCGCGTTCGTCACGCAGCAGAACGTGACGCTCAATCCGCAGGGCAGCCAGGAAACCGTGACGGTGACCGCCGACGACGTCAATACGCAGGTCAACACGACCGATCAGCAGCTTTCGACATTAATAAACAATCAGAAAATCATGGATTTGCCGCTTTTGTCGCGCAATCCGTCGGCGCTCGTTTTGCTCGCGCCCGGAACCGTCCAGACCGATTCGGGCTTGGGCGGATTTTCGGTCAACGGCTCCAGAGAGCGCAACAACAATTTTCTGGTTGACGGCGTGGATAATAACGACACGGACGTGCCCGGAATTCCGGGCGGCATCGCGACGCCGAATATCGACGCGACCGAGGAATTCCGCGTCATCACGGGAAATTTCAACGCCGAATACGGGCGCAACACGGGCGGCATCGTGACGACGGCGACCAAGCGCGGCGGCAACGCGTTCCACGGCGGAACATATCTTTATTATCGCTCGGACGCGTTTGCGGCGCGCAACTTTTTCGACACGACGGGCGAAACCGACCCGCTCGACCGCAAGCAATACGGTGTTTCGATCGGCGGTCCGATCGTCAAAGACCGCCTGTTTTTCTTTTTCAATTACGAAGGCGACCGCCAGAAAACCGGCGCGCAGCAGTTTCGGCTCGTGCCGACCGCGCTCGCGCGCACCGGAATTTTGACGACGCCGTCGCCGACCGGCAGCGCGACGACCAACGCGAGCAACGGAAGTTTCGGCACGTTGGACATTCGCCAGGGCGCGTTTAACAACAATCTGGCGAACGCGCTCGGCGTCAGTCTGCCGTTCAGCCCGACGACGCTCGCGCTTTTGAATCAGCTTTTCCCTTTGCCGAATCTGCCGTCGGGCAACGCGCTGACATCGCCTCTGCCGGGAGTTTTCGAGTATTACACGTTTAATTACACGGCGCGCAACGATATTGATTCGATCGCGACGCGCGTTGATTATCAAATCAACGACCGCAACACTTTAACGGGCAGCATCAACTGGTCGAGAGGCGATTTTTCAGTCGGCGCGCCGACGTTTCCCGAATTCGGCGACGAGCTGCTTTCGCCGCAAACCGGCGCGGTTTACGCCTTTAACCTGATTTCGACGCTTTCGCCCAATATGGTCAACGAATTCCGATTCGGCATCAACCGCGCGAAAGCCGATTTCAACGGCGCGGGCGACGGCGCGGTGCCGAATACGATCAACGACGCGGTGCGCTCGATCTTTAACGCGAACGACGTTCCCGTTTTGAATTTCGGCTCGGCAAACGCGAACGGCATCAATTTAATCACGCCGTTTACGTCGATCGTCAATTTCAGCACGCAGGGACGCACGACCGGGACGACGACGATCGCCGATTCATTAACGTGGGTCAAGGGCAATCACACGTGGAAATTCGGCGGCGAGGCGCGCTTGATCTTTTCGAACGGCGCGAGCAATTTCGGTCGTCAGGAAACGGTTGATTTCGGGCTCGGCTCGAATTTCAATTTCCCGATCGTTCGGTACGTTGACGGCGCTGGCGTGACGCGCAACGTGCCGGCGACCGGCGCGGGCGGTTTGATCAACGATTATCTGAGCTTTCTGACGGGGGTTGTCGCTTTTCAGACGCAGACGCAGTTTTTTAATCAGGATTCGGAACGCGTTGACAACGATTTTCGCCGCTATCGCACGCGGGAATTCGGGCTTTTCGCGCAGGATACGTGGCGCATTCGTCAGAATCTGACCTTAAATCTCGGCTTGCGCTGGGAATTTAATCAGGTTCCGTATGAAAAAGACGGCTTGCTCGCGAATCTGGTTGACCAGGACGCGAGCGGTCCGACGCCGACGGGCGGTTTTGCTTTCCAGACGGTCGGCAAAAATTCGGCGAATCCCAACTTGAAACTCTGGGACAACGATTGGAACAATTTCGCGCCGCGCTTCGGTTTCGCATACAGTCCGGCGTTTACCGACGGGTTTTTAGGCGCGCTTTTCGGCGGTCCCGGAAAATCTTCGATTCGCGGCGGTTACGGGCTTTTCTACGACCGCATTTTCACGAATCTGTTCGGCAATTCGAGCGGCAACCCGCCGTTTTCGACCGCCATTTTTGAGATTCCTTTAAACGGCTCGGGCGGATTTTTGATTGACGACGCTTCGCGCATCACGTCGCGCACCGGAACGAATCTCGTTCAGGACGGCGACGAATTAGGCTTAGCCGTGATTTTCCCGAACGCGCAGAACAACATTCTGCAAAAGAAATTCGTGACGCCGAACAGCGCGAGCTGGAACTTCGGTTATCAAAGAGAACTGAGCAAGCAATTTCTGTTCGAGATTGATTATGTCGGCACGAAGGGGACGAATTTGATTCGCTCGATGGACGCGCAACTGACGAGCGTCGCGCGCGTTAATCAGATTACGGGTTCGAACACGCCGATCAGTTCGAGCGGTCGGACGAATTACTTAAACGGAACTTTGAATCAGGCATTCGGACAAAACAGCGCGTTTCTGATTACCACGATCGGTAATTCGAGCTACAACGCGATGCAGGTTCGCCTGACGAAAACGCTATCGGACAAACGCTTCGGGCTCGGGCAGATTCAGGGCTTCTACACGTGGAGTCATTCGATCGACGACGCGGCGGACGCGCTTGTCACCGGCACGAGCGACCGCAGTTTGCCGCGCGATTCCTCGGGTTTTGCGGGCGGTTTGAGACTGGAACGCGGCGATTCGAGCTTTGACGCGCGGCATCGTTTCGTGCTCAATTTCATCTACGAGCTGCCGTTTACTTCAACCAATCGCGTCGTTAATTACCTGATCGACGACTGGACGTTTTCGGGCATTTTCCAGGCGCAGACCGGCTATCCGTTCAGCGTCTTTATGAACGGCGTTGACCGGCAAGGGACGGGTTTGAGCGCGCGCGCGACCTATGCTAACGGAAGCGGCGCGTTTGCGAGCAACCGGACGGACGCTAACACGCGCGTTTACACCGGACCCGACCGTTCGCTCTTTGCCTCGACCGTTCCCTTAGACGGCAATCAAGGCAACGTCTCGCGCAGCACGTTTCGCGGACCGAAATTCTCGACGATGGATTTTTCGGTCATCAAGCGGATTCCGATCACCGAAAGAATGCGCTTCACGCTCCGCGCGGACTTCTTTAACTTGTTCAATAAAGTTAACTTGGGAATTCCCGTTTCGGACGTGACGAGCGCAAACTTCGGTTTGTCGCAAACCGCGGGCGCGGCGCGCATTATCCAGTTTGCCGGACGGTTCGATTTCTAATTCGGGTCTTCGCAAACTGAAACTTAAAACGGCAGCCAGAAAGGCTGCCGTTTTTTTTCGTCATAAATTCGCTTTGCGCGGTGTTTTTCTTTTACCATTCAGTCCGAAATTTTGGAGAAAATCTTATCTGTTGAAACTTTCCAAATTTTCGAGCGTTAAAATTTTTGTCCTGTTTTAATAATCGTTTGGTAAATATTGGTTTTTCCTGATTTGACACGCCGTTTGCGTAAAGCGTTGAATGTTGCTGTCTTCGGTCGGTTAGGAAATACGGCGCAAGGTTAATAATTTGCTGGCGGCGACAGCAACTATTTAATCTTTCGTGCCATCGTATTTGCTAATAGTTTTTCTAACTTTATTTTAATTTGGTTATGAACAGCAGGGTTTTGCGTTACGAATTCGGAAACTACCGCCTATTGCCTTCGGAGCGGCTGCTCTATCGCGCCGGAGAGAATATCCCGCTTAAATCGAAAGTGTTTGAAACGCTTCTGACGCTCGTGCGCCATCCGGGAAAACTTCTCACGAAAGACGAATTGATGACCGAAATCTGGGGCAGTAATTTTGTCGAGGAAGCCAATCTGACGCAAAACATTTTCACTTTACGAAAGATTTTCGGCGAAAATCCGCGCGATCACCGGTTTATCGTCACCGTTCCCGGACGCGGTTATCGTTTTGTCGCACAGGTCGAAACGATAATCGAGCAAAGCGGCGCAACTTCTGCGAACGGCGCGATTTATACCGCCAACGGAAAAAGTAAGTCGCTTGCGGTTCTGCCTTTGAAGTTTCTGATGCCGAAGGAATCGGGAAGCGAAAAATATCTCGGGCTGGCGATTGCCGACACTTTGATCACGCAGCTCAGCGCGACGCGAAAATTCGCGGTTCGCTCGACCGAAGCCGTCTTAAAATATGTCGAAAGCGAAAAGGACGCGATCGCCATCGGGCGCGAACTCGATGTCGAAGTTATCTTAAGCGGCACGATTCAAACCTTGAACGCCAAAATCCGCGCCAACTTGCAGCTTCACGATACGCGCAGCGGCGACACGCTCTGGGCGGATAAATTCGAGGTCGCGGCGGGCGATTTTTTCGAAATGCAGGACCGCATTTCGAGCCGCGCGACCGACGCGCTCGTCAACCGGCAGAACGGAAATTCATTGGCGCGTAGTGTTTCGGAAAACTCCGAAATTTACCGGAAATATATAAAATACCGTTTTTTCTGGGAAACACGCACCGAGGAAGGTTTGCTCGCGAGTCTCGCGGGCGCGCGCGAAATTATCGCCGCCGCGCCTGATTTTGCGCTCGGCTATATCTGTCTCGCGGACGCGTATCTGCTTCTCGGGCATCATCTTTATTTTCCGCCCGCGACGGTTCGCGAAAATGTCGAAAAAGCGGTCGAAAAAGCGCTCGAACTCGACCCGGATCTGGCAGAAGCCTACGCGACGAAAGCCGATTTCTGCTTTATCGGCAGACGTTGGGAAGAGTGCGAAAAAAATCACCGTCAATCGATCGCCTTAAAATCCGATTACGCTTCGGCGCGGCATTGGTACAGTTGGTTTTTAACCGCCGCCGGCAGATTCGACGAAGCGTTGGAGCAAATCGAACAGGCGCAGCTGTTGGATGTTAACTCGCTCTATCTTTTGACGATACGCGGCGTGCCGTTCGCATACAAACGCGATTTCGACCGCGCGATTCGTCAGTTTCAACTGGTTCTGGAAATTGACCCGAATTTCAAGCGCGCGCATTATTATCTGGCGTGGGCTTTGTTTCATTCGGGACGCCGCGCGGAAGCCGTCGCCGAATTCGAAAAAGTCGCCGCCGCCGAGCCGATTCTGCAAACCGTCGCGCTTCTCGGCTATGCTTACGGCAAAACCGGCGAGACGGAAAAAGCCCTTGCGATGCTGCGGCGGATTGACCTCATGGAAACGGATGGAAAATACGTTTCGCCTTATCACCGCGCGATTATTTATGCCGGTTTGGGCGAAACGGATTGGGCTTTGACACAGCTCGAAAAAGCGTTCGACGAAAATTCGATCTGGCTGATCTGGCTCAAAATTGATCTGCAATTTCAAGATTTGCGCGACGAACCGCGTTTCAAGGATTTAATTAAAAGGCTCAATTTTCCGCAATAATCAAAAATTTTATACCGCTTGCTATTTTAACTCTCAAATAAATGAACAACAGTTTCCCGCAAAGGCGCAGAGGCGCTAAGTTTTAAATTCTTTATCTCTTAGCACCTCTACGCCTTTGCGGGAAACTTCCTGTCATTTGATCTTAAAGCAGAAGAAAAAAGTTAAACGTCTGATACCGAATCGCCGTGCAATCCGCGTTTATTAGCGGATGTCAAAATCCGCACTAATAATCGAAGCAGTCATAAAGGAGAAAATTTATCATGAGCGTCAATAATGTCAATCGGTACAGAATTATGCCGCCTTCGGCGAGCCGCAACCCGAACAATCAGTTTTATCAAAAAGAACGGCAGAAAAAGGAAGACCAGCAATCGGGCGGCGCGACCGGCAATTTCGACGAATCTTCTTTCGAAGCGCCGGAAACGCGCGTTCCGCAGCGCGGTCCGACGGTTGACATCTTCGGCGGCGCAAACGTCGGCGCAAATGCTTATCTCGTCGCCGAATGGTCGCAAACTTCAGCCGGAATCGGAGAAATCGTGCGCATCAAAGCGATTTTGAACAAAGGCGTCGACGGCGCGGTGCGCGTGCAGGTCGTCCACGACTGCAACGGTCAGCAGGTGTGGGTCGAATCGGTCAACGGATTCTTGAACAAAGGCGTCGTCACGGCGAGCTGGACGACGAAAGACACGGTCAAAGATTGGAGCAAAGGCAGCTTTTTCTTCACGATCATCGGCGGCAAAGCCAACGCCACATCGGGCAACCGGCTGACGCTCAAAGGCAAATAAAAATTAGGGTAAAAGTAAAAAGTAAAAAGTAAAAAATTAAGAGCGTCTTGTCATTAACGTTAATTCGGGATAGGACGTTTTTTTACTTTTTACTTTTTACTTCTATGATTTACTTGATGCTGATTTCCGCAATTATCCCGACATTTAATGAAGAAGTAACGATCGAAAAAACTCTCGATGCGATCTCGCGCCTCGTCAATGTTGACGAAGTCGTGATCGTTGACGGCGGAAGCTCGGATAAAACCGTCGAAATTATCGAGAAATACGGTTTGAAAAAGCCTTTCAAGCTCGTTAAATTCGGCGAAGCGAATCGCGGCAAACAGCTTCACGAAGGCACGCAGCACGCCGCGCACGAAATTTTCTGGTTTCTGCACGCCGACACCAGACCGGCGCAGGGCTGCGCGCGCGAGATCAAAAAATATATGAATCACGATTCCGTGATCGGCGGAAATTTTCAGGTTTTGTACGACGGCGGCAGTCGCTGGGCGCGGTTTATGATGTGGCTGCACCCGCAATTGCAGGCGATCGGCTTGATCTACGGCGATTCGGCGATCTTTACGCGTCGCGAAGTTTACGAAAAAATCGGCGGCTATAAACCGATTCCGGTGCTCGAAGACGTCGATTTTGCGAAGCGTCTGAAAAAACGCGGCGACTTCAGGTTCTTGACCAAAGCCGTTACGACTTCTTCACGCCGCTTCCGCGAAGGCGCGTTTTTCTGGACGTTTCTCAAATGGTCGGCGTTTCAAAGCCTCTACTGGATCGGCGTTCCGGCGCGTTTTCTCGTGAAACTTTACAACGCGTTCAAGTAAGATTTTTTAATGCTTTCCAATCCATTACAAGACTATTCTGACCTTACCGTTTTCGCCGAATGCCCATCGTGTCACAAATTGATAAAAATGAAAAGCTTTACGGAGGCGGTTCTCGAAGGCGCAAAAAATTGCCCGTTTTGCCAGGTATTTATTGATAAAAAAGAAATTGTTGCAAGCTGTGAATCTTACCTGAAAATTACAAAAGCCATTCAATCTGCCGAAATATTTGTCACCTACCAAACGATATTTATGGTTTTCGCATTGGTTGTCATTGAAATGGCGTTTATCTATTTCGGCGATGGCGGAAAATTCCATTTCTTGGTTTACTTACTCATCTTCGTTTCTATTGGTATGTTGCTCGGCGGTTTCTTAAATGTGCAAAATTGGCTGTCAGAGTTCGGTCAACTTCAAACAGCCGACGAAGAGTTTAATGTCATCAGAAAAAAAGTCAGGCACGCGCAAATTGTTTGGGTCTGGGCGAATGTCGTTAATTTGATATGGTGGTTCGTTTATATAGTGCTTTTTTGAGAAAACTATGGAAACTTTGTCGAGAATTTTAGCGATTGCCGGCGGCGGCGCGGTCGGCGCAGTTATTCGCTATTTAATCAACGTTTCGCCTTTGCAGAATCTCTTCAAACCGTTTCCTTTCCCGACGTTTTTTATCAATATCACGGGCTCTTTTCTGATCGGTTTTCTGTTGATTTTGTTGACCGAAAGGTTTCAATGGAGCGAAAATCTGCGCCTCGCGATAACGGTCGGATTTCTCGGCGCGTTTACGACTTTTTCGACGTTCGAACTGGAAATCTGGACGCTGATTGAAGAAAGCCAATATCTAACGGCGTTTCTCTATCTTTTTCTGAGCTTCGCGGTCGGTTTCGCGGGCGTTGCGCTCGGCATCTGGCTTGCCAAAAAAATCTAATAAATATATTTTAACGCGAAGACGCAAAGGCGCGAGGACGCAAAGATTTTTCAAAAAAGTGCTTGAAATCAGAAACGCCGACAATTCTTCGGAATTATTTTTCAATAATTAATGGTTAAAAAGCCTCTGCGGCTTCGCGCCTTTGCGTTAAAAAAACTCCCGGTAATCGGTTTATTTTTCTTCTTCGGCGGCTTTCTCGTCGTCTTCGGGCTTTTTGGTCAGAAAATAAAATTTTCCGGCGTCCTGTGCGGTCAATTTATCGCCCACAAGTCCGGCGGTGTATGCGAGCACCGGATCGAATTGCTCGAACAAGGCTTTGCCGGTCGGTTTTGCCGGATAATCGGGAACGACGCCGACTTTTTCCAAACGGCTGCCGTCGCTCATAATCAGATCGCCGATCGTAATACTTGCGCCGTAAGGCGTGATCGAGCCGAATTCTATGGTTCCGCGCTCGATCGCCATCGGGAAAAAAATGCTCGTCATTACCGCGCCCATGCTGATATCGCCGACGATTTTAGCGCGTTTTTCAATCTGCATCGTGCGCGCGAAAACTTCCGACGCCGACGCCGAATTGCTGTCAATCAAAACCATTAAATTCCCGGTAAAAATCTTTTCTTTCTGCGATTTTGCGATGCGCGTCTCCGTCTTTTTGCGTGTTACAAGATCGCCGATTTTAACGTCGCGGTCAAAGAAATAACCGGTCAGATGCGCTTCGGTCGCGACATAACCGCCGCCGTTGCCGCGCAGATCGAGAATAAAATTCTTAAACGGGCGCGCCTGCTTCATCATTTTATCAACCGTGTCTTTATCCACCATAAAAGAATAAAGCTTGCAGCCGATCGTCGCCGAACTTATCTCAACGCAGGAATAAGGTTTCTGGGCTTCTTCGAGCCGCCGTTTCTGCTGTTCCCGGCGTCTTTCTTCGAGCATCTTAAAGCTTGCTTTGATAACTATTTCGCGTTCGGTGTTGTCGGGATTCAAGACGGCGATTTTCAAGCTTTCCTGCGGATCGATGGCGTACAAAATGTAGCGCATCTTCCACAGATTCTCGCGCGTCGGCGCATAATCGGCGACACCGCTCACGACGTCGCCGATCTTTAAGCCTTTTGCCTCGGCATCGCTGCCTTTTTTGACGCTCGTCACGAAACACTTGTTTCCGACGATCTGCATCGAGAACCCGTATTCGACGCGGTTCGCGCGCGGCGTCGGGTAAAACTGGGTGTGCGAATCGTCGAATTCGAGCATCAGATCGGCAATCGTCGTAAAGATTTCGGCAATGCTCTCCAATTCCCGTATTTTTTCTTCCGCCGCACGGAATCTTTCGTCAAGATTGATGCCGCGAAAGTTCGGGTCGTAATAGTATTCCCGAAGCGTTTCTTTGATGGTTTTCAACATCTCTAAACCGCGCTCGCGATTGGCTTTGGCGCTTGTCGCGCCGCGAGTTTCCCGGATTTGGGTCTGCGCCGCGATGTTTTGCGAAAACAATAAAATCAAAGCCGGAAGTAAAAAGAGAACGCAAGCGGTCAGCTTGATATGAAACGGGTGTAAATTTTTTTTGAACATAACGGTACTGCGATAAAATATCTTCAGATCGGGAAGTTTCGGCAACGAAAAATATATCAGATGTTGTCGTTTTCACGCAAAGCGGCGCGGGCGCTTCGAACGTTTTCGGCAGCCGCTTCGACAGTTTCCGCGAGCGCCGTCAGATGTCCCATTTTCCGCCCTTTGCGCGGTTCGGATTTGCCGTAAAGATGAAGTTTAACGTTCGAAAATTCGAGCGCTTTTCCCCAGCGCGGCTCGCCCGTCGTCCACGCGTCGCCGAGCAGATTCGCCATCGCGGCGGGCGCGTAAAATTCGGTCGAGCCGAGCGGCAGACCGCAGACGGCGCGCAATTGCTGTTCGAACTGCGACGTCGCGCAGGCGTCGAACGTCAGATGTCCCGAATTATGCGGGCGCGGGGCAAGCTCGTTGATAAGCAGTTTTTCGTCCGCCGCAAGAAAAAATTCGACGCATAGAGTTCCGACATAATCCAGAGTTTCGGCGACGCTTCGGGCAATTTCAACGGCTTCGTTGAACACTTTCTCCGAACAAAAAGCGGGCGCGAAGCTGATGTCTAAAATATGATTGGCGTGCGAGTTTTCGATCACGCCGTAATGCGCGAAATTGCCCCGGCGATCGCGCGCGCAGACAACCGAAACCTCTTTTTCGAATTCGATAAAAGCTTCGAGCACGGCTTCTGTGCCCCGAAGATTTTCAAACGCGTTTTCGATCTCTCCCGCTGCCTTTATTTTTTGCTGACCTTTGCCGTCGTAACCGAAACCGGCGGTTTTCAAAACGGCGGGCAAACCCAATTCCTGCGCCGCGTGATACATATCGTCGACGGTTTTGATATGCCGGAAAGGCGCGACCGGAAAGCCGTTTTTTGAAAGAAATGTCTTTTCGCGCAAACGGTTTTGCGTCGTGTGCAGAATCTCGCCGCGCGGGTGAACGCCCGTAAACTCGGCGGCGGTTTCGACCGTCTGCGACGGCACGTTTTCAAACTCGAACGTGACGACGTCAACCGAACGCGCGAATTTTTCGACGCTTTCGAGATCGGCATAATCGGCGGAAGTTTCAAAATCGGCGACCTGCCCGGTCGGCGTGTCCGTGTCGGGCGAAAACGTATGCACGCGATAACCCATCTTGCGCGCTTCGATGGCAAACATTCGCCCGAGTTGCCCGCTGCCGAAAACACCGATCGTCGAATTTGGCAAAATCATAAGCTATTTCTTGCGAAGAAAAACGTTGAAAGATTTTTAGAGCAAGCAATATGATAGGCGATGAGGGAATTTCAACGCAAAGACGCCAAACGATTTGGGATTTGTGAATTCGGATTTCGGATTTACTTTATAGATTAAAATTTCAGCCCGCAATCCGAAATCACAAATCCCAAATCGAAATGCGTCTTTGCGTTGAAATCATTTCTTATCCGGCTCTTCGGTTTATTGATTTAATCGGCGCGTAAATGGTTTAATTTTTCTATGAATTCGATAAAACTGCGCTCCGCAGACATTAACGATTTGGCGCTTTTACGGCATTGGGACAAACAGCCGCACGTGATCGAATGCGGCGTTGACGGCGACGAGTGGCAGTGGGAAACCGAGCTTGAAAAATATCCCGAATGGCGCGAGTTTTTGATTGCCGAACTGGGCGATCGCCCAATCGGTTTTATGCAGATCATCGACCCTTTGCTTGAAGAAAGTCATTACTGGGGCGAATCTGTCGATCCGAATTTGCGGGCGATCGACATTTGGATAGGCGAAAAAGACGAGCTCAATAAAGGCTACGGCACAGAGATGATGCGGCTCGCGCTCGAAAAATGTTTCGCGCCCGCGGAAGTGACGGCGATTATTATTGACCCGCTCGCTTCGAACACGAGCGCGCACCGTTTTTACGAGCGTTTGGGTTTTAAGTTTGCCGAGCGGCGACAGTTCGACGACGACGATTGTTTCGTCTATCGTCTGGAACGCGCGGATTGGGAAAAATTGAAGTAAAAATTATAGATTTATCCGAGCAATTTCGAATCGGTTTTCTTTTTGGCAGTGAAGAAAAAGTAAAGCTGAAATCAGCACAGTGAGCGGTAGCGAACACTTCCGGCGGCACGGAAGTTGAATAAATACAAACCTGCTCACTACGGTTCGCTATACTGATTTGCTCCGCAAGCATTACTTCTGTTCACTACCTTCTTTTTATTCTTTCGAGAGTTTTCTCGTTGCGCAGTTCACGCAGCGCGTCTGCGGCGATCCAGCGCGCGGCGCGCGTGTTTTGCGCCTTAATGCGTTCGGCGGATTCGACGGCGAGTTTGTTTAAATGCAGACTTCTTTTACCGATCTGGCGAAGCGACCAGTTGACCGCTTTTTTGATGAAATTTCGTTCATCATTCGAATTTCTTTCAAGCACCGGCAGAAATTGCGCAATGCGCTCATCGTCGGCTTTTTTATCGTGAACCGCGAGCCACGCAGGCAGCACAAGTCCGGCGCGTTTGACGAATTCCGCGTCGCGCGCCGACCATTCAATCGCTTTACGGTACGCGAATTCGGTTTTGCAGAACAGATGCCCGCACGCGCCGTCGCAAATCGCCCAATTATCGAAATCCGCCGCCCACGCGTCCATCTGCGCTTCGGTAACTTCCTTCGGATCGTCAATCAAATAAGCGATAATCCGCGCTTCGTGAATTCCGGTTTCCCACAATTCAAGCGCCAGCCGGTGACGATTTTCAGTCTGCTTTTTGATTTCTTTGGCAAGCTCTTTCAAAACCGGCGCAGAAACTCCGAAAGCCTTTTTCGCCCTGATTCCGAACCGCGCCATTCCCGCGATATTGTCGGGGTTTTCGAGCGATTCGAGTTTTTTGATGATTTCATTGGCAGTCATTTTAGTTCAAAAAAAGCTCCGGAGGAGCGAAATATTTGTAGCACTTGTATAAACAAAAATACGGAGTTCCGTAGGAACGAAATCATTCAATCCATTCAAACAGGTATTTTTCTTCATATTCGATTTCGAAGTATTCTAAAAATTCGACAAACTCTTTCTTGAATGACTTTTTCGAATGATGTTTCTCCTGATTTTGAATATATCGAATAACTACGTCCAATTGTGAGCGCGAATATGAAAATGCGCCGAAACCTTATTGCCAACTGAATTTGCTTCGCACAAACTGCTTTTTATTGATAAATCTACTCGAATTCGCTTTTATTTCCTGAACTAACTTTGAGATTTCGAAATTTGCCTTAAAACCTATCAAAATGTGAATGTGATCGGAAACGCCGCCGATGGCAATTAGTTTCTGTTCGTGATTTGTTACGATTCCCGTGATGTATTTGTAAAGTTCCGCCTTCCATTCGGAATTGATTAAATTTTGACGACCTTGAACGGCAAAAACTATCTGAATATAAATTTGTGAAAATGTGTTCGCCATAAATTTATGTTGGTTTTCTACAAATATGTCGTTCCTCTGGAACTCGATTTTTTGTTGGCTTTTTGTTTCTACAAATATTTCGCTCCTCCGGAGCTTTTTTATTTAAGTTCCGAATCCAAAACCGTCTGTGTTTGTTTTTCGCGAAATTCATGAAGCTTTTTCCTCAAATCCGGTCGCGAATTGGCGAGAATCGAGATTGCTAAAAGCGCGGCGTTTTTTGCGCCTGCCGCGCCGATTGCGAGCGTTCCGACCGGAATTCCGGCGGGCATCTGGACGATCGAGAGCAGCGAATCCATTCCCGATAAGGCTTTGCTCTGGACAGGCACGCCGAGCACGGGCAGAACCGTCTGCGAGGCGCACATTCCGGGCAGATGCGCCGCGCCGCCCGCGCCCGCGATGATAACTTCGAGCCCTCGTTCTTCCGCCGTTTTGGCAAATTCGAACAACCGATCGGGCGTCCGGTGCGCCGAGACGACTTTTCGTTCGTGCGCGACGCCGAATTCTTCTAAAATGTCCGCCGCGTTTTTCATCGTTTCCCAATCGGAAGTCGAGCCCATTATGACGGCGACAAGCGGATTTTGGGTTTTGGGTTTCGGATTTTGGATTTCGTTTTTTGGCATAACTAATTTTTTACCGTTTCGACGATCACGCCGCCGGATTGGTGTCGGGCGGCGAAGCATTTTCTGCCGTCAATATAGCAAAGCCGGCGCGTGTATTCGTCGTCGCTGTCGAGATAAACGGCTTGCAGACCGTCTGCCGGATCTTCGTTGGTAAATTTCAAACGGCGACCGTAGGCGTCCGACGTGCGGCTTTGGCAGCGCTCGCAAACCTGTTTCGGATAACGTTCGACGTGCGCGACTTTTTTCGAACAAATCGGGCAATCGTGTGTTTCGTCCATCAATCTTTATTCTACTTTTTCTTAGCGACTTTGCGCCTTTGCGGGAAACTTTCAAAACTCCCGCAAAGGCGCA
>JANOBZ010000004.1:0-39733 GCA_031411895.1 Acidobacteriota bacterium | reverse complement strand
CTTCAGGCGGCATAACGACACGCAAGAAGCCGCCTGAAGGCGTGACTCAAAACTCTTGAAACCATTTACCGAATAGCTTTCTAATCATTCGATCTTCTTCCCGCTAATTTCTCTTCGATAAATGTTAATGTTCCGATTGCCTCGAAAGAGTTGGACAATTAACATTGATTTAACGAGGATTTAACATCAAGGGGGAATGAATGGATATAATTTGGGAAGAATTGAGCTACGGGTTTCCTGACACACGGCAGTTTGCGCACGTGGTGATCCGGCTGGTTGCGGCGACCTTTCTCGGCGCGGTGATCGGTTTGCAACGCGAAAAGGCGGGCAAACCGGCAGGCATCAAGACGCATATTTTAGCGACATTAGGCACGACCGTGTTCTTGCTGGCGTGCAGCAGTTACGGGATGAGTTCGGACGGATTATCGCGCGTTATTCAGGGAATCGTCACGGGCATCGGGTTTTTGGGCGCGGGCGCGATTTTGAAATTGGACGAAAAGCGCGATATCAAGGGCTTGACGACCGCCGCGAGCATCTGGATTTCGGCGGCGATCGGCGTCGCCGTCGCATTGGGCGCGCTCGGGCTGGCGATACTCTCGACGGTTTTGACAGTCGGCGTGCTGGCGATTATCGGTTCGATGGAAATGCGCTGGCTGAAACCGAACGAGTCGCCGGCGAAAGAAGAAAGTTAGTTGATCTGAAAGTCGTAAAGAATTTTAGCTGCGGATAAATGCGGATGCACGCGCATTGAGATTTAGATTTAAGTAAATGGATAAAATAATTTTTGAGATGCTCCGAGTTCCGTCTTTAGACGGCTTCCGGTTCCGCCGTGCTTCGCGGTCGGAACGCCGCCTGAAGGCGGGACTCAGAACAAAACCGAACTTTTTTAATTTAATTCTGTCCACTTACTTATGTCGGATCATTATTAATGAAAATCTATGATTTTATCCGCGTGCATCCGCGGCTGATTTGTATTAATTTTGCATAAAAGCTTATGAAGCTGAAAAAGATTGCCGCTGTTATTCTTTGCTGTATTTTGTCGGCGCAGTCTTTTTTTGTCGCGGCATTTGAAACCGATCAGTATAACTTGTCCGAAACGCCGCTTGCCGACATCGGCGACGAAGTAACCGAATACGCGCGCGAAAATATTGCGGCGGCGATCGGGAAAATAAACGCCGAGATTCGCGAGCGAATGGTGTGTCTGGAAGGAAGCAGCCGAAAAAATGGCTGCGATTCGCCGGAAAAAGAACGCGCAAAACTTATCGAACTGCGCTCGGAGACGGCAATCGCGCGCGCCGTCTTCAAACCGCTCGGCGGCGGCGTTCCGCCGTTTACGAATTCGGGTTCGTGGATGGAATCGCACGATTTTCGCGCCCAGCCCGCGCGGTTCAAGTCGTCTTTCGGTAAATCGATCTTTCGCACGTCGCCGGTTCTTTACCTGACGATCAGCGAAACCGTCCGAATCTACGGCGTCGAACTCGGCACGGACAAGATCGCGCATCTTTTTCAGCAGGGCTATACCTATTACCGCACAATCGAACGCGCGCGGACGAAAAACTCGTCGCCCGCCGCCGCCGTTTCGAAGGCGATAAAATGGGGCAAAACGTCTGAGCGCACGTTTTACGGCTACTGGGCTTCGGGCGTTTATTCGAACGCCGATCTGGCGGCGAATTTCGCGGGGTTGAAGTTTTACGAAAACCTGACGCGCGAGACTCGAATCGGCGACCGGCGGCTTGCGCCGATTCTGGTCATAAAGGACGGCTTGTGGGCATTTAACGATGTCGCGAATCTGCGCGAAACGCTTCTCAAACCGTTTATCTCGAATCATCTGAACGAGGCGCTGAACCCGTCGGTCGTCGTCAATCTTTTCGGCTTTCGCGGCAATATTCGCCGCGCCGTCAAAAAGAACGCCTGCCCGCAATGGCGGAAAAATTTCCCGAATTATACGCGCGCCGATTTTGCCGCGATTACGGAAAATCTCAAACTCTGGCACGGCGAAGATTACGGCTTCAAACCGGACACGGATTTCGTCACCATCGCCAACACTTGTTTTTAGAGCAAAGAAATATTAGCCGCGGATAAACGCGGATTTCGCAGATTTTTATAGCGACTTAGCGACTTAGCGGCTTTGCGGGAGAAGAGTATTTCCCGCAAAGCCGCTAAGTCGCTGAGAAGTCAGTATTAATCCGCGAAATCCGCGTTTATCCGCGGCTAAAAAATTAAAAGCTACGTTTCCGGCGTTTCAATCGGGCTGCCGTTTTTCGTGGTCGGCGTTTCCGTGTCCTCAGGCGTAATGACGAACGGCTCGCCGAAGACTTCATAGATGTCTTTGGCGTCCGAGTCGGCGATGTCGCGCCGCACGAGCAAGACGAGATCAACGCCCGGACGAAGCGGATATACGCCCGCGACGCGGTAGCGGATCGCGTAACGCGAGACGATCTCGGCGTCCTGTTCGTTCTTTTTCGCGACGATCATTTCGGCAGTGCTCACGTCAATCGGCTTGCCCTGAAAAATCGCGTTCGGGTATTCGTTCATATACCACGGCATCGACCAGTAATCGGGCGAAACGATCTCGATCTTCGCTTGTTTGCCCTGCCCGCTCTTGTCGGCGTAATACTCGATCTGCCTGATCAAATCTAAGAACTCTCGCCGCGTGTGCGCGTAGATATACGGCATCCGGTCGTCGTCGTAGCGGACGAAATTGATGTCGTAGGTTTGAAAAGCGAGAATCACGCTCGCGCCGCCCGCCAAAACGGCACCCGCGATTTTCTCGATGATTTTCGGCGAATTCAGAAGCTCGGCGATCCCGTAGCCGGCAACGATGCACATCGGCAAAAGGAACGAGAGCGCGAGCCACGGCGTTTTGTACGGAATCAGCGTGTACGCCGCGAAAAGCCCGACCGCCCACAGTCCGGCGAACATCGCAAAGCGGTGCCGCGCCTTGTAAAACGCGATCAAAGTGCCGAGTCCCGAAAGGATCAAAAGCGGCGATTCGATAATCATTCCCCAGCGCACATACGCCCACATGCCGTTCTGCGTGTGGTCGGTCTTGCCGGTTTTCGTCCAGATGTCGTAGGCTTCGAACGCGCCTTTCAAGCCTTCGGGATAAGTGAAAAACGACGAGAAAAACAACGCGCCGACGTAGAGAAAAACGATCACCGAGGCGAGGATCATCAAAACGAGATCGATCGAGATTTTCTGCGGCTTTTTCGTCTGCCAGAGAATCCCTGCAAAGGCTAAAAGCAGAAAGGCGATGGTTAAAACCCCAAAATCTACCTTTGACAGATCAATCTTAGAGAGCGCCGCC
Source organism: Acidobacteriota bacterium (assembly GCA_031411895.1). Lineage (GTDB taxonomy): Bacteria > Acidobacteriota > Blastocatellia > Pyrinomonadales > Pyrinomonadaceae > JAFDVJ01. The sequence continues at coordinate 36,426 of JANOBZ010000004.1, read as the reverse complement.
GAAACGCTTTTTCCCGATTTCCAGGCGATTAGAATATCGACCGCATAACGCACGAAAAGCCAGACGATCACGATCGCCGCGCCGATCACCGCGCTTTTAACCATCGCGAATTCAAAGGTGTCGGCGGCGGTCGTCTTTTCGCGAAAGTTTTCCCACGTTAAATGCCAGTCTTCAGCCGTTTCGTTTTCTCGCGGATTGCGGCTCGATAAAACGAATATTATCCACACCGCCGCCGCCAGCGCGCAGAGCGCGACGATGCCGTAAAACAGATATATCTGCGTCGCTTCGTGCGTTGCGGTGAAGTTTTCGTAGATGGTTTTTAGACCAGTGTAAAAGGAAGCCTTCTCGAAGCTTTTGTAGACGCCGCCGCGTTCGAGCAGGATGCTGACCGGAATTGCGGCGATGAAAACCGCGCTCGGCACGAGAAAAATCCAGAACTTGTTTGCCGCAAAGTTTTCCGACGCGTTGATCCTGCGCCAAATCCAGACGCAGACGAGGGCGATGAGCATCGTGCCGATCGTGATAAAAGCCGTTTCTTTGGTCGCGAAAAGCAGAATCGTCGCTGCCGACGCGAGCAGCAGATAGATCGGCTGACCTTCGTTCCACGCGAGCAGCATCCGCATCACGAAAAATACGAGCGCCGCTTCGATCAGAATAAACAAGCCGCGCAGAGTCCATAAAACCGCCGTGTTTTCGGCTCCGATAAACTGCTCGACCTTGAGCCAGTTTTCGATCACATTCGCCAGATTAAGTGCCGACGGCAGAAAGCAGATCAGCAAAAGCAGGGAAGTCCACAGGATTGCGCCAAAGCCTGCGCGGCGTCGCTCGATAAAACAAAGAATCGCGACAACGATGCCGAAACTGAAAAAAACGAACAGAATCTCGTGAATAAAATAGCGCGAGATATACGACATTCCCGGCGAAAGCGCGAGAAAGAACGCCGCGAAAATGCTGCCTGTTTTACCGATGTAGCGCTTTAAGTAAAACGCCAGCACGACGATCAAGACGCCGAAAATCGCGACGCTCCAGCGAATACTGAGCGTATTGAGACCGAAAACCTTCGTAAAACCGAGCGCGATGTAATAAAGGTCGGGACCGTGATAATTCGCCGGGTCGTATTTATATTCGCCGCTCCGAAAAAGGCTCGTCAGAAAATATCCGTTAACGCCTTCGTCGTGATGCAGCGGTTTTAATTCGAGCCAGAAAAAACGCACGAACGAGGCGACCGCCGTGACCAGCGCGCAGCACAGAAACCATAAATAATCCGTCGGTTGTCGTTCGTTGTCGGTTGTGGTTTGGAGTTCTTCGTTCATTTTAAATGTTTTGAGTCCACGCTTTAGCGTGCTGTAACCGCCGCACTTCGCGGTCGGTTTGCCGCCTGAAGGCGGGACTCTGAACTTTTATTTAACTTTGAAAACTTTGTACTCGCCGACTTCGGCGATTATCGGATACTTGTAGAAAAATTCTTCGCGGACGGTCAGATTGCCCATCTCTTCAGGCGAAATTATGACATATTCGATATTATTTTTCTGCAAAAGCCGTTCGGCAAGCGCCGTTCCTTCGTAAATTCTTTTGACTTCCGATTCGCGTCCCGTGTAATCGATGCCGTATGACCCGAGATGCCCGCTGTAGCGCATCAGTGAACGCCTGCCCGAAAGCACGACCGCCGAATTATACGTCGGCGCGTTGAGAAACATTGCGTTCGGCGCGGTGCGCAGCTTAATTAATTCGGCGATCTGAACCGCGTCTTTACTGAAAACGTTGTAATTGATCTGCCCCGAAATCGTCCGCCAAACGTCCAATGCGCCCGAAAGCGTGAGCGCGATAAAGCACGCCGCCGCCGCGATTTTCAAACCTATGTTTTTTTCCCAAACCCAGGCGAGCGCGAGCGCCGCAAACGGCAGCGAGCCGACAAACCAGTAGATCAAAACCTTGATGTTGTCCCATTCCCACGGTGCGAGTTTCAAGCTGTTCGAGACAAGAAAAAGAAACGCGAACGGCAGATAGAAAATTAAAAGATCCGCCGATTTTGGACTTTGGATTTTGGATTTTGGATTTACTTCCGCATTTTCGTCTTTTCGCATTAAAAGCAGCACCAATCCGGCAATCAGGACAGGCGCGAAAAGTCCGATGTTTTTTGCCCAGAAGACGATAATATTTTGTTTGCCCGCATCCCAGCCGAAATGCGGCTCGATAAATTTGCTCAAATTGCTCGCGCTGCCCGTCAGAGACCAGATCAATTCAGGGACGGCGACAATCGAAACGCCGACGCCGAACGCGAGCCATTCGCGCCAGCGATCGTAGCGAAAGAAAAACAGCATCGCGCAGACGACAAAGAGCGCCGCCAAGCTGTGAACGTGAATCAGCGGCAGCATTCCCGCCAGAAGTCCGACGATGAAAGTAGAGGCGTAGAGGCGTAGAGGCGTAGAAGAGCGGAGGAGTGGAGGAATTGAAGAGATTTCTGTATTTTTAGCGCCATCTTTGTTCAATTCGGAATTTTTAAGATCAGTCTCCTTTACTCCTTTACTCCTTTTCTCCTTCACTCCTCCATTCCTCTTCTCTTCTACTCCTCCGCTCCTCTGTTCCCCTGCTGAATTATCGCCGTTGAAAATTTCCCAGACTTTTATCAGCGCAATGAGCGTCAGGGGCATTCCGAAAAGCAGGCTGCGCTGCGTTAAAAACAAAACGACGAGCGAATTTCCCCAGCGAAATTTTTCGCCGATCGTGTAATCCTGCGGCAGCTTCCACAAAATTTCCGTCAAAGATTGCGCGCTCTGCCAGTAATCTTTGAAAAACCATACGAAGCCGAGTCCGCCGCTGAAAAGTAAAAGCATCGGCGCGATTTTTCCGGCAGTCTTGTTGTTCGTTAACTTAAAAGCGAATTTTTCCAAAAGGACGACGAGCGAAAACCCTAAAAAGACATTTTGCAGGAGCATCGCTTCGCGCACATTTGCGCCGAGCTTCATAAAACACGCCGTCACGAAATCGGCAAGAAACGGGTATGTAAATTTCGCGTTTGCGAACGACGGGTTTTCGGGCGGAAAATTGTTGCCTTCGGTAAACGAAAAGATCGCGCCGAGATGAAACGGCAGATCGCCCAGATTTTGCGAGCCGCCCGTCAAAACTCCTTCACTTGTGACGATCATCGCGCGTTCGAAGAAAAACCAGAGCACGATAAAGATAAAAACGTAGTAAACGAATCGCAAAAAACTCTTCAAACTCGCTCCGTAAAGACGGCTTTTCGCGTCGTACCAATTCTTTTTAAATCGCCGCTGAAAGTCTTTTTTTCTAAAAAGCAGCACCGGCAGGATCGTGATAATCAGTGCGATCGCAGCCGTTACGACCGAAAGCCCGAAAAAACACGCGAGCAGAAAAGCGACGGTTCCGAAAATCGCCGAACCGACGACGTTTCCCGCCGCAAGCCGCGCGAGGAGCGAATCTTCCTTCTCGTAAAGATAAGTCAGCGCAAAGCCGCCGCAGGTGATCAGAAAAATAATCAGAAAGGTCGAAATCATTCACTCTGTTATAGCAAAAACTCGGATAAATCTCATATGTTTTGCGGAAAAAAATCGGGCGGCGTGCGCGAAAAATTATAAAATTACTTAAAATTTTCGCGGACGGCGGTATTTTAAGCAACAAAATTGCCGTCGGCGTCGTTTGATTTAGCTTGAGATTTACCGACTTTTATAAAAATATAACTTAATAAGAATGCCGAAACATTACTCGATCAATAAATTTATAACGCTGCTTTTTATCGCTCTGTTTTGCCTTTCAGCGCAGGCGCAGACGGGCGAAATCAAATTGACTCTGTCGCTTTCCGACCGGATGCTCGACGTGAAAATCGAGATTCCGGCCAATAATCTGGATAAAACGAGCTTTACTTTGAGCGATTGGGGAGGGCAGACGAATTACGCGGAAAATATCTACCGCGTCGCCGCGCGCGATAAAAACGGAAACGCCTTGAAGCCGGAAAAAACCGACGCGCGAACGTGGGTCGTCAATAATCAGAAAAAGGCGTTCGAGATAAGCTACACGGTCGTTTCGCAGAAGGATTCGTTTATCGGAAACAACACGCGGTCGTATTTTCACCCGACGATTTTCAAAGAATACGCCTTTTTGTGGGGCATGACTTTTCTTTTCTTTCCCGACGACGAGGCGATTTCCGCGATGCCCGTTCGCCTGCAAATAAACTCGAACGAATACACGCGATTTTTTACGAATTTTGAAAGTCGGGCGGATTCCTTCGACGATTTGAGCGAGTTGTTCGTCGCGGCGGGCGATTACCGCGTCGCGGAAAAAACGATCGGCAAAAGACGCGTGAAGTTTCTTTTTCAGGGCAAAAACTGGAAATTCACGGACGAAGAATTCAGCGGCGCGGTTTCGCAGATCATCGAAGCGCAGACGAAATATATGGGTTTTGCGCCGTCGAAAGACAATCTTTTGATCACGCTGACCGAAGGCGCGCCGAACAGCAAAGGCGGCACGGTCGTGAAAAATGTGATCTCGGTTTACCCGAATCCGCAGGCGGGTTTGCAGGATTTCGACACTTTAAGACTGATCGCGCACGAGCATTTTCACTTCTGGAACGGCAGCCTGTGGCACGATAGCGGCGACAAAAAAGAAGGTTATTACAAATGGATGAGCGAAGGATTTACCGAATATTACGCGGGTCTGACGCTGTTTCGCGAAAATCTGATCACCGAAAAACAGTTTGCCTCGTGGCTCAATAATCTTCTGCTCGAATACCACACCAACTCGATCGCGACGACCGCGACCGCCGAAATCATGTCGGAAAAATACTGGGAATCGAACGATTACAATCGCCTGCCGTATGTCAAAGGCGCCCTCATCGGCTTTTTGACCGATTTGCGGATTCGTCAAACGACGGCGAATAAAAAGCAGGTTGACGATCTGATGCGGCTTTTGATGAGCAAGACGGATTTGAAAAAAGGCTACGACGATAATCTTCTGCTCACGAATTTCGACGCCGTTCTCGGCGCAGACAACCGGCAGTTTTACAACGATTTTATGCTTGGCGCGCGCGCTTTGCCGGTTGCCGAAGTGTTGAAAGCGTCGGGAATCACGGCGGCAGAGCAGCCGAAGGAAATTTTCGACTTAGGCTTTACGACCGAAAGCGGCAAGCTCGAACGCGGCGCGATGATTAAACTGGTGACAACGCAAAGCGCGATTGATGCGGGCTTAAAAGTCGGCGACGAGCTGCGCGGCTTCAGCTTCAACTACAATCAGCCGCAGCAGGAGGCGGCATTCACCCTCCAGCGCGGCGAGCAGACTTTGCAGATAAAATATTTCCCGAAGAAAACTATAAATATTCTGCAAATCAATGAAGATGCGCGGATTCCGCGATAAATAAATCTTCTAATTTCCGCGCATCATTTCGCAAAACCCGCGCGAAAGGTTAAAATAAACGTTTTTGATTCGGATGCCGGATTTGAAACTTCAAATCCGGCAAATCTAAAATCCAAAATCTGAAATCCAAAATCGAAATATGTTACAAGCCGGAATCGTTGGTTTGCCCAACGTTGGAAAATCTACACTTTTTAATGCTCTGACCGCGCAGGAAGCCGCGCTCGCGGCGAATTACCCGTTTGCGACGATCGAGCCGAACGTCGGCGTCGTTGCCGTGCCGGACGAGCGTTTGCCCGTTCTCGAAAAATTGAATAAGGCGCAGAAGGTCGTGCCCGCGACGGTCGAATTCGTCGACATCGCGGGACTCGTCAAAGGCGCATCGGAAGGCGCGGGACTCGGCAATCAATTCTTAGCGAACATCCGCGAAACCGACGCGATCGTGCAGGTCGTGCGCTGTTTCGAAGACGACGACATCATTCACGTCGAAGGCTCGGTCAACCCCGTGCGCGACATCGAAACGATCCAGATCGAACTCGCGCTCGCGGATCTCGCATCGGTCGAAAAACGCCGCGATAAAGCGCAGCGCGGCGCGAAATCGGGCGACAAGGACGCGAAACGCGACATTGCGATCATCGAAAAGATTCTGCCCGTTCTCGAAGAAGGTCGCCCGGTTCGCGCCGCCGATCTGACGGACGACGAACGCGCCATCATCAAATCCTGGTTTCTGCTCTCGTCAAAGCCGACGATTTACGCGGCGAACGTCGATGAAGACACGCTGATGGACGAATCGGCGAATCCGCACGTCGCGGCGGTACGCGCGCAAGCTGCCGCCGAAAATTCGGAAGTCGTTCTGATCTGCGCTAAATTAGAAGCCGAACTCGTCGCGCTCGAACCCGCAGAACGCACGGAATTTCTCGCCGATCTCGGCGTCACGTCGAGCGGCGTTGACAAACTCATCAAGGCGGCTTACAAAATGCTTGGGCTTATGTCGTTCCTGACGGCGGGCGAAAAAGAAGTTCGCGCGTGGACGATTCCGGTCGGCACGAAAGCGCCGCAGGCGGCGGGCGAAATTCACACCGACATCGAACGCGGCTTCATTCGCGCCGAAATCATTTCCTACGACGATCTGGTCGCGTGCGGCTCGCGCAAAGCGGCGAGCGAAAAAGGCTTGGCGCGGCTCGAAGGCAAGGAGTACGTGATGAAGGACGGCGACGTCGTGGACTTCCGCTTTAACGTTTAATTCGATTTCGGATATGGGAATTCGGATTGCGGATTTGTCTGTTTTGAAATTTCAATCCGAAATCCGAATTCACAAATCCGAAATCGAAATGTGCTAGAATCGCTTTTGAAAAGCTTATGAACCTGTCGAACGGAAACTACGAAAAACTTGTCGAGCAGATTACCGATCTCGTCTTGTCGAAAATCGGCGACGACGCTTACTGCCCGTCGTTTTGCCGCGCCGACGTTGAAAGAATCGTTGACGCGGGCGCGTCGCGCATCGGAATTGTCCTCGGCGAAACCGCGACGGCGCACGATTGGGCAGCGCTGATCGACCACACGCTTCTCAAACCCGAAGCGACCGAAGAGGATATTAAAAAGCTCTGCAACGAAGCGATCCAGTTCGGCTTCGCATCGGTCTGCGTCAATCCCGCATGGGTCAAAAAAGCGGCGGAATTTCTTGCTGGTTCAAGCGTTCCGGTCTGCACGGTAATCGGATTTCCTCTCGGCGCGACGCTTTCGGACGTGAAAGCTTACGAAGCGCGCCGAGCGATCTTCAACGGCGCGCGCGAAGTCGATATGGTGATTAACATCGGCGCGTTAAAATCGGGCGACGACTGCACGGTCGAAGACGACATCCGCGCAGTTGCCGATGCCGCGCACGAAAACGGCGTTTTGCTCAAAGTAATCATCGAAACCGCATTGTTAACCGACGACGAAAAGATTCGCGCGTGTCTCGCCTCGAAAAATGCGGGCGCGGATTTTGTCAAAACCTCGACTGGCTTCGCCAAAGGCGGCGCGACCGAAGGCGACGTCGCGCTGATGCGCCGCACGGTCGGACATTCTTTAGGTGTAAAAGCCTCGGGCGGCGTCAAAGGAATCGACGACGCGCGAAAAATGTTCGAAGCCGGCGCAACCAGAATCGGCGCATCGGTCGGCGTCAAGATCGCGCAGGAAGCATCGGGCGTTAAATCAACCATTATTGCGGGAAGCTATTAAATAAAAACAATTCCGGGCATGCAATTAGGGATTAGCAGCTAATCTATAAAAGAAAATAACCGCTAAAGTGCGTGAATTAAATTAAAACGGGGCAATTGTTTTATTTTGATTCACGCACTTTAGCGATTATCGCTTTTTGGTCGGGAAGATTTTTAATTCAGCTTGAAGTTGAAGTTGATGAATCCGCTTGCTTTGACGGGTTTGTCGCCGACTTTAACGGGATTGAATTTCGATTTGCGGACGGCGTCTTCGGCAGCCTGACGCAGACCTCTGGGACCCGAGATGGCTTTTGCCGAAACTACCTTTCCTTCTTCGTCGAGCGAAACCTCGACCGTTACCAAACCTTCGGTGGAGCGCTGGCGTTCGACGTTCGGATAGACGGGAATCGCCAATCTCGTCGCAAAGCGGTTGAGCGCGCCGAAATTGGTCGGCTCGGTCGAGGTTGTCGTTTCGGTCGGCGTCGGATTGGTCGGCGTCGTGTTTTGCGGAGTAGGTTCCTTCTTTTGCAGGGTCGCGGTATTCGTCGGAGTCGTCTGCGTCGGAGTCGGTTTTACGATCGCGGCTTGAAGTTTTTGAAGAGCGGCTTTGGCGGGTTCGTTTTCCGGGTCAAGCTCGACCGCTTTTTGATAATCGCTCAGGGCGCGTTCGAAATTACCCGTCTTTTCGAGCGCGTTGCCGCGTTTGAAATAAGCCATCGCTTCTTTCGGATCGAGTTCGATAACGCGGTCGAAATCGGCGATCGCCGGCGTATAGCTTTGCTTATTGAAATACGCCAGTCCGCGGCTGAAATAAACCGCCGATTCTTTCGGGTTGAGCTCGATCGCGCGATTATAGTCCGTGATCGCCGTGTCGTATTCGCCCATCACGAAATTAGCGTTCGCGCGGTTTTGATAAAACGAGAAATCAGGCTCTTTTTTGACCGGCACGGGCGACGCTTCGATTTTCGGCTGCGGCGTCGAGCTGACCTTGACGGCCGGACCTTTCTCGCGAATCGCGGCGACCAGCGCATCGTCGGCACCGGCGGCGCGAAGTTCTTTTTCAAGATCGGCGTTAAGCGCGAATGTTACGCCGCGCTGCTTGACGCCTTCGGTCAATAGTTGATTCTTCTCGGATTGCGTCACTTTTTTCGAGCGCAAAACGGTAATTATATCAACCAGGCTGAGTTGTGCCTGCTGCGCCGCCGCGCTGTACGCGAAGATCATCGGCAGTAAAAGCAGGAGAAGCGAGAATAATTTCAGATGTTTTAACCCGGTTCGGGGGAAAGATAAAAAGTTCATATTTTTAGTTCCTTTGTACTCGATAAGTTATGTTGATTTTCAGGCGCGGCGGACGAAAGGGAAACCGTCCGCCGCGAATTCCTAGTTATCTTTGAGCAGCTCGTCGAGCGTTACTTTCTTTGGCGTGTTTTGTTGTTTAGCAGGGGGAGTTGCGGCAGGTTTTTTGACCTGTGCCGTTTGCGGCGTCGGCGTGGCGGCGACGGGTTTATTGGGTTTTACGGCGGCAGGATTAGCGGCGGGATTTGTGGATTCGGTCGAAGCGGGATCGGCGGGATCGGCGCTTTCGGTCGTCGCCTGTTCGGCGGTCGCAGGCACGTTTTCGGTCGCCGGTTTGGTTTCGGCGGTCGGAGCCGGAATTGCGGCGTTGGTCGTTGACATCGTCGGCGCTGCGCCGGTTGATTGGGTTTTGGTTACCGTATAGATTCCAAAGCCCGCGCCGCCGAGAACTATCAAGGCGACGGCAGCGGCGGCAACTTTCTTAAATGCTCCGCCTTCCGGCTGCGTCTGTTCGGAAAACATACCCGAAAATTCGTCCGATGAGCTGTTGTGAATTGCCGGAATATTATCCGGTTCAAACGGCGCGGCGGCTTGCGGGTTTTCCGCAAATACCGGCGCGGATTCGACCGTAACGGTATTTGCGGCGTCTTTTTCCGCTTTGAGAAGGCGTTTTTCCGCTTCGGTGGCGCGTTGTTCGGCTTCGCGCTGGCGCGATTCGGCTTCACGCAATTGCTGTTTGATGAGCTCCAACTGGCGCGCGGCTTCCGATTCGATCTCGGGATTTTTCACCGGCGCGGGCGGCGCAGCCGGTTTCGGCGCGGCTAACGGAATTTCGAGCATCGCGTCGTCTTCCATTTTTAAGCCTTTCGACGCGTTCGCTTCGCGCTCTTTGACGCGCACGAAAGCCGTCCGTAGAACCTGGCGCATAATAACCGCCGAACTGAAGCGATCTTCGCGCTTAATTTCGAGCGCCTTTAACAAAACTTCGGAAACTTCCTGCGGAATCATTGGATTCAACTGCGTCGGCGATTGCAGCGGGTCGTTTTTGCCTTCAAGAATATCAATCGAACGCGTCAAAGCGTCTGCCGGAATCCGCGCCGTCAAAAGATAATAAAGCGTTGCGGCGAGCGAGAAAACATCGCTCCGCGCATCTGCCGGCTGTTCGAGAATCTTTTCCGATTTATCGTCGTAATTGGTCAAAATAACCTTTTTCGACGCAGCATCGAGTCCCGACCAGATTTGTTCGAGCGGCAGGTACGGCAAAACAGCGGCATCGAAAGTCTGGTTCGCCGAAGCCGCGCTGATTTCCTCGGCGCTTCTGACGAGATTGAAAACCAGCAGTTTGACCTTGCCGTCTGCCGACACTCTGACATTTTGGGGTTTTACTTCGCCGTGAATGATCGACGGCGTGAGCGTATGCAGGTAATTAAGCGCGTCGAGCAGGCTGTCCGCCCATTTAGCGACGTCGTTTATCGGCAAAGGCTTTTTGTTTTTATCCAAAAGCTCGCCGAGCGTGCTTCCGCCGCTAAATTCCGTAACCAAATAGTGATGGTCAATCTCCGAGAAAAAATCTTTGACCCCGAGCAATGATGCGTGGCGCATTTCGGTCAGGGCTTTGGCTTTTTTTGCAAAACTCATTTTACGAGCTTCGAGCTGTGCCGGAGTGGTGACTTTACTGAGATTGTCGCGCAATTCTTTTAACAAAACGCCGGCGCCGAGCGTGTTGTCAAACGCTTCGTAGCTCGTGCCCGCGCCATTTTGTTCAAGTTGACCGACAATACGATAACGACCTTGTTGTAGATTCTGGTTAGTTGTAAGCATATTTTAGGGGACTGCGAACGGGTTAGATTTGAGTTCGCCGAGATTTATTATAACTGAGGCGGGAAAATAATGGAAGAACTTTGTTATAAAATTTTTAACAATTTTTTGCAAGGAAAAAATTACAATTTTCAATATATTTTCAAAAAAAATGTTTCAAAAGACAAAAAAAAGGCGGAGAAGTTCAGTTAGCTGAACTTCTCCGCCTTTTTTTGAAATTAGCGCGAATTTAGTTACGGTCGTTCAAATTCGAACTCGTAAAAGTCGAGGTGCTGAATCAATGTTCCGTCTGTAGTATTAAGATCAACATCGAGTTTTAGGTCATATTTCCCACTGCTGATAGTAATCTCGCTGTACGGTAGAAAAATGGCGGCGTCCTCGTAAGCGGTTGTCGGGTATTGCGGATTCATCGCAAAGAAAACTTCGAGCTGCCCGTCCTCGTTTGTGTAACCGCGATTACTGTTCATCAGATAGTTGCCGTTGTCTCTCTGAACGCGGGCGACGAGTTTCGATCTCACGCCTTTGAGTCCGGTAACTTCGAAATTTACGTGGATGCGCATACCGCGTTTTCCGCCTTCGGTGACATTGTAATCAACCCATATGCGATTTGACTTGGCAGTCACGTTCGTCGTCGGTGTCGGCGTCGGATTACCTTGTTTGTAGTTGAATTCTTTCTGCGTCAACTCCTGAATCAAGCCGCCCTGTTTGTAGATCAACTTGATGTCCATCGTCAAATCCCAGCTGCCGTTGGGCAATTCCAGCTCAGCATACGGCATAAAGACCGTCAAATCGTTGTATTCCGCCGGGTCATACTGCGGAGTGATTTCACGGTAAACAGCGACATCATCGGACGCGCTGGCAAACTTTCCGTTCTTGTCTTTCAGGTAATCGCCGTCGCTGTCCTTAAAATAGACGGCAAGATACGAATTGAGATTCCGCATTCCGTAAGCCGTAAACTTCACGTGAATTCGCATCCCTTTGACACCGCCTTCGGTTACGTCGTAATCCATCCAAACCTGCTTAAAGGAAGCGGTTGGTTTGTTGCCTGGAGTTGGAATCGGTGTTCGGTTCGGCGTCGGAATGACCGGCGTAGACGGACCGTTTGCGCGAATCGATGCGATCAGAATGGTTGTCGCGCCGGCGTTGCGAAGCTCGCGCTCGATTTCCGGGGTTACACGAAATGTTACGCCGTAGGTTTCAACTCTTCTTTGAATATAGACGTTGCGCTTGGCAAGGGTATTGGTTTCAGCTGTTTTGCCTTGTGTTTGCAAGCCGGTCAGAATCATCGCCAGCGTTAACTCCTGCTGCGCTGAAACAGTTGCCGTTAATTGCCAAAGACTAAGCAACATCAGGGTCGTCAATAATGTTATTGTTAGTTTTCTTCTCATATCTCTCCTTAGAACGGACACGGATTTTAAATTTGCGCTTGAAATTTAACTTTCTTTAAAAACAAATTTTATTAATGGGTTCAGGTTCTCAATATAATAATCCGCAAGACGATTTTTATCAAGGAAAAATCTTGCGGATTATTATTTAATTCGTTTCACCGGCGAACATTAACAGTCGCCTGTGAAGATGCAGTTCGAATCTTTTTTCTGCGTCGGCTTCACTGTTGTTTTCGGCGTTCGGGGCACCGGAGTCACTACCACACGCGTCGCCGTCGTCGGTGCGACGGTCGGTTTCGGAGTAGCGGTATTAACGGCGTTGACATTGCTTTGATCCGGTGATGCCGTCGGCGTCGCGGTCGGTGTTTTACTTGCCGAAACCGTGACCGACGGAGAAACCGAAGTAGTCGGCGTCGGCGTTATATTTTCTGTCGTTCCTTCATTTGCCTGATACCACAGATAAAACCCGCCGCCCGCACCCGCGACGCCTAAAAACAATAAAAGCAGAAGCGGAACAACCCAAATTGCCTTACTGGAAGTTTTCGGCTGTTGCGCAGCGGCGTAATTTTGTCCGAAACCGACACCGGGCGAAAGCGGATTGTTTGAATTCATCGCGCCGCCCGTGTTGCCTGAACTGTTCGGAAATTTCGCCTGCGGAATATTGCCGCCGGTAGCTCCGGCAAAGTTGACCATTTCAGTCGGCTGTACATTACCGCCCGTATACTGCCCGCCGGTATTATACTGCGGATTTACACCGGTGTTGTATTGCTGACCACCCGTGTTTTGCTGACCGCCCGTATTGTACTGCTGACCGCCGGTGTTTTGCTGACCGCCGGTGTTGTATTGCTGACCGCCCGTATTTTGAGGACTAACGCCGGTGTTATATTGCTGCCCGCCTGTATTTTGTTGGTTGCCGCCCGTGTTAAAAGGCGTCGGCGGCGGAGTTCCGCCCGTATTTTGTCCGAATCCCGGCGTGTAGCCGAGTGCGCCGCTTTGGATGGTTTCCTCGGAGATGCCCTGCTGTTTCTGGTAATTCAGCGGAAGCTTATCAAGCGGAATCTGCTGTGTTGCCTGGTCTTGAAACGATTGATCGGTGGGAAGGCGCGTTGCCTGCTGCTGCTGTTTCTGCAATTCGATCTGGCGCAGGCGTTCCGATTCCGCCTGCCAGCCGGACTGGCTCGACATTTCGAGCGTGTTTTGCGCCTGATTTGATTCGCGAAGTTTGATGTCGGCAACCGCCTGCTGCAAAGCCTGCTGCATTTCGATCGCCGATGCGTAACGCTTGTTGTAGTCGAGTTCCATCGCCTTGAGCAGAACATTCGCAACCTCTGGCGGAATATGACTGTTCAGTTTCGTCGGATGGTCGAGCGGATCGGGTTTTCCTGACCAGACCTCGATCGTTCTTTTGAGCGAGTCGAGCGGCAGAAAGCCGGTTAAAAGATGATAGGCGGTCGCGCCGAGCGCATAAAGGTCGCTGCGCGCGTCGGCGTTTTGCTGCATGACGGCTTGAATGCGCGCTTCGAAACGCTGCGTCAGAACTTCGCGAAAGACGGGGTCGAGCACGCGGAAAATCTGTTCGATCGGCGAATAATTAAGCGTCGCGGCGACGAATGTCTGATTGTTTATCGTCGTCGAATTCGGCACTTCCGCGCCGCCTTTAGCGATGCCGAAATCGAGCAGTTTAATTTTTCCGCGCGGCGTCAGTTTCAGATTCTGCGGTTTCAGATCGCGGTGATAAATCGGCGGATTCTGCGTGTGCAGATAATCGAGACCGTCGAGCAGCTGTTCCAGCCAGCGCATTACGTCTTCGAGCGGAAACGGAATTTTGCGGTCTTCGAGAAGCTCGCCCAAATCCTTGCCTTCGACAAGTTCCATGACGAGATACTGCTGATTGTCCTGCGTAAAATAATCGCGCACGTGCGGGACGGATTCGTGTTTGATCTTGGCGAGCAGTTTCGCCTCGCGTTCGAATGCGCGGAGCAGCATTTCCTGCTGTTTGTTGTTCGAAGATTTCGCGGCGATCATTATTTCCTTGACCGCGCAGGTCGTGTCGAATACGTTGTCGTGCGCCTCATAGACCGCGCCCATTCCGCCCTGCCCGAGCATTCGCATGATTCGATAGCGATTATGAAGAATCTGATTTACTAAAAGCATTGTCGTTGAACGTCCCGAAAAAGATTTTTTGTCTGGCAAATTATACCCGTTTTTTCTAAAAATGGAAAAAGATTTTTGGGGAATCCGCCCTAATAGACGGGTTTTTTCAGATTCAAGATGTATTAAATTTTATAAATTACGAAAATAAACCTTAAATAATCGCGTTGAGCAAAAAAATAATGCCTGTTAAGGGAATGAAACGCGCTTTTCGGGAAATATATAAACGTTTGAAAACCATTTGCGCCGCAAATTCATCTTTTAGATATAAAATTGAATCCGCCGAAGGAGTTTGAGGCGAATATAAAATTATGGCAAGCGATATAAAATCAAGCGAAATCACGCCCGAAAGCGTCTACCTGAGCCGCCGCAATTTTATTCGCGCCGGATTAGCTGCCGGAACGACGCTCGCGACCGGTTTGACGTATCGCTTTTTCAACCCGCCGCCGCCGAAAGAGGTCACCACGGCGCAGATCGAAAACGTCTCTCAACCAACGGAGTTCAAAACCGAAGAAAAGCTCAATTCGTTCGAGGAAATCACGAATTACAACAATTATTACGAGTTTTCGACGAGCAAAACGGCGGTCGCGCGCGCTTCGGAAAATTTCGTTACACGCCCGTGGACGATCGAGGTTGGCGGGCTTGTCAATAAGCCGAAGATTTTCGATATCGAAGAGCTTTTGCGCATCGAACAGGAAGAAAGAATTTATCGTTTCCGCTGTGTCGAAGGCTGGTCGATGGTCATTCCGTGGGTCGGTTTTCCGCTCAAGAAGATTGTCGACGCGGTCGAGCCGTTAGGAGATGCGAAATACGTCGCGTTTGAGACGTTTTACGGCGGTAAAAAATCGAGTAATCCGCAAGTAAAACTGCCCGAAGGCAGAAACGAGATGCAGTCTGCGTTTTCCGCCGGAATTGATCTGCCGTATGTCGAAGGCTTGCGGCTCGACGAAGCGATGCATCCTTTAACAATCTTAGCGACCGGGCTTTACGGCAAACAAATGCCGAACCAGAACGGCGCGCCTGTGCGGCTCGTCGTGCCGTGGAAATACGGCTTCAAAAGCATCAAATCGATCGTCCGGATAAACCTAACCGAAAGCGTACCGCCGACAACGTGGAACATCGCCGCGTCGAACGAGTACGGTTTTTATTCGAACGTCAATCCGACGGTCGCGCACCCGCGCTGGAGTCAGGCGACCGAACAAAGAATCGGCGAATCCGCGTTCAAGAGCCGCCAAACATTGATGTTTAACGGTTATGCCGACGAAGTCGCGGCGTTGTATGACGGAATGGATTTGAAAAAGTTTTTCTAAAGTTATGAGTCCCGCCTTTAGGCGGCATGTTGCTTCATAACAAATAATTTGTCGAGAATGAAAAGCCGCATAAAGGCGGGACTCATAACTAGATCAAATGACCGACATAAAATTCAACAAAATCCTGCTTTTTATCAACGCGCTCGTGCCGCTCGCACTGCTTTTGTTCGACGCGCGGCGCGGAAATCTGGGCGCGAATCCGGTCGAATTTTTCCTGCGCACGACCGGCGTTTTGACGCTCGTTTTTCTGCTGATAACTTTGTCCGTCACGCCGGTTCGTAAATATTTCGGCTGGAACAATCTCGTCAAATTTCGCCGGATGCTCGGGCTTTACGCCTTTTTTTACGGTTTTCTGCATTTGATTACTTACGGCATTTTCGATAAATCTCTGAGTTTGGCGGCGATCGTCGCGGACGTTTGGCAGCGACCGTTTATCGCCGTCGGAATGCTCGCGTTTTTTCTTTTGATTCCGCTCGCGGTCACTTCGACGAACGGGATGATCAAACGGCTCGGCGGAAAAAACTGGGCGCGGCTTCATAAATTGACTTATTTGGTTGCGATCTTAGGCGTGATTCACTTCTGGATGATCGTCAAATCCGACGTTTTCTATCCCGCGCTGTTCGGCATCGCGCTCGCAATTCTGCTTTTTTACCGCATTTACAGTGCGAAACAAAAACCGAAAATAGAGAAATCTCAGGAAGTCTGAGCTTCCTCGATCAAAATCTGAGGTTTCGACGCGGCAGGTTTTTTCGCGAAGAGTTTTTCTTCCAAACCATGCCGCATTTTGAGCGAGTATTTTTCGACCACGTAGTAGGAAAATAAAGTCATCGCGGTTAAACCGATAAAATTATACGGCGTCTGTGTCCAGAAACCCGGATTGTCGGGGTTGAAAAAAGGCTGCTGCCAGAGGTAGATCGAATAGCTCATCATTCCGAGCGTGACGAAAGGCGCGGAATTCAAAACTTTCCCGAACGCCGAATCGTAATTCGTCACCGCCCAATCGATACAAAACGCGCTGAGCAGATTTATCAGCGAAAAACTCAATCCGAGATAGATCAGCGGATGGTCTGACTGCCAGTTTGCGAGCAAAATTACGAAAGGCAGCGCGAAAACGATTCTTGATTTGAGAAGCCGCTGATAAATCGAGTTTTGATGCAGGCGTTCGTAAAAAAGCGCGAGCAGACAGCCGACCGCGAGCGCGTCCATATTCGCGTGAAAGCCTTTGATAACCCAGATCGGCTCGGAACCGAAAATCTTAAAGTCGGCAGTTCTGATAAAAGGACTTAATAAAACAATCAGCAGAAGAAAAATCTTCGTGTTTCTTATTCCCAAAAGCAATAAAATCGTCGGAAAAAGCAGGTAGAATTGTTCTTCGACCGCCAAAGACCACGTATGACCCAAAAGCCAGTTGGACGGATTGACATAATCGCTAATGTAAGCCGAAGCAAACAGAATCGATTTGAGCGGAACATAAATAAATCCGATAATCGCGGCTAAAAATATGACGAGCAGGTAAAAATAAAACGGCGGAAAAATCCGCAGAGTGCGGCGAAAATAAAATTTCAAAAGATTGACGCCGGAAGTTTTTTCGAGCTCTTTGAGCAGAAGCCCGGTGATTAGAAAACCCGAAATCACGAAAAAGACGCGCACGCCGAGATTGCCGAGATTTCCCGCGCTGCCGTAGCCGAGAACGTGCAGCCAGTGACCGATGATGACGAGCGCGATCGAAATCGTCCGCAGACCATCGAGCGACGGGATTCGATTTGAAAGTTTTTCCATATTGCCGAATCGAAGCAGATTTATAAACTTTCAATCAAGGCGAAAATCCAGATTGCTATGAAAAAGCGAGTAAATCAGCCACGAATGACACGAATAGCACGAATAAATTCAATAAAATATTCGCGCTATTCGTGTCATTCGTGGCTGAAAAACTATCGTTTCTTGATTTGCGTAACCTGATCGAAGGTACGGCGGAAATCTTCGCCGCCGAGCGTGACGGTGCGGCACATTTCGAAGAGGCGCGAGCGGAGCCGGACGCCTATGCGATCTTCCAAAGTTTCTTCGGTCGCGCTGCGGCGTTCGTCCAGATAATTGGTGGTAAAGATCGTTAACTTTTTATCGTTGTAGCGCGTGTTAATGATATGTGCCATCGTGTCGCGCACCCATTCGGTCGGCTTCGACGCGCCGATCTCGTCCAGAACCAGAACTTCCGCGTCGAGAATCGGTGTCAGAACCTTTAGTTCCGAAGTTTGTGTGCTCGTATTGTACGAATCCTGAATTTCCTTCAAAAGCGCGCCGAATTCGTAAAAGAGACAGCCGAATCCGCGCTCGGTCAAGCCTTTTAAGATAGACACCGCGAGATGCGTCTTGCCGACGCCGACCGTGCCCATAAAAAGCAGACCGCGTTCGATCGCCGGATAATCCATCGTCAATTTCGAAGCGTATTTAAAGGCTCGTTCCTGCGACGGATTCAAAATTCGGTAGCTGTGAAAATGACACTCTGCGTAGCGTTTCGGGATGCGGGTTTTATCGAGCTGGTTGGAATGCGATTTTTGCTTGCGGCATTCGCATCTGCGCGCGCCTTTGCCGGCGACGACTTCCATTCCCGAGCCGTAACATTTCGGACAAACCTCCGGCTCGTCGCCAACTTCGGGCGCTTCTTTATAAAAATCGTAATCGCTCGCGCTGTTATCCGTATTCGGAACGGCGAAAAGCGAATGAATTTTGGCTTTTTCCTGCGGCATCCAAATTCTAAAACTTATTATACCCTAAACTTACCTTGTACTTTGGGGGAATTGTGTTTCATTACTACTGAAGCTGTTTTTGGATTATAGCACCAGAAAATCAGATTTCAAGTTTTTTTCGCAGTTTAAAAAATCAATAAAAATCAGGGTTTGACGAGCTTTTAAAAATACGAAAAAATGAAGTTGCTGAAAACACTAGACTTAAGATGTAACAAAAAATTAATATTGCGCGAAAAAATATTTTAATCGTTTTTTCGCGCGACTTCGTGTGGTATATTTATTCTGTCTGAAAGTGGTGAGTATTATAGATTTATGGGAATTCTTCGCAGTTTGTTAATCAGATTCGGGTTAGCAAGTCTTGACGCCGAACGCGCGCCGATTTCGGTTTTTTTACTCGACGACGATCGTCGCCGTCACCGCTGGTTTAAAAAACGCTTTCTGGGCGATGAAGTAACGATCGCCGAAACCGTCGAGGAAGCAAAAAAATGTTTGTCGGAAGACAGTTTCGACGCGATCTTTCTCGACCACGATCTTTTGCCCGAGCATTACGAATCGAACGACCACGACGATTTTTCCCGCACGGGCTACGCGATTGCCGAATACTTACACGAACAAAAGGATTTGCAGCGCGCCGCAACGATTATCGTCCATACGCGCAATGCCGACGCCGCGATCCGAATGGTTCAAAAGCTGCGCGACGGCGGCAGAAACTGCGAATACTGCGCCTTTCCGATGCTCGACCTGAAAATCAAAAATTACTGGAAAAGATAAGCAATTAACTTTAATTTTATTTTGCCGCGGATAAACGCGGATTTCGCGGATTAATACTGATTTCTTTGCCGCTTAGCGCCTTTGCGGGAAAATAATTCTTCTCCCGCAAAGGCGCAAAAGCGCTAAGAAAAGATTTCCCTGAAAAATAATTGATTAAATCCGCGAAATCCGCGTTTATCCGCGGCTAATTTCTTCAAATTAATTTTGTGCAACTCTTATTCGCGCCGCGCCGGTTTTTTGAAACTTTCCCGCCGCGCGTCCGTTTTATAGGCGAATCTTTCAAATACAAAACAGGAGAAAATTTAATGCGGAATCTTAAAACGATAATTTTATTGATGCTTTTGACGATCACGCCGGTGTTTGCCGCCAAGATCACGAACGGCGAACAACTCGTCACGGCGATGAACAAAAAGTACGCCGGCAAATGGTATAAAACATTAACTTTTGTGCAGAAAAGCACGAGTATCAAACCCGACGGCACGACGAGCGTCGAAACCTGGTACGAAGCGATGCAGATTCCCGGAAAACTGCGCGTCGACGTCGCGCCGCTCGAAAACGGCAAAGGTTTTATGTTTCTCGACAATCAACAGCACGTTTTCAGCAATGGAAAATTGGAGCGGAGCGTAAACGTCGTTCATCCGCTACTGGTTCTGGGATTCGACGTTTACGGGCAGCCGGTCGAAAAGACGGTCAAACAGCTCAAGGAATTAACTTTCGATTTGTCGGTTTTGCACGAGGAAACGTGGCAGGGCAGAGAAGTTTACGTCGTCGGCGCTAAGCAGGGCGACTTGAGTACGCCGCAGTTTTGGGTCGATAAAAAGAATCTCTATTTCGTGCGGCTTTTCCAAAAGGTCGGAAAAGATAAAAAGCTGGTTCAGGAAACGCAGTTCAATAAATATTATAAGGTCAAGGGCGGCGGCTGGGTTTCGCCCGAGGTTCTCTTTTTTATTGACGGCAGAAAATATTTTGTCGAAGAGTATTCGGACGTTCAAACCGACGTCAAACTCGACGAAAGCCTGTTCGACCCGCAGAAATGGGCGGAAGCCGACAAAAGCTACTACAAAATTAAAAAATAGAAACTAAAACTTCCCGTTAAGCAAGCGGTTTTTGACCGCGAAAAACTAACGCGGTCAAAAACCGCTTGCTTAACGATTTATTGTGATTCAGTTTCTGCACGAAAAAAGCGAGCTTCGATAAAGCTCGCTTTTTTGATTGAAAATTACGGATGAACTTTAGCTTTTAGCCGTTTTCTTCATATCGTCCAATTCCTTCTGCGTTTTTTCGATCAGCTCTTTCAAGCCGCGCTTAAAGTTTTCGTCTTTCGTTTTATCGTAAGATTTGTTCAAAGCCGAAAGATACGCCGTCTTTAAAGCCATTTCCTTCGAAACTTTGACGTCCGGTTCGACGCCCGCGCCTTCCCAGTTGGTTTTCGTGATCGGGTTGATCGCTCTGCCGGTCGGCACGAAAACGCCGAAATGGTCGCCGACGCGGAACATTCCGCCCGGATTTGCGCCGCCGCCGGTCGTTTCGCCGACGATCGTCGCGCGTTTTAAGACTTTCAAATTATTGGAAAATTCTTCCGCCGCCGAAAACGTGCGGTTGGCGGTCAGAACATAAACGTCGCGGTCGCCGTATTTCTTGCCCAAAACCGCCGGTTTCGTCCAGAATTCTTCCGTCTTGTTGCCTTCGCGCCAGTACAAACTGTTCAGATGAACCGCTTTATCGCCGAACAGATAAGAGCTGATGAGCGCGACCATTTCAGGATCGCCGCCGCCGTTTTCGCGCAGGTCGAAGATCAGCGCATCGGTGTTGGCGACAAAATTCATCGCCGCCGCGACGGTTTCCGCGCCTAATTCGGGAGCGAAAAAGTTGTTGAGTTTGATATAGCCGATGTTTCCCGGCATTCTTTCGACGCGTTCGAACGCGAAATTTATCCGCCGCATATTGCTTTCAAACTCGGCGCGCTCTTCGGCTGACGGCTCGCTGCGGCGCTGCCTGACCGGAATCATCTGCGACGAATAACGCACGCGCAAATGTTTATCGCGACTTACCGACTGTAAATCCGCCGTTAATTTGGCGGCAAATTCGTCGGCGCTCGTCAGCGCGTCGTATTCCTTGTTCGCGATTCGCTGGCGGATGTTCGTTTCCATTTGTTTGGCGATTTCCGGAAAAACATACCGGTCGTTTAATTCCTTCAAGATCGCCTCGATAACCTGCGTTCTCGTTGCCGCATCAATCACCATATCCGGCTGCCGCGCGCCTTGCTGGGCGCGCGCCGCGTCCGGGTTGACGACAAACGAAATTGCGAGCAGGATGAATAAATTTAAGATTATGAACTGTTTTTTCATTGCGTTTTACTCCTATAAAAATTTGGTTTCAGGTTTCAGGTTTCGGGTTTCCAGGTTAAAATTCTTTGACCTGGAAACCCGAAACCTGAAACCTGGAACTCACTTGCGGCTGCACAATCCGTGCAAAAGCAAATCGGCGAGCCGCTGAATTTTCGCCTCGACGTTCTTGCGCGAGCCGAGCTCCTGAACCGTCAAATTGAAAGGCAAAAGCGAATTGGTCGCTAAGATCAATGATTCGGCAATTTCCAACGCGTCGCCGTCGGCGAAATCGCCGCTTTTTTGTCCGTCTTCGACGACGCCGGCGAAGATTCTCGCTTCCTCGGTGAAATAAATTTCGCGCCGCGCCAGAAAGTTCGGACGAATCGCCGCGAGCAGATCGTTGAGATTCAGCGTGTAATGCTGAACGCTTTCGAAACGATGCAGAACGCGCGTCTTGAGCATATTTCGAAGTCGCTCTTCGGGCTTTGCGTCGCCATTTGAAATCGTCGCCAACTTGCCTTTCAATTGTTCGATAATTCGGTCAATATGCGACAGCACGAGTTCTTCCTTGCTCGTAAAATGCAGGTAAACGCTGCCTTTGCCAATGCCGACCTCTTTTGCCAGATCGTCGATCGTCATTTTCTTATAGCCGTAGCGCGAAAGCAGGCTGTCGGTCGCGTCGAGAATCGCTTCACGAACCTCTTTTTGTTTGACGGAACTTCTCATATTTTTATCTATTCTGACCGGATTTCGATTTCAGTCAATTTAGAAACGCGAGAATTTACGGAATTGTTTCACATTTTACAAAGTTTTTACATTCTTAGCTTTAAAGGCTGACGGCGGCGCGTATCCGGCGGTGGATGATAATTGGACGCGCCGGGTCAAACCTCGAAACGTTGTTTAAATTTCAAAACAGGTTTTTCGAAAATGTAAAAACTCGCCGCCGCCGCCGCAATCGAAAGCGCCAGTCCGGCAGCCGCGACCATCAGAATAGTTGAAATCGCCGCTTTTTCTATGCCGATCCACTCAGCGGCAAGATTTATAAAATAAAAAACTATCGGATGAAGCATATAAAGCCCGTAGGTAAATACGCCGCAAAAGGAAATCCGTTTGAAATTACTCATTTTATAAAACGAATTGTCCGAGTAATTCTGCTCGGCGATAACGAACGCGAAAAAGAGCGAGAAAACAATCCGCTGGATCGCCGCGTTAAATAAGTTCGGGAAAACAAACACAAGAGCGATACCGAGAACGTAAATCGCGGCGATCGCCAATTTGGACAAGCGCTTGAAAAAGGCTGTGAACGACGGTTTATTGAAGGCGAGATACGCCATCGCCGCACCGATTCCTAAATCGCTGATTACGCTCAGGGTGTGAAAATACAAGATTTTTTCATCTGTCTGCAATGCGCGGAACGCGGTCGAGACGATGATTACCAGCAAAATCAGGAATATGTAAAGTTTGCGCGGCACAATCACGAGCAAAAGCACCCAAAATATATAAAACTGTTCTTCGATCGCCAGCGACCAGAGTATGCCCACGAAGCTGGGACGGTCGAGAGCGGCAGACATTACATCGAAATTGCCTAAAAATAAAATGTATAAAACCGGATTGCCGTTATCCTGCGGCGGCAGATGCAGTAAATAACGCATCAGCGGATAAAGCAGAAAGCCGAAGGCGAGCACGGCGTAATAAAGCGGAAGAATTCTCAGAATCCGCCGCACATAAAACGCCTTGATGTTGATAAAGCCGTTTTTAGCATTTTCTTTGAGTAATAAATAGGTAATCAAAAATCCCGAGAGGACGAAGAAAAAGGAAACGCCGAGTCCGCCCGTCACAAAATAGTGTTTATAATCGGCGGGAATTTGAAGCGTTTCCATTAAAGGAACGAACGCGTGCTGCCAAAATACGAGAAAAAAAGCAAAAAATCGGAGCCCGTCGAGATTCGGGAAAAATTCTTTTGTCATAAGAAACGCAGGAAAGTGTTACGTTTAAAGTCTGTTAATTATAATCTTTGCCCGCGATTTTTAACTTTCGTCAGCGAGAATTTCCTGCACGCGACCGACCTGTCCGTCGGTTAAGCGAACCTTGATGCCGTGCGGGTGAAAATTTGAATTGGTCAGCAAATCCTTGACGATGCCGATGGTTTGTTTGCCCATGCGCTGGTCTTGTTTTAAGACGATCGCGACGCGTAATCCGGGACGAATATCCGCTCTATTTTTTCCGTTCATAATCTGTTACTGATTTTACCGCATTTTCAGAGAAAAAACTTCGGGAACAAATCGCGCCGCGCGGTGTCTAATCGGGTGCGGGTTAGTTCTTAACCGTATTTTTCAAGTCTTTGACCACGGCGGCACCGGATATTCAGAGGAGGAATGAAAAATGTTAAATCAACTTATCGAATCAAAAAATCATCAGGAAGAAACCACGCGGAGAAGCGGTTTTCTCCTCGGAACGCTCGGAATTTTAGTCGCCGTTCTTTTAAGCGGCTGGACATACAGCCTGTTTGCCAAGAATTTCGGAATGGGAGCGGGAGAATTTGAATTGTCGAACGTGGTCGCGCCGCTTGCCGTCGCCGAAGAAGCGCCGCCGCCGAAGATCGAAGTAAAGCAGGAAAAATCGCCGTCCGCCGCGTCGGGCAAAATAACTTTGAAGAATTTATATGACGATGTTTCGTCGTCGAAACTTCCGCCGAAGGATTTGCGCGGCGAAAAGGAAGTCGTCAGCGCGAGTAAATTCAATCTCAGAGACGTTCAGCTCGGCGATTATAATCAAATTCCCGAACAAGTCGGCAGAACAAACGGCTCACCTAACGGACAAAACTGCGGATTGTGCAGCAACGATGCTGACGGTAAATCTGATAAAGAAGATGAAAAAGCGCCCGAAGTCGTCGTCAAACCGACGCCGAAGCCGACCGTCGAACAAAAGAAACCGACACTCGTATCAGGCGGCGTCTTAAACGGCAAAGCGACTTATCTGGCAAAACCGGCTTACCCGCAGACAGCCAAACAGTTGGGCATTTCGGGCGCGGTCAACGTGCAGGTAACGATTGACGAAAACGGCAGTGTCGTTTCGGCGGCGATCGTTTCCGGACATCTTTTGCTTCGCGCCGGCGCATTAAACGCGGCGCGCCAGAGCAAATTCACGCCGACCTATCTTTCAAAACAGCCGGTCAAAGTAACGGGCGTGATCGTTTACCAGTTTCAGCCGTAATCAAAGGGTTTGAACCGCGAAACACGCGAAATAATTTATTGTAACTCTCAAGTAAAGGAATAACAGTTTCCCGCAAAGACGCAAAGACGCAAAGTTTTTTATTTTTTTTGCACTTTTGCGTCTTTGCGGGAAATTTTCTGCAATTCAATCACTCAAAACTTCTCTAATATTATTTTTAGCGTATTTCGCGTGTTTCGCGGTTAAGTTTTTAAGTAATCGCCTGCCAGATTTTTGAAACGAGGGAAAACGCGTCTTTGAAGCCTTCGACCCAAAATACGCCGAAGCCTTTTCGTTCGCCGCCGACGAATGCGAGAATCGCGCCGTAAGAAATCAGGTTCATGACGGGCAGAATCAGAAGCGTTTTCAGAATTCCGGATTTCTGTAGATCGGTTTGCCGAAAGCTCGTTTCGCCCCAGTTCGTCACAAGATGAAAGGCGGTCGTCCAGCCGAGAACGGCGAGAAACGTTTTCGGATTCAAATCAATAAAATACGCGAAAACGAGGACGAAAAGCGGGAGTGTCGGGAAAAAATACGGCGCGAGCGCGACCCACGTTTGACCCATCGAGCCGAGCCACGTTTCACGCTGCCGGACTTCGCCGCCTTCGTGCGCGCTGACGCGGATGCCGACCGGGATTTTCAGAAACAATAGACCGATCAGCAGATGCGTGATTTCGTGTTCGAGCGTTTCGAGATAGCTCCACGCGCTTGAGAAAAACCTCCGCGCCACGAAAAGACACGGAAAAAAGATCACAGCGCCCGCCGAAAACGCCAGCCAGCGCGAATCGCGGGGCGAAATTTTCGCTAAAATCTTCAAAAATTCGCTGCCGAAGCCGTAAAACAAAAACGGCACAGCAAAGAGAAAAAGCGTCATCGAGATTTTAGCGAAAATTTTGAGCATCGGTTTCGTCAAAAATAATACAACGACAGACTACCAGATGTTCCCGAAAATTTTCACTCTCGCAGTGGGTTTCCACAAAAACTCGGGAAGTGAAGTGATTTTTTAAGATTAGCCACGAATGAACACGAAAAAACACGAATTTTTTAAGTTATTCGTGAAAATTCGCGTTCATTCGTGGCTGATTTTTGTTTTTGTGCAAAACTCTACGGATTAAACGTTTTTGTTAAATCTCGATGCGACATAGCCCAAACCGGTCGCGACCGAGCTGAAATAATCGGGTCTGATTATTTTGTCTTCGCCGAATATGCGCGCGACCATTTCGCTGAGCATCGGAATCTGCGAGGTTCCGCCCGTTAAAAGTACGCGTTTGACGGCTTCGGGCTTGACCGAGGCTAACGACAAAGATTCGTTGATCGCTTCTTCGATCTTCGAGGCGACCGGCGCGATCAGGTTTTCGAATTCTTCGAGGGAAAGTTCTTCATTAAGATCGAGCGGGCGAAATTTGACGAATGAGCGCCGCGCGCCGGAGAGTTGTTTTTTTGCATTATCGATTGCCTGAAAAAGCTCGAAACCGTAATGATGGCGAATTAGATTGAGCAGCCGCGCGACGTCTTCCGGTCGGTCGGACGAGCGCGAAATTTGCAGAATATCGCCGATGTCGCGGCTGTTTTTCAAAAGGCTGATGCGATGCCATCTGGAAATTCGCTCGATCAGATGAACCGGAAAGGGCATTTCCTTGCCGAGCGATGTAAAGCGTGACCCGGCGCCGAATTTCGGCGCGAGACGCTGGCGCATAATTCGCGCGTTCAGCTCGTCGCCCGCCTGATTGACGCCGCTGACGGCTTTGATGTCCGTTTCGCGATCTGCTTTTAACGAGCGTTTCGGCGAAGTTTCGATGATGCAGATATCGCTCGTTCCGCCGCCGAGGTCAACGACGCAGACGAGTTCGTCCTCGGTCGTCTGCATCTCGTGCGCGAGCGCCGCCGCGACGGGTTCGAGCCAGAAAACGACTTCCTTAAAACCGACCTGTTCGGCAGCGGTTTTGAGTCGTTCGAGCGCGAGCGCGGAAAAATTCACGGGGCGACCCAAAACCACGCCGTCAAATCTGGTGGAAAACTGCTCTTCGGCGTATCGCTTTAAAACTCCGAGAAAGCGGGCGGCGAGATCGGCGGCGGTGTGGTTGCCGAATCCGACGACGCTCGTGTAATCGAAATTCGCTTCGGGAAGCAAAGTTTTGATACTGAGCATCAAGCGACCCGCCGATTCGTGATTTTCTTCGAGATGCTCCAAATAGCGGTAAACGGCGTCGTTTCCGATAAAATGCTGCTTGGATTTTGCCGGAAAATAAAGGATCGTCGGATTGCTTAACTGGTCGTCCGGATATTTTACGAATTCTATTTTGTCGTCGCGGGCAAGTGAAGCGAGTGAATTTGACGTGCCGAAATCTATCCCGATGAATTGCATTTTACTCTTTGTTAAATCTAAAAATTCTCCCCGAGCGGAGGTCGAAAACAAAGAAATAGAGTTTACATTATTCAAACGGATTTCCAAACAAACGGATTCGTTTATTACAAAGTAAAAAAGCTGTTCCGGCTTAATCTGCTTATTTCCAAACTTTGAAGCTTTTAATGTCAACGGTAATCGAATCCGAGCTGTCTTTACTTCCGCCGCGATTGCGCAGAAAAATCCCGACTTTGCCCGTTCCGGCATTTTCGATGATCTTATCGAACAAAACTTCGCCGTTAACGCTGACCTTCAAACTTTTGCCGAGTCTTTCGACGCGCAGTTTTTGAGTGGTGACGCTTTTTGAAAAGCTGCCGAGATTAAAGCTTTCCGATGCGTCGCCCGCTTCGACATCCAAACCGCTTGCCGAAGAATAGGCGGTTTTGTAGGCGGTCGGATCGCGGTCGCCGTTCGGCTGCGCGTCCCAGAAAATTCCCGCGCGGCTGTAATAACCGTGAATGTCGAAATCCATCTCCGCCGCAAAATCGCCGAAATCCTCTTTCGAGAAAATGAAATAATTCGCCGGATTCGAATTTCTGATGCTGAACAGGGAGAAGCTGAATTTGTTTTCCTCGAAAGTAAATTGACTCGATTTATCGAATTTATAGTCGAGAAATTCAAAACGCTTATTCGCAAAATTTTCGTCAATCACGAGTCTAAGATTCGCCCGTTTCGCTTCGACCTCCTTTTCGATCGCGGCGCGCTTTTTTTCGTCATCGACTTTTTTCGTCGCCTCCGCTTCGCGCCTTCTTTTAAGTTCCGCGACCTGTTCGGGCTGATTTGCCCAGCGCACAAAGAGAAAAACGAGAATCGCCGCGCCGATGATTATGACGGCTAAAATCGCTAAAATTATTTTTATCACCACTTTTATTTATTTTTAAGTTGATTAAAAGGCAAGTCGTCGAAATATAACGGCTTGCCCCTTTTAACCGTTAAATTCTTACTTGCGCGTCGCGATTTCCGTGCCGAGTCCGTCGTTGCCGATCACGCCCCAGGCGGCTTCGAGGCGGTCGCCTTTGACTTCGTAAACGACGTAGCCGCATTGTTTTACGCCCATTCCGGCGCCGAAATAATCGCCGACTTTGATGCCCGTGCCGATGTATTTGGCTTTGCCGCTTTCGGCGAATGCAAAATGGTAAACGTCCGTCTTGCTCTGGGCGACGAAAAGCTCGCCTTTATAGTCCGAACCGTCGGTGTCGGTTCCGCTTACCGAAAATATCAAGCCGTCTTTGTTTTCTTTGAGCAGCGTCAAAGTTTGGATGCCGACCTTACTGATTCCCCAGCCGCCTAATCTGCCGTCCATCGTTTTGCCGCCGGTTCGCCTGTAAATCGCCGCGCCGCAGCCTTTGCCGTTTTCGCCCGCGCCGTAACCGACGGCGATCAGATTGCCGTCGCGCACGCCGACGCCGTCGTACGACGATCCAGCCACGCTCCAGCTGAACTGATAAACCTGATCCTGCTTTTTGATCGTCAAAGCGCCGTCATACGACTGACCCGCCGGATTTTTTCCGGTAATTCCGTAACTGCCCGCAACATCGGCGTCTTTTGCTGGCGTCGGCGAACTCGAAGCCGAATTTTTATTTTCATTAGAAGCGCTGTTATTCGAAGTCGTCGGCGATTTCTCTTGGGATTGCGAGCAGCCCATCACCAATAAAGCCAAAATCGCTAATGTTAAAAAAGCCGTTGTTAAATTTTTCATCATCTCTCTCCTGTTTAATTTTTTTCTAATTTCTTTTGTCGATGGTTAATTTCTGTCAAAACCTGAATTTTCCCGCAAGCTTTTAACTCACAATGGCGTCAACGATCGTTTCCCACCAATCTGCGTGTTCCGCCGATTGTTTGTTCGTTTTGCTGAATTCTTCGGTCTTGACCGGCATTCCGGCGAGCGTGCTGTTCGTAAAACCCGCGCGATATTCGACGACGAGCAGATACCAGCCGCTCAAAAGCAGCAATTCGCGGGATTCATTATCGAGATTTTCCGAGATCAAAACGGCGACCGGCTTTTCGGCGTCGTTTTCGAGATCGAGAAACATGACCGCGTTTTTTTCTTCGTTCGTCCAAATCTTCGACGATCCCGTGGATTTCCAATCGTAATTTCCCGCCGCGGTTTCGAGCGTTCCGCTGTCCATAAAACCGAGCTTGATCGTTCCGATTTTATTGTCTTTGTCCCTTGCGTAAATCTTCACGCTTTTGCTGAAAACGCCTTCTTCGAATTCGAAAATATAGCGTTTGTCTTCGACGCTGCCGACAAAGGCGATGCCCTGATTTTTGCCGTCAATAATTATTCCGCCGAAAATCTCGCCGTCGTTACGACGAATTTCGTAGGCTCCCGATTTTTCTTTAACTGCGTGCCATTTCATCGTTTAATTTCCCTCGCAAAATATTTTTCAAAATTTGAATTAGCAACTCGATTCATCAGGATTGATAAGTTATTTTTATTTGTCTTCATTGAAATTAAATTCACCGAAACAATAAATAACCGGTTAAAAACGGAACGCCGAGCGAAACGATCAAAATAAAAACCGAGCTCGCGAGCGCGTAAAACCAAGCCGTTTTGCCGGTTTGCATCTTCAGCAGGGACAGCAAAACGCGTTTGCAAATTATCAATAGAATCGGAGTCAGCAAAGTCGCGAAAATCATAACGCCGATCGCCGCCGCACTTCCTGCCAGCGATTCAAAAATGCGCTGCGTGGTGCCGTCGAGCGAAAACATCAGAAATATTCCCATCACGACGAAAAATACAAATAAGCCGATCGCGAAACCGATGAAATTCGACGAAGCCGAAAAGACGAACGACTTTGCGAAACTCGCCCAGCCTTTTTTGTAAAGCCAAAAGGCTTCGGCAAACATAACTCCGATGACGATCAATAAAAACGCCCAGATAACGATCCATTCGGCTAAATTTCCTGACATATTTTTCACCTGCGACCCTCAATTACACTCGACTTTCAAAGCTTTCAGAACCGATTTCGGCACGCTTTTCACGTCGCCGCACTGGTAATCGCCTTCCGAAAGCGCGATTCTTTGCCAGCTTTTTCCGCTTAAATTCAAGATTTGACTCGCGCCCTGCGATGTTTCCCGCTTGCTTTTATCGAGAAGCTTCAAGCTGATTTCGGCGTATGCGCCCGAAAATCCGCCGCTCGCATATTCGGCGTTTCTTTGGCTGACGACTTTGCCGGATTCGAGCTCGGCAATGTACTCGGTTTTCCCGATCGTGATCGAAAGATAAACGTCCGCCGCCGAATGTGAATCGGGCGCGTTCGCTTCTTTGACCAGATGCGCGATTAACGAAGCCTCTTTAGCCGGAATCTTTTTCGTCGTCTGCGCTTCTGCCGTTTGAAAAACCGGTGCAAAAACAAAACCGGCGAGTAAAAATGCGATAAAACTGAAAGCTGATAATTTTTTCATAAGTTTTTTTATCCAATACTGACGGCGGAAACGTCTTTTTTCCCGCTCTTCAATGTCACAGCGTCGCCGTTGAGCTGCAAAAAATCTTCGGCGATCGTTTGCGATTTGAACTCGAAATTCGCTTTATCGTCCCAGAACGACGCGCCGAACGAAGGCGGAAAAAGCAGCGTAAAAACTCCGGGCGCAACGGCGCAGATGATTAAAAACGGAATGCTCATAAATTTCGAAACTCCTAAAATGAGCGGCAAAATTCCGGGAATCCAAGCCGTGTAATAAGCGAATTTCAGCAGGCGGTGATACCATTTCAAACCCGAAGCGCAGCCTTTGCACGCCGGAATTCCGTTGATTTTATTAAGCGTGTTCGACGCTCCCGTTTTCTGGTCGAGGTTGTCGAAAACCCCAATTTGAATCGCCAAATCCAAGACAGACGAGGAATTTGCGCCGAGAACAGACAGCTTGATTTCGCCGTCCGGATCGGTTTTTTCGCAGACGACGCAGCGCAGCGGAAAAACGACCGTTTTGTTGATCGGTAATGTAACGTCGAATGTCGCCATGTTTTTTCTCCTTTCAGACTTACAAGTTATTTCTTATCAATAATTACGCCCGTGTTTTCAAAGTCGTAGACATTGAGCGAGATTTTTTCCGCGCCTTTTTCGAAATCGTAAAAGTCCATCGTGCCCAAATCTTTTTTCGTCTGTTTCCAGCCCGCTTTGGTCAGCGCCAGAGCATACGCCGCGCCGATTTCTTCGCGCCCCGCTTTATGCGCCGCTTTGAACTGTGTCGGCGTCGAACCCCAGACGACCGCGTCTTTTTCGACCGGCAGATTCATCGCCGTCCACGGCGCGGTCAAAGGAACCGCCGTGACGGTCGGTTTCCAGCCGCAAGCCGCTAAACCGGCAGCGATTACGATCGCGAGCATCAAAGTTAAAGTCGGGTTTTTCATAATATTTGTCTCCTTAATTTATTGCTTACCTTTCAATTTCTAATTCGTCTTTTTCGTTTCGACGGGCACATAAAGCGGCTGTTCCGCGCCGTGATAAAGAAGCGTCGGCGCGGATGTTTCGAGACCTTTCGCGCCGCTTTCGCGCGTCCAGTAGAATGTGAAAACATTGGCATTTTGTTCTTTCAAATCCTCACGTAGAAACGTCGTTCCTGCGGATTATTATCGCTTGTTTCGACGCCTTTTCGCGTCACCGTCGTTTCGAAAACGACGAACCCGTAATTCATGTATTCGTTTTGCTGCGCCCGCGCGCTGACTGCCGCGAAGATCGAAATAAAAGCCGCCAGTAAAATCGGTAAAAGTTTTGAGTGATTGTTCATGAATTTCTCCTTTTCGCTTTTTTATGCGTCGTCTCTGAACAGATTCTTGTTTTCTTCTTCCATCTTTTTGGCTTTCGCGGCGATGTCTTCGGCATCCTTGAAAAGGCGGTCGGCTTTCGCGTTGTTTTCGTCAAATTTCGCCGTCATCGCGCGCGGATCGGCAATTTCCGCAAAAGCCTGAGCGTTGCCTTTGCGAGCGGCGATGGCTTCGGCGCGTTTGGCGAACTCGTCCGATTTGAGCTTCGCGTAATCCTTGTATTTTTCGCTCAGATTCATCCGCGAAATATTGTCGTACTGACGCGAAACGTCTTTCATCATCTCGGTAACTTTTTCGTAATCGGCGACGATCGATTTCGCTTCTTCGCTCTTGTTCGCCTTATAAAATTGAAGCTGCTGAACGGTTTGAATATTGACGTCGAAAAGCGCCGTGTTGCGTTTTTCGGTCGCGACGAACAATTCTTTCGCTTCTTCGAGTTTTTTGTTCGCCGCATCAACGATCTTGTTAGCCTCTTCGGTTTGCGCGGAGCCGCCGCAGGCGAGCCCGAGAGCGATTGCCGCGATGATGATAAAAATTGCGTTAAATTTGTTGTGTTTTTTCATTTTATTTTTCCTCTGTTTTATTTAGTTTTCCTCTAAAAGTTTTTTTTGCGCGGCGATCTGCGCCGCGTCGTTCGAATTCTCGGCGGCGGGAAGAAAAGCAGGTCGCGGCGCGTGGCAGACCGGGCAAACCGTGATTTTCGTTTCGGTTGCCGCAGTTTTCGACACCGAAATAATTTCTCGTGTTTTGACCGTGATTTTCGTCAGCCTGTATTTCTTCATTAGTTTTTCTTTTCGCGCCGAGTGCGCTAAAATCCTTGTAAATTTTTTCCAATTTGCGGATCCCTTCGTTTTCCGCATTTTCACTTTGACAGAGGTGATATGTGAAAATCGTTCTTTAATTCTGAATTAGTCGGAATTATCCTGATTTCTTTTTGTGAAAAGTTGTGAAAAATCCTGAAGACCGTTAAGTCCTATTATTCTGGTATTTATGGAAGGTAAAGATTTTTGCTGCTATGAGTTTGACGAGTTTCGGCTCGACTCGCGGCGGCGCGCTTTGACAAAAAACGGGGAAAAAGTTCCGCTCTCGGCAAGAAATTTCGATCTGCTGCTTTTCATGGTCGAAAACGGCGGGCGGGTTTTAGAGCATAACGAGCTTCTGGAAAAGGTTTGGGCGGGAACTTTTGTCGAGCAGGCGACATTAATTAAAGGTGTCTCGATCCTGCGCCAGCTTCTCGAAGAAAAGTCGAGCGCCGAATTTATCAAAACGATTCCGCGCCGCGGCTATAGTTTTGTATCGCCGGTGCGCGTCGTGCGCGAAGATGCGGAAATTTTATTCCTTCGCGAAACCGAGAGCGAGATCATCGTCGAGGAATATGAAGAAACGGACGATTCCGCCGCACCCGAAAAAGCGGTCGAATCTGCTTCGTTTAAAGAACTGCCTTCCGCCAAACCCAACAAAACTAATTTCGTTCGAACGGCAATTCTCGGCGCTGTCGGGATCGTCGCGCTGTTTGCGGGGTTTTTCGTTCTGAAGCCGTATTTTTCAAAAGCCGCGCCGCCGCAGTTTTCGGTCGAAAACACGCGCGTTACGAGAATGACGAGCAACGGCAAAGTTCTCGGCGGAACGACCGTTTCGCCCGACGGCACATATCTTTTATATCCGCAGGGTGAAAACGACGGCACGAGTCTGTGGATCAGGCAAACGTTGACCAACGCCGTGAACCGGATCACGCCGCCGGTGCGCGGCAGTTTTTACGGATTTAGAATCGCCCCGGACAACACATACGTTTATTACATTCTCAATCACTTCGACGAACCGCAGAAATCCGGTTTCTACAAAATCCCGCTGTTCGGCGGCGAGCCGCAGCGCCTCAAAGAAACCGTCAGCACATTTGCGGTTTCGCCGGACGGAAAACGGATCGCGCTCGTGCGTATCGGCGCGGAAACAGTGCGTATTTTTACCGTCAATGCCGAAGGCGAAGACGAGCGCGACGTGTTGACTCTGCCGGCGGGTTCTTTTCTCTGGGGATTATCGTGGACGCCGGACGGAACAGCGCTGCTCTGCACGATTCGCAAGACGGTCGAAGGCAGACAGCTTTTTTATATTTCCGAAATATCTCCCGAAAACGGGCGGGAAACTGTCATTCTGCCGCCGCAGGAAAAGATCATTTTCAGCGCCGTATGGATGCCGGATAAAAACGCGATGATGATGACGATGCGCGAGGCAAACGCCGATATTCGTCAGGTTTGGCAGTATTTTCCAGGCTCGCAGGAATGGCGGCGCGTGACGAATGACGATAATTCCTACCACGCCGTCGATGTCACGCGCGACGGCAAAACCATCGTCAGCACACAATTAAGCCGGCTCGCCGCGATTTGGATTTCCGATAATATTGCGATTGACAGAAAAAAGCCGGAACCGAAGTCCTTGCTTAAAGAATCGGATAATTTTAGGCAGATCACGGCGGGCGTCAGCAATTTCGACCGAATCGGCTGGGTTTCCGACGAGCGTTTGATCTATTCGGCGACGGAAGACGGCAAGGAAACGATCTTTTCGATTGGCAGCGACGGCGCGAATTCGCGGCAGGTGACCCTCGGCGAAGACGGAATCTGGACATTTCCGACCGTTTCGGGCAGCGGGCAAAGCATCTGTTTTTTATCGGCGCGAACGGGCGCAAGACAAGTCTGGCGCATTGATCCGGAAGGGAAAAATCCGGTAAAACTGACCGATACGAGTTCGCCGGTTACGTCGGCTCGGATTTTGCGCGATAATTCGACCGTTATTTATACGAAAACGTTTTTGTTCAAACAAACGCCGGACGGGCAGACAACGCAGCTCAACGATACGCCGACGAGCGTTTTCGCAATTTCACCGGACGAAAAACTTTTGGCGGCTGAAATGCTCGATAAAAATACGGGCAAACATAATGTCGGGCTGATCTCTCTGGAAGACGGAAAAATAATCAAAACTTTTAACTTTCGTCCGATGCGCCAGATCGCTTTTACGCCGGACGGCAAAAACTTGGCTTTCGATTCCCAGCGCGACGTGAGCGGCGTCAGCCAGATCATGATTCAACCGCTCAGCGGCGAAGAATTTTTCCCCGTGACCAGTTTTCAAACCGACGAAATTTTCAGCTTCGGCTGGTCGCCGAACGGAAACCGTCTCGCCGTCATTCGCGGCAAACAGCTGAACGACGCCGTCGTAATCAAATCTAACAGTCGTTAACTGACAAAGACTTTCCGAATCCGATCTCTTTTTTTTCGTAAGCAGAACCGCGCAAAATAAATTTGAAGAAATTATCCGCGGACAAATTAATTTTAATTTTGTGTGACTGCTTATGTTATCCGAGAATAGAGCTTGGAGGGGCTCATAATAAATAATGACCTGGACTTATAACAAAATTAGCTGATTATAAGTTTTTCGTATGTGCGCTAACACGCATATAAAATCTTTTTATCCCCAAAGCATCCGTCTTTAACGATAAAAAGATTTTATTCAATAACATGGACTTACATTGAACTTATCTGACGGAAAAAATCCTGTCTGTGCGCAATCGATCAGATAGATTATTTCTATCTATCTGAGCGCTGGCGCACAAAAGGCGCTTCGTTTGTGGTATTATTATTTTTTATATAAAGTTCGAAATCGTTAAAATTTCGCTGTAACGAGAACGGAGAAATCGTTATGCCCGTCGTCAAAAATACGGATGATGCGCAGTTGAATCATTTACTTGCTGCATTGCCCGCCGATGAATTTGCCCGCCTTAAGTCTGGTTTGGAACCGGTTTCGCTGCCGCTCGGCAAAGTAATCTACGAATCCGGCGAGCATCTGGAATATATCTATTTTCCGACAACCGCGATTATTTCGCTGCTTTACGTTATGGAAAACGGCGCGACCGCCGAAATCGGGATGGCTGGCAACGACGGGTTAGTCGGGGTCGCGCTTTTTATGGGCGGCAGCACGACGCCGAACCGGGCAGTCGTGCAGAGCGCCGGAAACGCTTTCCGCTTGCGGTCAAAAGCCCTGAAATTCGAGTTCGGTTTAGGCGCTACGTTTCAGAACATTCTCCTGCGCTACACGCAGTATTTGATGACCCAGATTTCGCAAACCGCCGTCTGCAATCGTCTTCATTCGGTCGAACAGCAATTGTGCCGCTGGCTGCTGATCAATCACGATCTACTGCAAACGAACAAGCTGATAATGACGCACGACCTGATCGCCAATATGCTCGGTGTGCGCCGCGAAGGCGTTTCGATCGCCGCCGGAAATTTGCAGAAGAAAGGATTGATCAAATACGTGCGCGGCACGATCACGATGCTTGACCGCAAAGAACTGGAAGGCGTCGTTTGCGAATGCTATGCCGTCGTTAAGCAGGAATACGACCGTCTGCTCGGCAAATACGTTTCAAAAAACTCCTCAAAAATCCCTTAACACATCCCCGATAACATTGAAAGATTCCGACTTATGAGCGATTGCACACCGACAACGGGTGTAAATCGCCTTATTCTAACGTCAGTATTGGATAAGAAAGGAACGTCGTCATCCTGACGGCACACGTCGTTGAAAGCGGCGTCAAACGTCGCGATTGACAGGAATCTTGAAAATAAATGAACCGTTTGAGCGTTTTTCAAACGCTGTGCCGTCAAGATGACGGCGTTCCGCCTTATCCAATACTCACGT
>JANOBZ010000003.1:0-1634 GCA_031411895.1 Acidobacteriota bacterium | reverse complement strand
TGTGCCGAAGAGACGCTAACTTCTAAGGGCAATTAAGGTAAATTATCGCTTTAATCCGCGAAATCCGCGTTGATCCGCGGCTAAAATCTTATTTCAATAACACTTCTCATACGTGCGGATTTGTGCCATCTGTGGTTTAATATCCGTTATGAAAATTTCGTTCGAAGAAGTCGAAAACTTCCGCGACCGGAAATGGCGGCGCGAGGAAACTTTGAAGATCGAGACGGCGCAGCAGGTCGAGGCGATGGTCGAAGATTTGGGATTTTGTCTCGGCTTGACCGACGCGCGCACGAATTTACCGTCGGTTTACGTTGCCGTCTGCGGTCGGCGCGACGCTTATGCGCCGAAAAACGTCCAGAAGGATTACGAGATGAGCCTCGCGTGGACGCTCAAGGACGAAGTGATGATGCGCGGAAAGGTTTATTATTCGAAGCTCTCGAAAGGTCGCTCGACATTCGTCGCGCCGCGCCTGATTCCCTATTTTAATGCTGTTTGGGGCGTAGCGAAAAAAGACGAAAAAACGAAATTATCGGCTGACGCGCAGAAGGTTTTAAAGGTTCTGCGCAGGGAATGGGAAATGGGAACGGCGGATTTACGCGAAGCAGCGAAAATCGAAAACCGCGCCAAACTGACAAAAGCGCTCGATGAATTACAGAAATATATGAAGGTCGTGCCCCAGGAAGTTCTCTACCAACCGAAATTCACATATATCTGGACGCTCGCCGAAGCGCGTTTTCCGAAAGAATTGGCGAAAAAAGTTTCGCGCGAAGAAGCCGTTAAGGAACTCGCCCGCGCGTTTTTGCAGATGTGCGGCACGACCGCGCTCGGCGAATTCGCGAGGGCGTTCGGATTCTGGCGCTGGGAAGCCGGCAAGGCAAATCACGCGCTCGTTGCCGAAGGTTTTGCCGAACGAGTAGCGACCGGAATTTACCGCCTCAAATAATTTTGGATTTTAGATTTCGGATTTCGGATTTGCTTTCGCGTTAAGTCAATTTAATTGATTTAACGCGTTTTTTCGGTTAAATAAGGTTATTTCATAATCCCCGGATTTTATTCATATTTGCGCAAAGCCGCCTGCGTTTCTTCCAGATATTTGCGGTCGACTTCGCTGAGCGCGTTTTGAGCTTGCAATTTTAAGAAGATGTCCCGCGCGCGCCGGTAGTTTTCTCCCGCTCTTTGCGAATTTTTTTGGCGTTCCTCCTGCTCGCTTCCGTTTTCTGCCAAATCCCGGTAAACATCTGCGGTATAACCGAAAACCGCCGCCAGCCTGCGTTGCGGAAAAAGATTTTTCGGGTCGGCGGACTGAAGTTCGAAAATCCGGACGGCTTCTTCGTAAGCATCGAGCGCGCCCGCGAAATCACGCTGCCGGTATTTTGTTAAGCCGAGCTGAGTCAGATTTCTGCCGATGTCGTCCTTGTAAGTCAGATTGTCGGGTTCCGCTTTTTCCAACTCGCCGAATTCGGCGAGCGATTTTTCGAGAAACGAGACGGCGTCGGAAGTTCGCTTCAAATAATTGGCGTTCAAGCCAAGCGCCGAGTATGTTTTCGCCAGATTTTGCCGTGCCTGCGTGTTTGCGGAATCGATTTTAACCGCTTCTTCCGCGACCTTCAACGCTTTTGACAAAATCTCGAACG
>JANOBZ010000002.1:0-3493 GCA_031411895.1 Acidobacteriota bacterium | reverse complement strand
TTAATGGCGGAGCCGACGGGACTCGAACCCGCGACCTCCAACGTGACAGGCTGGCGTTCTAACCAACTGAACTACGACTCCGCATCTTGATTTGGGGTTCTGAATTGACGATTTCGGATTGAAATAAAATCTCATCGTTTTCCAAATCCGCAATCACAAATCACAAATCACAAATTATCATGGTGGGCACGAAGGGACTCGAACCCCTAACTTCCTCCTTGTAAGGGAGGCTGTCTACCAATTGACGTACATGCCCGTAAAACTTTTCCGGTTTCAATAAACGGCACGTTTATTTCAAAAAAACACGCTCATTTTTTCAAAAGAGCGAATTGTCATACTACGAAAATTTCGCTTCGCCTGTCAAGTTTGCCCGAAAGATTTCACTGATTTCTTTTCAGCAAAACCGGTTTAACCGATGATTGATTTTGATAACCTGTAGCGCCGTAAACGAGAATCGTGCCGCCGAAACCGACTGCGAAACCTTTTTTGCCCGCAAATAAGACTTTTTCGAGCCGGTGTTTTACTTTTGTTTCTTCCGCGACCCAGACGTTTCCGCCGGTTTGCGTATGCAGAATCGTGCCCTGATCGCCGATTGCCCAGCCTTCCGACGTGTTTTTGAAATAAACGCCGCGTAAATCCGCGCTCATACCCGAATTCTGTTCGCGCCACGTTTTTCCGCCGCTTAAGGTTTGAAATATCTTTCCGCCCGCGCCGACCGTCCAGCCGTTTTTCCGGTCAACGAAAAAAACCGAATTTAATTTCGCCGGATTTTTGCTGAAAACGTTCGCCTGATTCCAGTTCGCGCCCGCGTTTTCGGTAAAATAGACGCTGCTGCCCGCGCCGACGACGACGCCGTTCGAATCGTCGAAAAACGTGCCGTCGAGCAGCAGATAACGAACCGGCGAGGGCGATTTTTCCCACGAGCCATCCTCGTTTGATTCAAAAAACGCGCCGCTTTCGCCGATGGCGAAGCCTTTTCCTTTCCGGTTAAAGAAAATTTTCGTGACGCGCGTACGTCCGGCGTCGCGGAATTCGACTTTTTCCCAACTCGTCCCGCCGTCGGTCGTTTTCATCAAATAAGACACGGCGTTTGCGCCGCGACTGTAAGGATCGCGCTCGCACAAGAGCCAGCCCGTATAATCATCGGAAAAATATATTTGCAGGATTTTGTCGGTTGTAAATTTTTTGCGCTTCGTCCACGTTTTTCCGCCGTCGCGAGTTTCGAGATATATGCCGCCGCTGCCGGCGATAATTCCGTGATTTTCATCAAAAAAATGAATGTCGTGCAGCCACGCCAGCGTGTTTGCGTTTTGTTTCGTCCAGCCTGCATCGACAGTTTGAAAACAGGCGAGACAAACCAGAATGATAAAAATTTCCCTCAACGAAATCATTTTATTAAAGAAAAATTGCGATTCGACGACTGAAAAAACAATCGCAAATCGCAAATCCAAAATCGCAAATTCTTTAGAACGGGCTGCCGAAAAGCAGTCGGACGGCGCTTGCTTTGCCTAAAACGTCGAGCAGTTTGCTGAACGTAAAGCCTTTTCCGCCGACAAAAACCTGATCGCCGGGATTTAGGAAAACCATCGGAATTTTGCCGCTTTCGAGCTCGCCGAGATTAATGTCTTTGCGCGTCAGCCTGCCCTGCGCGTCGTAGCTGATGATTGCGACTTTCTTTTTATCGCCGTCTTTGCTGATGCCGCCGGCTTCGATAATCGCTTCGTAAAGACTTACCTTTCGATCCATGATGCGGATTCCCGGCGCGTTGACCTTGCCCATCACGCTGTAGCGAACCGACATCGCCTTGTCGAGCGTGACGGTAACTTTCGGCTCGATGATATATTCGTCGAGCTTTTTGGTGATTTCCTCGGCGACTTCCTCGACGGTTTTGCCGCCGACCAAAATGCCTTCACGAATCAGCGGGTAAGAAATACGCGCCGTCGGCGGAACGGTGATGCCGGTTTTGCAGTAATCCGGGCACTGCCCGAAAACCTCGACCGTGATAATGTCGTTCGGTCCGAGCCGGTATTCGCGCAGATAATTGTTGTAATACGGCACAACGATCTCGGCTTCCTCGGTTTTTTCGTCTGGAGTTTTATTGTCGGTCGCAGGCGTCGGGGTCGGCGTCGCGACGGGTTCCGGTTTTTCGTTGGTTTTCGCGTCGGTCGAATCGGTTTTTGTATCATTCGGCGCGACGCGCTCGCGGGTTTTCGGATTTTCCGGCTGCGCGTAAACGCCGAACGCGAAAATCAAACCGACCGCCAGAATAAAACCAAATCGTTGCAAACATTTTACCGCTTTCATCTTTCTTATCTCCGCTTCAATAAACGTCTATCGGATTTCAAATTCCAAATTTCAGAGTTAAAATTTTTATTTTTTAATTCTCGATTTTTAATTGAATTTATCTCCCGCCTTTGCTGAAAAGAACCGTTTTGACGGTTTCAAAAACAATTACCAAATCCAGCGCGAGGCTTTGATTTTTGATGTAATACAAATCGTACTGCAATTTCTGGCGCGCGTCGGCGACCGATGCGCCGTATGGATATTTGATCTGCGCCCAGCCCGTCAAACCCGGCGCGACCAGATGGCGATGCTCGTAAAACGGAATTTCCTCCGCCAGTTGGGCAACAAAATGCGGGCGTTCCGGTCGCGGTCCGACAAAGCTCATTTCGCCTTTGATGATGTTCCAAAACTGCGGAATCTCATCAACGCGAATCTTGCGGATGACGCGTCCGACGCGCGTCACGCGGTCGTCCGAAGCGGTTGCCCAGATCGGCACGCCGTCTTTTTCGGCGTCGGTGCGCATCGAGCGAAACTTGATGACTTTAATGATCCTGCCGTTTTTACCGACGCGTTCCTGCCGGTAAAAAATCGCGCCTTTCGATTCGAGCTTGATCAAAATCGCCGTCAAAATCGCGATCGGCAAAGATAAAACGAGTCCGATTAGTCCCAACCCGCGATGAATCGTTTCGCGAAAAGCGGTTTTCAGGCGCGTATCTTTCGGACGTCCGGCAAAAATCAGCCACGACGGGCGCAACATATCAATATGCACTTTTCCGGTCACGCGCTCGAAAAACGACGTGCATTCTTCGATATTAACGTCCCCGGCGAGACTCATTTTCAAAAGCGTTTCGGTCGGAAAAGTTCCGCGCCGTTCGCGCACGGCGATGACGATACGGTCAACTTTTTCGCTTTTTATGATGCTTTCGAGATTGTCAACCGTTCCGACGATTTCCGATTCACCGATTTTCGTGTGCGGTTTCGCGCCGTTTTCCGTGACGAATCCGACGATGCGATAACCTGCGTCGCGCCTTTCCCAAACCGCTTCGGCAGTATCGGTCGCCGATTTGCCGGTTCCGACGACCAGAATTTTTTCGCCGATTCCCGGATGTCCGGTTAAAAGATGAATCAAAACGCGCCAGACGAGCAGCAAAATCAAAACGATAACGACCGAAAAAACCGAAACGCCGCGCCCGATCAGCATCGGCGGAAC
>JANOBZ010000001.1:0-24703 GCA_031411895.1 Acidobacteriota bacterium | reverse complement strand
GTAAGGCAACAAATATGGGAGTGGCAAAGTTTTCAAACAACAGGTGCGGAGGTCGAGATGATAAAAATACCGCGCCAATATCTGGAATGTTTGACCGATACTTTGTGCTTCGTTTCCTGAATTGGATAAAGTCGAGCTGAGTGTTCGGTTTCAATTCAGTAATAAAAGTGAAATTTATATAAAACATTTAAAGATGAAGAAATATTAAGGAAATTCAATTTGGCACGGAAGTTGAAACCGGATTGTGAGAAGTGTTTTTTACAAATTAATCAGGAGCAGGAAATGGCACAAACGGGAACTAAAAAAGCAAAACCGAAAGCAGATTTAGCAGAAAAATTAAACACGCATAATAAACCGAACGACGCGATCGTGACGGGCTTGCAGAAGCAGGTCGCAAACGCGTTTATTTTATATTTGAATTACAAACATTATCACTGGCAGACATTCGGACCGCTGTTCCGCGATCTGCACCGGCTGTTCGATGAATTTGCCGAGGAAATTTACGGAACGATTGACGAAATGGCGGAAAGAGTCAGAATGATCGGACAAAATCCGGTTTCGCGGATCGAAGAATTTTTGCAGACCGCTTCGATCAGTTCAGCCGCGCAAAGCACGGATATGCGCGAGATGATTCGCGAGGCAAATCAAAACAGTTTGCAGATTATCAAGGAAATGCGCGAGGCGATTAAAGTCGCCGACGAAGCCGACGATCCCGGCACGGCGGACGTTTTGACGACATTCGTCCAAATTCACGAAAAGCAGGAATGGTGGCTGCGCGACATTCTCGAAAAACGCGACGGTTTAACCGTTTAGAGAAATTTTTAAGTTTTAACGAGCAAGGGAAGTTTAGTTTTACAAACGAGCAAGGGGAAGGTAACGGCATTTGAAGTTTGGATTCTCAGTCGGGAATCCAGGCTTCAAATGCTAAACATTTTAAGGTGAATTTTATGCAGGAAGACAAAACAAGCCGCGAAGGCTGGAACATAGAGGAATTGGCAGAAGCCGCGAGCCAGAAAGACTTTGATGAAATTCAGCGCGAAACGCTGCGCGGCGACGAAACCGAAGGCGATGCGAACGAGCGTGACAATGCTGGTAATGTTGACCGCAACGAAACCCCGCAGGGACGCGAAGAAGCCAAAAACGACCTCGGCGACAAGGCGAATGCCAACGGCTGAGAATTTTTAGACCGCACGAATATATACACGAATATAAATTGGAAGTTTATGTAGCGCCTTTTCACGACGGTAAAACAAGATCGGAAAAATTTAAATCATTTTCGGCTTTCTGATTTGAAACTTTTCTGATAAAACTACCGTAGTAACTTGGCGTCATGATTTCCAAAGCAATTGCAATAAATACAATCCAGAGTTTGACCGATGTCGAGCTGATTGCCAAAGCGATCAGCGGGCGTGAAGACGGTTTTGAAGAACTCGTCCGCCGCTATCAGCGTCCGATTACAAATTACGTTTTCCGGATGCTCAACGACTATGACGCTTCGCTCGACGTAACGCAGGAAGTTTTTATCAAAGTTTATAATTCGCTCAGTCGTTACAGTTCGGAGTATAAATTTTCGACCTGGCTTTACCGCATCGCGCACAACGCGGCGATCGATCACATTCGCCGCCGCTCGCCGAACGAGCAAAGCATCGAGACCGAAAACAAAGACGGCGCGTATCAACTGCAAATCGAAA
The DNA here is from genome assembly GCA_031411895.1 of Acidobacteriota bacterium. Classification (GTDB taxonomy): domain Bacteria; phylum Acidobacteriota; class Blastocatellia; order Pyrinomonadales; family Pyrinomonadaceae; genus JAFDVJ01. The sequence continues at coordinate 23,012 of JANOBZ010000001.1, read as the reverse complement.
GCCCGAACCCGACACCCGAACAAGATCGTGAAAGAAGCGAATGGCGAACCGAGATCGAAACGGTCGTTAAATGTCTGCCGCAGGTTTACCGCGAATTGATTCTGCTGCGTCACGCGCAAGATTTAAGCTACGACGAGATTGCCGAAATCACGAATCTGCCGCTCGGAACGGTCAAAAACCGTCTGTTCAGAGCACGCGAGATGATGCGCGATATTTTTATCGAACGAGGATTTACGGGAATTTAGTTTTATTTGGAAATGAATCAGGAAACCTCGAAAATTCAGACCGATTGCCCGCGCAGCGAAATCGCCTCGTATATTGACGGCGATCTTGATCCGCGCGAGGAACTCGATCTGGAACTGCATTTTGCCGGGTGTCCGACCTGTTTAGTCGAACTTAACGAGCAGAAAAAATTGCTTTGCGCGCTCGATTTCGCACTTGAAAACGAAGATGAAATCGAGCTGCCCGAAAATTTTACGAAGGTTGTCGTCGCCAATGCCGAAAGCAACGTGCAGGGTTTGCGCTGCCCGCGCGAACGAAACCGCGCGCTGCTCGTCTGCGTCGCGCTGTTCGGTTTGATATTCATCGGACTCGGCGCGGAAACATCAAAAACTTTTGCGTCGTTCGGCACGGTTACGGAAAAATTTATCGCGGTCGGCGGTTTCTTTGTGCATCTGGTTCACGATATTTCGATTGCCGCTGCCGTAATTTTTCGCGCATTCTCTCTGCAATTTGTCTTTAAATCGACAATTTCGGCAGCTTTGCTCGGGATTTGTTTTGTCGTTTCATTCTTAATTTTTTCACGGCTGATGTCCCGGCACAGACGTTTTTAATAATTTCGCGAAAAGTGAGTTTTCAACGCGTCACAATCAGTCGAATTACGTTTCCGCAAATTCCATTCTGGCAATTTACCGGCGGAATGCTCGCGATTCTTCTTTTTCAGTTCGTAATATTCGCGCAATCTCCGAACATCACCACGACCGAAGACCAGCAGACGCTGATTATCGAAGGCAACGCCGATACGCAGGTTTTTTCGTTCGGCAAAAATGTCATCGTCAAACAACAGGCAAAGGAAGTTTTTGTTTTCGGCGGAAACGTGACGATCGAGGGAAAGGTTGACGGCGATGTCGGCACGCTCGGCGGGTCGGTCATTCAAAAAGAGGGCGCATTTATCGGCGGCGACGTGATCGTGCTCGGCGGAACTTATCAGCCGGAAACGCTGAAACCTTTGCGAAATGCCGAAAAGGAAACGGTTATCGTCGGCATTTTCGAGGAAGAACTTCGAAATTTTGCCCAAAATCCGTCGGCTATTTTTTCGCCGACTCTGACCTGGGGATTTCTCGCGCAGCGGATCGTTTCGATTCTTTTCTGGTTTCTGATCTCGTTCTTTTTTACGACTATTTCACCCGGCGCGATCAGCCGCGCGGTCGCCCGGTTTCAGCTTTCGAGTCTAAAGATTGTCGGAATCGGCTTTTCGGGATTTTTGTTGACGACGATCGGAATTATGCTGAGCGTCGCGTTTCTGCCGGGTTATCTGAGCGGAATAATCAGTCTGATGGTAATCGTTCTGCTTTTTCTCGCGTATGTTTTCGGGCGCGTCGCGCTTCAGGTCAGCACCGGGAAGTTATTGCAAAAGTATCTCTTGCCGGAAAGCAAACATTCGGAAACGGTCGCAATTCTGCTCGGCGTGATCGCGTGGACGGTTATTCTTTCGGTTCCATATATCTGGACTTTTGCGCTGCTTTTGCTCTTTTCGGTGAGCATCGGACTAGTTTTTACGGCGCGGACGAAAAATAGCTGGCAAAACGTCTAAAAACCCTTCGAAAAGTTGCTCAAAAAACACGAATTCTCCTTATTTCATAATAATTTACAATTCTTTACATATTTGGTTAAACCTTTTAACAAGAAATAGCGTCTGTATTAATTGAATTCAAAAGGCAACTTTTGATTGTTTGGTTGCGTATAAAAGGCGGTATAAATTCTAAACTTTTAACAATTAGGTAACAAAAATGCGTAAAAATATATTTTTATCAGCAGTAATTTTAATATTCGGTCTATTTAGCCTGACGGCTTTTGGTCAAACCACTCCGGTAAAGCCAAGCACGATCAGCGGGGAAGTAGGTTCGATTGACAGCGGCAAAATAGTTCTGAAAACAGCCAATGGCAATCTTGACGTTGTTTTATCGCCCAAGACGCAGTATTTCAGCGTTCCGCCCGATAATTTCTCAACGAAAGCCGCTGTTCCGGCGGCGTTTTCGGATATCAAAGTCGGCGACAAATTGATCGTTACCGGAATGCTTTCCGAAGATAAAAAATCAATTCCCGCCAAATCGGTTTATTTGATATCAAAAACGACATTTGCCAGCAAAGATGCGAAAGACATGGAAGATTGGCGAATGCGCGGAATCGCGGGGCAGGTTATTTCCTATGATCTAGTGTCGAAAGTAATAAAAGTTTCGGTGCGCGGACTTGCCGGTGAACGAATCGTTTCCGTAACACCGAAGGACAAAATTCAGTATTATCGCTACACGTCGGAAACCGTCCAACTCAAGGATGCGAAGAAAAGTGTCCTGACCGAGATCGAAATCGGCGACTCGATTCGCGTTCTCGGCGATAAAAACACGGACGGCAGCGAGATGACGGCTGATAAAATCGTGACCGGCGCGTTTAAGACCGTCGGCGGAACGATTACCGCAATCAATGTTGAAAAAAACGAGATTACAATTAACGATTTTCAAACCAAAAAAGATGTTATCGTCGTCGTTACCGACGCTTCGCTTCTGAAACAGTTTCCACCTGAAATGGCGGCGAGATTGTCAGGCGCGCAAGCCGGTGGCGGCGGTCAGGGTAACGGTATGCGCCCGCCGACGCCGGGACAAACCAACACGCAGCAGAATCCGCCGACGCCGGGACAAACCCCGGGACAGGGCGGCGGTTTTCGTGCGGGCGGCGGCGCAAGCTTTGACGATATGCTCGACCGTTTTCCGACCGTTAAAATCGCGGACTTGAAAGTCGGCGACCAGATCGCCGTTTCGAGCGCGAAAAGCAGCGACCCGAGCCGTATCAGAGCGATCAAATTGGTTTCGGGCATCGAGCCTTTTATTAGAAGAGCACAGATGCAGCAGGCTGGCGGCAATCGCGGCGGCGGCGGCGGCGGCGGTAATTCGAATTTCACTATTCCCGGACTCGACGGCTTCGGTGGAAATTAAAAATTTTTATTAAGAAAAGGAGCGTAATAATTTTTAAGCAGTAATATGCGCTCCGAAATTTTATTTTGCAGGAAATTAACATGAGAAAAATCAGATCATTTGCTTTTATAAGTTTTATATTACTGCTTATAAGTTCAAGTGCTTCGGCACAGCAAAACGGAAGTTTAAGCGGGCAAGTTTACGACAGCCTCGGCGCGGTCGTGGTCGGCGCGAATGTTATCGCAGTTGATGCCAATGCCAAGGAAAAATCGGCGATTACTAATAAGGACGGCGAATTTACCATCAACGGGCTCGCGCCGGGAACCTACATTGTCCGGGTAGTCGCGCCGAAATTCGGCTTGTATGAACAGGCGGACGTCACGATTACAGCCGGTCAAAAACAGGAATTGACAATTGCTTTGACGGTCGAGGCGGTCAACGAAAACGTTGACATCAACGCCGGCGGTCAGGTTGACAACGACCCGAACAACAGCGCGGGCACGACCGTTTTAAAGGAAGAGGACTTAGAAGCATTACCCGACGACCCGGAAGAGCTCGAATCGGCTTTGCAGGCGTTAGCCGGCGCCGGTGCGGGACCGAACGGCGGACAAATTTACATTGACGGATTCACCGGCGGACGAATTCCGCCGAAGGACGCGATTCGCGAAATCCGCATTAACCAGAATCCGTTTTCAGCCGAATATGACCGTTTAGGTTTCGGACGCATCGAGATTTTGACCAAACCCGGTTCCGACCGCTGGCGCGGAAACGGTTTCTTAAATTTCAACGATGAAGCCTTAAATTCGCGAAACCCGTTTGCGAGCAACCGCGCGGCATCGCAGACCAGATTTTACGGCGGAAATCTTTCCGGACCGGTGATCAAAGGCAAAGCGTCGTTTTTTATTGACGTTACCAACCGCGAGCTCGACAACGGCGCGCTGATCAACGCGACGATTTTAGACCCGTCGTTTAACATCACCCCGTTTCAGCAGGAATTCACGGTTCCGAACCGACGCTTTTCGATTAGCCCGCGTTTCGATTACGCGATCAACGATAAAAACACGCTCGTCGCGCGTTACAGCTTTAACCGCGCAACGGTCGAAAATCAGGGCGTCGGCGATATTTCACTGCCGACCCGCGCTTATTCGACCGTCAACACGTCGAACGAATTTCGTTTGACGGAAACGATGATTATTAATCCGAAAACGATCAACGAAACCAGATTTTCATACGAATTTAACAATCGCGAGCAGACGGGCGACAATACGATCCCGACGATCAATGTTTCATCGGCGTTTACCGGCGGCGGCGCGCAGATCGGGTTGAACTACAATCGCCAGAATAACTGGGAGCTTCAGAATTACACGACGACTTCGTTCGGCAAAAGTTCGGAGCACGCCGTTAAATTCGGTCTTCGCCTTCGCGGAACCACTCTGAAAGATCGTTCGGAATCGAATTTCGGCGGAACATTTACGTTCCCCGGATTTTTTGCGACCAATGACCAGTATGATATCAATCAGGACGGCATCGTTTCGCCGATCGAACAGTATCGCGCAAAGGTTCTCGGCGCGACCGAAAGCCGTTATAACCCGACTCAGTTCAGCATCACGGCGGGAAATCCGCTGGCTGATGTTTCGCAGTATGACTTCGGTCTATTCGTCACGGACGACTGGCGCGTTCGTCAGGATTTAACGCTTTCGTTCGGGTTGCGTTACGAAAATCAGAACAACATCAGCGACAATCTTAATTTCGCGCCGCGTTTCAGCTTTTCGTGGTCGCCCGGCGCGGGCGGAGCGCGTCAGCCGAAAACGGTTATTCGCGGCGGGATCGGGATTTTCTTCGACCGTTTCGGCGAAAACTTTACGCTGCAGGCGAATCGTTTCGACGGTGAACAGCAGTTAAATTACATCGTTTCGGCAAACGATTTGAATCCGGCGATTCGCGCGGCTTCGATCGCGCTTTTGAGCCAGCCCGTGTTTACGCTCGGCGGCGTTACGAATGTTCCAACCGTCGGGCAAATTTCGGCGGGAATTCCTTTTTCAAGCACGACGCGCGTCGTTGCGCCGGATTTGAAATCGCCCTACACGATTCAAACCGCGCTCGGCGTCGAGCGGCAGCTTCCGTTCAGAACGACGATGGCGGTTTTCTACATCGCATCGCGCAACGTTCATCTGCTGCGAACGCGTAACATCAACGCGCCGTTCTGCGCTTCGCCGATAAGTTGTGTCGGTGCGCTTCGACCCGACCCGACGCAGGGAAATATTTATCAGTACGAATCGAGCGGATTTTTGACGCAGCATCAGGTGATTTTCAACTTCCGTACACAGATCAGCCAGAAGATCAATCTTTTCGGTAATTATCGTCTCGGCTATGCCAAGAGCGACACCGACGGAGCGGGAAGTTTTCCGGCTTACAGCTACGATCTAAATGGTGAATACGGCAATTCTTCGCTCGATGTCAGACATAACTTGTTTATCGGCGGTTCGTTCACAATGCCGTGGAATATTCGTCTGAATCCGTTCATCATCGCCTCGTCGGGCAGACCGTTTAATATCACCAGAGGTATCGATACGAACGGCGACACGCTGTTTACCGAACGACCGACATTTGCGCAATTGGCAGCGGTTTGTGCTGAACGCGGATTAACGAATTCGTTCTGCGATACTTCGGGACAAGACCAGAACGCGATCATTCCGCGCAATTACGGCAGAGGACCTTCGTTCTTCAACGTCAATCTGAACATCAGCAAAACGTTCGGTTTCGGCGGCGAAAGAAATACGGATGCAAGCACGAATCAACAGGGCGGCGGCAACAATCAGGGCGGCGGTAATCGTCGCGGCGGCGGCGGCGGCGGTGGTGGAAATCGTCGCGGCGGCGGCGGCAACGTTATTGGCGGCGGCGGCGGTGGCGGCGGTATGGGCGGTGGCGGCGGCGGCAACAGCCCTTACAATCTAACGCTCGGCGTCCAGTTTTCCAATCTGTTCAACACGGTCAATCTCGGTACGCCGGTCGGCAGTCTGAGTTCGTCGCGTTTCGGTCAGTCAACTTCGACTGCGGGCGGTTTCGGATTCTTCGGCGGCGGCGCTAACTCCGGCAATCGCCGAGTCGAACTGCAAGCGCGCTTTAGCTGGTAGCACTGCGGGCTGAGGAATAAAAAGAGGGATGAAGGCTTGACCTTTATCCCTCTTTTTATTGAAACAATTGGCGCTTAATCGCAGTATCAGTTGGATAGTTGAAGTCTATTGCTGAAAGAATCGCTTGTACAAATATAAAATTATTTTTTTGGTTAATAATCAAAATGCTTTGAACTTGCATCAAAGTATTTTGATTTATCTGCAAAACGTTTGGAATCAAAGTTAAAAATCATTTCGGCTGTCTAAATATAACGCGAAAAATTGCGTGAAAATTCAACCGCAGTTCGAAAAAAGAATAGCTAAAATCGGCAGAAGGTTTTATAATGAACGGAAAATTATGAAAAGAATAGTTGTTTTATTGTGTCTCTTGTTTTTGACGGTCGGCGGCGTTCATGCGCAAAAGGACGCAAAAACCCAGGTAACCGTCGTTCAGGCGAACACTCCGCAGCCGCTCGAACTGGCAAAACTCTCGCTGACGGCGGTCGGCGGCGAAAAATTCAAAAAGCTGAAAAGTATCGTTCTGCGCGGAACGGCGGAAATCTCCGGCTCGCCGACACAAACGTTTCCGGCGACGTTCGCGATCGTCTACGAGGGCGAAAAATACAGCTTCGATATCAAAGCTCCGCCGATCTTCAGTTTCAAACAGATTTACGACGGCGAGGAAACATATTCTTCGATGCGCGGCATCAATCTGCCGCCTTTGAATCGCCTCGGATTTGCGTTACTCATAAAAATAGATGAAAAAGGCTACGTCGTCGCGTCGCTTCCGGAAAAATTTAAGAAAAAGCGCGGTTTCCGAATCACTTCGCCCGAAGGCTACTACACGGATTTTGTTATTGACGAGAAAACGAATCTGGTCAAGGAATACGAAGCGAGCTTTGATTATAACGGCACGACGGTTTCGACCGCCGTCGCGATTGATTCTTACAAAGATTTCAACGGCGTGTTGATCAACGAAAAATTTTCACAGCGGATGGAAATGGGACAAATTACGTCGTACGCCAATTTCAAAGCGAAAGACATTGTACTCGATGGCGAACTGCCTGCGGGCGCATTCAAAATGTAAAAATGCCGGAAAACGAAAAGTGGATAGTTTAATTTTAAACTATCCACTTTTCGTTTTTAACTTTCGTTAAACGTGCATTATTTCCTGCTCTTTGGTCTTGGCGAGTTCGTCAATTTTTCCCGTGAAAGTGTTGGTTAATTTCTGAACTTCTTCAAGACCGAAACGCTCGTCGTCTTCGGAAACCGTTTTGTCCTTGAGCATTTTTTTCAAATTGTCGTTTGAAGCCTGACGAACGGCGCGCACCGCGACTTTATGATCTTCCGCAATTTCGTGCACCTGTTTGGCAAGCTGTTTCCGGCGTTCTTCGTTAAGCGCCGGAATCGGCAAGCGAATTACTTTGCCGTCGTTCGAAGGATTGACGCCAAGATTTGCGGCAGTAATCGCTTTTTCAACCGCGCCGAGCTGCGACATATCCCAGGGCTGTACGGTAATCAGCTGCGGTTCGGGAACGGCGACCGAAGCCATCTGGCTGAGCGGCGTCGGCGAACCGTAATAATCCACCACAACGGCATCGAGAAAACCGACCGTCGCGCGACCGGTTCTGATGTTCGAGAGCTTGCGCTTTAAGTCTTCGATAACCGCTTCCATTTTCGGTTTAGTGTCTTTCAAAACTGTATCTACACTCATAATTTTCCTAAAAGATGTTGATAAATTTAAGCTGTTTGATTTTTTTCGCCCAGTGTAACGAGCGTTCCGATTGATAAATCGCCGCTGACGGCTTTCAGGATATTGCCCGACTGGCGCATATTGAACACCATGATCGGTAGATTATTGTCCATACAAAGCGAAATCGCCGACGAATCCATCACCTTCAACTGCTTTTCAAGAACTTCCTGATAAGTGATTTTATCGTATTTTTCGGCTTCTTGAAAAATCATCGGGTCAGCCGAATAAATGCCGTTGACCTTTGTCGCTTTGAAAATCACTTCCGCTTTGATTTCGAGCGCGCGCAGAGCGGCGGCGGAATCGGTCGTAAAATACGGATTTCCCGTACCGGCGGCGAAAATAACGACGCGCTTTTTCTCTAAATGGCGGACGGCGCGACGTTGAATAAAAGGTTCGGCAAGCTGCGGAATGTCGATCGCCGACGAAACCCGCGTGATGACGCCGATTTTTTCCAACGCATCCTGCAAAACGACGGCATTCATTACGGTCGCGAGCATTCCGATATAATCAGCCGCCGCGCGATCCATATTGCCCGCCGATTTCGAAACGCCGCGAAAAATATTGCCGCCGCCGACAACTATCGCGATTTCGACGCCCAATTCCTGAACGGCTTTAATTTCCTGCGCGACCGATTCGGCTACTTTCGTATCAATGCCGTAATTCTGATCGCCCATCAGAGCTTCGCCGGAGAGCTTGAGCAAAATGCGTTTGAAAATAGCCTTTTCCATTAGTTTGTTGAGTTTATCGAGTTTATTGAGTTCGTTGAGTTTAAGATTTTACTCAATAAACTCAACGAACTCGACAAACTCAATGAACTAAATTTATCCGATCATCGAAGCGACTTCCGCCGCGAAATCGTCTTGTTTTTTCTCGATGCCTTCGCCCATCTTAAAGCGCGCGAAACGACGAACCGAGATGTTTTCTTTAATCGAAACTACTTTTTCACCAACCAGTTCGCCGACCGTTTTCGACGGGTCTTTGACGAACGGCTGATCAACCAAAACGCTTTCTTCGTAGAATTTGTTCAAACGTCCTTCGATGATCTTGTTGATGACATCTTCCGGTTTGTTAGCGTTTTTCGGATCGTTTTTAAGCTGGTCGAGCAAAATTTCGCGTTCCTTTTCGAGCTCCGAAGCGGGAACTTCGCTGCGGTTCGTATAACGCGGGTCAGCCGCCGCGATATGCATCGCAACGTCTTTCACTAATTGCAGAAATTCTTCACCGCGCGCGACGAAATCGCTCTCACAGTTGATTTCAACCAATACTCCGACCTTTCCGCCCATATGAATATACGAGCCGACGGCGCCTTCAGCCGTCACGCGACCGGCTTTTTTGTCGCGGTCTGCCATACCTTTTTTGCGAAGAATTTCGACGGCTTGAGTTTCGTCACCGCCGGCTTCGACCAATGCGTTTTTGCAATCAATCATACCCGCGCCGGTTTTTTCGCGCAGGGCTTTTACTGCACTTGCTGTAATTTCTGCCATAATAAACTCCAATAAATAGTTATAAAATTTTGTAATAAAAGCGTAGCCCGTTTTGTAAACAAACGGAAAAAGCTACGCTTTAAAGGATTAAGAATTATTTGTTTAACTAGCGGTTGCTTCGTTTGTTTCTTTCGATTCGCCGTCCGTTTGCGATTCCGAAACAGCCGGTGTAATGTCTTCCGACGACACTTTTTCGTCTTCCGGTTTTGCTCCGGCTGTATCATCGGCACCGGCGGCAACCGGTTCGTTTGCGCTTGTCGGTTCGGTTGATTCGGGATTCGCCGTTTCAGCAGTTGCAGACGATTTATCGGCAACCTGAACATCCGTTTCACTAATTTCCGTCGCGCCGCCTTCTTCAGTCGTAGCGCCGACACCGCCTTCCGTGCCGAAGTTTTGACCTTCGAGAATCGCATCTGAAATACGCGAAGCAAAAAGACGAATTGCACGAAGCGCGTCGTCGTTGCCCGGAATTACGTGGTCAATGCCTTCGGGCGAGCAGTTCGTGTCAACGACCGCGACCACCGGAATTCCCAGACGATTGGCTTCGGCAACAGCAATTTCTTCCTTGCGAACGTCAATAATGAAAAGCATATCGGGCAGACCTTTCATGTCTTTGATGCCCGCGAGGTTTTTCATTAAACCTTCCTGTTGACGATCCATACCGAGACGTTCTTTTTTCGTCAACATATCATAGCGACCGTCTTCTTTCATCGCTTCAATATTTTTCAATTTTTGAATCGAATTCTGAACAGTCTGATAATTCGTCAGAAGTCCGCCGAGCCAGCGATTGTTGATGTAATACTGTCCCGCGCGTTCGGCTTCTTCTTTGATCGCCTCCTGCGCTTGTCGTTTCGTACCGACGAACAGAATTTTCATTTTGGGCTTTTCCGCTACGACGCCGCTGACATAATTCAGCGCGTCGCGGAAAAGTTTCTGTGTTTTCTGTAAATCAATAATATAAATGCCGTTACGTTCACCGAAAATATACTCTTTCATTTTCGGGTTCCAACGGCGAACCTGGTGTCCAAAGTGAACGCCCGCTTCGAGGAGTTCCTTCATCGTTACTGTAGCCAAACTATTATCTCCTATACCTTTATTGGTTTTTGTACTCGCCAAAATTGGATTGATAAACCAACAAATTTTGACGATGGTCTAAACATTTATCATTTTCCATTTACCATTTACCAAAAAAATTCTTTTGTGATTGATAAATGATAAATGTTCAATGATAAATGCAATTATCGTTTCGAGAATTGGAAACGCTTACGCGCTCCTTTCTGTCCGTATTTCTTACGTTCTTTCTGGCGCGGGTCACGCGTGACGAGTCCGGCTTTTTTCAAAGTCGGACGCAAGTCAGCGTTATATTCCAACAGCGCACGTGTAATTCCGTGACGAACCGCACCTGCTTGTCCTGCCGTACCGCCGCCGTCAACATTAACGAGAATGTCGAATTTGCCGACGTTGTCCGTCAGGCTGAGCGGTTGACGAATAATCATGCGTAATGCTTCGTTCGGAAAATATTCGTCAAAGCTCCGACGATTTACTTTAATATCGCCGCTGCCCGGACGAAGATAGACTCGCGCGGTTGAAGTTTTTCTGCGACCTGTGCCGTAATACTGAATATCTGCCATATATCTTAAAGTTAGCAGCGAGCGGCGAGCGGTAAGCGGTTAGTTTTTATCTGCTAACGGCTTACTGCTTACTGCTCACTAATTTCTATTTTGTTTCAATCTCAATTGATTCAGGTTTTTGAGCGATGTGCCGATGATCGCCATCCGCATACACTTTCAATTTTTTCGCCATCGCTTTGCCGAGTTTTGTTTTCGGCAGCATACCTTTGACGGCGAGTTCGACAATGCGTTCCGGTTTGCTTTCGAGCATTTCGCGAACAGATTTTTCACGCAAACCACCCGGGTAAAGGGTATGGTGACGGTATTTCTTCTGCTCGACCTTGTCACCTTTAAAAACAACGTGACGCGCATTGATAACGACGACGTGATCGCCCATATCCAAAAACGGCGTCCAATCGGGATTATTTTTACCCGAAAGAATGCGCGCAACTTCCGTTGCGAGACGTCCGACCGTTTTGCCTTTGGCATCAACCACGAACCATTTACGGTTGTCCGCTAAACCTTTTCCACTCGGAAAATATGTACTCATAATTGCCTACTCTACAAGGAATTTTCGCAAAAAAAGCGAACTGATAGGATAACGAATATACGTTTCAAGGTCAAGCCGGGGTTAGGCTTCGTATGGAAAACCGAGCTTTGCGCCCGCTAAAATCAGCCCGATGATGGTTTTTGCGTCCTGAATCTCGTTATTTCTGATTTTTTCGAATGCTTCCGGAAAACTGATTCTTTCGACCGAAAGAAATTCGTCTTCGTCCAGATTTTGCGCGGTTTCGGTAAAATCGGTCGCGAGAAACAGATTCATCTTTTCCGTCAAAAATCCCGGCGAAACGTAAAACTCCGAAAGTTTCTCGATCGTTTTCGCGCGGACGCCGATTTCTTCTTCGAGTTCGCGCGCCGCGCCGATTTCCGGCGCTTCACCGGGCGAAAGTGTTCCGGCGGGAATTTCCAGTAAGTATTTCTCGGCGGCGTGGCGGTATTGTTTGACGAGCGCGATCGTCATATCTTCGAAAACCGGAATAATCACCGCGCTTCCGTGATGATTGACGATTTCGCGTTTATAAACCGTTTCGCCTTCGCGAATTTCGGCGATCGAAATATCAAAAACTCTGCCTTGATAAATAGTTTCGTTCGATAAAATCTCAGGTTTCATAGAAAACATATGTCCAAAAAAAGCAAAAAGTGCGTTATAATAAGATTCAAGTTTAACAAATCGAAATAAATTTAACCGAACCTCGCAAGCTTTTTTGAATCTTAGAAATTTTTTTATTGGAGGCTTTATGCAGATAATCGGATTGGCGTCAGTGGTGCTTTTTCTGGCTTCGCTCGCGGCGTTTTTGACGGCGTTTATGAACCCAAATTTCGTCCAGACGGGCGGTATCCTAGGCGTTGTGTTTCTCGGCGTCGCGGCATTAATGCTCGGCGTTACAATTAGAAGACGAAACAAAACGGAGAGAATCTAACTGTTTTCCGACAAAGCGGCGCGAACCATTTTCATATCTTCCCAAACTTCGCGCTTTTTCGACGGGTCTCTGAGCAGGTACGCCGGATTAAACGTCGGCATTAATCGAATGCCGTGAAAATCGTAAAATTCGCCGCGCATCTGCGATATGGATTTTTTCGTGTTCAAAAGCGCTTTGGTCGGCGTGTTTCCCAGAGAAATAATAACTTTCGGTCTGATCGCGAGAATTTCGCGCACCAGAAAAGGCGTAAAAAACCTGATAATTTCCGGCGTCAATTCGTCGCCCGCCGAAATAAATTTCACGATATTCGTTAAATAAACCTCTTCGCGCTTCAAACCGATCGCCGCCAAAATCTTAATCAACAGATCGCCGACCGGACCCATAAAAGGCTTTTCCGAATCGGCATCCGGCGCACCCGGCGATTCGCCGATAATTACGACATCCGTCTCAATTTTGCCAGTCCCGAAAATAAAAAAACGGTCAGGAAAAAGCGTTTTGCCCTTTTCGAGCAATTCCTGATTGATTTCCTCGACGGTTTCGTTCGATTCAGCCGGGTTTTCTTCAAAAAGTGAATTTTGCATAAAAATTAGCCACGAATTACACAAATAACACGAATGAAATTTTTAACTAATTCGTGTTATTTGTGTAATTCGTGGCAAACATTACTTTAAACTATTCAAATAATCGCGCACTTTTTTCATGTCTTCCCATGTTTCGCGTTTTTTCGACGGGTCGCGCAGAAGATACGCCGGATGAAACGTCGGCATTACTTTAACGCCGTAATAGTCCTGAAAATTGCCGCGCAGTTTGGTGATTCCGACTTTTGTGTCGAGCAGGTTATGGCACGCCGTATTGCCGAGAACGACAATCACTTTCGGGCGCACGACGGCGATCTCGCGAATCAGAAACGGGCGGCAAGTATGCGCTTCGGGCAAGGTCGGGGGGCGGTTTCCGGGCGGGCGGCAGCGATTGATGTTGCCGACCAAAACGTCTTCGCGCTGTAATCCGATGGCTTCGATGATTTTGTTCAAAAGCTGTCCGGCGCGACCGACGAACGGCACGCCTTCGGCATCTTCGTTCGCGCCCGGAGCCTCGCCGACAAACATCAAATCAGCCCCGAAATCTCCGGTCGTGTGAACGATTTTCGTTCGTCCTTCGTGAAGCGGACAGCGCGTGCAGTTGCCGATATCCAGACGAATTTCTTCGATAGTTTCCTTTGATTCCGGCAAGCTTTGCGAAATATCGCCAAATAACGATTTGCTTAAATCCTCGGTTTCGGCAGGTTTTTGTTTTGGCATTTCTGGTTTTTCCCTCGGTTCTGAATTTGTCGTAAAAAGCGAATCTCTTTTCGGCATCGAAGCCAAACGCGATAATTTCGTCGATTCCAAAAGTCCGCCGCGACTCGTTTTCGGCTCGTTCGTTTCGGCTTTCGGTTTTTCGACTAGCGATTTCAACTCCGCGAAATCCGGCACGAATTTTTCCAGACGCTCGCGCGGAATATCGGTTTCGGTTTTTACTGTTTGCGGTTTTGAATCTGGAACTTGGAATTTGGAATCGTCAAACGCAGGCAAATCAACGCTCAAATTTTCCACGCCGAGTTCCTGCAAATATAAAATTTGCTCTTTAACGTCCGCTAATATTTCCGAAAATTCTTTATGCACTTAATTTTTCTACTTTTTACTTTTGTTTCTCAATTTTATCACTTCGTCGAGAATTTTGTCGCCCAAATCGCGTTTCGACATTAAGGGTAATTCGATTTCGTTGTCGCGCGTGATAATGGTCGCAATGTTCGTGTCGGAATTAAATCCCGCGCCTTTTTGCGTGATATCGTTGGCGACGACCATATCGAGATTTTTCTTTTTGAGCTTCGCTTTGGCGTAGACTGTCACATCGTTTGTTTCCGCCGCAAAACCGACGACGATCAGATCGTTGTGCCAGTTTGCCGAAACATTCGCCAAAATATCCGGCGTTTTTTCTAATTCTAAAGTCAAAACGTCCTGCTCGGATTTTTTGATTTTCGCGTCCGCGACATTTCGCGGACGATAATCGGCAACCGCCGCCGCGCCGATAAACACGGAGGTTTGGGGAAGTTCTTTCATTACGGCTTGAAACATTTCATCGGCAGAAACAGCGCGGATGACTTCGACATTCGCCGGCGGTTCGACCGTCGTCACGCCGCAGACGACCGTTACCTTCGCGCCGCGTTTGGCTGCCGCGTCGGCGACCGCGAAGCCCATTTTGCCCGACGAATGGTTCGAGATAAACCGCACCGGATCAATCGCCTCGCGCGTTCCGCCGACTGTTATCAGGATACTTTCTTCGCCTAAATCCTGCGATTGCTGTATTTCCAGATTTGAATCTTGAATTTTGAATTTTGAATTTAGTAAATTCATCGCTTGCGCCGCGATATTTTCGACGTCTTCGAGTTTTCCCGTGCCGACGGTTTTACACGCCAGTTCGCCCGCGATCGGCGCGATGAAATAAACGCCGTCTTTTTGCAAAGTTTCGATGTTTCGCAGCGTTGCCGGATGATTCCACATCGTCACGTTCATCGCGGGCGCGACCATTACGGGCGCGTTTGATGCCAGATAAGTCGAACTTAAAAAATCGTCGGCGACGCCGTTTGCGAATTTTGCGAGAATGTTTGCCGTCGCCGGAACGATAAGCAGCAGATCAATATTCTGCGAGAAATTGATATGAGCGATCGGGTCGGGATTGTTTTCGTCGTAATCATCAACCAGAACATAAGAATCGGTGAGCGCGCGAAAAGTTAAAGGTTTGATAAATTCCGTCGCGTGACGCGTCATCGCGACGCGAACTTCGCAGTTCTGTTTTTGCAGAAGCCGCATTGCTTCGATCGCTTTATACGCCGCAATTCCGCCGCAAACGCCGAGTCCGACACGATATTTTTTCTCAGACATATTTAGAGGAAATTTTAACGCAAAGACGCAAAGACGCCAAACGATTCGAGATTTGTGAATTCGGATTTCGGATTAAACTTTTAATCCGAAGCAAATCCGCAATCCCGAATCTCAAATCCGCAATCGAAATGCGTCTTTGCGCCTTTGCGTTAAAAAAATGATAGTCCAAAGTTGCAGCTATGTTAAAATGTTGAAAAAACGATATGAATCAGCCTAAACTTTTTGAGCCGCAGACGGAAAATGCCGAAACCGAAAAGGTTTTGCTTTACGCGCTCGGCGATTTTCAAGCGCGCAAAAAGGTCTTAGCCGAAAGGGAATTGGCATTAGATCGTCTGCGCGGCGCTTTCAAACGCGCGGCTGATAAATTCGGCATCGTCGAAATGTCGGACGAAAAACTTGCCGAAAACCTTGAAAAACTCGGCTCGAAAGTCGTGCGATTACAAAGTTTTATCGCCAAACATCCGTTTCGCGTGACGGTTTCGAACGATTTGGCTATCAGGGCAAAAGAATTTTATAACCAAACTCTCGAAAATGATTGAAGAAAAGCAGGAAATCGCCGAACTCTGGCAATACGTCGAAAAACATCGCCCGCAGATCGAAAAATCTCTGCGCGAACATTTGCCGCTTGCGCCGTCGAAAATCGAAACGCAGTTTAACGAAGCGGTCGAATACGCGCTTTTTTCGGGCGGAAAACGTCTTCGTCCGGTTTTAACTTTGCTCGGCGCGGAGCTTTTCGGCGGAAAACCCGAAATGATAATGCCGGCGGCGGTCGCGGGCGAATTTATTCATACAAGCTCGCTGATTTTCGACGATTTGCCGTGTATGGACAACGCGCCGGAACGACGGGGAAAAACATCGCTGCACGAAAAATTCGGCGAAGGCTTGGCGGTTCTAGTCGCGATCGGTTTTCTGAACGCTTCGTATGCGCTCGTTTTCGTCAATCACGCGAATTTACCCGAACGCGCGATGCTTGCGCACGCCGAACTCGTCGAATGCATCGGCGCGTCGGGAATGATCGGCGGGCAATCGGTTGATCTGGCGCTCGCGAAAGGCGTCAGCGTTGGCGAAAATTCCCAAAACTTTGAATCGGTCAGAAATCTCAAAACGTCGGCGCTGATGCGGCTCAGTTTGCGCGTCGGCGCGATTCTCGCGGGCGCGAGTCATTTCGATCTCGCAGCGCTTTCGCGTTTTGCCGAACTCTTGGGCGACGCTTATCAATTAAGCGACGATTTGATTGATCTCGAAGAAGACGCCCGCGTTTTCGGCGACGAGCAGAAAACATTTGCCATTAATGAAGGAAAACAGACGGCAAGTCTTCAGCTTCAGAAAATTATCGAGGAAGCAAAACGCGTTCTCACTGAAAACTTTCAGCCGTCTGCCGCGCGCGGCTGTCTCGTTCAATTAACCGATTATATGGCGGAACGAAAGGCTTAAAGTTTTTTATGTCGACAGAACTTGAAAAAGCCTATTCCTACTGCGAAAGCGTGACGAAACTTCACGCTCGAAGTTTTTATTTCGCCGCCAAATTTTTGCCGAAAAAAAAACAGCGCGCCGTTTATCCGATCTATGCTTTCTGCCGCCATGTTGACGACGAAATTGACGAAATCGGCGACGGCGACCAAATCGAAGCGATCGAAGCGGTCGAACGCTGGCGAAATTTCTTAAATGAAATCTATTCACAAATTGATTCAGATAAGCCGGAAGCCGAAAACCAAATACCAAAAACCGAAAACCAAATTCTGGTTTTCCGCGCGTGGCAAGACCTTTTAAAAACCTACAAAATTCCTCAAAAATTGCCGCTCGAATTAGTTCAGGGCGTTTTGATGGACACAACGATTAAACGTTATGAAACCTTCGAAGAACTTTACATCTATTGTTACCGCGTGGCTTCGACGGTCGGTTTGATGTCTTCGGAAATTCTTGGGTTTTCCGACGAAATCGCGCTTGAATACGCCGAAGCGATGGGCATCGGAATGCAGTTGACGAATATTTTGCGCGACGTTAAGGAAGATGCCGCGATGGGCAGAATTTATCTGCCGCAGGAAGATCTGCGAAAATTTGGCGTCAGCGAAGAACAAATCTTCGCAAACGAATTCGACGAGAATTTTGCCGCGATGATGCGGTTTCAGGTCGAACGGGCGCGCGAATATTATCGAAACGGCGAAAAAGGCATCGCGTTTTTGGAAAAAGATTCGCGCTTTACGGTGCTGCTCGCCGCGCGGATTTACGCAAAAATCCTCGACGCCATCGAAAAGCAAAATTACAATGTTTTCACGCGCCGCGCACACACAACCGGCACCCAAAAAATTCTTTCCATCCCGAAAATTTGGTTTCAGGCTTTAAAGTTCTAAAAATCTTATTTTATCTTTTACCTCAACCGGGCGAAAAACCTCAGGAAACTCAAACCGTTTATGGAAAACGGCTCTAATTAAATATTTATCAGCGGTACAGGAAAATTTAACAGGCAAAAGGCTTTTGGAAATTCATCCGGGGTCGGATTGCTTTCATATTTTATTATAAGGAGTTGATTGTCCCCCGATGTCAATACTTAATTTGGGTAAATTTACCGAATGCCTCGGTAATTATAAAAGGCATTGCGACCGGACTTTCTGGACACAGAAGGAACTACCGAAATTTTATTTTGCCAATATTCTCAGCCGCCGGATCAAGCTGAACATCCAAAGTGCGAAGACGGTTTTCGAGATTTGCCGCCGCGTGCAGGAAAAAGATTATTACTATAAGTCAGCCGATACGAAAATCAGTGGAATACAATTTTTGCCCGGAACGGGAAATAAAAAGTTCAGCGAACCGCTTTCGGAAGCCGACGCCGAACTCTTTAAAGAGTTGATTTTTCTCAACTGGAATCAAAAGGATTTTGCGAAACGCGCCATCAGCTTTAACGCTTTGAGCGGTTGGCTCGGAACTCTTTTGCCGCATAAATTTATTCCGGTTACTTCGAATCATTTTCGCCACACGATCTCGTTTCTGTTCGATCTGGAGATGAAAATTTACGCCGACAGCGATTTTGATTATTTTGTTCATTCGCAAAAATACTTCTTTTTGACCAAAAAAAGGTTGAAGGAGTTTAATCTCGATTCGCTTTATCTGAAGGAAATCTCCGAATACGTAAAATTTTCGTTTCCGAAATCCATTTTGAAAAAGCATTACGAGGAACACGACTGGAACTGGCTGACGAATGATTTTCACCTCTTTATTTACAGGGAAGTTTTAGGTCTCGATTCGGGCATTAAAGCCTTTAAATTTCACAAACCGGTCGAAAAGCAGAAAAAGGTTCAAACCGATTGTTTTGAAAAGCCAGAGATTCTGAATATCTATGTTCCGTAAGTGAAAAACTTACATAATTTCATAAAATTTCGTCGCCGATTGTTCGTCAATCTTTGCATTACGGGTAGATTTACCCGTTTTTTTATTTATGTTAATCTTCCCTTGAGTCCAAACTTTTCACGGAGTAAAAATAAATGAAAAAAATACTTTCGGTTCTGCTGATATACGTTCTTTTGGTGCTTCCGGTCGCGGCACAGAAGGGCAGTTATGCGGACATGAAACAGCTTCAATCGCCGCAAAATCCGCGTCTCGGATTTATCATTCACGGCGGCGCGGGCGTTATTAAAAAGGGAAGCATCACGCCCGAAAAGGAAGCCGAATATCGCCGCAAACTCGAAGAAGCGCTGCTCGCGGGCTACAAGGCTTTACAGGACGGCAAATCGTCGCTCGATGCGGTCGAGATCGCGATTCGGATTCTCGAAGATTCGCCGCTTTTTAACGCCGGAAAAGGCGCGGTCTTTACGAACGACGGGAAAAACGAGCTCGATTCTTCGATAATGGACGGCAAAACACTCGGTGCGGGCGCGGTTGCGGGACTTCATAAGGTCAAAAATCCGATCACTTTAGCGCGCGCGGTGATGGAAAAATCGCCGCACGTGATGATGTTCGGCGACGGCGCGGAAAAATTCGCGAAAGAGCAAAACATCGAGCTTGTTCCGGAAAAATATTTCTGGACGCAGGATCGCTGGGACGCTTTGCAGAAAATATTAAAGGAAGAACGCGACGCGAAACAAAAGAAAAACGGAACGGTTTCGCTCAATGTTTTAGACGATTTTATGCTCCGCAATCCGCTTTACGCGCGAATGACCGAATCCCAAAAATTGCCGGAAAATCGTTTCGGCACGGTCGGCGCGGTCGCTTTGGATAAAAGCGGCAACATCGCGGCGGGGACTTCGACCGGCGGCATGACGAACAAAAAATACGGGCGCGTCGGCGATGCTCCGATCATCGGCGCGGGAACTTATGCAAACAACGATACGTGCGGCATTTCGGCGACCGGCTGGGGCGAGTATTTTATCCGCATCGGCGTCGCGCGCGACATTTCGGCGCTGATGGAATATCGTCTTCTGCCCGTTCAACAGGCGGCTGATACCGTCATGCAGAAAGTCGGCAAACTCGGCGGCGACGGCGGCGTGATCGCGATGGACAAGTTCGGAAACATGGGCATATCGTTCAATTCCGACGGAATGTATCGCGCATACATCAACGGCGAAGGCAAACCCGTTGTGGAGATTTACAAAGATTAATTTCAAATTTAGTCAAAATAAAAAAGCATCGAAGCCGTTGTAAACTTCGATGCTTTTTCTATTAAAAATTGTTTGGTTTAGATCATATCGCCGCCGGTTTTCGAGTTTTCGTTGAGCTCGAAACGGTCGCGGTCGCGTTTTTCCATTTTTTCGAGAAAATCGAGCGGTTCGTTGTCCTCAAAATCAATGCCCATCGCGTGCGCGTTTTCTTCAACGTCGGATTGATCGGGCGTCGGGTTGTGTCCGGCAAAGCTTTCGGCGCCGTCGTCGTTGGTTTCTTCCCAATCGGCGTCAATGTCGCCGCCCGAGTCTGCCGGACTGGTCGCGTTGTGTTCCTGAAGTCTTTCGGTCAATTCCTGCGGAGCCTGCGGCGAGTGTGCGATTTCGTCGTCCATAAATTCCTTAATTTCTTCGTTTGGCGGCTCCTCGTTTTCGTAAAATTCCAAATCTTTTCCTGAAATCATATTTTCACCCTCTTGATTATTCATAAATTCCCCTTGTTTGTAACTAAAGAATAGCATACCGCAAGACGGAAAGGAAAAAGTTTAATTTGATAACGCAAAGACGCGAAGGGGCAAAGGTCTTTAAATAATGTATGTGGTGAATTACCGGCTGGCAACGAACATCCAATCGAGCACTTTTCGAAAATTTACCAGTTGATCTTTGCGACTTTGCGTTAAAACATTTCTTATTAAATAAAAACAACGGTCTGCGACGACGGAATATCGAAACGTTTGCGACAGCGCATATTTTTGCACATCAGCTGGTCGTCAACGCGCACCATGTAATCGCGCGATTTCTGGAAGCGCGCCTGATCCTGCTGATTCAAGTGACGCGGCGCGTTTTTCTTTTTCGTGCGTGTCAGCCAGCGGACGTCGTATTCATTGCGTTCGCGGCAGCTGGGACAGGAAAAGGTGGCTTTTTTGGTTTCCTGTTTTTCGTCAAAAATATCTTTTTCATTCATCATTTACATTTACCATTTATCATTGAACATTTATCATTTAACAAAGACTTAATTTCGATTATATTTCATTTACCGTTTGACCAAAATCAGTTCCGATGACAAAAAATAAATGATAAATGATAAATGAAACAGGTTATTCGGCTAGTTTGCGAAGAAATTGAAAGGAATAGATGCCGGTTTCGTGTCCGTCGGAAAAGTGAAAGTTGAGCGCATAGCGACCGACGACCGAAGTCGAATCGATCACGATGTCATCGGAAACACTCGTTTCTTTAAGAATTTTCTCGCCCGTCCATTCGTTAACACACGACGCGCACGGACAGCTTCGCCGCAGCTGCGCGGCTTCGTAGCGCGTTTCCGCATCGTCAGACCACGTAATCGAGATTTCGCGCTCGTTTTCTTCGATGATTTGTACCGGTTCGATCATATTGGTGATTGGTGGTCAGTGGTCGGTGGGCTTTTTTCTGTCCACTGACCACTGACCACTACTTTTCTAAACTGTTTTCAACGTCTTCTGCCGTGATGTCGAAGTGCGATGCGTGATAGACGGGTTTGCCGTTTTTGATCACGATTGCCTGCGGCGATTCGTGGCGAATACCGGTTTTGCTCGCGATTTCGTTCGAAATATTGCGCGCCTTCTGCATAATGACGAGATTTACTTCGCCGCCGAAACCTGAAACTTCCTGATAGACGCCCGCGCTGATCGGGCAGGTTGTCGAATGTTTGAATAAAACAACCGGCGTTTCGTTCGATTGTTCAAAAAGTTCTTCCAGCTTTTCGATTGAGTTGAGTTCTATAAAATTTGCCATAACTAATTATTTTTACCCTTGAAATCCTTGATAATATTCTTGTCTCCGAAAAATAAAACGGATAAACGGCAAATCACTTGCCGTTTATCCATCATAACATTCGCGAAGTGTTAGCGGTAAATCTGTTCGAGATAGTCGCGAACCATTCTGTCGCTCGAAAATTGCGGCGTCAGCGTCGTAAGCGCGTCTTTCATTCGCCGAATCCATTCGGTCGGCAAACCGTCTTCGCCTTTTCCGTAAAACGCCGGAACGATCTCGTTCTCAAGCAAACTGTAGAGAGATTCGGCATCTGCCGCATCAACCTCGTCCTGATCTTCGCCGACGTTTAACTCGCCGATCGAGAAACCGTTCGTGCCGTTGTAGCCTTCGATCCACCAGCCGTCTAAAATAGAGAAATTCAAGCCGCCGTTCATCGCCGATTTCTGCCCGCTCGTGCCCGAGGCTTCGAGCGGTCGGCGAGGATTGTTCAACCAAACGTCCACGCCCTGCACCAGGTACCGGGCGACGTTCATGTCGTAGTCTTCGAGGAACACCACGCGCCGGCGGAACTCCGGCTTGCGGGCCATGAGTACCACCTTGGCGATGAGTTCTTTCCCGCCGTTGTCCTTCGGGTGGGCCTTGCCGGCAAAGACGAACTGGATCGGACGTTCCGTACTGTTGACCAGGGCCGAAAGCCGGGCGACATCGCGGAAGACCATGTCCCCGCGCTTATACGTCGCAAATCGGCGAGCGAAGCCGATGGTCAACGCTTCCGGATCGAGCGCCTCCTGAGCCGCCGCGAGTTCCGCAGGCGGAGCGCCCCGTCGGCTGTACTGAATCTTTAGGCGACCGCGGGCGAACGCGATCAGCCGCTCTCGGCGCCGTTCATGCGTTCGCCACAGTTCTTCATCCGGAATCGAATCGACCCGCTTCCAGACCGCGAAGTCCGTCGGCTTCGCTTCCCACTGAATGCCGAGGTAGCGATCGAACAACTGGCCCATCTCGGGCGAGAGCCACGTCTGCGTGTGGACTCCGTTCGTGATCGACCCGATCGGCACTTCCGGCGTCGGCAGGTTCGGCCAAATCTCCGTCCACATTTTGCGGGAAACGACCCCGTGCAA